>CAWAQR010000004.1:0-162834 GCA_963784315.1 uncultured Actinomycetota bacterium
CGACAGCGCGAGGAAGTAGACGAAGGCCAGCGCCAGGATCAGCGAGGCCCAGATCCCGAACCCGGCGCCGATGCTGGCGGCGCCGCCGGCCTCACCCAGCGTCGTCGGTCGGTTCCCGACGTCTGGACGAAGATGTCGATCAGCGAGATCAGGTAGAGGACCACGGCGGCGGCCGCGGCGTAGAGCAGCCAGAGCGGCTTGACCTCCTTGACCAGCATGCCGGTGAGCAACTGCGCCGCCCGGACCACGGTGATGACCAGCACCAGCAGCGGGGCGAGCCACCAGAACCGGTTCCAGCCGCCGACGCTGTAGCTCTCGGAGACGACCGAGGAAGCTGTAGCTCACCGACAGCCAGCCGAAGAAGCTGAAGATCAGCAGCAGCACGCCCGAGGCCGAGGACGACCCAGTCGCCGGTGCCCACCTTGGACACGTCGATCGGCGGCATCGCGGCGCCGCCGCCGGCGCGGCGGGAAGCCGCCCTGCGGCGGGCTCCGTAGCCGACCCTGGGCCGGCGGCGGGAGCTACCTGCGCCGGCTGGCCGTAGCCCTGCTGCGGCTGGCCGTACCCGGCTGCGGGCGGCGCGGAAACCGCCCTGCGGCGGCGTCCCGTATCCCTGCTGGGGCGTGCCCGTAGCCCGGCTGCGGAGGTCCGTAGCCCTGCTGCGGCGGTCCGGAGCCGCCCGGTCGGCGGCGGCGGGAAGCCCGCCCGGCTGGGCTCGCCCTGGCCGCGGCCGGGCTGGGCTGTACTGCGGCGGTGGGCCGCACCTGCTGCGGGGGCGGGCCGTACCCGGGGCGGCGGTCCGTCACCGCCCGGGGCGGGCGGTGGGAGGCCGGTCGGCGGCGGGAAGCCGGTCGGGGCGCGGGACGTCGGTGGCCGGCGGCCGGATACTGACCGGCGTCGATCCGCCGGTCTCGTGGTCGGGCCGACCCGCGGACGGCGGTTCGCCTTCGGACGGGGGCTGGGTCACTGCATCCTCCAGGGACGGGCGAGCGGTGCGATGAGGCGTGCTGCCATTGACACAGAGCCGCGCGTGTGAGGGTATTCCTCCGCCGCCGGTCGGATGGCGGAGGCGGCGGGCGCGTACAGCGATGAATCGCGGCGCCGCCCGGCACCAGTCAGAGGCACTATCGCGCGTTCAGATACACCGCGCGCCGGGACGGATCCCGTCGGTCAGCCGCCGGCGAACGGCGGCAGCACGTCCAGCTGCGCGCCGCGGCGCAGCGGGCGTGTCGCAGATCGTGCACCGCCACCTCGTCGAGCAGGTAGCTGCACCGCTCCAGCACGGTCGGCGAGCGCCGGCCCGAAGCGCTGGACGCAGCCGTCCAGCAGGACCGCACGGTGGCGCGGTGCGGGCAGCGTCGCGACCGCTCCTCCTCGACACCGCGCCGCGGCCGCAGCGGCGGCGTAGTAGCGCACGGTGACGGTGACGGTCCGACGCGTCGGCGGCGGTCATCGTCAGCCACCGATCGCCGACATCGGCCGGTCCGGCTGCAGGAAGCGACGGGTCGTTGATGCCGTGGCCGGGCAGCTTGACCCACATCGCCGCCCGCCAGGCGTCGGCGATCTCGGCGTCGGCGGCGCCGCCGCGCAGCAGCGCCCGCAGGTCGGTCTCGGTCGCGCGAGAACAGGCAGTTGCGGATCTGGCCGTCGGCGGTGAGCCGGGTGCGGTCGCAGTCGCCGCAGAACGGCCGGGTGACCGAGGCGATGATGCCGACCTGCCCGGTGCGCCGTCGGGACCGGTCGCGTCGAACAGCTCGGCGGGCGCGCCGGCCCGCGGCGCCGCGTGCGGCGTCAGGGTGAAGGTCGGTCGCGAGCCGGCTCGAGGATCTCGTCGGCGGTGACCATCTGGGTGCGGTCCCAGCCGTGCTGGGCATCCAGCGGCATCTGCTCGATGAACCGCAGCTGATACCCGTGGCGCAGGCGAACGCCAGCAGCGCCGGCGCCTCGTCGTCGTTGACGCCGCGCATCAGCACGGTGTTGATCTTCACCGGGGTGAGGCCGGCGGCGGCGGCGGCGGCCAGCGCCGCGATGACGTCGGCGTGCCGGTCCCGGCGGGTCAGCCGGTCGAAGGTCAGCCGGATCCATCGTGTCCAGTGAGACGTTGATCCGGTCCAGCCCGGCCGCGGCCAGCGCGGTGGCCTTGCGGACCAGCCCGAGGCCGTTGGTGGTCATCGACTGCGCGGGGCCGCCGGGGGAGCGCGGCGACCCGGCCGATCAGCTCGACGATGCCCCGGCGCAGCAGCGGCTCGCCGCCGGTGAAGCGGACCTCGTCGATGCCCAGGTCCTCGGTGCCGATCCGGATCAGCCGGAGCAGTTCGTCGTCGGTGAGCAACTCCGTCGACGGCAGCCAGTCCAGGCCCTCGGCGGGCATGCAGTAGGTGCAGCGCAGGTTGCACCGGTCGGTCAGCGAGACCCGCAGGTCGGTGGCGGCCCGCCCGAAACGGTCGATCAGCCCGGGCAGCGTCCGGGCGGTCGGCGGTGCTCAGGGTCGCGGTCGGCTGGTGGGCCCGGATCGGGCCCGGACCCGGGCGCGGTAGGCCCAGCGGCACGACGGTCATATCGCCAGGGTAGCTCGCGCCCGCCGGCTGGCCGGCACCCGTGGGCGAACCCGGACCGGGGCCCGGTGCGCGCGAAATATATGTTCCCCGACACGACCGGGAAACAACCCGCTCCTACCGTGTCACACGTCGAGATGAACCGGAATCGCCGGTGTCGGACCGCCTGCACGGTGATCGGCCGGATCGTTCACCTCGAATCGTCCCGTTGTGTCGTTCTCACTGCCGTCGCCGACTGCGCGACCCGTCCTCCGTCCCAGGGGCCACCGATGACCGAGATCTCGTGAAACTGCGACCCCGTCCGCAGCGAACCACCGTTCTCGCGCCACCGGAAGCGGCGCGTCCGCACGGTGCGCTGATCAAGGACACCTATCACCCGCGATTGACCAACGAGGATCTGGCGCCGCTGGAGAAGCAGACCTGGAAGTCGTACTCGTTCTTCGCGTTCTGGATGAGCGATGTGCACAGCGTCGGCGGTTACGTCACCGCAGGAAGTCTTTTCGCGCTCGGACTGGCGGCCTGGCAGGTGCTGATCGCGTTGCTCGTCGGTATCACGATCGTCTATTTCCTGTGCAACCTGGTCGCCCGGCCGAGTCAGCGCACCGGCACGCCCTACCCGGTCGCCTCCCGGATCCCGTTCGGCGTGCTCGGGGCGAACGTGCCGGCGATCATCCGGGGCCTGATCGCGGTGGCCTGGTACGGCATCCAGACCTACCTGGCGTCGCACTCGCTGGTCCTGCTGGCGGTGAAGTTCTGGCCGTCATGGGCGGCCGTCGCGGACAAGGAGCAGTACGGCTTCGCCGGGCTGTCGCTGCTGGGCTGGGTCGCGTTCATGATCATGTGGGTGGCTCAGGCCGTCGTGTTCTGGCGCGGAATGGAGTCGATCCGCAAGTTCATCGACTTCTGCGGCCCGGCCGTCTACGTGGTGATGTTCGCGCTGGCCATCTACCTGGTCGCCAAGGCCGGCTGGTCGAACATCGACTTCAACCTCGCCGAAGGTGGGCTGACCCTGACCGGGTGGGCCGTCGGTGCCGGTCATTCTCTCCTCCATCGCCCTGGTGGTCTCCTACTTCTCCGGGCCGATGCTGAACTACGGCGATTTCGCCCGGTACGGCGAATCGTTCAAGGCCATCAAGAAGGGCAACCTGCTCGGCCTGCCGGTGAACTTCATCGTGTTCTCGTTGCTCGTCGTGGTCACCGCCGCGGCCACCCGGCCGGTGTTCGGTGAACTGATCACCGATCCGGTCGAGACGGTGAACAAGATCGATTCGGTGACCGCCGCCCTGATCGGTGCGCTCACCTTCATGATCGCCACCGTCGGCATCAACATCGTGGCCAATTTCATTTCGCCGGCGTTCGATTTCTCGAACGTGAGTCCGCAGAAGATCTCCTGGCGGATGGGCGGGATGATCGCCGCGATCGGCTCGATCCTGATCACCCCGTGGAACCTGTACTCCAGCCCCGAGGTCATCCACTACACGCTGGACACGTTGGGCTGCTTCATCGGTCCGCTGTACGGGGTGCTGATCGCGGACTACTACCTGGTCAAGCGGCAACGGGTGGTGGTGGACGACCTGTACTCGATGAGCCCGACCGGCCGTTACCACTACACCAAGGGCTACAACCCGGTCGCCATCGGCGCGACCGCGCTCGGTGCGCTGGTCGGTGTGGTGATCGTGTTCGCGTTGCCGATGTCGGTGGCCAACTACACCTGGTTCATCTGCGCGGCCATCGGTTTCGTGGCGCACTACGTCGCGACCCGCGTGGTGGGTAACTCGGTCTCCGGTCGACGACCTGCCCGCCGTGGCCGATCACTGACCGTTCCCACCCCGACCACCGCAGCGCCCGGGCCGGTCCGCCGTCCCGGGCGCAGCCGTCCGCCCCGACCGCCCGGAGGGCCCGATGCAGATCACCGTGATCAACCCGAACACCACTGTGTCGATGACCCGCCGGATCGGCGCCGCCGCCCGGTCGGTGGCGGCGGCGCGGGACCACGATCACTGCGGTCAACCCCGACGATGGGGCCGGCCTCCATCGAGAGTCACTACGACGAGGCGCTGGCGGTCCCCGGGATCCTCGCCGAGATCAGGCGTGCGGAGGCCACCGGCGCCCAGGGTTACGTGCTCGCCTGTTTCGGTGATCCTGGGCTGGACGCGGCGCGCGAACTCGCGGTCGGCCCGGTGGTCGGGATCGCCGAGGCCGCCATGCACACGGCGAGCTTCCTGGGGCGCTCCTTCTCGGTGGTCACCACGCTCAGCCGGACGGCCGGCCGCGCCGAGGACCTGGCCGGTCACTACGGGTTCGAGCGGCACTGCGCCCGGGTGCGGGCCTGCGAGGTCCCGGTGCTGGAGCTGGACGACCCGGTCGGGGACTCCTTCGCCCGGATCGCCGCCGAGTGTCGGGCCGCGGTGGTCGAGGACGGCGCGGACGTCGTCGTGCTGGGCTGTGCGGGGATGGCGGACCTGTGCCGCCGGCTCGCCGACCTCGTCGGGGTGCCGGTGATCGACGGGGTGGCCGCCGCGGTCAAGCAGGTCGAGGGGCTGGTCACGATGGGGCTGCGAACCAGCGTGCGCAACGAGTTCGCCGCACCGCCGGCCAAGCACTACACCGGCCTGCTGGGCGACTTCGCGGGTCAACTGATCGACCTCGCCCGGACACACGCGGGCAACACGCGCTGATTACACGTCGGCTGCGTTGCGACCCGGCGACGTCGACCCCGGAGGCCTGTGAGGTGACCGACCCGACCGGTCAGGCGGCACCGGGGCCCGCGCCCGGTGACCCAGCGGCACCGCTCGGTGCTGCTGAGCCGGCTCCGTCCGCCCGCCGACACCGCCCGCGATGCGATGGTGGACGAATTGCGCAGCGTGCATGCTGTCCGGGGACGTGCCGCCGGGGACGGCCATCCCGGTGGCCGAGGTCGCCGGCCATTTCGGCGTCAGCCACATCCCGGTGCGGGAGGCACTCAAGACGCTGGCGGCGGAGCAGCTGGTGGAACACCGGCGCAACGCCGGGTATGCGGTGGCCACCCTCACCTGGGCCGAACTGCGCGAGTTGTACGTGGTCCGCGGCGTCCTCGAGGCGGCGGCGCTGGCCGGCGCGGTGGCGCTGGCCGAAGAGGCCGACGACGCCGCCCTGGCGGCCGCGCTGGCCGCCCTGGACGGGGCGATCCGGGACCGCGACCATCGCGCCTACCACCGGGAGACCCGACGCTTCCACTTCGCGATGCTGGATCCCTGTCGGATGTCCCGGCTGCTGCACGTGCTGCGCTCGGTCTGGAACCTGACCGAGCCCTACCAGTCGATGGCGCACATCACCGATGCCGACCGGGCTCGCCTGCACGCCGAGCACGCCCGGATGTGCGCCGCGTTCATGGCCCGCGACGCCGCCGCGCTGGCTCGGCTGGCCGACGACCACCAGCACGATCTGGAGGAGTCCATCGCGGGGCTGCCCGCCGACGGTCGGCTGTTCGCGGAGGGTCGACCGCCCGCCGACTGCGGGTGCGGTGCGGACCGGCCTGCGAGCCGAGCGGCCAGGGTCGCCGCTCGGCGTCGCTCCCGCGACACGCATCACCGGCGCAGGGACCGCACCTACGGCGTCGGCACAGGTATGGGACGGATGGCGGAACGCCCGATCACGCAGCGTGCGCGGCGCTGAGCACCGACGCCCGACGCGCGGGCCACGGCCGGGGCGACTCGCCTGCGGTTGACCGTCCGAGACGAGGGGAAGGTCGGGTACGCGATGCGCGGCTCACCGACGGGCCGCGGCCCTCGGCTGGAGGCCGGCCACCGATGGTTGACCCGACCTACGACGCGGTGGGCCCGGAACTGGTCGCCGAGCTGACCGACTTCACCTTCGCCCTCCGGCTGGCCGGGGTCGCCGTCACCATCGACGGGTCGATGGCGTTCCTGCGCGACGGTGGCCGGCCTGGACTCCCACGACCAGGTGCAGCTGTACTGGGCGGGCCGGACCACGCTGTGCGCGGAGCCGGCCGACTTCGACATCTACGACGAGACCTTCAACTGGTTCTTCCGCCGGCGAGGTGCCCGACCCGGGCCCGCGCCGGCCGGCCGGCGCTCGGTGGTCCGGCTGGTGACCGCCGACGACCTGGCCCCCGGGGACGCCGTAGGTCGCGGCGCACCGTGGATCGCCCACCGAGCCCTCGCGGCTGCTCGGACGGACCGCGCCCGGCGCCGGAGCTGATCAGCCACGAGGACCTGGCCGAGCTGTCCGAGGACGAGCGGGCCGAGCTGACCGCGCTGGTCCGGCTGCTGGACCCGCCCCGACCGACCGTCGATGCCGGGTCAGCCGGGCCGGTCACTGCGGTCCGCCTGGCGCGGTGCCGGGACGGACGCTCACGAGCCGCGCCTCGGGGTGCGCCCGCGGACGCTGATCGTGCTGGTCGACGTCTCCGACACGATGGCCGCCGCACGCCGAGCCGGTGCTGCGGTTCGCGCACGCCGCCCGCCGCGCGCTGGGCACCGGGTGCCAGGTGCACACCATCGGCCACCCGGCGCTGGTCTTGTCCAGCCGCGCTGGACGATCCGGACCGCGACGACGGCACTGGACGCGGTCGCCGCGCGTGCTGCCGGGCTGGTCCGGCAGCGACGCCGCTGGGTCAGGCGCTGTGGGCGTTCCTCGACGACAGCCGGCACCGCCGGCTGGCCCGCGGGGCGGTGGTGATCGTGGTCTCCGACGGCTGCGACCGCGGCAGTTCGCAGCTGCTGATCGAGCAGGCCCGGCGGCTCGCGCCGCGCTCAGCCGCTCGTTCCTCTGGGTCAATCCGCACCGGGCGGTCGCACGGCCTGCGCGCCGGCCTCCCGCGGGCTGCGTCGCGGTCCGGCCGTTCTGCGACCACCTGCTCGCCGGTCAGGCGCTGACCGCCCTCGCGGAGCTGATGGACATCGCGCCCGATGCGTGAGGCGCTGGCCGAGCTGCTCCGCTGGTGGGACCGCGGTGACAGCGGTCGGGGTGGCGACCGTCGTGCGGCACCTACCGGTCCGCGCCCCGGCCGGCCGGCGCGACGATGCTGGTCGGACCGGACGGCGCCGCCGTCGGGTCGGTGTCCGGCGGCTGCGTCGAGGGTGCGGTGTTCGAGCTGGCGACGGCGGTCCGCGACGGGGCGCCGCCGCACGCTGGAGCGCTACGGCGTCTCCGACGAGCTGGCCGAGAGCGTCGGGGTGACCTGCGGCGGCATCATCGACCTCTTCGTCGACCGCGTCGACCGGACGACCTTCCCGGAGTTCGGTGAGCTGGCCGCCGCCGATCGCGGCCGGCGAGCCGGTGGCGGTGGCCACCGTGCTCACCGGCGCCGCGCGTCGGACGGCACCTGCTGGTCTTCGGCGAGACCCCGGGCGAGCGCCGTCGGCGGGCCGGCAGTCTCGGGTCGGCCCGGCTCGACGACGCCGTCGCCGACGACGCGCTCGGGTCTGCTCGAGCCACGGGTCGGTCCGGCGGTGCTGGGGTACGGTCCGGACGGCGAACGCCGCGGCGAGGGCCTCGAGGTCTTCGTGGACTCGTTCGCCCCGCCGCCCCGGATGATCGTCTTCGGCGCCATCGACTTCGCCGCCGCGGTCGCCCGGATCGGCACGCTTCCTCGGCTACCGGGTGACGGTCTGCGACGCCCGGCCGGTGTTCGCGACCGCCCGGCGCTTCCCCGACGTCGACGAGGTCGTCGTCGACTGGCCGCACCGCTACCTCGGCGGCCAGGCCGCCGCCGGGGCGGTGGACGAGCGCACGGTGCTGTGCGTGCTGACCCACGACCCGAAGTTCGACGTGCCGCTGCTGGACGCTCGCGCTGCGGCTGCCGGTCGGCTACGTCGGCGCGATGGGATCGCGGCGGACCCATCGACGACCGGCTGGCGGCGCTGCGGGCGGCCGGGCTGACCGACGCTCAGTTGGGCCGGCTGTCGTCCCCGATCGGTCTCGACCTCGGCGCCCGAACGCCGGCGGAGACCGCGGTCTCGATCGCCGCCGAGATCATCGCCGCGCAGTGGCGCGGGCGCGGCCGGCCGCTGTCGGAGCTGGCCGGCCCGATCCATCACGCCCGCTTCCCGCCGGGCCGGCCGCCGCTACCGCCGACCGGCAGTACGACGGACCGACCGCGGTCGGCTGACCGCCGGGGCGTCAGCTCAGCGCCGGGATGACCTCGTCGGCGAACAGGTCGATACCGGAGGTGTCGTAGGCCGCCTCGGCGAAATAGGTGATGGCGTAGGTCATCCCGGCCTTCTGCAGGCCGCGCGAGGTTCTCCACGATCTGCTCCGGGGTGCCGACCGCCGGCATCGCCGCGGAAGCCGTCGACCGTCTCCTCGACCTTCGCCGGCGGCAGCGTCCCGGCTGAGCCGGTCGGCGCAGCTGGGCCAGCCGGTCCTCGACCTCGGCCTCGGTGCGGCCGATCACCACGTTGTAGTTGGCCGAGCGGGTGATCGCGTCGAAATCGGTGCCCACGTCGGCGCAGTGGCCGCGCAGCAGGTCGGACTTGTGGGTGAAGCTGTCGAGGGTGCCGTCGAAGTTGGTGTACTGCGCGTACTTCGCGGCGATCTTCAGCGTGACCTTCTCGCCGCCGCCGGCGATCCACAGCGGAATCCCGCCGTCCTGCAGCGGCAGTGGGTAGCAGCGGGCACCGTCGACCTGGTAGTGCCGGCCGTCGAGGGTGGCCGCTTCCGGTGGACCAGGCCTGCCGCATGATCTGCACGCCCTCGTCGAGCCGACCGCAGCCGCTCCCCGGCGCCGGGGAAGCCGTAGCCGTAGGCCCGCCACTCGTGCTCGTACCAGCCGCCGCCGATGCCCATCTCGACCCGGCCGCCGGAGATCAGGTCGCAGGTCGCGGCCACCTTCGCCAGGTACATCGGGTTCCGGTAGGCCATGCACGTGCACATCTGGCCGAGCCGGACGCGGTCGGTGACCGCGCCGAACGCGGCCATCAGCGTCCACGCCTCGTGGGTGGCCTCCTCGGTCGGCTCGGGCACGGTGTGGAAGTGGTCGTAGACCCACAGCGACTCCCACGGGCCCGGCGTCGGCGTGCTGGGCCAGCCGCTTCATCGTCGCCCACTGCTCGGCCGGGTCGATACCGACCAGGTCGAGCCGCCAGCCCTGGGGAATGAACACACCGAATCGCATCGTCACGGACGCCACCGTAGTGCCTGCCGGCCACCGACGCCGAGGTGCGTGCGGGTCGGCATGTCCAGCCGGATGTCGTGGACCGGACAGGCCATCGTGGGTATGGAGGTCACCTGACAGCGGGCACCGGACAGCGGGAGAACACATGCGGTGGAACTGGGCGCGGCTGGTGGCGGCGGTGACGCTCCTGCCGGGGTGGTACTGCCGGCCGGCCCGGCCGCCGCGGCCCCGCTCGACGACGCCATCGCCGCCGGCGTCGCGCAGGCCGCCGCCCGCGGCGTGACCAGCTACATCAGCGTGGTCGACCGGGCGACCGGTCAGGTGGTCGGCGAGACCGCCAACGCCCACACCCAGGTGGCGTCCGAGTCGGTCATGAAGCTGTTCATCGCCGGCCTACTACGCCGATCCAGGCGGGCGGCGTCGGGCAACCTGTCGGCGAGCCGCCGCGAGCCAGCTGGAGAGATGATCCGGTTCTCCGACGACGGCATCGCCTCGGCGCTGTTCACCACCGCGGTCATCCCGTCGATGGCCCAGCGTTACGGCCTCGACCGAGACCGCCAACGCCGACCAACCCCGGGCACTGGGGCGCGGCCAGGATCACCGCCCACGACATGGCGCTGTTCCTGTACCGGATGTCGGTCGACCCGCTGGTCGGTCCGTGGCTGATCGGGCTGATGGCGCAGACCGCGCCCAACGGCTCCGACGGCTTCGACCAGTGCTTCGGGTTCAACGCCCTGGCGGGTGACCACGGCTCGAAACAGGGCTGGGGCAGCGACAACTGGACCGCGCAGCCCAACGCGGTGCACTCGGTCGGCTACACCGACCGCTGGTTCGCCGCGGTGCTGCAGACCGGCGGGTCCGGCACCTACCTGCTCGATGCGCGACACCGCGACGACGACGGCCCGGCTGATCCAGGCCGCACCGCGGCAGACCGCCGACCCCGTCGGCGCCGTGGACACCGGCGCCCTCAGCGGGTTCGACCTGGCGCTGGCCGGTTGGGCGTTCGACCCGACCAACCTGACCAACCGTTGCGGATCGACATCTACGACCATCGGGCCGACGGATCCTCGTCGGGTACGGCGGCGCCACCACCGCCACCGACCGGCCGGACGTCGCGGCGGCCTACCCCGGGGTCGGCCGCGGAACCAGGGTTGGGCGGGGACGGTGCGGCTGACCGGCGGGGGGACCCACCGGGTCTGCGCCTACGCGATCAACATCGGGGCCGGCGGCAACACCGCGCTGCGGCTGCGTGACGGTCCAGACCCCGATCCCCGTCGGGTCGCTGGACGCCGTGGCCAACCCCGCGCCCGGCGTGATCTGACCGTCGCCGGCTGGTCCGTGGACCCGCAGGAGCCGACCGCGCCGGTGGCCACCCACGTGTACGTCACCGCCGCGGACGGCGCGGTCACCGGCGCTGGCCGTGCCCGCCGTCGGCGGACCGTCCGGACGTCGCGCCGGCCTACCCGGCAGCCGGGGCACCACACGGCTTCACCGCGCAGTTCGCGGTCGGCCAGGAGGGCACCACCCGGGTCTGCGCCTACGCGATCAGCGTCCGGCCGCCGGCCGTCAACCCGGTCATCGGCTGCCGGGACGGTGACGCGTGCGCAACGCGTTCGGCGCGCTGGACGCGGTGACCGGCGACCGCCGGTCGACTCCGGCTCGCCGGGCTGGGCGGTCAACCCGAACGACCCGCGGGCGCGACGTCGAGATCCACGTGTACGACACGGTCGGCGGGGTGACCGCGGGCACGCCGGGTGTCCGCGCGGACAGCGATCGGCCGGACGTGGCGGCGGCGTTCGGCCAGGGTGCCGGTCACGGTTTCGCGCGCCGACCTGTCCGGCGCCGCCCGGTGATCACCGGGTGTGCGCCTTCGCCATCACCGCCGGCGGCGGCGTCGGCAACACGTTGCTCGGGTGCCGGCGGTGACCGTCGCCGGCCGGCTGACCGGCGGCGCTGGCCGAGCGGCTGACGCGTGTCCGCTGCGGTGCGGAGATCATGGAGGGCGTGACCGAGACCCCGCTGGCCCAGACCTCGCGACACACCGACGCGCCGTGGTCGTACCTGATGGACATGGACGGTGTGCTGGTCCGGGAGGAGCACGCGATCCCCGGCGCCGGTGAGTTCATCGCCGAGCTGACCGCCGACGGCATCAACTTCGTGGTCGTGACCAACAACCCGCTGTTCACCCGGCGCGACCTGCGGGCCCGGCTGCTGGCCGGTGGGCTGGACATCCCGGAGGACCGGATCTGGACCTCGGCGCTGGCCACCGCGCAGTTCCTGCACAGTCAGCGACCGGAGGGCACGCGCCTACGTCATCGGCGAGTCCGGGCTGACCACCGCGCTGCACGAGGTCGGCTACATCCTCACCGAGCGCGACCCCGACTACGTCGTGCTGGGCGAGACCCGCAACTACTCCTTCGAGCAGATCACCACCGCGATCCGGCTGATCCTCGGCGGCGCCCGGTTCGTCGCCACCCACCCCGACGCGACCGGCCCCAGCCCGTACGGCGTGCTGCCGTCGGTCGGGTCGATCGCCGCGCTGATCGAGACCGCGACCCAGCGGCGGCCCTACTTCGTCGGCAAGCCGAACCCGCTGATGATGCGGTCGGCGCTGCGCGCGATCGGCGCGCACTCGGAGAACACCGTGATGATCGGCGACCGGATGGACACCGACATCGTCGCCGGGATGGAGGCCGGGCTGCAGACCATCCTGGTGCTGACCGGCATCTCCACCCCGACCAGCATCGAGCTGTACCCCTACCGGCCGCGGCTGGTGCTGGACTCGGTCGCCGATCTGGTCGGCCGCACCGGCGACCCGTTCGGCGGGCCCGCTGCGGCCTGACCGGATGCGGTCACCGTCCGCGGGCCTCGTCACGAATCGATCACCGTCCGGCCTCGACCCCGGTTTTCGGCGGGGGCGTCCGCGGTGGGCCGGGTTATCGTCGCGCGGTGAGTTTCACCGTCGGCTTCGACCTCGACATGACGCTGATCGACCCGCGCGCGGGCCTGATCACGCTGTTCGACGTCCTCGCCGCCGAGTCCGGGCGTGCCGCTGGACGGCGTGGCCTTCGGCAACCGGCTGGGGCCGCCGCTGGAGCAGGAGTTCGCCCGCTACGGCCTGGACGTGCGCACCACCGCGACGCTGGTGGCCCGGTTCCGCGAGCTGTACCAGGAGATCGTCATCCCGGTGACGGTGCCGCTGCCCGGGCGCGATGGAGGCGCTGCAGGCGGTGGCCGAGCGCGGCGGCGACGTCGTCGTGGTGACCGGCAAGTACGGGCCGAACGCGCGTGGCCCACCTCGCAGGCGCTGCGGTGCCGACGTCGACGCGCCGTCGTCGGGCAGCTCTGGGCCGGCGGCAAGGCGGTCGCGCTGCGCGAGCACCGCGCCGAGGTGTACGTGGGTGATCACACCGGCGACGTGGTCGCCGCCCGGGAGGCCGACGCGATGGCGGTGGCGGTGGCGACCGGGCCGATCGCGGCCGGCGGCGCTGACCGAGGCCGGCGCCGACGTGGTGCTGCGGGACCTCACCGAGTTCCCGGCCTGGCTGGACTCCTACCTGCTGGCCACCGTCCACTGACGGCCACCGGCCGCGGTCAGGCGTCGCGGGTCGTCCCGGCGTCACCCGCGCGGCCCGGGCCCGGCCACCGGCGCGGGCCTCGCGGACCACGCCGACCAGGCCGACGCCCGAGCCCGAGCGGGCGCCAGCATGCAGGCCACGTTCAGCCAGACCGGCAGGTTGCGGGAGCCGGCGGCGAACAGGACCAGGTGGCCACGATGGCCAGCAGGCCGACCGCGAACAGCACCATGCCGACCTTCGTCCACGGGCTCGCACTCGGGCCGCGCCGCCCACCGCCGCTGGGTGCCGGGGATGTCGGCGTTCTGGGTTCGGTCGGGTCGGCGGGCCTCACGACGGACCAGCGTAACCGGTGTCGAGCGGCAGTATCGCGGACCGTTACTCTGGAACGTCGTGGGTGAGGTTGGTCGACCCCGGCGGGTGCGCCCGCTCCATCGCGATGTGAGAACAGGTGAGTACCGTGCCAAGCGGTCGAGTGAAGTGGTATGACGCGGACAAGGGCTTCGGCTTCGTGTCCCAGGAGAACGGCGACGACGTCCACGTGCGGGCCTCGGCGCTGCCGGCCGGCGTCGCGACGCTGAAGGCCGGGTCAGCGGGTCGAGTTCAGCGTCGCCGAGGGCCGCCGCGGTCCGCAGGCGATGCAGCTCTGGCTGGTCGAGGCGCCGCCGTCGGTGGCGGTCAACGTCGCCGCGGCGAACCGGCGGTCGCACCGACGAGCTGCACGGCCTGCTCGAGGACGTGATCAAGATGATCGACGCCAAGATCCTGCCGGAGCTGAGCCGCGGCAGGTATCCCGGACCGGGCCACCGGCAAGCGGATCGGTGACGTGCTGCGGGCGGTCGCCTCCGAGCTGGACCTCGGCAGCTAGATCCGGCCCCCGTACAGATCCGGGGCGGATTTCTCTCACCCGTGAGAGAAATCCGCCCCGTTTTCGCGCACCGGGTTCAGCCGGCCGGGGTGACCCGCAGGACCCACAACCTCAGCGGCGTGTACTGCGGCCGGCCCTGCTCGTCGACCACGATGGTGAGCACCTGCAGGTCGACCTGCTGGAGTTGGCGGCCCGGGTCGGGTGTGACCACGTAGCTCAGGGTCTGTCCGTCGGCGTTGACCGGCGTTCGGACCGAGGTCTCGCTCGTCGGCATAGCTGTAGACGAGCAGCCACGGCTTGCGCGGCGACCTCGGCCGGGATGTTGACCTGGACCGGGTCGCCGGGGCGCAGCGACAGCGTTGCCTCGGGGCCGTCGGTGACCGTGCAGTCGGGTGCGGCCTCGGCGGTGAGCTCGCAGTACACGGCCGGACCGACGTTGGTGGCGTGCCGGTTGCCGTACCAGGTGATCGTCGGGGACCGGCGCCTCGCAGCCGGCTCAGCGCCAGACCTGCCAGCAGCCGTCGCCAGCGCCGTCGACGCCGTCGTCGTCGGGTGGGTCGGCGCGTGGGTCGTCGGCCGGACGTTGCGGTGGGGGTGCTGCCGGTCATCGGAGTGCCGCCTTCGACGGGTGTCATGTGCTGGTCATGTCGCGCCCGGGACGGGTCACGACCGGGAGCGCCGGCGGGGCCGACGGCACGGGGATCGCCGTCGGGTTCCAGGGCGGTGGTGGGCATCGCCGTCGTCCCCGGGTCGGAGGTCGGCGCGGCATCGCGATCGAGCCCGGCCGCGGGTCGACCCGCCGCCGCGGGAACCGGATGCTCGGGAACAGCGACCGGCCGGACCGGGCCAGCCAGGTCTGGACCAGGCCGAGCGCGATCAGCACCGGTGACCGTGCCGAAACCGATGGTGTAGACGGGGTCGTGGCTCAGGTCCAGCAGCCCGCCGATGAGCAGGCCCGACCACCCCGCCGAACACCCAGCTCAGCTGCAGCGCGGTCTCCGACCGGCCGAAGGCCGAGGCCCGGCTGACCTCGGGCATGTCGCGCTGGATGACCGAGTCCAGGCAGACCTTGGCCAGCGACGACGACGTCGACCCGACGAACCCGACCACGGTGGCCATCGCCAGACCGGGCAGCACCGCCGCGAACAGGGTGGTCGTCATCGTCACCCCGAGCCCGATGGTGGCGATCAGCTCGGGCGAGCGCAGCGGCAGCTTGGCGCCCGAGCGCGTTGCCGACGAAGCCGCCGAGCCCGGCGGCACCGCCGACCAGCCCGAGCAGCATCAGCTTGTAGAAGCCGGTCTCGGCCGCGTACTCCTTCATCACGACGAACGCGATGAACATGGCCAGGAACCCGGTCTCGATCCGGATCGCGCTGTTGGCCCACAGCGTGACCCGGACGTCGACGGTCAGCTGGGCCGGCGCATTGCGGGTGGCGCGCGGGCGTCAGGTGGACCGGCACCTCGCCCTCGGTGGACTCCACCCAGGCCGGGATCTTCAGGCACAGCCACGCGCCGCCGAACCCCAGCAGCGCGGTGAACACCAGCGCGCCGGGCGAACCGAACAGCCAGGTCAGACCGGCCGCCACCGTCGCCGGCCGCACCGCCGGCGATCAACCCGAAGACGGTCAGCCGGGAGTTGGTGGCGACCAGGGTGATCTCGGCCGGCAGCACCCGCGGGGTCAGCGACGCCTTCAGCACGCCGAAGGACTTGCTCAGCACCAGCGACCCGAGCGCGCACGGATAGAGCACCCAGCTGGCGTCGGCGCCGGAGAAGGTGAAGATCATCGGGATGGCCAGCAGGCCGCGGCCGGCCATCGACAGCGCCAGCGCCAGCCGCCGGCCCGGTCTGCAACCGGTCCAGGAACGGCCCGATCAGCGGCGCCACGAGCGCGAACGGCGCCACCGTGATCAACAGGTACAGCAGCACCCGGCCGGGGCCCTCCTCGGGCTTGACCAGGAACAGGGTGTTGGCCAGTGCCACCGCCAGCGCCGCGTCGCAGGCGTAGTTCGCCATCTGGGCGTAGGTGAGGTGCGCGAGCCCGGACCGGTCGGCGCCGTCGGCGGTGGTGGCCCGGTGGAACAGGTCGACGCCGCGCAGGGTCAGCTCGCGGCTGCGGGCGCCGCGACCCGGGTGACGGTGATCTTGCGCAGCGGTCGGCCGCCGAGCGGCGAGCGGGCTTGGTCGGCCGTCCGAGCGGTCCGGGCCGCCGACCCCGGCAGCGGCTCGCGGTACGGCGGCAGATGCGTGCCCCCGGGGGCGGCGACGGGACGGCCGTACGTCGATCGCGGCCGGAGCGGCTCGGGAGGATACCCGGGTCGCGGGGGTCGGCGGCGTAGCAGCGGCGGCAGTGCTGAGCGGTACCCGGCGTCGACGGGGCCGGGGCGCGATCGGCGGCCGGGTTCGCGGACTCCACGGCGGTCCAGGCCCGGTCGGCGGCGGGACGGGCCGGCGCGGCAGCGCCGTCGTCGGCTGCTCGCCGAGCGGCACCCGGTTCCGTGGCAGCACGTCGGTGGGCTGCGTGGGTTCGGGGTCGGCGGGTGGGCGGCTCGGCCGGCGGTGGTGCGGGATCGGCCCGGTCGCCGCGCCCATGGGCGCGCGTCGTACTCGCTGCCCGGGACCGTCACGGCCTCCATCCTGCCGCACTGCGACCGGACCCGCCTCGTCACACGGCCCGACTTCCCCCGGTCGGCCGGATCGGGCTCGGCTGGGAACCGCCGGGCCGCCGGTGCGGCAAGATGAACACTGTGAATGCCGCGACACCGACGATCAGCAACGATGCCGCCGAACCGCGTCCGGTGGACGCTCCGCCGGGCATGTGATCGAGCTGGCCGCGTACCGCACGCCCGTCAGGACGCCGGCGAGCCCGGCGTGGTCGGGGCCTTCGTGCGACGCCGTGTCCGAGGACGAGGTGGCGTTGACCGTCCGGTTCGCCACCACCGACGTCGCCTACACCGGCTGGACCTGGTGCGTCACGGTGGCGCTGGTCGACCCCGAGCAGCCGACGGTCAGCGAGGTCGTGCTGCTGCCCGGGCCCGACTCGCTGCTGCCGCCGCCGTGGCTGCCGTGGCGCGAGCGGATCCGGCCCGGTGACCTCGGCCCCGGCGACCTGCTGCTGCCGCCGCTCCGGGACGACCCCCGGCTGGTGCCCGCCTACCTGGAGTCCGACGACCCGGCGGTCGAGGACGTCGCCCACGAACTGGGCATCGGCCGGGTCCGGGTGATGAGCCGGGCCGGGCGCGTCGACACCGCCGAGCGCTGGCGGGAGGGCGGATCTTCGGGCCGGACCGCCGACATGGCCAAGCAGGCGCCGCTGAACTGCGTGATGTGCGCGTTCTTCCTGCCGCTGGCCGGATCGCTGGGCGCCCGAGTTCGGCGCCTGCGGCAACGAGATGTCGCCGGCCGACGGCCGGGTCGTCGACCTGGGTTACGGCTGCGGCGCGCACTCGGAGAACGTCATCGAACCGGTGCCGACCGGCTTCCGGCCCTCCCACATCGACGACACCGTGCTCGACGTGCACCCGCGCACGTCGTCGTCGGTCGGCGGGCTCGCCGCGGCCGCGGACGCGTTCCTCGGTGAGGACGACAGCGAGCTCGAGGTGGGTCCCCGGCAGCAGGCCGACCCGGCGGTCGAGGATGCGCCCGCACCGGCCGAGTCGGACGCCGAGCCGTGGTGCGAGTCGGTGCAGGACGAGTCGGTGCAGGACGAGTCGGGAGATGGCCGGCGCAGGACGAGCGGAATGCAGGCGCCCCGAACGCGGGCGAGCCGGCCGACGGCGAGCACGTGCAGGAGCCGGTCGAGGATGCTCCGGCGCAGGACGAGGTCCCGGCGCCGGACGATGCCGACGCCTGATCGGCTCGTGACGTCGATGCGCCCGTCGCCGACGGACGCGGCGGACCCGTTCGACACCGCGGGTCTGCGCGCTGCGGTGCTGGACATCTGGCGCCGGTCGCCGGCCCGGCTGCGTGAGGACGCCAACGCCGAGGAGGCGCTCGCCCTCGTCGGCTACGCCGGCCGGGTGCTCGTCGAACTGATCGCCAACGCCGCCGATGCCGCGGTCGCCGCCGAGCAGCCCGCCGGCATCCGGATCACCACCGCGGGGCACGAGATCCGGGTGGCCAACACCGGCGCGCCGCTGACCGCGGCCGGAGTGGCCTCGCTGGCCTCGCTGCGCGCGTCGGCCAAGGCCGACTCCGACGCCGGGGTCGGCCATTTCGGGGTCGGGCTTCACCGCCGTGCTCGCAGTGACCGACACCCCGTCGGTGCTGTCCACCTCGGGGTCGGTGCGATTCGCGGGCCCGGCCACCGCGGCGGCGATCGGCGAGCTGCACGACCCCGCCTTGGACGCCACCGTGGCCGACCGGGACGGCCATGTCCCGGTGCTGCGGATGCCCTGGCCTACCGACGGGGACGCCGCCCGCGGGTTACACGACCGAGGTGCGGTTGCCGCTGCGGCCGGGCGTGGTCGCCGCCGACGTGCTGTCCGAGGTCGGCGACCACCTGATGCTGGCGCTGCCGGCCATCGACCGCCTGCAGATCGACGACCGCGTGCTGACCCGGTTGCCGTCCGACGACGAGACCGTGCTGATCGAGGACACCGCCGCCGACCATGCGGTGACCCGGTGGCGGTTGGTGACCCGCACCGGAACCTGGCGCGGCGCCGAACTGGCCGCCCTGCCCACCGAGCAGCGCCGCCGGTCCCGCTGGCGGCTGACCTGGGCGCACCCGCTCAACCGGCCGCTGGCCGCGGACGTGCTGTACGCGCCGACCCCGACCGACGAGCTGCTGGGACTGCCCGCCCGGCTGATCGGCAGCTTCCCCGTCGACGACACCCGCCGGCACCTGGCGGCCGGCCCGCTGACCGAATCGCTGCTCACCGAGGCGGTCGCCGGCTACCTGGACCTGATGGCCGCCACCGAACCGGCCGACCGCCTGGGCCTGCTCCCGGTCGCCGACCTCGGCCGCAGTGAGCTCGACCACCGGCTCCGCCGGGCCATCACCGACGCGGTGCGCGGCGCTCCGCTGCTGGTCAGCGCCGCCGGTGAGGCGGTCCGGCCGGAGCAGGCCGCGGTGCTGCCGGGCGCGGGCGCCGATCTGGTGGAGCTGGCCGCCGAAGCGGTGCCCGGGTTGCTGCCGGTGCCGCGGGACGCCGCGGAACGCGAGGCGCTGCGGGCCCTCGGGGTGCGGACACTCACCATCGCCGACCTGTCCACCGCGCTCGGTTCGCTGGGTCGGGAGCCGGCCTTCTGGGGTCGGTTGTACGCCGCGCTGGACGAGACCGGTGCGGCGGCCGAGGATCTCGCCGATCTGCCGATGGCACTGGCGGGTGGCCGCACCGACCTGGGCGCCCGGGGCTGCCTGATCGCCGACGTCGACGCCCCGTGGCTGTCGGCGGCCACGGCCGCGGTCCCGGGGCTGCGCATCATCCATCCGGACGGCGGTCACCGACGCCGCCGCCCGCCGGTTGCTGCTGCGGGTCGGCGCCGTCGCCGCCGACCCGACCGCGGTGCTGGCCGAGTGCGGCCGTGCGGCGCGCGGTGGCCGGGCTGCGGGCGGAGCTCGAGGACGCCGACGTCGCCACCGACCTGGTGGTCGGGCTGGCGACCGCGGTGCTGGACCTCGTGGTCGCCGGCGGGACGCCACCGTCGGACGTGATCGGCGGGCTGCTGCTGACCACCGCCGACGACGAGCCGTGGCCGGTCACCGAGCTGACCATGCCGGGATCGCCGTTGCCGGCGCTGCTGGTGGACGCGGACCTGGAAGAGGTCGGGCCGTCGTGGGCGTCGGCCTACCCGGCCGAGGTGCTGCGCCCGGGCCGGGGTGCTGCGGCGGGTTCCGGGTGGTGCCCGACGACGCGCCGAGCGGGCCCGACCACGATCTGCCCGACGAGGACGGGTGGTGGGACGAGGTCGTCGGGGACGGTCTGCCGCCGTCGTACTTCGCTGCAGTGGCCGACCTGGATCTGGTCGCCGACGACTGCTGGCCGGCGGCCCTGGAGCTGATCAGCGGCGACCGGTCGGCCCGGGACGCGCTGGCCCCCGTCGACGGCCGACCCAGCTACACCACATGGTGGTTGAGCCGGTTCGCGCTCCTGGACGGCCGGCCACCGACGGTCTGGCGGCTGACCGCCGCCACTGACCTCGCCGGGCTCTACGACCCGCTGCCGGTGCCGTTGACCGACGAACTGGCGCCGCCGCCATCGGCGTCCGGACCGGACTGGCCGAGGTGCTGGCCGATGCATCCGGAGGAGCTGCTGCGCCCGCTTCACCGACCCGGCGCGGACCGTTGCCGGCCGGTCACGTGCCGGCCCTGACGGCGGCCCTGGTCGCGGCGATGCGGGACGAGCCGGCCCGACCCGCTGCCGCCCGGGGTTCGGGTGATGTCCGGTGCGGTGGTCGACGCCGACGACGCCGTCGTCCTCGATCTGCCCTGGTACGCAGCAGTGCTCGACCGGCGGACTGGTGGTCCCGGGCGGCGCCGACCCGGCCGCGGTGGCCGCTCTGCTCGACCTGGAGCTCGCGTCCGAGCGGTACCGCGGTCACCGGCCGGTCGGTCGACCGCGGCCGCCCGGCCGACCGCCGTCCCGCTGCGACGGTGGCCGCGGCGCTCGGGCTGGCCGACGACTGCTCGACGACGGTCCGGGTCGACGCCGAGCTGCGGGTCGACGGTGGCCGGCGTCGACACCGGGTGCCCTGGTGGGTCGCCGGGGACCGCCGCTGGGTCGACGGGTCGCCGGCCGGTTGGGGACGGCTGCTGGCCTGGACGGCCGGCGACTGGTCGTTGCGGCACACCGTCGACCGCGTGGGTGGCCGGCGACAGCGCCGGGGTGGTCGAAGATGGGCTGGGGCCGGCGCGGCCCGCCGCGACGTGCGGGCCGACCCGTCCGAGGAGCTGAGGAGCCGCCGTGCGTACCTGGTTGACCGAGCAGTTCGATCTGAGCCTGCCGCTGATCAGCGCCCCGATGGCCGGGGTGGCCGGCGGGCGGCTGGCGGCGGCGGTGTCCGACGGTGGCGCCCTCGGGATGATCGGCGTCAGCCCGGCGGCGTCGGCGGGTTGGCTGCAACAGCCAGCTGAAGCTCGTCGGCGGCGACCGGCAGGCCTTACGGCGTAGGACTGCTCGGCTGGGCGTTGGAGATGTCAGACGCGCACATGAAGCAGGTCATCGCCGCCCGTCCGGATCTGGTGTCGGTCAGCTTACGGCGACGTCGAGCGGTGGGTGGCACCGCTGCACGACTCCGGGATCGCGCTGGCCGCGCAGGCCGGGAACCTGCGTGGAGGCGTTCGATCTCGAGGACATGGGCGTGGACATCGTCGTCGTCCGCGGTGGTGAGGGCGGCGGTCACGGCCGCAACGAGGTCGCCACCCTGCCATTGCTGCAGGCGGTGCTCAACGAGGTCGACGTGCCGGTGGTCGCCGCCGGCGGCATCGCCACCGGGCGCGGGCTGGCCGCGGTGCTGGCGGCCGGCGCGGCCGGCGCCTGGGTCGGCACCGCGTTCACCTGCTGCCCGGAGGCCGACACCTCGCATGGAGGCGCAGGAGGCGATCGTCCGGGCGGAGCTCGGTGACACCGTGTACGGCCGGATCTTCGACATCGCGCAGCAGGTTCCGTGGCCGGCGCGAGTACGGCGGTCGCGCGCTGCGTAACCAGTTCACCGAGATCTGGCAGGGCCGGGAGGGCGAGCTCGCCGCCGGCACACCGGCCGCGGTGGCGGCGTCGGATCAGGTCAGGCGGCCAAACAGGCCGACGACATCCGTTACGCCCCGGTGTATGCGGGGCAGGCGGCCGGACTGGTGGAGACAGTGAACGCCCGGTCGCCGAGGTACTGGCGGAATTCGCCACCGCCGCCGACCATCTGCGGGTCGCGGTGGCGTGCTGGACCGAGCGGGGCGGACTGCGACGGTGAACGGCAGCGGCCGAGCGGTCCTGATCGTCTGCGCGGCGGCTGTTGGAACTCAGCCCAGCGCGCTGGTCTGGGCGCCGCGTCGGCCCCGGCGGGCCGCGCTGCGCTGCCACGCCGTAGATCGCCAGGCCCACGAGGCCCAGGATCCAGCCGGCCAGGCACGTCCACAGCCAGATCATCGCGTCGTGGTCGCGCAGGGAGTCGGTGAGGAACAACAGCACCACGAAGGCGACGAACCACACGATCGGTGCCGGGCACCACGATGTAGGCGATCCCGCCGCGGATGGGCGGCAGCGGTGGCGGACCGGGCGACGCCGGGGGCGCGGGGTGCGGGAACTGCCGGTCATGGGCGTCAGCGTAGTCCGCCGCCGGGGTGCCGCCGGTCCCCACGGGCGCCCTCGACGCCGCCGGCAGGGCCCGGAGACCGTGAGGTACGCTCACGCAATGCCGGACGTCGCACCGTTGGCCGCCGAACTCCGGTTCGCCCTGAACCGGCTGAACCGGCGGCTGCGTCACCAGCAGCTGGGCGACGACCTGACGGTGTCCCAGTTGTCGGTCGTTGGCCGTGCTGCGACGCGAGGGTCCTTTGACCGCCGGCGATCTCGCGGCCGGGAGCACGTCCGGCCGCCGTCGATGACCCGGATCATCGCCGCGCTGCAGCGGCTCGGGAATGATCGAGCGCGGCGAGAACCCGAGGACGGCCGACAGGTGCTGGTCGGCCTGACCGAGAGCGGGGCGCGCCCGGGTCGATCGCCGAGGGCGCCGCCCGCGAGCGGTGGCTCGCGCAGAAGCTGAGCACCCTGACCCCGGAGGAGCGTGCGCTGCTGCGGGCGGCCGCGGCAGCTGCTGAACCGCTCGCCGAGCGCTGACTCCGGGTCACCGGAGCGTGGAGAGGTTCAGGCGGCGCGGGACGACGACCAACGTGGCGAAGACGACGATGTTGCTCTCGTAGTGGCCGGTGTCGTTGTTGAACGCACCGCCGCAGGTGATCAGCCGCAGCCCCGCATGGTCGAGGTTGCCGTACACCTGCAGGGTCGGGAACTCGGACTTCAGGTACTCGCGGACCCCGTCGACCCGGAACACCGCGACCGTGTTGTCGGAGCGGGTCACCTCGACGGTGTCACCGGGGACGAGCTTGCCCAGGTTGTAGAAGATCGCCGGGCCATAGCTCAGGGAATCGATGTGTCCCAACAGAATCGCCGGTCCGAGGGTGCCGGGTTGCGGGGACTGGTTGTACCAACCCGCCTTGGAGTCCTTCTCGTCGATAGGCGGCGTGGCGATGGTGCCGTCGGGGTTGAGGCCCAGGTCGACCAGCGAGGATCGGGCGCCGATCGAGGGGATGTCCAGCGAGACGGGAGTGGCCGCCGGCAGAATCGGCGCCGCTTCGACCGGTGCGGTGGTGGCGGCGTGGGGCCGCGGTCGTGGTCGGCTCCGGCGTCGGCCGACTCGGGTGAGCCGGGGCGGCCGGTGTCGGCGTCGGAGCGTCGGTTCCGGCGTACTGGTAGTGGTACTCGCTGATGCGGCTCTCGCCGTCGATCACGCCGGCGGCAGCGGCCGTCGGGGCCGGCGGTGCGGGCTGGGCCGAGCAGGCGGCGACCAGGATCACCACGACGCCGATCAGGGCGAGGCCGGCGGCGATAGCGGCGGGGAGGCGCCTGGAACGTGGTGCAGCGGGGGTCTGGCGGGCGATCATGACCGCCTCCTCGTCGGGTCGGGGTGAAGCCGGGCGTAGATGTTCGCTCGACCTCGGACCGGGAGCGAGACCAGCGGTGGGCACGCGAACGGGGCGCTGCCCCGATGACGGACTCGTCATCGGGACGGCACCCCGGACGCGGGAGACACCGGCGGTGCCGGGATCAGATCAGGTCGGTCGCCTCGTCGGCGCGGTGCCGGCCGGCGTAGGCCGCGGCACCTGCGGCGCCGAGCAGCGCCGCCCCACCGAGCACGAACAGCCCGGTCTGGTCCTTCTCCGCCGCATGCGCCACCACCGGTCTGGACGCCGCCGGTCGGGACGGTGCCCATCTGGCTCATCAGGAACGGCGTGACCGCGGCCAGTACGTCGGCCTGTGCGATCGGCGTCTCGTAGGCGCCCTTGTAGACCCCACCCTCGGCGGGCAGCCCCAGCAGGTTCGCCACCACCGCGGCGTGCCGGGCCTCGACACCGAAGATGCCGGCCGCGGCCTGCAGGACGCTCTTGTCCTTGATGAAGCCGGCAGCTCCGAGGTAGGCACCCACGCCGACGTTCTCGAACGTCACGCTGGTGGTGAGGTAGCTGTCGCGGCTGGCGAACGCGTCACCGAACCCGACACCCGGCTTGTCGACGGGGGTGCCGCCGAGCTGCTGGATGGTCTGCGGTCAAGGCGGTGACATGGAATTCCTCGTCGGTCTGGATGGTGCCGAGGTAGTCCTTCTCGATGCCGCTGAGCAGTCCGGCGGCGTTGCCCTGCTGGTAGAACGCCGCTTCCAGGTATTCCAGGGTGAGGGCGTAGTTGAGCACGTCGACGTCGTTGGCGAAGTCCGCCTTGGACGCGAGCGCCCAACGGTTGTTGAGCGCGAAGATGGCCTGCTTGCCGGAGACCCGGCCCAGCTGGCCGCGCACGAAATCTGCGCGTGCGGAGGAAATGCTCGTCATGTTCGTGATCCCTTTCAGCTGACCAGCGGGCCGACGGCGGCCAGAACGGTTTCCATCGAGGCGTTCTTCTCGATCTGGTTCGGGAACGGATTCCCCCCGATGAGGGTGGCGATGACCGCCGCGTGGCGGGACTCGACACCGGCGATGGAGGCTGCGGCGCCGAGGATGTCGCCGCTCTGGATCAGCGGGACCTGACCGTGGTAGGCGGTCACTCCCAGCTCCTCGAACACCGAGGCGTTCTTGAGGAAGTTGTCCCTGCTGTCGAAGACGCCCGCCGGGTAGGTGATCGTCGGCTTCGCGACCGGGGTCCCGCCCAGGGTGGTGATGGTCTGGGTGACGGCGGACACGTGCTGGTTCTCGTGGTCGCCGATCGGGGTGATCAGCTCCAGGTCACGACCGCTGAGGAAGCCGGCCGCGAGACCCTTGGCGTAGAAGTCGGCCTCCAGGTACTCCAGGGTGAGGGCGTAGTTCAGGATGTCGAGATCGGTGGCCGCCTTGGCCGCCTTGGAACCGGCGCGGATCCCGGCGGAGAGCTCGGCCGCCTGCGCCGTGGTGGGGACGACACCCGCAGCGAAGGTGGCGCCGACTCCGACGAGTCCTGCCCACTTCAAGAAGGTGCGACGGTCGTGACCGGTGCTGAACTGCAGCACCGGCTTCCCGCCGAAGAGTTGATCGGCCATCGTGGATCCCTTTCTGCCAGCGGCCGTTTCGCGGCCGTGGGAGGAGAGGGCAGCGTGAACAGCTGTCCTGAAAACAGATCTCGGGGCTTGGGGCCTGCGACGACAGCCGAAGGACAGCAAGTGAGTCCGAACCGGCGGCAGATCACCACCGGTGTAGACGGCGGTCGCACCCGCCGGGAGTTCGGCCCGTGCGAGGGCCGGGTCACCCGCGACGCGGGTGTCGAACATGTGGCATTCGTGACTCACGCCACCACGGATGGGTCCGCGGCGGAGAAATCTTTTCCGGGTAGCGTCGGATCGCCATGACCGAGCTCATCGACGTCGAAGAACCCGCCGACCCCAGGCTGGACGATTTCCGTGATCTGACGACGGCGGACCGGCGTCCCGACCGACCGGGCGGTCGGGGTCTGGTGATCGCCGAGGGCACGGTGGTGGTGCAGCGGCTGCTCGCATCCCGGTACCCGGTCCGGGCGTTGCTGGGGGTCCCGGCCAGGCTCGAGGCGCTGGCCCCGGCACTGGCCGGGGTCCGGGTGCCGTGCTTCCGCACGACAGCGGCGGTGATGGCCGAGGTCGTCGGCTTCCACCTCAACCGCGGCGTGCTGGCAGTGGCCGACCGGGTGGCGTTCCCGCCCGCGGTGGACCTGGTGCGGGACGCCCGCACGATCGCGGTGCTGGAGGGTGTGGGCGACCACGAGAACCTCGGGTCGGTGTTCCGCAACGCCGCGGCGCTGGGGGTGGACGCGGTGGTGCTGCTGGACGGCTGCGCGGATCCGCTGTACCGCCGGTCGGTCCGGGTCTCGATGGGCAACGTGCTCAAGGTCCCGTTCGCACCGCTGCCCGGTGCCGTCGGCCCGGCGCTGGAAGCCCTGCGGGCGATCGGCTTCCGGATCGCCGCGCTGACGCCCAGGCCGTCGGCGGTGCCGCTGCCGGAGTTCGACCGGGGGCCGGGTCGGCTCGCGCTGCTGCTCGGCGCCGAGGGGCCCGGCCTCACCGACGAGGCGCTGGCCGGCAGCGACGTCCAACTGCGAATCCCGATGGCCGCCGGGGTCGACTCGCTCAACGTCGCCACCGCCGGCGCCGTCGCCTTCGCGAGCCTGGTCGGCCTGCCGGGTTGAGGCCCGCCGCCCGGCCCGCGGTGGGGCAGACTCGGGACCGTGACAGATCAGACCGGACCGGTCGAGGATGCGGCCCCCGCCGGCTGGGATGAGCCGCAGGAGTGGTCGGCGGCCACCGATCCGGGCGTCGACGCCGACGACGATGCCGACTGGGCGTGGGTCGAGGAATGGCGCCGCGGGGGCGAGCCGACCCCGTGGGGGCCGGGCCTGGCGTTGGCGGTGTTCGCCGGACTGATCATCGGGTCCGCGGTGTACGTGATCACGAGGGGCCTCGCGGACCACCCGGTGCTGGCCGTCGTCGCCAACGTCGTGGTGGCCGGTGGGCTGGCCCCGGCGTTGTGGATGTCGCGGGCACTGCCGGTGCTGCGGTGGGTCGGCCTCGGCGGCGCGATCGGCACGGTGATCGCCTGGATCTCGGTGCTGTTCTTCCCCTACATCTGAGCTGCCGCTGACCACCGCCGGCGGCGGTCAGGCCAGCGACTCCCGCCACGCCGTGTCCAGCTGGGCGAACCGGCCCTTCCCCGCGATCAGCTCGGCGGGCGTGCCGTCCTCCACGATCCGGCCGTCGTGCATCACCAGCACCCGGTCGGCGATCGACACGGTCGACAGCCGGTGGGCGATGATCACCGCGGTCCGGCCGTGCAGCACCCGGTGCAGGGCCGCCTGCACGGCCCGCTCGCTGGGGATGTCCAGCGACGCGGTGGCCTCGTCCAGGATCAGCACCGCAGGATCGGCCAGGAACGCCCGGGCGAACGCGATCAACTGCCGTTGGCCGGCGGACAGTCGGCCTCCGCGCTTGCGGACATCGGTGTCGTAGCCCTGCGGCAGCGTCCGGACGAATGCGCCGGCACCGACGGCTTCGGCGGCGGCCTCGACCTCGGCCCGGCTCGCCGACGGCCGACCCAGCGCGATGTTGTCGGCGACCGACCCGGAGAACAGGAACGCCTCCTGGGTCACCATCACCACGGCGGCCCGCAGGTCCTCGTCGGCCACGCCCCGGATGTCCACCCCGTCCAGCAGCACCCGGCCCTCGGTCGGGTCGTAGAACCTGGCGATCAGCCGGGCGAGGGTGGTCTTGCCCGCCCCGGTCGCACCGACCAGCGCGACGGTCTGGCCGGCCGGCACCGCGAGGTCGAACCGGGGCAGCACGGTCCGCTCGGTGAGGTAGCCGAAGCCGACCCCGTCGAACCGCAGCTCGCCGGTCGCCGAGGGCATCGGGATCGGGTCGGTCGGGGCCGCCACGGACGGACGCTGCGCGAGCAAGGTGGCGATCTTCTCCAGGGCAGCGGCTGCGGACTGGGCCTGGTTGTAGAACATCGCCAACTCGTCCATCGGGTCGTACATCCGGCGCAGGTACAGCAGGAACGCCGCCAGGACGCCGATGTCCATCGAGCCGCGCACCACCTCGACCGCACCGAGCACCATCACCCCGGTGAGCACCACGTTGCCGATCAGCCGAACCGCGGGGCTGAAGATGCCGGCCAGCACCAGCGCGCCGCCGTCGTGGTGGGCGAAGGCGTCGTTGTCTGCGGCGAAGAACCGGGAGTTGCGGTGTTCCCGGCGGAACGTCTGTACCGCGCGCAGCCCGTTCATGGTCTCGGTGAACTGCACGATCAACGAGGCGACCGCTGACCGGGACCCGCGGTAGATGGCCAGCGAGCGACGTTGGAACCAGCGGGTCACGACGAACAACGGCAGGAACGCCAGCAGCGAGACCGCGCCCAGGCCGGGGTCCAGCCACAGCAGGACACCGCTGATCGCGACCACCGACAGCAGACCGGCAATGAGCTCGTCGGTCCCGGTCTGCAGAGTCTCGTCGATCGTCTCCAGGTCGCTGGTCAGCCGGGCGATGATCCGACCCGAGGTGTGCTTCTCGTGGAAGGACACGGACAGCCGCTGGGCGTGGTCGAACACCCGCCGGCGCAGTGCCAGCAGGATGTCCTGCGACAACCGGGCGGACAGTCGGACGAACAGCAACCGGGTCAACGCGCCGCCGAACGCGGTGGCCAGGTACAGCGCCACCGCGAGGTACAGCGGCCCCGGATCGCCGTTGCGGATCGCCGGCACCGCGGTGTCGATGCCGTAGGCGATCAGCAGTGGACCGCTCACCGAGACGGCCTGGTCGAGCAGGATGACCAGGCTGGTCAGCGTCAGCCTGGCCCGGTGCGGCCGGGCCAGTTCGCGGATCAGCGCCCGGCTGCCGCCGGCCAGCCGGAGGCCGCCGGTCGGGGTCTGGGTGTCGGTGCCGTCGTCCCCGATGCCGCGCCAGTCCGCGGCGTCGGGGTCGGTGACGGTACTCATCAGAGGTCCTTCCCGGGTGCTCGGGAGGCGGCGGCCGCCCCGTCGGCGGCGCTGGACAGCAGCGCCCGGTAGGCGGGGACCCGGGCCAGCAGGTCGTGGTGGGTGCCGACGGCGGCGATGCGGCCGTGCTGCAGCAGGGCGACCCGATCGGCCATCAGCACCGTGGACGCCCGGTGGGCCACGATCAGCGCGGTGGTGCTGTGCAGCACGCTGCGCAGAGCCTGCTCCACCAGTGCCTCGGTGTGGATGTCCAGCGCCGACAGCGGGTCGTCGAGCACCAGCACCCGAGGGTTGCCGATGACGGCCCGGGCCAGCGCGAGCCGTTGCCGTTGGCCGCCGGACAGGGTCAGCCCCTGCTCACCGACCCGGGTCCGCAGGCCCCACGGCAGGTCGTGGACGAATCCGGCCTGGGCCACCAAGATCGCACGTTCGATCTCCGCGTCGGTGCTGTCCGGGCGGCCCAGCGTGATGTTCTCGGCGACGCTGGCCGAGAACAGCAGCGGCTCCTCGAAGGCGACACTGACCGCGGCGCGGAGCGCGCCCAGATCCAGCTCGCGGACGTCGACCCCGTCCAGCAGCACCCGGCCGCCGGTGGCGTCGTACATCCGGTTCACCAGCCCGGTGAGCGCGGTCTTGCCCGACCCGGTCGCACCGACGAGCGCCACCGTCTCGCCCGGCGCGAGGTGCAGGTCGACGCCGGTCAGCAGATCGGGCCGGTCGGCGGCGTCGGGGAAGTGGAACCGGACGCCCGCGAACGTGAGCGTCCCGGCACCGGTCGCGGACGGCTGCACCGGGTGCGTCGGGGAGGTGATCGTCACCGGGGTGTCCATCACCTCGAAGTAGCGCTCGGTGGCCGAGGCCGCGTCGTTGAGGTTGCTCAGCAGCCAGCCCAGCGAGTCGACGGGCCAGCGCAGGATGATCGCCACCGTGAAGAAGGCGACCAGCGTGCCGGCCGACATCGAGCCGTCGGCGACCTGGCGGACCCCGAGCAGCAGACAGACACCCAGGGCCACCTCGGGCAGCACGATGATCGTCGCCCACAGCTTGGCCACCAGCCTGGACTTGGTGATCTCGATGCCGCGAAGCTCGCGGGCCTGCCGGGCGAACTTCCCCGCCAGGTGGGCCGAGCGGCCGAAGGACTTCAGGATCCGCACGCCCAGGATCGACTCCTCGACCGTGGTGGCGATGTCGCCGACCTGGTCCTGGGAGCGGCGGGTCAGCAGCTTGTAGTGGCTCTCGTACCGCGAACAGATCACGATCAGCGGCACCGCCTGGGCCAGCACGACCAGCGCCAACGACCACGACAGGCTGAACAGGATGGCGAGGCCGATCGCGAAGGTCATGGCGTTGACCACCAGGAAGATCGCGGCGAACCCCACGAAGAGCCGGATCGTGGACAGGTCCGACACCGCCCGGGACAGCAACTGTCCGGAGCTGACAGCGTCGTGGTAGGCGACCGGGAGCTGCTGCAGCCGGTCGTAGATCTGCTGACGCATCGCGGCCTGGATCCGGGTGCACGGCCGGGCTGCCAGCCATCGACGCACCCCGAACAGCACCGCCTCGGCCGCGCCGGTCAGCAGCAGCCAGACACCCGGCCACCACAGCGCGGACAGGTCCCGATCGGCGATCGGACCGTCCACGATGTGCTGGACGATCAGCGGGATCACCAGACCGCAGACCATCGCGGCCAGCGCCAGCACCGCCGACCAGGCCAGCGCCGGTGCCTCCGGCCGGATGAAGGGCCACAACCGGATCAGCGACGCGCGCGACGTCGGCGCGGCGGACGCGGTCAGGCCGAGCGCACCCGCAGGCCTCGGAGGGGTCTGCGGGGTGCTGATCGGAGTCGCGGTGGACTGGTCGGTGGACATCGCGCCCTCGACGGTACGGCGGGGGTCAGGCCGGGTGAAAGCGATTTACCGGGGAGCGGGGCCGCAGCGGCGAGGTGCAGTGGCGGTGGGGTGGGGGTGACCGGGACCGGTCCGGGGGCGCCGGTCAGCGACCCGGTGCGCGGGTTCCGAGCAGTACGTCCTCCCAGGACGGCATCGGCGCCCGCGGCGAGCGGCGGTGATCGTCGGTGCCGGTCCGCGCGATCGGGGTGCGGGCGGCCTCGCGGGCCTCGTCGGCGCTCGCGGACGGCGACATGACGGCATGGCCGGCCAGTGCCGCGGCCACCTTGTTCGGGGTGGCCCGGGGCGCCGGGCTGTCGAAGAGTGGGTTCTGCGCGGGCACCCGGGCCGCCGGCGCGGTCGTCGCCCCCGCCGTCGACGGGGCCGCCGGAGCGGTCGGGACGGTCGGCTCGGGCGCGGTGACCGCGGCGGACTGCTGGGTGGCCAGCGGGTTCACCGGCGGCGCCGGTTGTTCGAGGACGGCCTCCCGGACCGTCCGCAGCGGGCGCGGCGCGGGGTCCATCACCTCGGCCGCGGCGTCGTCCAGCGCGGTCACGGTGCCGCCGCCGGCACTGTGGTGGTACGTCCAGCGGGCGGTGTTCTCGCTGCGGCCGGCGGTCCAGGTGAGCAGCAGGATCCAGGCACCGGCCTCGGTGCGGTACGCGTCCCAGCTCATCGTGGCGGCCTGACCCCTCTCGGCCAGCGTGATCCGGACCAGCTTCTCGACGGTGTCCTTGACCGGGGTGCCGTCGACGACCGGGCGGGCCTGGCGGCCGCGGTCGGCGATCATCGACCGCTCCATCAGCACCGGGAAGGCGAACCGCTCGATGCGCGACGGCTCGCACCCGGCGTCGGCGGCGACCGCCTCCAGGGTGGCACCGGCCCGGATGCGGGCCTGGATGTCGCGGGGGCGCAGCTGGGGTTCCATCGGGTTCTCCCGGGTCGGGGTACGGCGGTGCACGGCCGGCGCGGGGGTGACCGGCCGGTCGTCGCCGGTGGCGCGGCGGTGGTCGGCCAGCAGGTTCTCGCGCAGGGCGACCAGCACCCGGTCCTCGGAGGGGACGACGAACCGCTCGCCGGTCGCCGGTTCCTCGCACACCAGGCCGGCACCGTCCTCGGACAGCCCCAGCAGTTTCAGCGCGCGCATCGAATCCTCCCCGAATCCTCGTTGCCGTTCACGGTATCGATCCGATCACGGTCGCCCGGCCAGGCGCGCCGCAGCGGGCCGGGCCGGGTCGTGCGGGTGGCCGTCAGGGACCGGGTGGTCGCCTTCGCATCAGGTGTGTCCACGGTGCACCGGCTGCAACAGGTGCACCGGTGACACAGGCGATGCGAAGGCGAACACCCGCCCCGGTACCTACAGCGCGGCGACCACGTGGTCGATGCAGGCGGTGAGCGCCTGCACATCTGCGGGGTCCACCGCCGGGAACATGCCGACGCGGAGCTGGTTGCGGCCGAGCTTGCGGTAGGGCTCGGTGTCGACGATCCCGTTGGCGCGCAACACCTTCGCCACCACGGCGGCATCCACCGACGGGTCGAAGTCGATGGTCCCGACGACGGGGGAGCGCAGCTCCGGCCGGGCCACGAACGGGGTCGCGTAGGCCGATTCCTCGGCCCAGCCGTAGAGGGCCTTCGCCGAGTCGGCGCTGCGACCCGCGGAGAAGGCCATCCCGCCGCCGGCGTTGATCCAGTCGATCTGGTCGGCGAGCAGGAACAGGGTGGCCACGGCCGGGGTGTTGTAGGTCTGGTCCTTGTCGGAATTGTCCACCGCGGTGGCCAGTGACAGCGACTCCGGGATCCAGCGGTCGGTCGCGGTGAGCTCCTCGACCCGGGCCAAGGCGGCCGGCGACATCAGCGCGATCCACAACCCGCCGTCGGCGGCGAACACCTTCTGCGGCGCGAAGTAGTAGACGTCGGTCTGGCTGATGTCCACGTCGATCGCACCGGCGCCGGACGTCGCGTCCACCAGCACCAGTTGGTCGTCGGTGGCGCCGTCGGGGCGGATCACCGGAACCGTGACGCCGGTGGAGGTCTCGTTGTGCGCCCAGGCGTAGGCGTCGACGTCGGCCTCGAAGCGCGGCGCCGGGGCGTCGCCGGGATCGGCCTTGATCACGGTCGGCGCGCCGAGGAACGGCGCGCCACCGGTGACGGTCGCGAACTTGGCCGAGAACTCACCGAACGTGAGGTGCTGCGAACGGCTGCGGACCAGGTTCAGCGCCGCGACGTCCCAGAAGACGGTGCTGCCGCCGTTGCCCAGGACGACCTGGTAGCCGTCGGGTAGCGAGAACAGGTCGGTGAGGCCGGCGCGGACCCGGTGCACCAGGTTCTTCACCGGCGCCTGCCGGTGCGAGGTGCCCATCAACGACGATCCGGAGGCGGCGAGCGCGGCGAGCGCCGCCGGGCGCACCTTGGACGGTCCGCAGCCGAAACGGCCGTCGATCGGCCTGAGGTCGGCGGGGATGGTGATGGTGCTGGCGTCGGCCATGGAAGTCGGGCTCCTCGGAGGTGTCACCGGTGCGGGGCACGCGGCGGGCACGGTTCGGCGGGACATTCGGGCTGACCGATTCTCCCACCTCGGCCGGGGGCGTCCGGACACTCCGGGTCGGCGGCGGTCCGCTCCCGGTGCGGCCCCGCGCTGTGACAGAGGGTCAGACCGGGGCGGCCCCGCGGCGCCGGGGGTCGTCCAGCAGCGGCTGCAGCGCCAGCTCTGCAGCGCCGACCAACGCCGAGCGGCGCAACTCGGCCGGCACGATGTCGAGCTGGTTGGCCTGGGCGAGGTAGGACCGACGGCCGACGGCGTCCCGCAGCACCTGCGGATCCGCGCGGTACAGGTCGGCCTGGAACGAGCCCAGCACGATCCGGTCCGGGTCCAGGATGTTGATCAACGCGCCGAGCCCGGTGGCCAGGTGCTCCACGACGGTGTCCAGCGCCGCCGCCGCTGCCGGGTCGGTCGCCCGGGTGTGCAGGATGCGATCGGCGGTGGCCACCACGTCGGTGTCGGCGGCGACCGGCACGCCGGACAGGGCAACCAGTGCGGCCGGGGTGGCCGCCAGTTCCAGACACCCGGTGTTGCCGCAGTAGCACCGCCCGCCGGCCGGATCGACGGTGATGTGGCCCACCTCCAGCGCGTGCCCGGAGCTACCGGTGTGCAGCCGGCCGTCGATCACCAGACCACCACCGACGCCGTGCGGCCAGCTGGTGACGAACAGCATCTGCGCCGCACCCCGGCCGGCGCCGTGCCGGGACTCGGCCAGCGCAGCCAGGTTCGCGTCATTGCCGACAGTGAGGGGCACGTCGGCCCCCACGCCGCGGGCGAGCAGCGCCGACAGCCGTGCCAGCACCGGCACGCCGGCCGGCCACTGCAGCGGCAGGGCCGACAGGGCGACCCCGCCCGGCCCGATGGCCGACGGGACGGCGAGGCCGATACCGACGCATCCGTCGGCGGGCAGCCGCGCCCGGATCAGGTCCGCCACCACCGCGAGCACCGCCGCCGGGTCGCCGGGGTGGGCCAGCGGCACCCGCTGCAGATCGGTGAGCCGACCGCCCAGCCGGGCGTCGGCGATGACCACCCCGTCGATCTGGACCTGCACCGCGAGGCCGACCGGGGCGTCCGGGTGCAGTGCCACGGTCGGGGACGGCCGGCCCCCGCCGGTCCGGTCCTGGTGGGCGGTGTCGGGTCCGGTGCGCAGCAGGCGCAGCGCCTCCAGCTCGCGCAACAGACCACCGACGCCGGTGCGGGTGACGCCGAGCCGCTCGGTGAGTTCGGACCGCCTGGACACCTGCCCGGTGTGCACGAGCATCAACGCCCGGGCGAGATTGCCCGGAACTGCACGGGAGGAAGGCATTGCGGTGGTGAGGGGCATTGCCCTATTCTAAGTTTGTGAAGCAACTACACAAACCCCTCGACCGTCCCGCCCTCAACCGGGACGGGTTGACGCTGACCGCGTTCGGCGTCCTCGGCCTGAACGGGTTCCTGCTCAATGGGATCGGCTCGATCCTGGCCCCGCTGCAGGACCAGCTGCAGACCAGCCGGGCGGCGGTCGCGGTGTACCCGTCGCTGATCGCCGGCGCGCTGGTCGTGGTCGGCCTGTTCGGCGGTCGGGCGGTCGCCGCGCTGGGGCACCGGCGCGGGTTGTCGGCGGCGCTGGTGCTGTCGGTGACCGGTGTCGTGCTGCTCGGCAGCCCGGCGCGCTGGCTCACCCTGGTGGGTGCGGTATTGCTGGGAACCGGTGTGGCGCTGATGATCTCACTCGTCCCGGCGGTGCTGGCCCAGCGGCACCCGACGATGGCGCCCGCCGCGTTCGGCGAGGCCAACGCGGTGGCGAGCATGACGGCGCTGATCGCGCCGGCCGCGGTGGCGGCGACGCTGGCGCTGGGCTGGGGCTGGCGGGCGGGGTACATCCTTCCCGCGCTGCCGGCCGCAGCGGCGCTGCTGTACTTCGTCACCCGCCGGCGGTTCGCGTTCGGCGGTCCCCGGGCCGCGCGGGACGCCGCACCGGCCCGGGCGTTGACCGGGCCCGGCTTGTACCCGGGTCGGCTCGCCCCCCGGCTGGCCGTACTCTTCGCCGCGGTCAGCGTCGAGTTCTGTCTGGTCTTCTGGGCCGCGCAGGCGCTCAAGGAATGGCACGGTGCCGACCCGGCGACCGCGACGGCGCTCGGCGCGACCTTCCTCGCCGGGATGGCGATCGTGCGGGCCGGCTCCTCGTGGCTGACCACCGGGCGGCACCCGCTGCAGGTGGTACTGGCCTCCTCCGGGCTGACGCTGGTGGGCTTCCTCGTCTTCTGGACGGTGCCCAGCATCGGCGGCGCGGCCGTCGGGCTGCTGCTGGCCGGCGGTGGCGTGGCGCTGATGTTCCCGGCGCTGCTCGCCCGCGCGGTCTCGGCCCAGCCGCTGACCCCGGACCGCACCACCCGGCTGTGCGCGCTGATGTCCGGGCTCGCCATCGGTCTGGCGCCGCTGGTGCTGGCCCGGCTCGCCGACAGCGTCGGCCTGCGCTCGGCCTACCTCGTCGTCCCCGCGTTGCTCTGCGTGATGGCCGGGTACTGCCTCGTCGAGCGTCATCGGGGCCGTCGCATGCCGGCGGTGGTGCCCGCCGGCGTGCTTCAGGACTCCAGCACGCCCACCGACATGATCTGCAGCACCGGCTCACCGGCCTCGTCCGAGGCCGCCACGTCCACCTCGGCGCTGATCCCCCAGTCGCGGTGAGCGTCAGGGTCGTCGAACACCTGCCGAACCGTCCACACCGCAGGACCCGGGGTCACGGTGATCATCGAGGTACTGCGGGCGTCCCCGCCGGTGCCCATCTCGTCGTACTCCTGCCAGTAGCCGTCCATAGCGTCCTCCCAGCGACCGGCGTCCCAGCCGTCGTCGAAGGCGCCGAGCAGGTCGTAGCGTTCCAGCGCGGCCAGCGTGACCCGCTGGAACAGCGCGTTGCGCACCATGATCGTGAACGCCCGCACATTGCCGGTGACCCCGCGATGCGCGGTCGGCGGCCGCAGGTCGGTGTCGGCGCCGGCACCGGCGAGCGGTTCCGGATGGGACAGCTCGTCCCACTCGTCCAGCAGTGACGAGTCCACTCCGCGGACCAGCTCGCCGAGCCAACTGATCAGGTCGGTCAGCTCCGGAACCCTGGCCTCCACCGGGACCGTGCGACGCATCGCCTGGAAGGCGTCGGACAGGTAGCGCAGGACGACGCCCTCGGATCGGGTCAGCCCGTAGAAGGCCACGTACTCGCCGAAGTTCATCGCCCGCTCGTACATGTCCCGGACCACGGATTTCGGCGACGGGGAGTAGTCGGTGATCCACGGGTGCCCCTGTTTGTACAGCTCGTAGGCCGCCTCGATGATGTCGGCCAGCGGCTTGGCGTAGTCGACCTCGTCGAGCAGCGCCATCCGCTCGTCGTACTCGATGCCGTCGGACTTCATCCGGGCCACCGCCTCGCCGCGGGCCTTGAACCGCTGCGCGCCGAGCACCGCCCCCGGGTCGTCCAGCGTCGCCTCGATCAGCGACACCACGTCCAGCGGGTACTCCGGCGCCGCGGCGTCGAGAATCTCCAGCGCGGCCAACGCCAGCGGTGACAACGGCTGGTTGAGCGCGAAGTCCAGCTGCAGGTCGGTGGTGACCCGCCACCGGCGGCCGGTGGCGTCGGCCGGTTCGATCCGTTCCACCACCCCGGAGCCGAGCAGTCCGCGGCCGATCTCCAGCGCTCGCTTGGCGTGCTGGAGCTGCCGGGCCCGCGGCTCGTGGGAGTCCTCGATGAGATGCCGCAGGGCCGCGAAGGCGTCACCCGGCCGGGCCACCACCGACAGCACCATCGCATTGGTCACCGCGAAGTGCGACTGCAGCTGCTCGGGCTCGGCCGCCACCAGCCGGTCGAACGTCTTCTCCGACCAGTTGATGAAGCCCTCCGGCGGCTTCGTGCGGACCACCCGGCGCTTCTTCACCGGGTCGTCGCCGGCCTTGCGCAACCGGCGCTCGTTCTCGATCTCGTGGTCGGGCGCCATCACCACCACGTCGCCGGCGGTGTCGAAGCCGGCCCGGCCCGCGCGGCCGGCGATCTGGTGGAACTCGCGGGCGTTCAGGGACCGCATCCGGGTGCCGTCGAACTTGGTCAGCGCGGTGATCAGCACCGTGCGGATCGGCACGTTGATGCCGACGCCGAGGGTGTCGGTGCCGCAGATGATCTTGAGCAGGCCCGACTGCGCCAGCTTCTCGACCAGCCGGCGGTACTTGGGCAGCATGCCGGCGTGGTGCACCCCGATACCGTGCCGGACCAGCCGCGACAGCGTCCGACCGAAGCCCGCGGAGAACCGGAAATCGCCGATCAGCTCGGCGATCCGGTCCCGCTCGGCCCGGGTCGCGACGGTGATCGAGGTCAGCGACTGGGCCCGCTCCAGCGCAGCGGCCTGGGTGAAGTGCACGACGTAGATCGGCGCGCGACCCGTCCTGAGCAGCTCCTCCAGCAGTTCCTGCAGCGGTACCAGTTCGTAGGAGTAGTGCAGTGGCACCGGGCGGGTGACGCCGGTGATCACGGCGGTCGGCTCACCGGTGCGCCGGGTGAGGTCTTCGGCGAAGAACGAGACGTCGCCGAGGGTGGCCGACATCAGCACGAACTGGACCTCGGGCAGCTCGATCAGCGGGATCTGCCAGGCCACCCCGCGCTGCGGGTCGCCGTAGTAGTGGAACTCGTCCATCACCACGACGCCGACATCGGTGGCCGCGCCCGCGCGCAGCGCCATCGAGGCCAGGATCTCGGCCGTGCAGCAGATGATCGGCGCCTCCGGGTTGACCGCGCTGTCGCCGGTGACCATCCCGACGTTCTCCGCGCCGAACACCGCCACCAACTCGAAGAAGCGTTCGCTGACCAGCGCCTTGATCGGGGCGGTGTAGAACGAACGACGCCGGGTGGCCAGGCCCGCGAACAGGGCGGCGGTGGCGATGAGCGTCTTGCCCGAGCCGGTCGGGGTGGCGACGATGACGTTCGAGCCGGCCACGATCTCCAGCAGCGCCTCTTCCTGATGCGGGTACAGCGGCAGTCCACGGGCCGTGGCCCAGCCCTCGAAATCGGTGAACAGGTCGTCGGCCGACCGCGGGTGCGCGGCACCCAGGTCGTGGCCGGGAGTGGGGAGCAGGTCGGCCAGGGTCACTCGATCAGCCTGTCACAGCCACCCACACGCTCAGCTCCCGTCCGGTCGGCTGCGGGTCGGCTAATGATCGGCTGCGGATCAGCTGCGGGTCAGCGACGGATCGGCTGTGGTCAGCTGCGGGCGGCCAACCCGGCCCAGCCGTCGACGGACTCCGGGCCACGCTCGGCCGGGCCGTCGTAGACCGCGGCGGGGCGGACGAGCCTGCCGAGGCGCTTCTGCTCCAGGATGTGCGCGCTCCACCCGGCGGTGCGGGCGCAGGTGAACATGGCCGGCATCATCGGTGCCGGGACGCCTGCGAAGTCGAGGATGACCGCGGCCCAGAACTCGACGTTGGTCTCGATGGTGCGGTCCGGGCGGCGCTGCTGCAGTTCGGCGCGGGCGGCGGACTCCAATGCCGCAGCGGCCTCGTAGCGGGGGGCGCCGAGCTCCTGGCAGGTGCGCCGCAGCACCCGGGCGCGGGGGTCCTCGGCCCGGTAGACCCGATGGCCGAAGCCCATCAGGCGTTCCTTGTTGTCCAGCACCGTGGTGACCACCGCCCGGGCGTCGCCGGACCGCTCGACGGCCTCGATCATCGGCAGCACCCGGGCCGGTGCGCCGCCGTGCAGCGGTCCGCTCATCGATCCGATGGCGCCGGCCATCGCGGCCGGGACGTCGGCGCCGGTGGAGGCGACCACCCGGGCGGTGAAGGTCGAGGCGTTCATCCCGTGCTCGGCGGCGCTGACCCAGTAGGCGTCGATGGCGCGGACCTGTTCCGGCGACGGCTCGCCGAGCCAGGCGGTGAGGAAGCGCTCGACCACGTTGCTGCAGCCGTCGAGCAGCGTCTCGGGCACCTCGGGGAGATCGCCGCGGGCCGAACGGGAGACGTAGGACAGGGTGGCGGCGGTGCTCTGCGCCAGGTGATCTCGGGCGGCCTCGTCGGAGATGTCCAGCAGCGGACCGAATCCGCGGCTCGCGGCCAGCGCAGGGAGCGAGGACTGGGCGTCCACCCGGACATCGCCGGACCGGATGATCGGGAACGTCACGTCCACCGGAAGCGTGGCGCCGAAAGCGTTGTCGACCAGCAGCGCCCACACGTCCTCGAAACCGACCCGGCCCACGAGGTTCTCGATGTCGACCCCGCGGTAGCGCAGCGCGCTGCCTTCCTTGTCGGGCTCGGCGATCGCGGTGTGGAAGGCGACCACGCCTTCGAGACCGGGTGTGAACGTTGCAGCCGACATGGGCACCTCCGCGCCGAGATGGGTGAACCGCTCACGATCCCCGGTCGTCGGCCACCGCGCTACCGCGGCCGGAGTGGCCTTTCTCACCCGGCGGTGGGTGCGGGGTTGACAACCTACAACCGGACGGTTGTATATTGAGTCGGTGAGTGACGGGGACGAGGATCGGGCCGACGCCTTGTTCCATGCCCTCGCCGACCGGACCCGGCGCGACATCATGCGGCGGGTGCTGGCCGGCGAGCACTCGGTCACCGCACTCGCGGCGGACTACCGGATGAGCTTCGCCGCGGTTCAGAAGCACGTCGCCGTCCTCGAGCGGGCCGGCCTGATCGTGAAACGCCGGGTCGGCCGGGAGCAGTTGGCCGCCGGTGATCTGGCCGCGGTCCGCTCGGTCGCGTCGTTGCTGGCCGAGCTGGAGGACGTCTGGCGCGGTCGGGTCGCTCGCATCGACGAGTTGCTGGCGGCCGACCCACCCACTCCCGCAGCACCCACTCCCGCACCACCCACGCCCGCAGCACCCACTCCCGCAGCACCCACTCCCGCAGCACCCACCAGGGGGGCACCCGCCCCCGACCGTCCCGGAAAGGACCCCACGCCATGCCCGTCACCGATGTCACCCACCACCCCGACTCCCGGACCCTGACCATCACCGCGCAGTTCGCCGCACCGGTCGAGCGCGTGTTCGAGATCTACGCCGACCCTCGGCAGCTGGAGCGGGTCTGGGGCCCGCCGACCTACCCGGCGACCGTGGTCGACCACGATCTGGTCCCCGGTGGTCGGACGAACTACCTGATGACCGGCCCGACGGGGGACAAGTTCTACGCCTGCTGGATGATCACCTCGGTCGACGCGCCCCACGGGTTCACCTTCGACGATGCGTTCACCGACGAGAACTTCATTCCGAACCCCGCGATGCCGGTGTCCTCGAGCGCCTTCGCCTTCGTCGCGCACGACGGCGGAACCCAGGCCACCTATGTCAGCACCTACGCCACGGCCGAGGGGCTGCAGCAGGTGCTCGCGATGGGCGTCGTCGAAGGGGCGACGGCGGCCATCAACCAGATCGACGACCTGCTCGCGGGCTGACCCGGGTCCGGCACTCCCGGCGTGGACCGGGGGTGTCGGCGTACCGTGCCTCGGTGGCAGGGGGTCCCGCGGGGAGCACGTCCCCGCATCCGTGCCGCCGAGGGAGGCCGAGCCCGGGTGCCAGCTTCGCAGGATCCGCCGACGATGGCCTCGATGCGGGTCGGTTACGCCGATGCCGGCCTGGCCGAGGCCGATCTCGCCGCGGACTGGCTGACCCAGTTCCGGCGCTGGTTCGACCAGGCGGTGACCGCCGGGCTGACCGAGCCGAACGCGATGGTGTTGGCCACCGCGTCCGACAACGGGGTGCCGTCCTCGCGGACGGTGCTGGCCAAGAGCGTCGACGTCGACGGCGTGACCTTCTACTCCAACTACACGTCGGCGAAGTCGGCCGACCTGCTCCGCAACCCGGTGGCGAGCCTGACCTTCCCGTGGATCGACCTGCAGCGCCAGGTGCACGTACGCGGCGCGGTGGTCCAGGTCGACCGGGAGACCACCCAGGCGTACTGGGACACCCGCCCGCGCGGCTCCCAACTGGGTGCGTGGGCCAGCCCGCAGTCGACGGTGCTGGGCTCCTTCCCGGCCGGCGGCGCGGTGCCCTCGCCGTCGCCCCGGTTGCGGCTGGACGGCGCCGAGGCGGAGCTGGAGCAGCGCTTCGGAGGCGGCCCGGACGCGGTCGACGCGCCGAAGATCCCGGTTCCGCCGCACTGGGGCGGCTGGCGTGTCGTTCCCGGGTCGGTGGAGTTCTGGCAGGGCCGGCGGGGCCGGATGCACGACCGGCTGCGCTATCGGCGCACCGACGACGGCTGGCTCGTGGAGCGCCTCGCCCCGTGACCCGACCCCACCGGGCGGCCCGACCCGGTCGAGCCGAATCCTGCCCGACATCCGGGCGCTGTCCATCCCGGCCTTCCGCAGGCTGTTCATCGGTCAGGCCGTCACCGTCGTGGGCTCCCAGCTCGCGGTGGTCGCGGTGCAGCAGCAGATCTTCGCGCTGACCGGATCCTCGGCGTGGGTCGGGGCGGCCTCGTTCGTCGCGCTGATCCCGCTGATCACCTTCGGGCTGCTCGGCGGCGCCATCGCCGACACCCACGACCGGCGCGTCATCCTGATGGTCTCCTCCACCGGGATCGCGCTGACCAGCGTCGGCCTGTGGGTGAACACGTTGATCGGCGGCGGGTCGGTCGCGGTGGTGTTCGTGATGCTCGCCCTGCAACAGGGCCTGTTCGCGGTGAACAGCCCGGCCCGCGGGGCGGTGATCCCGCGGCTGGTGCCGGCCGCGCTGGTGCCCGGTGCCAACGCGTTGAGCATGACGGTGTTCAGCCTCGGGGTGCTGCTGGGCCCGCTGCTGGCCGGTGCGCTGCTGCCCACGGTCGGCCTGGCGCCGCTGTACCTCATCGACGCACTCGGGCTGGTGGCGGTGCTCTGGGCCACGTACCGGCTGCCGCCGATGCCGCGCCTCGGCGGGCCGACCGGCGCCCGGGCCACCGTCGGCGCGGGCTTGCGGTACCTGCGCGGCCGGGACGTGCTGCTGCTGACGTTCGTGGTCGACATCCTGGCGATGGTGCTCGGGATGCCACGGGCACTGTTCCCGCAGATGGCGGCCGAGACCTTCGGCGGGCCCGCCGGCGGTGGCATCCAACTCGGCCTGCTCAACCTGGGGATCGGGCTGGGCGCGGCCATCGGCGGCCTGACCGGCGGCTGGATCCAGCGGGTCGGCCGGCAGGGCCTGGCGATCGTGGTCGCGATCATGGTCTGGGGGGTCGCGATGATCGGATTCGGGGTCAGCTCGGGGATCTGGGTCGCCGTCGGGTTCCTCGCCGTCGGCGGCTGGGCCGACATGGTCAGCGCGGTCTACCGCACGACCGTGCTGCAACTGTCGGCGACGGACGAGATGCGCGGCCGGATGCAGGGGGTGTTCCTGATCGTGGTGGCCGGCGGGCCGCGGGTCGCCGACCTGCTGCACGGGCTGGTCGCCGAGGCCACCTCCACCCGGATCGCCGTGGTGGGCGGCGGCGTCGGCGTGGTGCTCAGCGTGCTCGTGGTCACCCTCGCCCGGCCGGCGCTGGTCCGGTACCGGGCCGAGGACGCCGTCACCCCCTGACGCCCGGAACGGGTATCACCTCCGACAACCCCCACAGGAACGAGACACCGATGGCCACACCCGATCAACCTGCCGAGGACTGGGCCGTCTACCAGGGTCTGGAGGACGGTCTGCGTGCCTACCTGCGCGACGCCGACACCGCGCTGGACGCGATCACCGGCGTGGTGGACCTCGCCCGGGTCAGGGCGTTCACCTGCGAACGGGTCGTCAGTACGGCCGCGTGGGGCGAGTCGTTGTGGCAGGAGGTCGCGGTCACCGACGGTCGGCGGCTGATCCTGTGGCACGGCGACGACGAGGACAACGAGGAGGACCCGGGCGACGTGATGTTCTCCTCGTCGCTACGGACGGTGCCGCTGACCGCCTTCGTCGACCAGGGTCTGCGCACCCGGTACCGCTACGACGAGGCCGGGGCCCGGCAGCTGCACTCGGTGATGTTCTACCTGTCGACCCAGACCCCGGAACGCTCGGTCACCGAGCTGACCGAGGACGCAGGCACCCGCACCACCCAGTTCGTGGAGACCTACCGGTTCTCCAAGTCGGTCTCCGACGGCGGTCGCGGGCAGATGCAGCGGCTGACCCAGTTCGCCCGGGTGCTGTCGCGCGCCGCGGCCGAGGAGTCGGCTCGATGATGCGGACCGGTCAGCACCGGAACCCGAACTCTCACCGGCTGTTCGGCCGTCGCTGACCGGGCCGCACCCGGGTGCCCGGTGGCGGCGCTGCGTCGCCGGGACGATAGTAGGCGTTGAGGGATGGCCGATCGGGCCGGAAAACCTGTCCTGTCAGCGGTAGCGCCGGGGCAGGTGGTCCGAGCGAAGTCCTGCAGTGAGGCGTACGCCGACACTTCGGCGCACGGAGACGGGCGGTCGCGATCCGCGCGTCCGGGGTCGTCATGCCGTGGCGCTCGCCAGCAGCGCGAGCGGAGGTAGCCACATGCAGATCCAGGTGCACACCGACGGCAACATCGACGGGGGAGCCGAACTCGACGAGTTCGTCAGGTCCGAGGTCGAGTCGCGATTGGCCCGATTCAGCGATGACGTCACCCGGGTGGAAGTGCACCTCGGCGACGAGAGCGCCGGCCGCAGCACCGCCGACGACAAGCGCTGCATGGTCGAGGCCCGCCCGGCGTGGCGATCACCGCTCTCGGTGACCTGCCACAGCAGCACCATCGACGACGCGCTGTCCCAAGCGCTGGGCAAGATCGTCACGGTGCTGGGCAAGGAGGGCGACCGGAAGGGGCACCAGAAGGGTGCGGCGTCCATCCGGACCGACAGCCCGCCCCCGGAGACGCCGACCGCTGTCTAAGGTCGTCGGCATGTCAACGATCCCCACCCGCCCCGCCACCGGACTGCAGTACGAGATCAGCCTGGGGTCCGCCCGGGCCCGGGTCGGCTCGGTCGCGGCGGTGCTGCGGGAGTTCTCGGTGGACGGGACGCTCTACACCGAGGTCTGGGACGACGCCTCGCCGGCGCCGCACGGCTGCGGCATCGTGCTGGTCCCGTGGCCGAACCGGATCGCCGGCGGGCTGTGGTCCCTGGACGGCAAGACCCAGAAGCTGGACCTCACCGACCGGGGCAACGATGCGGCGGGCCACGGCCTGTTGCGCAACACCAGCTACGAGCTGGTCGAGATCGACGACACCGCGGTCACTCTCGGTGCGTCGATCTACCCGCAGCACGGCTACCCGTTCACCCTGGACACGTTCGTGACGTACCGCCTCGCCGACGACGGCCTGCACGTCACGCACCGGATCGCCAACGTCGGTGCCGGGCGGGCGCCGTTCGGCGTCGGGGCACATCCGTACCTGCGGGTCGGCGAGCACGAGATCAAGGACCTGCGGATCACCCTGGACGCCGATACCTACTTCCAGCTCGACGCCACCAAGATCCCGACCGGCACCGCCCCGGTCGAGGGCACCGAGGTCGACCTGCGGACCGGCGCCCGCCTGGACGCCCTGAACCTGGACACCTGCTACACCGACATCCGGCCGGCCGGCGGCCACTACACCGCGACGCTGGCCGCTCCGGACGGCTCCGGCCTGGTGATGTGGGGTGACGAGGCCTTCCCCTACATCCAGGTGTTCACCCCGCGCGATTTCCCCGGCCGCCCGCTCACCGTGGCCGTCGAACCGATGACCTGCCCGGCCGACGCGTTCAACTCCGGCATCGGCCTGCGATGGCTGGAACCGGGGGAGACCTTCGAGGCGACCTGGGGGCTGCGACCGGTGCAGCGGGCCTGACCCGACCCGAGCGGGCTCAGCCGCGTGGCCGCTGCTCCCAGCGCCTTAACGCCTCCAGCCGTTCGGCAGCGTGGTCGACGATGCGTTCCGGGTAACCGGCGGGGACCCCGTCGGGCAGATCCCACGGGCGTGTGCACAGCCTTGCCCGGGTACGCCGCGAAGCTCCGCGACGTAGCGTGCGCACGTAATCGCCCGCCGGGTCGTGCCGCAGCCCCTGGGTGACCGGCTGGAACACTCGGTAGAACGGGGCAGCCTGCGGACCGGACGCCGGCGGCCCACTGCCAACCGTGGTTGTTGGACGACAGGTCGCCGTCGACCAGATGGTCCATGAAGTGCTTCGCACCGCGCTGCCACGGCAGATGCAGGTCCTTGATCAGGAAAGAGGCAACGCCCATCCGGGCCCGGTTGTGCATCCACCCCTCGGCCAGCAATTGCCGCATCGCGGCGTCGATGTAGGGAAAGCCGGTGCGGCCCTGTTGCCATGCCGCGAAGTGGGCTCGTCCCCCTGTGCGTCGTCGTCGAACTGGAGCTGGTCGACCGCTGGGTCGATCGACCACCACGCGGATCCGGGGCTTGCCGTACACCAGGTCGGCGTAGAACTCACGCCAGGCCAGCTCCTGGCGGAAGGTGGCCGCCCCGGCCGAGCCCGGTGCGGCGAGGTCTGCCAGCAGGGTCCGCGGGATGGATACAGCCGTACTTCAGGTACGGCGACAACCTGCTGGTCCCGTCATGGTCGGGACGGTCCCGCTCGGTCTTGTACTGCGCGAGGCCGTCGTCCCGGAACGCCGCCCAGCGTTCACAGGCTTCGACCTCGCCGCCGTCGGGCAGATCGGGACGCTCGGCGGCGGAGGTCAGTGACGTCACCGAAACGTGGTGCGGGACCTGGACCTCGGAGCGCCGCGACGAAGTCGATGCCGTCGCCGCCACCGGCCGGAGCGCGGTAGCCGTGCTCGCTCCAGGCCCGGAAGAACGGGGTGAAGACTGCGTACGGAGTGCCGTCGGGCTTGACCACCCGGCCCGGCGCCACCGCATACGGCGACCCCGTCGCCACCAACGCCACGTCGCCCAGAGCGTCGGCGACCGCTCGGTCGCGTCGCCGCCCGTACGGCATGTAATCGGCGCTGATGTGCACCTCGGCGGCCCCGATGTGCGTAGCCACCTGGGGGAGCAGGGTGACCGGGTCGCCCTGGACGACCAGCAGCCGACCGCCCATGGAGGCGTCCAGGGCGCGCAGGCAGGAGTGCAGGAACCGGATCCTGGGCTCGCCGGAGCCGGACAGCAACGCCGGATCCAGAACGAACACACCCAGCACCCGACGGCCGCCCTCGGCGGCAGCGAGCAGCGCTGGATGGTCGCCGAGCCGCAGATCGCGCCGGAACCAGAGCAAGCGTGGTCGTCGGTCACGACGGGGAGCGGTACCCCCGAGCGCGGTGCAGGGAACCGGTCGGGCAGGGTCCGCGGGACGTCGATGCGGCGTAGTCACGCTCGGCGTGCCCGGTGTAGACCTGGCGCGGACGGCCGATCTTCGTTGCCGGGTCTTTGATCATTTCCCGCCACTGGGCGATCCAGCCGGGCAGCCGGCCGAATGCGAACAGCACGGTGAACATCTTCGGTCCGGGAAGCCCATGGCCTTGTAGATCAGGCCGGTGTAGAAGTCGACGTTGGGGTAGAGCTTGCGGGAGACGAAGTACTCGTCGCTGAGCGCGATCTCCTCGAGCTGCTTGGCCAGATCCAGCAACTCGTCGTTACCGCCGAGCTTGGCCAGTACCTCGTCGGCGGTGGACTTCACCAACGCCGCCCGCGGGTCGTAGTTCTTGTAGACGCGGTGGCCGAAGCCCATCAGCTTGACGCCGGGCTCCTTGTTCTTCACCCGGTTGACGAACTGCGGAATGTCGCCGCCGTCGGCCTGGATCTTGGTAAGCATCGACAGCACCGCCTGGTTTGCGCCGCCGTGCAGCGGACCGGAGAACGCGTGGATGCCGGAGCTGAACCGAGGCGAACAGGTTGGCGTGCGAGGACCCCACCAGCCGCACCGTGGAGGTCGAGCAGTTCTGCTCGTGGTCGGCGTGCAGGATCAACAGCTGATCCAGCGCCTTCACCATCACCGGGTCGGCGTCGTAGTTCTCGGCCGGGAGGCCGAAGCACATCCGGAGGAAGTTCTCCACCAGACCCCCGGCTGTTGTCCGGGTAGAGCAACGGCTGGCCGATCGACTTCTTGTACGCGTACGCCGCGATGGTCGGCATCTTCGCCAGCAGCCGGATCGACGACAGCTCGACCTGGTCGTCCTTGAACGGGTCCAAGCGAGTCCTGGTAGAAGGTCGACAGCGCCGAGACCGCCGACGAGAGCACCGGCATCGGGTGGGCGTCACGGGGGAAGCCGTCGAAGAACCGCTTGAGGTCCTCGTGCAGCAGGGTGTGCCGGGAGATCCGCGAGGTGAACGAAGGAGCTCGTCGGCGGTCGGCAGTTCGCCGTAGATCAGCAGATAGCTGGTCTCCAGGAACGTCGAGTTCTTGGCCAGCTGCTCGATCGGGATAGCCGCGGTAGCGCAGGATCCCGACATCACCGTCGATGTAGGTCACCGCCGACGTCGTCGAACCGGTGTTGGTGAAGCCCTGGTCCAGGGTGATCACGCCGGCGCTGGACAGCAGCTTGCCGATCTCGACCCCGGGGGCTCCCTCGGTGGCCGGGACGACCCGAAGATCCAGCGTCTGATCGCCGTAGCTGAACGTGGCGGTGGCGGGCGCCGCGTCCGTGCCGGGGTGGTCCGCAGGGACCGCCGTGTCGGCGGGCGGCGTCGTGCCGGTGGGCGGCACGGTGTCGGTCGTCGTCTCGATCATGGGGTGCAAGCGCCTCTCGTCGGTGCAGCGCCGTGCGCTGCGGCTTCCGGTGCTTTCGGGGAGCGGATCGTCGATCTGCGGACCTGAGGCGGATGGCCGGCCCGGCACCGTCGTGTTCTGCAGTGGAATCTACTTGCTGTCGATCACCCTGATCGCGCGGGACCGACCATCCCGATCACAATCCGGTCCGCAGAATTTGTCGCGCACCGGGTCCCGGAGCCCGATTCCTGACGGGCCCGTGCACGATCCGGGTAGCTTTGTGTGATCCAGGTCGCACCGCCGCGCCCGGTGTCGGCAGTTGCCCCCAGCTGCCCGTCCGTGCCTTCGCGCATCGAGGAAGACGTCCATGACGGTCTCACTGGCCACCATTCTCGCCGAGTCGGCGCTGCGTCATCCCGACCGGTCGGCCGTGGTGCTCGGTGCCGAGACCACCAGCTACCGCGAGCTCTGGGAGCAGACCCGCCGCTACGCGCCGGGTGTTGGCCGACCGCGGCGTCGGCCCCGGCGACCGGGTCGCCGTTCTGCTGCCCAACGTGCCGGACTTCCCGCGCAGTCTACTACGCGATCCTGTCGCTGGGCGCGGTGGTGGTGCCGATCCACGCGTTGCTGGTGGCTCGCGAGATCGAGTTCATGCTGCGCGACTGCGCCGCGAAGCTGATGGTGGTCGCCGCGCCACTGTTGGCCCAGGGGGCGCCGGCGGCCCGGGCCGCCGGGGTCGACCTGCTCGCGGTGATGGGCGGTGACGAGGACGGAGAACGGCTCGACCTGCTCGCCGCCGATGTCGGACCGACGGCGTCCTGGACGCGCCCGGGAGGCGGGCGACGAGGCGGTCATGCTGTACACCTCGGGTACCACGGGCAAGCCCAAGGGGGCGGTGCTGACCCAGCTCAACATGGTGATGAACGCCCAGGTCATGGCCACCACCGTGGTGGATCTGCGGCCTGCCGACGTCATCCTCGGCTGTCTGCCGCTGTTCCACTCCTTCGGTCAGACCTGTGCGATGAACGCCGGGTTCTACGCCGGGGCGACGCTGGTGATGGTGCCGCGGTTCGACCCGGGCCAGGCTCTGGACCTGATGATCACCGCCGGGGTGAACGTCTTCGAGGGCGTCCCGACGATGTACGTCGGGCTGCTCGCAGCCGCCCGTGACGACCCTCGCCGGCCGCAGCTGAAGAGCGCCGTCTCCGGCGGCGCGAGCCTGCCGGTGGCGATCATCGACCGGTTCGCGGAGACCTTCGGGGTGGACATCGACGAGGGCTACGGGCTGTCAGCGAGACCAGTCCGGTCGCCACGTTCAACCAGCGCATCTTCGGTCGCAAGGCCGGCACCGTCGGACGCGGGGTGTGGGGGGTGGAAGCGGCGATCGCCGCGGCCGACGTGGAGGGGCGCATCGACCTGCTCGGCGCCGGGACGGTCGGCGAGGTGGTCATCCGGGGCCACAACGTGTTCGCCGGGTACCTGGGGAATCCGGCGGCGACCGCGAAGGTGCTGGTCGACGGCTGGTTCCGCAGCGGTGACCTGGGGATCGCCGACAAGGACGGCTTCATCTCGATCGTCGACCGCAAGAACGACCTGATCCTGCGGGGCGGGTTACAACATCTATCCCCGCGAGGTCGAGGAGGTGCTCGCAGGGCACCCCGGGATCGCGCAGGTCGCGGTCGTGCCGGTGCCCGACGAGGTGCACGGCGAGGAGGTCTGCGCGGTGATCGTCCGGTCGCCGGAAGGCGCGGAACTGGACGCTGCCACCTTGATCGGCTGGGCCCGGGAGCAGATGGGACGGCACAAGTACCCCCGCCGCGTCGAGTTCGTCGACGCGCTGCCGATGGGCCCCAGCGGCAAGGTGCTCAAGCGGGAGATCGTCCGGATGCTGTGACACCCGGCCGCCGCGGGAGGTGTGTCCGGGTTCAGCAAACCCACAGGATTGCCCTACCGTCGACGTCAGCAGGCCGTCGCACGGCGGCCCGGACCGAGGAGTCGGAGGGGGCGAGGCGTGAATTCCAAGCAGGTGAAGTGGGCCGTGCTGGCCGCGGTCGTGGTGCTGGCCGCCGCGACCGGGATCATCATCGCAACCAACCGGACCGGCGCCGACACTGCCGGTAGCGGTGCGGTGACCCAGACCGTGACGGTGCCGCCGTCGACGGACGATCTCTACGGCAAACCCACCGAGACGCGCGGTCTCGACGTCCTCGGTGGAGCCCAGCGCCGTGACCTCGAGCGCGGAGCCGACCCCCGATCCGACGTCGTCCGGTACCGAGCCGAGCGCCGCCGATCGGACCCGTCCGGCCGACGATCGACGAACATTCCGATGACCAAGCTCGCGCCGGGGGACAAGGCGCCCCAGTTCGTGATCTTCTCCTTCGACGGCGTCGGCAGCAGCGCGAAGATGCAGGAGTTCCTGGACGGCAGCTGCGCCCCACGACGCCCGGTTCACCGGATTCCTCACCGGTCTCTACGTCATCGAGGACAGCAAGGCCGACGTCTACCAGGGCCCGGGTGCCCGCCGTGGCGCCTCCGAGGTCGGGTTCGGCGGCGACGCGGCCGAGGTCGTCGCCCGGGTCAAGGGCCTCAACCAGGCATATTTGGCCGGCAACGAGATCGGCACCCACTACAACGGGCATTTCTGTGGGCTGGGTGACAACTGGTCCACCGCCGAGTGGAACTCCGAGCTCGACCAGTTCCTGGACTTCATGACGAACTGGAAGACCATCGACGGCCTGCCCGACGCCCCCGACCTGGCCTTCTCCGCCGACGCGATCAAGGGCGGCCGAACGCCAGTGCCTGGTCGGCCAGCTCGACCAACTCGAGCCGACGTGGAAGGCGCACGGGATGACCTACGACTCCTCGATGCCGGCGCCACGGGACGGGATCTTCTGGCCGGAGCGGCTCGACAGCGGGATCTGGGAGTTCTACATGCCGCAGGTCTACTCGGCCGGCCTCGGCGGCAAGGTCACCGCGATGGACTACAACTTCTGGGTCAAGTACAACGGTGCGCAGCGTGGCGACGACGTGGCTGCGGCGCTGACCCCGAAGGTGCTCGACACCTACCGCTACATGTACGACCAGGCCTTCGCCGGCAACCGGGCGCCGGTGCTGGTCGCCAACCACTTCAACGACTGGGGCGGCAACGCGTTCAACCCGGCCACCGCTCAGTTCATGAGCGAGACCTGCGGCAAGCCCGACACCTACTGCGCCACCTACTCCGACGTCATCGCCTGGATGGAGCTGCAGGACCCGGCGGTGCTGCAGGGTCTGCAGAACCAGGCATCGGTGGCCTACCAGCCCTGATCCACCGCCGGCACGTCCGGCGCGCTCGGCGGGTCGAGCTCGACCCGCACCCCGAGCAGCCGGACCGGCCGGTCCAGCGGGAACGCCGCGAGTACCGCGCGGGCGGTGTCGGCGACCGCAGCCGGGTTAACGGTGGGGCCGGCCAGCGTGCGGATCTTGGTGCGGGTGAAGAAGGTCGCGGTCCGGACGGTGACCGCGACCCGGCGCACGGTCCGGCCGGCGGCGACGACCTCGGCGGTGAGCTGCTCGGCCATCGCCGTGACCTCGGCGGTCATCAGGTCGTGATCGGTGAGATCGGTCGGGTAGGTGACGACCCTGCTCCGGGACCGGGCCACCCAGGGTTGTGTGTGCAGGGTCGTGCGGCCGCCGCCGCGGCCGGCGACGGTCAGCCAGCTGCCGGTGCTGGGACCGAAGGCGCGCACCAGGATCGCGGTGTCGGTGGCTGCGAGTTGAGCGATGGTGCTGACTCCGAGGTCGGCCAACCGCCGCGCGGTCCGGGTGCCGATGCCACCGATCGCGTCCGCGGGCCTGGGGTACATCACGGTCGGCCAGTCCGCGTCGGTCAGCATCCCGACGCCGCCGGGCTTGCCGAAGCCGGTGGCGAGTTTGGCCTGCAGCGTGTTCTCCCCGATGCCCACCGAGCAGGACAGCCCGGTGTGCTCCAGGACCAGCTCGCGCACGGTGTCGGCCAGCACCCACGGGTCGTCGGTGACCGCGCTCAGGCAGGCCTCGTCCCAGCCCCACACCTCGACCGGGTGGCCGAGGCTGCGCAGGGTGTCCATCACCTCAGCGGAGGCGGTTTCGTAGACCGGCCGGTCGCTGGGCAGGAAGACAGCATCAGGGCATCGCCGGGCGGCGGCCCGGAGCGGCATCCCGGAGTGCACGCCGTGCCTCCGGGCCTCGTAGGAGGCGGTCGCGACCACCTGCCGGGCGCGCGTCGGGTCGCCGTCCCCGCCGACCACCACCGGCCGACCGGCCAGTTCGGGTCGCCGTCGGATCTCCACGGCGGCCAGGAACTGGTCCAGGTCGACGTGCAGGATCCACGGCCGGGGGGCGGGGAACGGTCCGTCCGGCCGGGAGGTCACGGGTGGGTCCGCTGCAGCGGTCATCGACGTCCATCGTGCCGCGCGGCACCGACAGTGTCGCGGGTGCGGCGCTGTCGATCGGCCGCGGAGTGCTGCCGGTCTGCTTCCAGCGGCTCATCAGCGCGACCTTCGCCATTGTCGCGACCCCGTTGGACAGCATCAGGGCCACCATCTCGGCGATGCGGCCGGCGTTCGGGGCGGCCTGGGCGAGCAGCGACAGCGCCATGTGGTTCGCGGCCAACCCGAGGATGAACACGGCCACCATCTCGGCGTGGTGGCGCATCGCCCGGTGGTTGCCGGTCAGCTGCATCGTGAACCGCCGGTTGGCCGCGGTGCTGAGCACCGTGGTCGCCAGTTGCGCGACGATGTTGGCGGTGCCCGCTGCCATCGTTGCACGCAGCACGGCGTACAGACCCAGGTAGGCCAGCGTGCAGACGGTGCCGATCGCGAGGAACGCGGTGGCCTTGCGGCGGGCTTCCGGGGCGAGCTGCGGCGCGGCCGCCGTCATCGTCATGCCCGACAGTCTCGGCCCGGGGACTGTGCGGACCCGTGGGCCGAGACTGTGGCTTTGCTGTGCGAGCCGGTCAGCGTGGTGCGGGTGAACCGGTCAGCCGGTGGCGCGATCGGCGCGGGCGTGCACCGCGTCGTGCAACCACTGGGTCAGGCCCGGAGCCAGCGCCTCGTAGCCGGCCCGGAACCGGTCATCGGCCAGGTACATGTCGGCCAGGTGGCACTGCATCGTGTGGTCGCAGTCGTAGAAGGCGTTGATCGCGGCCCGGTGCGCTTCGACGGCGTCGTCGGCCGCCGGGCTGCCCGGCCGGGCGCCGGCGGTGAAGACCCTGACCAGCAGGGCGTTGACCGCGTCGGTCTGCACCCTGACCTGCTGCCAGTCGGCCTTGCCGAAGCCGCCGGTCCGTTCCCGGGACTGGCGCCACGGGTCGGTGTCACCCCAACGTTGCTCGGCCTCGACCTCGTACGCCGGGTCGTAGGTCGCGCCGAAGATCTCCAGCTTCGCCGCGGCGGTCAGTTCGTCACCACTCATGGTGGCCTCCAGTTCTGTCTCGATGGCCGTCACCATCGCCTGCACCCGGGTCAGCCGTTGCGTGAGCAGCTCATGCTGGCGTCGCAGGTGCTCGCGGGGGCCGTCGGCTCCGTCGAGCAGGTCGGCGATGGCGTCGAGGGAGAAGCCGAGTTCGCGGTAGTACAGGATCCGGGTCAGCCGGTCCAGGTCGGCGTCGGTGTAGAGGCGGTAGCCGCTGCCGGTCCGCTGATCCGGCACCAGCAGTCCGATCTCGCCGTAGTGGTGCAACGTGCGCACGGTGACCCCGGCAAGGTGCGCGACCTCGCCGACGGTGTGCCGTCCGCTGCCCATCACCCGGCATCCTTCCCTCGTGCGGCCGGCGGGTGCCGGTCACGGGATCCAGCCTGCGGCATGACGTCGCGTCAGGGTCAAGACTCAGTCGTCGACCCCGCGGGCGCGCAGCGCGTCGCCCAGGTTGTCCGCGGTCCGCAACGCCCGGACCACCGCCGGGGCGGCCAGTGCGATGGCGGAGTTCCGCAGGCCGGTGACCCCCCTGGCCTTGCGGGCGTCCAGGACGTCACCGACGATCCCGGCCACCAGCGGCACGCAGCGGATCGTCAACGCCAGCATCAGCCCGACCCGGTCCGGATCGACGCCGAACCGGCGCAACGGCCGCAGCACCGAACGGCACAGGTCCAGCATCGCGCTGACCCGGGTGGTGAGGGTGACCACTGCGGCCAGGCCGACGTTGACCAGCAGGATCCCCACACTGGCGGTGGCCCGTTCCCACCCGGTGAACAGCCACTGGAACGCTGCGATCACCGGGATCACCCAGAGCAGCGGGCGGAACTGGGCCAGCAGCACGGCGGCCGGCAGCGTCGCGAGCGCGGTCACCGCGGCGAGGCCGAGCAGCGCCAGCCCGACCTGTCCAGGGGTGTGGATGCGGACGGTCAACAGCACCGCGGCGGCCAGCAGCAGCAGCTTCAGCCCGGCCGGGGCACGGTGCACCCAGGAGCTTCCCGGGTGGTAGAGGCCGATCATGCGCGCAGCAGCGCGCGGTAGCGGGCCAGCGCGATTGCGGGGACGTCGTCGGCCACCACCCGCCCCCGGTCGATCACCAGCACCCGGTCGTAGTCGGCGACCAGGTCCAGCTGATGCGTGACGACCACCACCTGCTGGTCGAGGCCGCCGAGGGCGGCGCTGATCATGGTGGCGTTGCGGGCGTCCAACAGGGTGGTCGGCTCGTCGGCGACCAGGATGGCCGGCTCACCGACCAGCACGCTGGCCAACGCCAGTAGTTGCTTCTGCCCGCCGGACAGCAGGTGGGCGGGGTGGTCGGCGTGCCCGGCAAGACCGAACCGGTCGATGATCGCGGCCACCTTCGCGGCCGCGGCGGGCTTGGACAGGGCGGTCCGACGCAGGGTGAAGGCGATGTCCTCGGCCACCGTCGGCATCACGATCTGGGTGTCGGGGTCGGTGAAGATGAAGCCGACCAGCTCGCGGACCCGCTTGCCGTCCTTGGACACCGACAACCCGTCGACGCTCACCGTGCCCCGGGTCGGCTCGACCAGGCCGTTGATCAACCGCGCCAGCGTCGACTTGCCGGAGCCGTTGGCTCCCACGATGCCGATCCGGGCCTCGGTGAGGGTCAGGTCGATGTCGGTGAGCACCGGCCGGTCGCCGAACGCATGGCTGACCCGGTCGAAGCGAATCACGTGGTCAGCCACCCGGCGCCTCCGGCGACACCCGTTGGACGACCAGGGCGATGCCCTGGCCACCACCGATCGCGCAGGCGGCGAGGCCGAACTCCGGTCCGTCGGGCTGCAGCATCCGGTGGAACAGCCGCACGACCAGCACCGCCCCGGACGCCCCCCAGGGGTGACCCATCGCGATCGCCCCGCCGTCGGAGCAGACGATGTCCGGATCGAGATCCAGCGTGCGCACCGCGGCCAGGATCTGGGCGGCGAAGGCCTCGGTGATCTCCACGGCGCCCAGGTCGGCGGTCGCCAGACCGAGCCGGCGCAACAGGCCGGGGACGGCGGCGGTGGGTCCGAGCCCGGGCAGCGCCGGGTCGCAGCCACGCACCGCGCCGCCGAGGACCCGCAGCCGAGGGCCCCGGGCGCGGTCGTCGGTGGTGAGCGTGACCAACGCCGCGCCGTCGGACACCCCGCAGGAGTTGCCCGCGGTGTGGGTTCCGGTGGCGGAGAAGGCCGCCGGCAGCCGGGCCAGCCGGGCCGCGGTGAACCCGGGCCGGGGCCGCTCGTCATGGCCGAGGGCGGCCAGCGGCACCAGCTCGGCGTCGAACGTCCCGGCCCGCCGGGACGCGACGGCTCGGGCGAACGAGCGGGCGGCCCAGGCGTCATGGTCGGCGCGGCTGATCCCGAGCCGGCGGGCCAGGTCGTCGGCGGCGACCCCCATCTCCGGGTCCGCGAAGCCGGCCGGGGCGAACGGGGCGCGGGTGTACCGCCGACCGTCGGTCGGCCAGTGGCGGTGCGGCGCGGTCGACGCCGACTCGGCGCCGCCGGCCAGGACGACGTCGGCGAGCCCCGCGGCGATCCGGCCGGCGCCCTGCAGGATCGCGTCCAGACCGGAGCCGCACTGCCGGTCGACCGTCACGCCGGGGGCCTCGAACCCGAGGCCGGCGGCCAACGCAGCCACCCGCGCCGGATTACCGCCGGGGCCCAGACAGTTGCCCAGGATGACGTCGTCGACGGACAGTCCGGTCGCCAGGGTGCGCAGCACCGGCGCGGCGAGCTGGTCCACGCCGATCCCGGCGAGCGCGTGCCCGGCGGTTCCGATCGGGGTGCGCCGGGCCGCGGTGATCACCGCGGTGCTCACCAACGGCGTGCGAAGGACGTCGGGACGGGTGGCCGGGTCGCTTCAGGCCAGCGGCTGCGCATCCAGTGTTCCGTCGATCAGTGCCGCCCGGATGGCCGCGCGGGCGATCTTGCCGGCCGAGGTGCGAGGCAGTGCCGCGACGTACCAGCGGCGCGGCAGTGCCGCACTCTGCAGCCGGGAGCGGGCCTCGGTGCGCAGCCGCGAGCCCTGCGTTCCGGGGGCGACCTCCAACACGGCGACCACGATCTCGCCGAGCCGCTCGTGCGGGATCCCGACGACGGCCGCGGCGCGGACGCCGGGCAGCTCGAGCAGGCTGGCCTCGATGTCCTCGGCCAGCACGGTGGCCCCGCTCGTGGTGATGGCGGCGTCACCGCGACCGCGGATCGCCAGCGACTCGCCGACGAAGCCGCCCAGGTCGCCGACCGAGGCGTAACCGTCGTCGTCCACCCGCAGCGCGCCGGTGGCGCCCGCGTAGCCCAGTGACAGGTAGGGCGAGCGCGCCCAGATGACACCCTCGCGGGTCTGCACCTCCACCCCCGGGAACGGCTGCAGCGGTCGCCGGTACCGGCGGGCGGCGACGAAGGACAGCTCGGCGGCGCCGTAGTACTCGACGAGCTCGATCCCGGCGGCCCGGGCGCGGTCGGCCAGTCCGGTGGTGAGCGGGGCACCGCCGATGACGGCCAGTCGTACGGTCGGCTCGGTGTCCTCGTCGCGCAGCAGGGTGTCCAGCACCGACGGCACCGCGTTCATGACGGTGGCCCCGTGCACCTGGTCGGTGAGCGTCGCGCCGACCCACAGGGTGTGCATCGCCGCCAACAGATGCAGGCTGATGTGCAGCGGCCCGGTGAGCGCCACGGCATCGTCGGCGTCGACGCCGGTGATCTCGGAGAACGGCGCGAACGACACCCGCCAGGACTCCCACGTCCGGGCCACCACACGGGGCCTGCCCGTCGACCCGGAGGTGGTCAGCAGCAGCTGCGTCCCCGCCGGGAGGGCGGTGATCGCCGGCACTGCCTGTTCCGGATCGGTGACGAGCACCGGGCGGTCCGCCACCAGGGCGGCATAGCAGGCGACCAGGGTCGACAGCGGGTCGCTGTCGGCCACCGCCACCACATCGACCTGGCCGTGGCCACCACGCCCGGCGGTACCGGCGAGTTCGTCCACCGCTTCGGCGATCTCGGCGGCCAACTCGCCGTAGGTCAGGGTGATGCCGCCCAGGACGACGGCCGGGTGGTCCAGAGCGCCGCGCAGCCAGCCGGCCAGCCCCAGCGGCTCGGCCGGGGTGTCGTCGGGGGCAGTGCGGACGGGTGGGTCAGACGCGTTCATCGGATTCGGCGTGGTCGGCCGCCGCAGGTACCACATTCACCGCGGGGGCGGCGGCCGGCTGGGCGGTGGGGCGGGCCAGCAGGCCGGGGTAGGCACGGTGCACCTGGCGGGCGATCAGCACGGTGACGATGACCTTGAGCACGTCGCCGGGCCAGAACTTCAGCGAGTCCACGAACACTGCGCCGAGCGGCAGTCCGGTGTTGAGGGCGGTGACCGGGACGCCGACGGCGTAGACGAGCAGCATGCCGCCGACAGCGGTCAGCGGGAGGGCGAGCCACAGCCGGTACGCCGGCAGCAGACGCTGCGTGGCCAGCCCGATGAAGGCGGCGCCGAGCAGCCAGCCCCAGGGGTACCCGGCGCTCGGTGCGGTGGTGAACCAGAGGATCCCGCTGCGCTGCCCGGACAGCAGGGGCAGCCCGGCGGCGACGAGGACCTCGAACAGCGCGACGGCCAGCACGCCCTTGCGGGGTCCGAGCAGCGCACCGGCGAGCATCACGCCGAGGGTCTGGAAGGTGATCATGACGCTGGTGGAGCCGATATGGAGCCCGCCGGGTAGGCCGAGCGCGGCGATCAGGCCGGCGAAAACAGCGATGTGGGCGAGGTCACGGGCCGGGTGGCGGTGTTGAGTCACAGCTGGACCTTACTGGGTGCGGTGTCCCCCCGATGAGACGGCCGGACGTGAAACGATCGGAGTCGTGGCGAGCCAATTCCCGACGACCCGGTCGGTCGCGGGCGCTGCCGGCCTCGCGATCCGGGTGTGCCAGTACCCGCCGGAAGGGGCAGCGCCGTCCGCGGTCCCGGTGGTGCTGGTGCACGGGCTGGGTTCGGATGCCGAGGTCAACTGGGGACAGGCCGGCTGGGTACGGGCGCTGCGGGCGGCCGGCCGGCCCGTCATCGCCTTCGACCTGCGCGGGCACGGCCGGAGCGGCCATCCGGTGGACGTCGCGACCTACCGACTGGCGATGATGGTCGCCGACCTGCTCCGGGTGCTCGTCGCAACCGTCGAGCCCGGCCGGCCGGTCGACGCCATCGGCTACTCGCTCGGCGCCCGGATTCTGCTGGAGTACGTCGCGCAGGTCGACCTGCCGGTGCCGGTGCCGGTGCGGCGGCTGGTGATCGGTGGCAGCGCGGGACAGCCGCTGCTGCGCGGGATGGATCCCGACGCTGTCGATCTGGCCGTGGGTGGCGGGCCGGTGCCCGACGATCCGGAGACCGCCCGGATCGCCCGGACCATCGCCGCCCTGCCGACGAACGACGAACACGCGCTCGCCGCACTGGCGCGGGCTCTGCACGCCGACCCGGACGCCGGCCGTCGGGCGCCCGATCCGGGGGTGCCGACCCTGCTCGCGGTCGGCACCGCGGACCCGCTGCACGACTCGGCGCAGGCCTGGGCCGCTCGACTGCCGGCGGCGGAGTTCGTGTCCCTGCCCGGCCGCAACCACGTGTCGGCGGTGCCGTCCGGCGTCTTCCGGGCGGCGGCGGTCCGGTTCCTGGGGTGACCTGACCGTCGGACCGGCCGGGCGCCGGGGCCGACCGGACCATCCCGGCCCGGCGCGGGCAACTACGCTCGGGAAGCGCCGTCGCAACTGGGCGGTGAATGTGCAGACCGGTGGGCGATGACCGCCGACCGGACGACGAAAGGTTTGGCGAGTGCCCGCAATCATTGACCGCGTCGGCCGTGCCCTGATCGTGTTGGTGGCCGACCGGCATCTGCACGAGGCCGAGGACGACGGAACCGGTGCGCTGGTCACCGAACTGCTGGTGGAGGCCGGGTTCGTGGTCGACGGCAGCGTGACCGTGCCCTCCGACGAAGCGGTGGTCCGCAATGCGCTCAACACCGCGGTCATCGGCGGCGTCGACCTCGTCATCACCGTCGGTGGCACCGGGGTGTCCCCGCGGGACGTGGTCCCCGACGTGACGGCCGAGATCCTGGACCGCGAGCTGCTGGGCGTGAGCCAGGCGCTGCGGTGGTCCGGAATGACCGCCGGGGTGATGGAGGCCGTGGTCTCCCGCGGCAAGGTCGGGGTGTCCGGGTCGACGTTGGTGGCCAACATCCCGGGAACGCGGCAGGCGATCCGCGACGGGCTGGCGACCCTGACGCCGTTGGCGGCCTACCTGATCGTGGAACTGTCCGACATCGACGAGCTCTGACGCCGTGACCGGTCAGCCGCCGGCGGCGGGGGAGACGGCGCCCGGGCGGCGCCCCACCCCGGCGGAGCTGGCCCGGATCTTCGGCACCGACCCGGTGAGCACCCGCGACGACCTCCCCGACCCGGAACCGGCGTCTGCGCGGGACAACGCCGATGCGTGGTACCTGGCCAACCGGCCACCGCACCACGGCGGTTGACGGCTGGCCGGCTGACGGCTGACCCCAGGGTCAGAGCAGCGGGTTCTGCGGACGTGGGGTGCCCTCGTCCTGCGCCTTGAGCAGGTCGCGGATCTGCAGCAGCAGTTCGTTGTCGGTCGGGGCGGCGTCAATCGGCTTCATGCCTTTTTTCCGTCGCTCGGTGATCGTCCGCATCGGCACGATGAAGACGAAGTACACGACCGCCGCCGTGATGGCGAAGGTGATCGCCGCGGTGATGACGGCGCCGATGTTGACGAACGACGTCGCCGGACCGGCGGAGCCGAGCAGATTGAAGCCGAAGCCGTCGGCGTTGATGCCACCGATGCTGGCGATCACCGGCTGGATGATCGCGGTGGTGAAGCTCGCGACCAGGGCGGTGAAGGCGGTACCGATGACCACCGCGATGGCGAGTTCGACGATGTTGCCGCGGAACAGGAAATCCTTGAAGCCCTTGAGCACGATAAAGCTCCTCGAAAAGCGGGGGTAGGCCGCGCAGCGCGGCGCGAGTGACCGGTCCAGCGTATCGACGCCGGCCACACCCGACCGTCACGCACCGGGCGGGAAGGCCGGTGATGGTCGTTGTGCCGCAGCGCCTTCGGGCGCGTCGACGTCATCGCAGGCGTAATGCGATATCGCCGGTCAAAGTGGCGGCAGCGACACGATCTGCCTGGTCACCGGGCACCGACAGCAGCACCGGCCGATCCCCGCGGCCGGTCGGGGTGTCCGCGTCGAGCACGGCCAACACCCAGGCCCCGGCACTGAGTTGCTGCGCCGACCCGTCGGTGGTGACACTCACCACCGTCACCGGCGTGCCGGATTGCAGCAGTGGGGTCAACCCCGGGTCGTGCGGCCGGACCAGCACCGCGGAGCGGCCGACACCGGGATCGGGGCCGGCAGCGTCGACCAGTCGGCGGTCGGTGAGGATCTCGCCACGGCGGACCGCCGAGGTCAGGCGACGGCCTCTGGCAGTCGCCACGTCCGCCAGCGCCCCGTCCGGCGACGTCGCGACCCTGGCCGGCTCGACATCAGCGGTGGTCAGCAGGGCTCCCACCGCCAGGTCCCGGGTGGCCACGACCGCGTCGACGCCGGGTGCCACCTCGTCGGGGCGGGCCGCCGAGATGCCGGCGAGGACGAGCAGCAGCACGGCCGCTGCCCGGCGGGCGGCGCGGTAACGACGGCCGCCGGGCCGGCCGCTCCACCCGCCCCAGAAGAGAGGGCTGAGCGCGCGCACCGACCGGCGCCGCGCCGCCTGTTCGGTGACCGCTGACCCTGCTCGTCGTGCTGCCATCGCGATGCCCCTCCGCCGGTGATGGGCCGACGGTAGGCAGGTGAGCGCCAGGATCAGCCGGCGCGCGGTGCGGATGTGGACAACCAGGGCCCGAACGATCCTTGTGGATCGAGGACGCAGCGACCGCGGGGCGAGGCTGGATCAGGCGCCCGGGATCAGCCGGGGGTCTACTTCCCGGACGAGGACGAGGACGAGGACGAAGACGACGACGCGGTTGAGGAACCGGACGACCCCGACCCGGAAGACCCGGATGATCCCGACCCGGACGACCCGGAGCCGGAGGACCCGGAGCCGGACGACCCGGACCCGGCGGACTTGCCGTTCGGTGGACGAGCCGGATGAGCCGGCGGAGCCGTTGCCCGACCCACCGGCCGAGCCGTTGGACCCGGCGGCCCCGTTGCCACCGGACGCCGCGGCGGCCTTCTCGGTGCTCTTGGCCGGTGCCGCGTCGGGCTTCTTGCCGACCTTGCCGTCGCCGTTGCGCGAATCGGTGCGGTAGAAACCGGAGCCCTTGAAGACCACGCCCACCGAGCCGTACACCTTGCGCAGTCGGCCGGTGCAGTCCGGGCATTCGGTGAGGGTGGCGTCACTGAACGACTGGAACGCCTCGAACTCGTGGCTGCAGGCGGTGCAGGCGTACTGATAGGTGGGCACTGAAGGATCCTCCGCTGACTGCGTTTGCCGGTACGACGCTGACGGTGCGATGGGCGGGTCACATCCGATTTGGCACTCGACCGGTTGGAGTGCCAGATCCGATGATCCACGGGCGGCGCCCGAGGCGCAAACAATCGACGACAGATCTGGGTCACCCCGCACAAAACACCTGGTCGGTGCGGATCACACCGGCGGGCGCACCCCGCCGGTCGGCGTCACGAGCAACGTCATCGGGACGTCCAACTCGTCGTGCGGGACGGCGGGTAGCACCTCGACGTCGTGCAGCACGGCGATCAGCGGTGGGCGCCGATCGGTGAGCGTGGCGTGCAGGGCAAGTGTCCGGTCGTAGTGACCGCCGCCGCGACCGAGTCGGAACCCGGCCGGGTCCACTGCCAGCGCGGGCACCAGGACAAGGTCGGCCATCGCCACCGCGGCCGGTCCGAGCAGAGGTACGTCGAGCTGGTCGATCCCTACCGGGCCCGGCCGTCGAGGGAGCGGGCCGCCGTCGGCCGACCGTCGCGCCGCCGAGTAGTCGGTCCAGTCCAACGGGGCCGCCCCGGTGACCACCGGGACGAGCACCCTGACCCCGGCGTCGGTCAGCTCGTCGAGCAGGGTGGGTGCGAGGGGCTCGGATGCGAGCGGCAGGTAAGCACAGACCGTTACCGTCCCGGCGACGATGCCGTGCAGGTGACGGGCGTTCGCCTCGGCCGCGGACTGCCGGTCGGCGGGGCCCAGTTCGCGCCGCCCGGCCAGCAGCACCCGTCGCAGGTCCTGCTTCGCGGCGGTGACCGCCGTCGGTGTCGGTGGTGGTTCTGGTCGGCTCACCTGGTCACTTTCTGTGCGGGTGGCGGTTGTCCTGGCCACCGTACGGTTGTACGGACGCGCCCCGCTCGGCCCAACGGTGCCGCGCGCATCAGGCCCGGCGCTATAGGTTGAGTCATCATGACCACTCTGAGCTCAGTCCGTCCGGCCTGCGTCGGCCGCCCCCGGACGAGCCGGCCCAGTCGGCACTGCGGAGCAATCTGATGCGATCGGTGAGCGAACAGCTCGATCTGGTGCTGCGCGCGGCTGTCACGCCGTCCCCGGTTCGGACGGCCATCTCCGAGGCCCAGGGGCTCCTGTGCGCCGAGGAGGTCGTCGCGCAGTCGGCGCTGCCGGCCTTCGACCAGGCCGCCGTCGACGGGTACGCCGTGCGCTACGTCGACATCGCGCAGGCGTCCGAGACGTCCCCCGTCGAGCTGCCGGTGGTGGGGGAGATCAGCGCCGGGGCCCGCACCGCGCATCGGCTGCAACCCGGCCAGGCCGTCTACGTCGCCACCGGGGCGCCGTTGCCGATCATCGCCGACACGGTCGTGCCGCGGTACGAGACCGACGGCCATGCCGCCCGGGTCGCGTTCTCCGCGTCGGTGCCGTCGGGCTCCTACGTCCGCCGGATCGGCGAGGACGTGCAGCCCGGTGACGTCGCCGTCCGGTCGGGGGCGTTCATCGGTGCGGCGCAGGTCGGCCTGTTGGCCGCGGTGGGCCGGGACAAGGTGCTGGTGCACCCCCGGCCGCGATTGTCGATCATCTCTGTCGGCGAGGAACTCGTCGACGTCGCCCGCACTCCCGGGCCGGGCCAGGTCTACGACGTGAACTCGTTCGCGTTGGCCGCCGCCGCCCGCGACGCCGGTGCCGACGTGAACCGGATCGGTATCGGACCCCGCGACATGCGCCGGCTCCGCGAGATGGTCGAGGCCCGGTTGCTGGTCAGTGAGGCTGTCGTCATCGCCGGCGCCGCAGGTGGGTCCACCGCCGCCGTGGTTGCCGAGGCGCTGGCCGACCTCGGGCAGCTGGACCTCACCAGGGTCGCGATGCAGCCCGGTTCGGCCCAGGGTTTCGGACTGCTGGGCCCGGACCGGGTGCCGACGTTCCTGTTGCCGGCCAACCCGGTCAGCGCGCTGGTGGTGTTCGAGATCATCGTCCGGCCGGCACTGCGGGTGATGCTCGGACGCAGCAACCCCTACCGGCGCACGGTCTCCGCCCGCACCCTGGAGCCGATCAGTTCACCCTTCGGCCGCCGCTCGTTCCTGCGTGGCCAGCTGATGCGTGACGACGAGAACGATTATCTGGTCCACATTCTCGGGGGCAGCAGTACCCACCTGCTCGCGTCGCTGGCCGAGGCGAACTGCCTGGTGCTGGTCGACGAGCAGTCCACCGACGTGAAGGTCGGCGCGGAGGTCGCGGTCTCCTTCCTGGCGCAGCGGGCCTGAGTCGAGGTGAGCTGGTTCACCCCGGCCACCCCCGGCTGGCCGGCGCGGCTCGGCCCGGTGCCGTCCCCGCACGGACCGGTCGAGTTGCGCCCGCTGCGCGCCGCGGACGGCACCGCGTGGCGGCGGCAGCGGCTGCGGGACGAATCACAGATCAAGCCGTGGGACCCGAGTTCGGCGTTGAGCTGGCAGGCGCGCCACAGCCGACCGGCGTGGATGGACCACCGGGCGATGCTGCGGCAGGCCGGCCGACTCGGGACTGCGCTGCCTTTCGCGGTGACGGTGGACGGGCGCTTCGCCGGCCAGGTCACCGTCGGCGGCATCCAGCGGTTCCCGGTGCACAGCGGTTGGATCGGCTACTGGATCGGCTCCGAGTACGCCGGGCGCGGGGTGGGCACCATCGCGGTCGCCCAGGTCGTCGGGCACGTGCTGACCGAAGGTCGGCTGCATCGGGTGGAAGCCACGGTCTCGCCGGACAACCCCGCCAGTCAGCGGGTCCTGGCGCACCTCGGTTTCCGCCAGGAGGGGCTGCTGGAGCGCTACCTCGACATCGACGGCGGGTGGCGGGACCACCAGCTGTGGGCGCTGACCGCCGAGGAGGCGTCCGACGGCGCGGCCGGTCTGCTGCGGTCCTGGTCGGCGGGCGGATTGGCACATCCGTAGGAACCGTCGGACGTGTGACGGGCCGACGGTCGGACGACCGCGTGTCCTCCCCGAGGCGTGGGACCGAGGTGGCTAGCGTGACTGGCCAGTAGGGGTTGGTCCGAGGCTGCGCGTCCTCAGTGTCGTCGCAGCGGGAATGACCAGCTCAGCAGGGCCAGGAGGATGGGTATGACGGTTCCGCAGTCGTTGCTGGTCGTGGCGCTGGCGGTGGCCTGGCTGATCGTGTTGGTCCCGTCGTCGTCCCGACGCCGGGGGCACGTCAAGGAGACCATCGAGGGCAGCGGGTTCCGGGTCCTGACCCGTACTCCCGCCCGCCGGACCCTGCGCCGCACCACCCCGTCGCCCGCAGCAGCCCAGGACACCCCCAGGAACGTCCGGAGTGAGGATCAGATGGTCAGCCAGCAGGTAGATGACGGCAGCTTCCGCGGCGAGGATGACACCGTCGTGCTCGACACCGTCGGCTCAGTGGACCCGACCGACACCGTCCACAGATTCGAATCTGTCGACACCGCCCAGGCGGTCGAGCGGGACGCGCCCGATCTGTTCGAGGACGGGGACTCCGACGTGCGCTCCACAGTCCCGTACACAGACCAGTACACACCGGCCGACCACCGCGCCGACGTCGAGGACGCGATCGAGGGCGCCGACGTCGACGAGGATGCGCGCTCCGAGGCGGCCCGCGAGGAAGCGGCCGCGTACGACGAGCATGACGAGGCCGAACTGCGCCGCCAGTACCAGGCGTGGCGCGCGTCGACCACCGCGGACACCGCTGAGAGTGACACCGGTACGGCGCCTGAGGCAGCCACGGAGCCGGCCGCCGTGCGGCCGATTCCGCGTCGGCCGGGCCGGGGGACCTACGACCCCGAGGCCGCCGAACGAGCCCGGGCCTACAAGTACGCACGCCGTCGTCGGGCCGTGCTGGTGCTGGCCCTGTTGACCGTGGGGTTCGCGATCGCCGCTGTCCTGGTGTCGTCGGCGCTCTGGACGGGGGCCGTGGCATCGGTTGCGCTGCTCGCGCTGTTCATGACCTATCTGCGCCGTCAGGTGAAGATCGAGACCGACATCCGCAACCGCCGGCTGGCCAAGCTGGAGCGCGCACGGCAGATCCGGCCCGAGCACGCCGACGCCGCCCAGGGGTGGAGCGGCCCGCCCGCCGGGCGGACCTCATCAGGGGCCCCGGGGCCGGTCCGGCGTTCGAACCGGGTCGTCCTGGAACTCGACGACGACGATCCCGGGTTCGACGATCTCGAGCAGTACGAGCCGATGGAGTACCGCCGCGCCGTTGGACAGTGACCTCCGTTGACGATGACAGGGGCGGTTGCCGGGGTCTACCAGCAGGCTGACGCGACCATCCGGTTCGACTGGGGTGGTGAGGGCGCTGCGGCCACCGCCGTCGGCGCCGGCATCGTCGTGATCGTCGACGTGCTGTCCTTCACCACCACCCTGTCGGTCGCGGTGGACGCCGGGGTCGAGGTGTTCCCGTACCGCCTGCGCGACGCGTCGGCGGCGGCGTTCGCCGCATCCAGGCAGGCTGTCCTCGCCGTCGGCCGCAGTGAGGCCGGGGCCAGCGGGGTCAGCCTGTCGCCGTTGTCGGTACGGGCGGCCGCCGCTCCGGACGGCCCGCTGGCCCGGACCCGACGGCTGGTGCTGCCGTCGCCGAACGGGTCGGCGATCGCCCGGACGATGGCCGACCGCGGTGCGGTGGTCATCGGTGGGTGCCTGCGCAACGCGGCCGCAGTGGCCCGCTGGGTGGTCCAGCACGGCCAGGGGCGGCCGGTCGCGGTGATCGCGGCGGGTGAGCGCTGGCCCGGGGACCTGCTGCGACCCGCGGTCGAGGACCTGTGGGGCGCCGGTGCCGTGATCGCCGAGCTCCAGGCGCTCGGTGTCCGGTCGTCGTCACCGGAGGCCGACGCCGCTGTCGCGTCCTACCGGGACGTCCGTGGCCGGATCGGCCTGGCACTGAGCTCGTGCGCGTCCGGTCGGGAGCTGGCCGCCGACGGATTCGGCGCCGAGATCTCGGTCGCGGCGGAGCTCGGAGCGTCGACCACGGTGCCGATCCTGCGCGGTGAGGCCTTCACCGCCGGCTGAGAACATGAGCCCGATCCGCCGCCCACTGCCGGCGTGGTGAGCACGATCAACCGGTTCGTCGAGGTCGGGCGGGCTGGTAGTCTTTCAACGCTCGCGAGGTTCGCCTCGTGCGCGGGGCTGTAGCGCAGTTGGTAGCGCGCTTCGTTCGCATCGAAGAGGTCCGGGGTTCGATTCCCCGCAGCTCCACCATCACATTCTCACCCGGCGACCGTCTCGGCCAGGGCGGGAATCACGTCCGCCGGTGCTGGCATCTCGGCGATCTCGGCACGGAGTCGCCGCGCAACGGCCCGCTCGGGATTCCCGTCAGCCAGCAGCGCGACCACTGCATCGCGAATCGTCCGGCGGTCCTGCTCCCGGTTCAGCAGAACCCGGGCAGCTCCGGCCTCGGTGAGCGTCTCCGCATTGAAGAACTGATCGGCGGCCTGCGGCAGGATCAGCTGGGGGAGCCCCGCCGCAAGCGCCCCGAGGACCGTGCCGGTGCCGCCGTGGTGCACGATCAGATCGACCCGGGACAGGACAGCGGATTGGTCCACGAACGTCGCGAGGTGCACCCGGGCGCCCACCTCCCCGAGCGCGGTGGGGTCGGCATCGGGGCCGGCCGCCACCAGGACGTCGACGTCGAGGTCGTTGACCGCCGCGAGCACCCGCTGCAGCACCGCCACCGCCCCGTACGCCACAGTGCCCAGAGTCAGGTAGATCCTCGGCCGGTTCGCGACTTCGTCGAGCCAGCCGGGGACGCCGCCGATCGATTCCACCCAGGCGACCGGCCGGATAGCGATCTTGCGCACCGGGACCAGGCCGTTGAACCGGGCAAGTGACGGCGGCGTCGGGTCCAGCAGGGCTCCGGCCAACAGCGGGGCCCCGGCGGGCGGTCGGCGACCCCTGGCTGTCCACCGGGCGTGGTGGTAGCCGATGACCGCGCCATGAATCGTCGCGTACATCGTGTGGTCCAATCCGATCGCGACCGCTACCGCCGGAATCCCGAGGAGGTCAGCGGCAAGCCCGGCGCCCGCATCCAGTCCCTCGTAGAGGAGCAGGTCCGGACGGTGCTGCTCGAAGACCTCGACCAGCGAGTCGGAGACCGCCTCGGCCGTCACGTCGGCGAACAGGCCCACGCTCAGGTCGTGTCCCGCCAGGCCCGGGTATCGCCGGCGGGTCTCGTCAATAGCGGCCCCGAGACCGAGCGCATCGGGTTGCTGGCGCACCGTCGGCAGCGGAAGCCGGCCCAGGAACGGCGGCCCGGATGCAATGGTGACCTCGTGCCCGGCCGCTGCACACGCCAGCGCGAGCGGCATCAACGGGTAGAGATGCCCGTAGGCCGGAATCGCCGCCACGACGATCTGCACCCGTCCATGCTGCCACTTTGTCGATTGACCGTCACGCGACGGCACTCGGCGCGCCGCCGCGGCCCTACCGCCCCTGACCTGGGAGTCTGATGTGATGACGGGCGGTAACGCCGCCCGGTGACGGGGCGTAGGAGTGCAGCTGTGAACCGAGGACGTCTGGCCGGCATCGTGGCCGCCGTGATCCTGACCATCGTCACGGGGGTGTTGATCTCGCAGAGTTCCAGCGCCACCATCGCGAATGGGATCCCGGCGTCGCCCGGGCTCGACGTCGCCGGTGCGCAGAACGCCGAGAGTGTGGACGAGTCCGCCGCCGTCGCGCTCCCGGCGGGGGCCGTCCCGACCGCGCCGGTCACCGCGGACCGCTGGATCACCCCGAAGGCGCCCAACGTCTCGATGAACCAGATCCCCAAGGGCACCAAGGTGCCGCAGTTCATCATCTTCAGCTTCGACGGCGCCGGCAGTCACAGCAGGATGAACGAGTTCCTGGCCGCGGCGGCCCCGACCGACAGCCGCTTCACCGGCTTCCTCAGCGGCACCTACCTGCTCGCCGACGACAAGGCCGCCGCCTACAGTGCACCCGGCGCCCGAACGGGCACGTCGGCGATCGGGTTCGGCGGCGACACCGCCGAGGTCGTGCAGCGCGTCGAGGACCTGAACAACTTCTATGCGTTGGGCAACGAGGTCGGCACCCACTACAACGGCCACTTCTGCAAGCTGGGCGTCAACTGGTCGACGGCGGAGTGGAACACCGAACTCGACCAGTTCTTCAGCTGGTTCGGCGACTACAAGAGTGTCAACGGCCTCACCGACGGCCCCGATCTGAAGGTCCCGGCGAGTGAGGTGCAGGGCGGCCGCATACCGTGCCTGGACGGTCAGTTCGACCAGCTGACCCCGAGCTGGAAGTCGCACGGGTTGTCCTACGACTCGTCCGGCGAGAACCCGTTCACCGGGATCTCCTGGCCCAAGCTGGAGGACGGCGTCTGGCAGTTCCCGATCCCGACCGTCTACTCGCAGGCGTTCGCCGACGCGGGCTACTCGCCGCTGGTCAAGGCCATGGACTACAACTTCTGGTACAAGTTCAACAAGGCCACCGAGCAGCCGGAGACGCAGCCGCAGCTGACCACGCTCGTGCTCGACACCTACCGGTTCATGTACCAGCAGGCCTACAACGACAACCGCGCACCGATCCTGATCGCCAACCACTTCAACGACTGGAACGGCGACTCGTTCAATCCCGCCGCCCGTCAGTTCATGGTCGAGACGTGTGGTCAGCCGGAGACCATCTGCACCACCTACCAGAACGTCATCGCCTGGATGGAGGCGCAGGACCCGAAGAAGCTCGCGGGCCTGCAGGCCCAGGTGCCCACCGCCGACAAGGCGCCGCCCACCGAATAGGGCCGTCCGTACCCGCAGACGTCGGATTCGATCAGTGCCCGGCGGGGGACCACGTCCAGAGCAGCGCGACCGCCACCGCTGCGTTGGTGGTGGCAAGCAGCGTCCGCGCCAGGTCCACCCGCAGCAACGCCCTGAACACGTCAGGGTCGAACCCCGCGGACAACCGACGGTGCAGCGGCACGGCGAGCACCCCGGTCACCCCGAGGATCGACACCAGCAGCGCGACGGCCGACCAGCGCAGCGCCGCCGAGCCCGCGCCGGTGACGACCAGCCCCATCGCGCAGATCAGCTGACCGCCGAACAACGGCCCGACCACCAGACTGACCCGCCGCTGGTGCGCCCGCTCGTAGGCGACGAACGTGCTCACCGGGACCAGCGGGAACTGCCGGTACACCAGCACCTGCACGGTCCACTGGAAGCCGGCATAGGCGGCCGTCAGCAGCAGCGTGAGAACCAGCAACACCGGCACCGGACCCGCCTCAGCCGAACGGCAGCGGCCGGGTACCCAGGCCGACCACCGAGCCCGACAGCGGCTGCCCCGGGGGAGCGACCGCCACGCAGGACACCGCGACCCGCAGGGTGTCCGGCTGCGCTGTCGGATCGACCCCGCGGACGAACATCCGGATCCCCAGCAGGCCTGCGTAGGTGGGGTCGGCCACCCCGGTCAGCCGGGCCGCCAGCGACGTACACCTGCCGGTCAGGTCGGCGATCAGCGGTGCGGACAGTGCCGAGGCGCCGGGCAGCTGCCGCACCCGGTTGCCGGCCGGCGCGGCGTCGGTGACAACGACGTCCGCGGTGCCGAGCAACTCGGCGTCATGGGGGCTGTCGCAGCGTATTTTCGGGCCCGGGTGCTGATCGAAGCAGCTGCCGAAGACGTCGCTGCGGTAGTCGGCGAGCGTCATCCCGCGCACCGTCCCGGCGAACCGGTCGTGGGTGGTCGGTCGCATGGTGCAGGCCTGCCAGCCGCGGTCGCCGGCGCGCTCACCGGGTGGTGCGGGGATCACCGCGACGTCCATCGCCAACGGGACCAGCCAGTCGTCGACCCGGATCGGGGCGACGTAGTCCACTGCTCGTTGGGTGCACTGCTCGGGGGAGGGGGTGGTGGCATCGGAATCGACGCCGGCCGTCACCTCGAGATCGTGCGGCTCGGCGCAGTCCACCGGACCGGCCACCGCGTCCCGGACGAGCAGGCAGGAACCCACTGCGGGCGGCCCCGGCAGCGCCGCCGCGGACGCCCGTCCGGACAGCCCCGGGTGCTGCAGCGCCGGCGCCACCAGGACAGCGGTGGTCGCCAGCAACAGTGTCAACGCCCCGACGAGCCTGCGGTCCATGAGCCCACGGTAGCCAGGGAGCCGGTCAGCCGGTCCAACAGCGTCGGCAGGTCCACGGTGGCGAACCGGATCGAGGAATCGCTGCAGCCGTACGGCAGCACGAGCAGGTCGTCGTGCACCAGTGACCCGCACGAGTAGACGACGTTGGGCACATACCCGTCGCGTTCGTCCGCGTCAGCGGTCAGCAGCGGCTCGGGGAGCGCTCCGATCAGCTGCGACGGATCGTCGAGGTCCAGCAGTACGGCACCGATGCCGTAGGTCCGCATCGGTCCCACGCCGTGCGTCAACACCAGCCACCCCGCTGCGGTCTCGATCGGCGGGCCGCAGTTGCCGAGCTGGATCAGCTCCCACGGGCGACCCGGGCCCTGCACGATCGCGCCGGTCTCCCAGTAGTGGGCGTCGGCCGACGTCGCGAGCGTGATGCTCTCCCGATCCCACCGGGACAACGCCACGTAGCGCCCGCCGACGCGCCGCGGGAACAACGCCATCCCCTTGTCCTGCGCAGCAGGACCGATGAACTCGCTGATGTCGAAGGTGGTGAAATCGGTGGTTCGGATCAACCGGGGGGAGATCTCCTGCCCGTCGAACGCGGTATAGGTGCCGAGGAAACTGCGGCTGCCGTCGTCGTCGACGAACGACGTGAACCGGGCATCCTCCATGCCCTGCCGCTCGGCATCACCGGTCGGGTAGACGACCCGCTCGGTGATCGGGCTGTCGGGCGGGAAGTCCAGCCGGTAGTGCCCGCGCGCGACGTCGCGGATCCGCTCCACCACGACATCGGAATCCGGCCCGACGAAGCCCTTCTCCCGGGCACCGGCGACCGCTGCCTCGACCCGGGTGACGCTGAACTGGGCGCGCAGCAGCCGCAGTACCGGGTCGGCTGCAGTCGGTTCGGCGACGTGCGGCGTCAGCGCGTTGCGAAGGTACTCCCGGCTGAGCATCGCCGGGGTGACCCGACCGGTGACCAGGCAGCGACCGGGATCGTCGACCTCGACCGTGCGGCCGGTGATGACCCCGGTGCGGAACTCGATGCTGGAGACGTGGCCCTCGCCGACCGCCCGCACGCTCATCACGAAGCGCAGTTCGCCGGGGGCCAGCCCGGACTGGTCGGGGTGCGGCACCATCGACGGGTTGAACAGCGCCGCCGCCTCGACGGCGTACTCCTGGGTGCAGTAGGCGCCGATCAGTCGCCGCCGGGCCGGGCCCACCGAGGCGCCGTCGGGGATGCGGTGCTCGATCATCGCGTAGTGCGCGTCGAAGATCGACGGCAGGTCGTGGTGACGGTCGCCGAAGCGGGTCAGCACTTCGGAGAGCAATTGATCGACGTCCGGAGCGGACAGGTCCAGCGCCCGCTGAATCACCGCGTCGGCCCGGGAGGCGCCGCTCGCGACCAGCTCCTGGCCGGGCAGGAACAGCTTGGCGATGACCCGCGCCGGGTTCGGACGGAGGACGGTGCTACCGCGCTCCAGGATGGTGCGCTCGTCACTCATAGGAGTCGGAGGTTATCCCACTGCGATGGATTTCCGGCCGCGACGGTCCGAAAAGTGGGTCAGTGGGTCAGGGGCAACACGCTGGGTGCAGCCAGCCGGTGCGCCTGTTGCAGGGTGGAGATCCAGGCCAGCGTGGACTCCGCGCCCTGGTTCTGGTTGCGGCCGAACACCAGCAGGCCGTCGCAGCCGCCACCGCTGATCGGGTCGATGAGGCTGATGCCGCCGTCGTTGACACCGACGAACCAGGCCGCAGCCAGCTGCAGGGCGGTCCACCACCGGATGTCGCCGGTGACCTCGTACGCGGTGGCCACGGCATCGGCGATGGAGGCGGTCTCGATCGGCTGCTGGTCGAATGCCGGCCGCTGCTCCCCGCGGGACCAGCCGTCGACCGGGGTCAAGGAGAAATGTCCTGGCACGGTCTCCACCTCGACCAGCCAGTCGAGCATGCGCAGTCCGCGGTCCAGGGCGGCCGGGTCGCCGAGCAGCTCGCCGGCCCGGATCAGGACCTCGGGAAGTGCACCGTTGGCGTACCGCAGCCGGTCCTCCGGCCACCGCCAGTCCGGGGTGGGTGTGGTGCCCAGGTCCGGCGAGCCGACCAGGACTGCGGCGTCGGCCAGCAGCGACCGTGCCCCGCGATGACCCGGCAGGACCCGCAGAATCTCGGCGGCGCCCAGACCGGCGAACGAGAGCGATCGCGACCAGGCGGGCCGCAGTTCGACACTGCGGTCGAACGCGGCCAGGGCCCGTTCGGCCAGCGCCGGCATCCGGGCCACGGTGCTGCCCAGGCTCCACATCGCGCGGCCCCAGCAGTCCTCCAGCGTCGCCTCGTCCTCCCAGCTGCGGTCCAGGGCCCGGCGGTTGTGGAACCGTCCGTCGGGGGTCTGGGCGGCCAGCACGAACTGCAGGTACAGCTCGGCCAGCTCGCGGAGTCGCCGGTCCGGACGGGGTTCCCGGCCGGCCGCGATCAGCCCGCGGGACACGTCGTCCACGCAGTACGCGTGCGCGGTCCGCGGCTGGGTGAACTCCGCGTGTTCGAACAGCCCGACGTCGTCGGTCAGCCGGTAGACGTGGTCGAAGCTCACCCGGGGCAGCGCGGGTGCGGCCACCGTCACGCGGGGACTCGCAGGGATCTGCGGCCGGTCAGCGCCTCGGCGGCGAGCCGCCGGTAGCCGTCGGCGACCGCCGGCCAGAGCAGCTCGGGGGCGATTCGCATCGCCTCGGCCGCCATCGAGGTGGCCAGACCGGGCTCGGTGAGCACCCGCCGCAGGGCAGCTGCCATCGCCTCCGGATCCTGCCGTTCGACCAGCAGCCCGGCACCGCTGGACAGCAGCTCGCGGGCGTGCGGGAAGCCGGTGGACACCACCGGTTTGCCGGCGGTGACCGCCTCGATCAGCACCCCGGAGGTGACCTGCTCCCGGGAGTCGTACGGCAGCAGCACGATGTCGGCCTGCTGGACCATCTCGTTGAGCTCGGCCTTGCTGATGTAGCGGGCGTCGAAGTGCACGCTGTCGGCGACTCCGAGCTCGTCGGCCCGGTCGATCAGGCTGTCCCGGTAGCGCTCGCCGAACCGCTCGACGACCTTCGGGTGGGTCTGCCCGACCACGTGGTACTCCGGTCGCGGCTGCAGGTCCTGCAGCTGCGCCATCGCAGCGATCGCCCATTCGATGCCCTTGCCCTCGCCGAGCAGGCCCCAGGTGAGCACCACCGGTGCGCGGTCGGCCGTCACCGGCCGGGGGATCGGATCGCCGGCGGGCACCGAGCGCAGGCTGGGTCGGTTGTCGACCGCGCCGTGCGGGATCACCCGGATCTTGGCGGGGTCGACCGCGTAGTGCGCGATGAGCCGATCCTTGGCGGTGTGGGTCATCGTCACGACCGCCACGCTGTGCTCGACGAGTCGCTCGAGGATCATTCGCTGCGACTCGCTCGGCGTCACCAGCACGGTGTGCAGCACGGTGACGGTGGGGGTGGTGAGCAGCGGCAGCAGGTCGAGCAGGTCGACCCCGTCGCGACCCGGGTAGATGCCGTATTCGTGCTGGATGATCGCGATGTCGTAGGTGTTGAGGTGCGTCGCGGCGTCTGCGATCGCGCCGGGGGAATGGCGGACCCACTCGTGGGCGACATCGCGGTGGGGCGCCGCGGTGGGCTCGTCGACGATGCTGACCACCCGGACCTCGTCGCGGGGGGACCGGAGCGCTTCGAGCAAGGAGTTGCTGAACGAGGCCAACCCGCACTGGGTCGGCGGGTAGGTACCGAGGACGCCGAACCGTACGACGGCGGGCGTACGCACCACGGAATCGGTGGAGACAGACACAGTTGCACCCTCCATATCAGTTGCCAGGCGGCGGCGCTGCCGCAGACGGCCGTGTTTTCGACCGGGAAAGACGCGGGGCCGGGCACCGGCAAGGCCGGGTCCACTCGGAACGATCACGAGCGGACAACGAACGGAATACCCACAAAAGGCCACCGGGATCCAACCCGCAGACGCCTTGTGGGCCCACCGTAACACCCGCCCTGCTGCCGGATGCCGCAGCGTGTCCTATCACTCACCGGGTGCGACCGCGGGCGGCAATCGAACGCAGGGAGTAATCGTCCCGGCGGCGATAACCGACCGTTATGCACACGTTCACAACCGGTGACCCCGACGGACCCACGATGGTGTATTCAGATGTCACAGTGAGCGTCATGTGACGGGCGTCGCGCCCTTCGCAACCGTCGCGAAGGGCCCGGCCCTTCGCTCCGCCTCAACCAGTCCGCCCGACCCAGGAGGTCGTTCATGGTGACATCCCTGATCTTGCGTTCCACCCGACGCCGTGCGGCGGTGGCGGGTGTTGCCGCGCTGACGCTGGTGATCGCCGGCTGCGGCTCCAGCGGTAGCGGTACCGCCACCAGCAGCAGCAGCAGCACCGCCGCCAGCAGCAGCACGACGAGCAGCTCCCTGGGCAGCACGTCCGCCCCGACCGGCGCTGCAGCGTCGGGCGACGCCGCCACCGCCACCTCGGCCGAGGACTTCGGCGGGATGGCCGGCCTGGAGGCCGCCGCCAAGGCCGAGGGTGCGCTGAACGTGATCGCCCTCCCGCCGGACTGGGCCAACTACGGCGAGGTCATCGCCGCGTTCAAGGCCAAGTACCCCGAGATCACCGTCAACGAGCAGAACCCGAACGCCTCCAGCGCCGAGGAGATCGCCGCCGCCGAGACCAACAAGGGCACCGACGTCGCGCCCGACGTGTTCGACGTGGGTGCCTCGGTCGCCCTGTCGGCCAAGGACACGTTCGCGCCGTACAAGGTCGCCGCCTGGGCCGACATCCCCGACATCAACAAGGAGGCCACCGGCCTCTACGTCAACGACTACACCGGCACGATGGCCATCGGGTGGGACGCCACCACCTACGGCGAGGTCACCAACATCAGCGACCTGTTGGACCCGAAGTTCGCCGGCGTCGTCGGCCCCAACGGCAACCCGACGCAGGCAGGTGCTGCGTTCAACGGCGTGGTGATGAGCGCGCTGGCCACCGGCGGATCACTGGACGACATCCAGCCCGGCATCGACTTCTTCAAGCAGCTCAAGGCAGCCGGCAACCTGTACCCGGGTGACGTCACCGGCGCCATCGTCCAGTCCGGTGAGGCCGGCGCGGTGATGGACTGGTCCTACAACATGCCCGGCTACGCCAAGGCGCTGCAGGCCGAAGGCATCGAGTGGAAGGTGATCGTGCCCGACGGCGCGGCGGTGGGCTCCTACTACAGCCAGGCGATCAACGCCGACGCCCCGCACCCGGCGGCCGCGCGACTCTGGGAGGAATTCCTCTACACCGCCGACGCCCAGAACCTGTGGCTCAAGGGCGGCGCCAACCCGGTGCTGCAGGAGGCCATGGTCGCAGCGGGCACCATCAACAAGGAGTACCTGGACGCGCTGCCGAGCTCGCAGGCCCCGGTCGTGCAGACCACGGAGCAGATTGCGAAGGCCGCCGCGTTGCTGCAGACGGAGTGGCCGAAGGTCATCGGCTGATCAGCCGCTCACCCGACACCATGACCCTCACGGTCCCGCCGACCGCTGCCCCCAGGGGTGGCGGGCGGCGGGCGTCCGGTCGGCTGGCCGCCGTCGCCCCCACGGTCCCGTTCTTCGTCTACGTGACGATCTTCCTGGTGCTGCCGACCGGCGTGGTCGTGGTCGGAGCGTTCCAGGACAACGACGGCGCGCTCACGATGGCAAACCTGTCGCTGCTGGGCGCCCCGGCGGTCCGCAGTGCCACCCTGACCACCCTCGGGTTGTCGGCGATCTCGGCGGTGACCGGCGCGGTGATCGGTGCGCTGCTGGCCTATGCGCTGGCCACCGCGGACCCCGCGGGCAAGCTCCGCCGGACGGTGTTGGCGATCTGCTCGGTGTTGGCCCAGTTCGGTGGCGTGATGCTCGCGTTCTGCTTCATCGCCGCGATCGGCCGCAACGGCAGCGTCACGCAGATCATCCTGGACCTCACCGGCACCCGGATCGACACCAGCTGGCTGTACGAGTTCCCCGGCCTGGTGCTGGTCTATTCCTATTTCCAGATCCCGCTGATGGTGATCGTCTTCCTCCCCGCGCTGGACGGCATCCGCCCGCAGTGGCGGGAGGCGACGGAGACGCTGGGTGGGTCGTCGTGGACCTACTGGTCCAAGGTCGCCGGCCCGATCCTGCTGCCGGCCTTCGTGTCCTCGCTGCTGCTGCTGTTCGCCAACGCGTTCTCCGCCTTCGCGACCGCGGCGGCACTGATCAGCCAGGCCAATCCGCTGCTGGCGCTGCAGATCCGCGGCGCGCTGTCCGGCGAAGTGGTCAGCGGGCAGCAGAACACCGCCAAGATGCTGGCGTTCCTGATGGTGGTGATCGTCGCCGTCGTGATGACGCTCTACGCCTGGCTGCAGCGGCGGGCCTCCCGGTGGCTGCGATGAAGGGGCCCCGATGACCGCCACCCTGGCCGGGCTCGACGCGAACCCGCCGGTGCGTCGCCGGTCCAAGCTTGCGACCAGGCGGCGCTCGCAGCGGCTGTTCCGCTGGGTCGTCGTCACGATCGTGTTGCTGTTCTTCGCGATACCGATCGCGTCGCTGCTGGACTCGTCGAGCCGGCTGCGCGGTGGCGGCCGCGACTGGTCGTCATGGGACCCGATCGTGCAGATCGCGAACTCGGCCGACCCGGCCAGCGGGTTGATCCGCGAGGGTCTGGTCAACTCGCTGCTGCTGGTCGCGGCCACCCTGGCGTTGATGCTGCTCCTGCTGGTCCCGACGATGATCTGGATCCGGCTGCGGGTGCCGGGGCTGCGCCGGATCATGGAGTTCATCTGCCTGCTGCCGCTGACGATCCCGGCCATCGTGCTCGTGGTCGGGCTGGGGCCGGTCTACCGGCAGGTGGCTGCACTGCTGGGCACCGGCAGCGTCTGGCTGTGTTTCATCTACGCGGTCCTGGTGCTGCCGTTCGCCTACCGGGCGCTGGACGCCGGGCTGGACAGCATCGAGGTCCGCACCCTGTCCGAGGCGGCCCGCTCGCTGGGGGCAGGCTGGGCGACGGTGATGTTCCGCATCGTGCTGCCCAACATCCGCTCCGCGCTGATCAGCGCGAGCTTCATCTCGCTGGCCCTGGTGCTCGGTGAGTACACGGTCGCCTCGCTGCTGGCGCGCCGCAACCTGCAGACCGCCATCTTCCTGGTCGGCCAGAACAACGTGAAGACGGCCTCGGCGCTGGCGCTGGTCGCCCTCGCGCTCGGGTTCGTCCTGCTGCTCCTGCTCTCGCTGGTCAGCTCCCGGAGCTCCCGAAAGGCCACCTCGTGACCACCACCGCCACCGGCACCGAGCGCCCCACCGACGCTCGCGGGGTGACCGTCGAACTGGCCGGACTGCGGCGCAGCTTCGGCGCGGTGCACGCGCTGGACGGGATGAAGTTGGTGATGAGCCCCGGTGAGCTGGTCGTGCTGCTCGGACCGTCCGGCTGCGGCAAGACCACTGCGCTGCGGGTGCTCGCCGGCCTCGAGGAGGCCGACGACGGCCGGATCGTCGTCGACGGCCGCGACATCACGCATGTCGCCACCAACAAGCGCGACATGGGGATGGTGTTCCAGGCCTACTCGCTGTTCCCGCACATGACGGCCCGGGAGAACGTCGAGTTCGGGCTGCGGTTGCGCGGCGTGGACGCGGCCGCCCGCCGACGGCGGGCCGGGGAGAACCTGGAGCTGGTCGGGCTGGCCACCCAGGCCGACCGCTACGCCCACCAGATGAGCGGTGGGCAGCAGCAGCGGGTCGCGCTGGCCCGGGCGCTGGCCATCCAGCCGCAGGTGCTGCTGCTGGACGAGCCGCTGTCCGCGCTGGACGCCAAGGTCCGCGTGCAGCTGCGCGACGAGATCCGCCGGATCCAGCTCGAGGTCGGGATCACCACCCTGTTCGTCACCCACGACCAGGAGGAGGCGCTCGCCGTCGCCGACCGGGTCGGGGTGATGCGCGAGGGCCGGATCGAGCAGATCGCCGCGCCGGACGAGATCTACAACCGGCCCACCAGCCAGTTCGTCGCCGAGTTCATCGGCTCGACCAACCGGCTGGCGGATCGCCGCCGACGGGGTCGCCGAGGTTCTCGGGTCCCGGGTGCCGCTGCTGCCCGGGTCGCCGACATCCGGGCCGGTCACGGTGCTGGTCCGCCCGGAGGCGGTGCGGGTCGAATCCGGTCCCGGTGCGGCCGACACCGGCCCGGGGGCGGCGACCGTCGTCGCGACCAGCTTCCTCGGGGCGCAGGGCCGGATGCAGGTCCGGATGCGCGACGACACGCTGGTCATCGTCCAGTTGTCGTCGCCGGAGGTGGCGGCGTTGGTCCCGGGCGACCGGTGTCTCGGTCGTGGTCGAGCCGACCGAGGCGCTGGCCACCGCGGTGGATAGCGCGCGGTGCGAACCGGTGTGGGCACCGGGACCTCACGAACCGCCGGCGCCGGCGCGTCTACCTGTCGTGAGGCCGCCCTTCCAGGACGTGGTGACCCGGCACGGGCCGACCGTGCTCCGGGTGTGCCGCGCCGTCGTCGGCGGGGCCGACGCCGAGGACGCCTGGTCCGAGACGTTTCTCGCGGCGCTGCGGGCCTACCCGGGCTGCCGTCGACGGCCAACGTCGAGGCCTGGCTGGTCACCATCGCGCACCGCAAGGCCATCGACCAGCACCGATCCCGGGCGCGGCGGGCGGTCCCGGTGGCGGAGCTGCCGAGACCTGCGGCGTCACGCCGGGGGAGCCGGACGCGGACCTGTGGTCGGCGCTCGCCGCGCTGCCGCCCATGCAGCGACAGGCGGTGGCCTACCACTATCTCGGCGGGCTGCCGTATCGCGAGGTGGCCGCGATCCTCGGCAACAGTGAGGCCGCCGCCCGGCGGGCGGCGGCTGACGGGGTGGCGGCCCTGCGACGGGCACTAGTGCGGCGGAGAGGGACATGACGGGGTCGGACGTGCGGGGGTGTTCGAGGCGGTCCACGACCGGGGCGGCGATCGGTACCGGCGCACGCCCGGCTCGCTGGCCGACGCCGACGGCCGAGGGGGTGCTCGACGTCGCCTACCGCACGGTCGACACCCCGGTCGGGACGATACTGCTGGCCGCGACCGAGGCCGGGCTGGTGCGGGTCGCCTTCGACCGGCGGAGGGGCTGGAGACGGTGCTCGCGGCGCTGGCCGACAGGATCAGCCCACGCATCCTGCACGCCCCGGCCCGGCTGGACCCGGTGGCCCGGGAACTGGCCGAGTACTTCGGCGGACGGCGCACCGCCTTCGACTGCGCGCTGGACCTGCGGCTGGCCCACGGGTTTCGGCGGACGGTGCTCGACCACCTGCCGGACATCGCCTACGGCAGCACCGCGAGGTACGCCGCGGTCGCGGTGCTGGCCGGCAGCCCACGTGCGGTGCGCGCGGTGGGTACGGCATGTGCGACCAACCCGCTGCCGATCGTGGTGCCCTGCCATCGGGTGGTCCGGGCGGACGGCTCGCTCGGCGGATACCTGGGCGGGGCCGGCCGCGAAGCAGCAGCTGCTGGCGCTGGAGAGCGCGAGCTGACGCCGACCGCCGTTCACGGCGCCGACGTTCAGACGCCGACCGTCAGAAGCGGGGCAGGCTCAGCAGATCCCCGGCCGCTGTTTCATGCGCGGTCGCGATGCACTTGGTGCCCCAGTCGGTGCTGCCGTGGTCACCACGCGACCCTCGTCGCCGCTGCGGTCGTTGTACCAGAAGTAGTTCTGCCAACGGTTCTCGATGTTGCGGACCACGCTGGCCCGGGTCTCGGTCGACATCGAGCCGGTCGGGGTGGTCGAGAAGCGGATCTGCGAAATGTGCTGATTCGATGTTGCCGGGTACTCCAAGTGAATCTGCCGGATGTAGCGCATACGGCCCTTCCTGGTCAGAACATCGGTACCCGGCGAGCCAGGAACGGTGAACGGGGCCATCGGCGTAAGTTCCCGACGGCCCTCCTTGCAGGATACCCCGCGGATCCGGCCTGACAATGCCGCCGGCCCGCTGAACACGATTCAGCAGGCCCGCCGCTCGGTCGCCGCGCTCAGAGGGCGATGCCGACGTACTTGGTCTCCAGGTACTCGTCGATCCCCTCGGCGCCGCCCTCGCGCCCGAGTCCGGACTGCTTGACGCCGCCGAACGGCGCCGCCGGGTTGGAGACGATGCCCTGGTTGATCCCGACCATGCCGGTCTGCAAGCCGCTCGGCGACCTTCAGCGCCCGGCTCAGGTCGCGTGGTGAAGGCGTAGGCGACCAGGCCGTACTCGGTGTCGTTGGCCAGCCGCAGGCCCTCGTCGTCGGAGCCGAAGGTGGTGATCGGAGCGACCGGGCCGAAGATCTCCTGGTGGAAGACGTCCGCGCGTCGGCGGCACGTCGGTGAGCACGGTCGGCGCGTAGAAGTAGCCCGCGCCCATCCAGCGGCCGGCCGCCGGTCAGCACCGTCGCGCCGGCGTCGACGGCGTCGCCGACCAGCTCGGTCACCTTGTCCACCGCCTTCTGCTCGATCAGCGGGCCGACCTGGACGCCGTCGTCGATGCCGGGCCCCACCTTCATCGCCCGCCATCCGGTCGGCGAACCGGCGGGCGAACTCGGCGGCCACCGACTCGTGGACGATGAACCGGTTGGCCGCGGTGCACGCCTCGCCGATGTTGCGCATCTTGGCCAGCATCGCGCCGTCGACCGCCCGGTCCAGGTCGGCGTCGCCGAACACCAGGAACGGGGCGTTGCCGCCCAGCTCCATGCTGACCTTGAGCACCTGCTCGGCGGACTGCGGCGATGAGCTGCTGGCCGACCGCCGGTGGAACCGGTGAAGGTCAGTTTGCGCAGCCGCGGGTCGGCGATCAGCCGCTCGTGACACCGCCCCCGACTTCGTCGTGGTGATCACGTTGACGACCCCGTCGGGGACCCCGGCCTCGGCGAGCACTGCGGCGAAGGCCAGCGTGGTGAGCGGGGTCAGCGCCGGCCGGCTTGATCACCACCGTGCAGCCGGCGGCCAGCGCCGGGCCGATCTTGCGGGTGCCCATCGCCAGCGGGAAGTTCCACGGGGTGATCGCGTAGACCGGGCCCGACCGGCTGCTTCATGGTGATCAGCCGGGTGCCGCCGGACGGCGCGACCGCGTAGCGGCCCGCGATGCGGACCGCCTCCTCGGAGAACCAGCGGAGGAACTCGGCCCCGTAGGTGACCTCGCCCGCGGGCCTCGGCCAGCGGCTTGCCCATCTCCAGCGTCATCAGCAGCGCGAAGTCCTCGGCGCGGGCGGTGATCAGCTCGAAGGCCCGGCGCAGGATCTCCCCGCGCACCCGCGGGTCGGTGGCGGCCCACGCGTCCTGGGCCGCGACCGCCGCGTCCAGCGCCGCCACCGCCTGCGGGACGTCGGCGTCGGCGACCTCGGTGAGGGTCTCCTCGGTCGCCGGGTTCTCCACGGCGAAAGCGGCCGGGGTGCTCACCCACTCGCCGTTGATGAGCAGGCCGGTCGGGATCCGGTCGAGCAGGGTGGAGATGGTGGCGGCAGAGACGGACATCGTGCTCCTCAGGGTGGGTGTCCCGGGTGGGGCGTGTCAGCGGGCGGTGCGGGCGCGGTCACCCGGCAGTGGGGGTGCGAGCACCCACAGGACTTCGGCGGATCCGGTGCCGGGGTTTCGCCACTCGTGCGCGCTCCGGCCGCCGAAGGTGGTCGACTCGCCGGTCGCCAGCGTCCGGCGTTCCCCCTCGATCACCAGCTCGAAGCTGCCCCGCAGGACGGTGACGAAGATGGTCTCGGTGTCCAGCGCGAAGACGCCGCCGGAGCCGCCGCCGGGTTCGAGCTGGGTGCGCATCACCTGGACCAGGGTCTCCGAAGCGGGGGTCAGCAGGTACTCCTGGACCCCGATGCCGCCCATGTCCAGCGGCACCGGCCCGGCGACCGGGGTCTGCGGGTAGTCGAAGAGGCTGCCGATACCGACGCCGAGGACCGCGCACAGTTGCAGCAGGGTGGGGACCGATACCCGGGTCAGGCCGCGCTCGGCCTGACTGAGGAATCCCTTGGTGACCCCGGCCGCGGTCGCCACGGCCACCAGGGACAACCCCTGTTCGAGCCGGATCTCCCGGAGCCGGGGCCCGGCCCGGCCCATCCCGGACACGCTCTCGTCCGGTGTCGTGGGTGCGTCCATCGTGATCACCTCGCTCCGGTCCGATAAGGGTTTGGTATTGCCAAACCTGCTGTGTTTGGTGATACTAAACCGCATCGTGGGTGATCTGTAAAGCACCCACTCCCAGCACCCACTCCCAGCACCCACTCCGAGAGGCCCAGCCCGTGACGTCCACGACGGCTCCTGACACGATCACCCCTACCACCGGGTTGCCGCAGGTGCGTCGGCTGGTCACCGCCGTCCCGGGGCCGAAGTCGCAGGCCCTGCACGACCGCCGGGTCGCGGCGGTGTCGGCGGGGGTGGGCTCCACACTGCCGGTGTACGTGGCCGAGGCCGGGGGTGGGGTGATCGTGGACATCGACGGCAACTCGCTGATCGACCTCGGCTCCGGGATCGCGGTCGCCTCGGTGGGCAACGCCGCCCCCCGGGTGGTCGCCGCCGTGCAGCAGGCCGTCACCCACTTCACCCACACCTGCTTCATGGTGACCCCGTACGAGGGCTACGTCGCGGTCGCGGAGAAGCTCAACGAGCTGACGCCGGGGACTCACGCGAAGAAGACCGCACTGTTCAACTCCGGCTCCGAGGCCGTCGAGAACGCGGTCAAGATCGCCCGGCTGGCGACCGGCCGCCCCGCGGTCGTGGTGTTCGATCACGCCTATCACGGCCGGACGAACCTCACGATGGCGATGACGGCCAAGGCGATGCCGTACAAGTCCGGGTTCGGGCCGTTCGCGCCGGAGATCTACCGGGTGCCGATGAGCTACCCGTTCCGCGACGGCCTCGGCGGCAAGGAGGCGGGCGAGCGGGCCATCAGCCAGATCGTCACCCAGATCGGTGCCGCCGGCGTCGCCGCGGTGCTGATCGAGCCGATCCAGGGGGAGGGCGGGTTCATCGTCCCGGCCGAGGGCTTCCTGCCCGCGCTGTCGCAGTGGTGCACCGCCAACGGGGTGGTGTTCATCGCCGACGAGATCCAGACCGGCTTCTGCCGTACCGGGGACTGGTTCGGCTGCGACCACGAAGGCGTGGTGCCCGACCTGATCACCACCGCCAAGGGCATCGCGGGCGGGCTGCCGCTGGCCGCGGTCACCGGTCGCGCGGAGCTGATGGACGCCGTGCACCCCGGCGGCCTCGGCGGCACCTACGGCGGCAACCCGATCGCGTGCGCCGCGGCGCTGGCCGCGATCGAGACCATGCACGCGCAGGACCTCGCCGGGGCGGCCCGCCGGATCGAGGCGGTCGCCCGGCCGCGTGCTCACCGCGCTCGCCGCCGAGACCGGCCGGATCGGTGAGGTCCGCGGCCGCGGCGCGATGATCGCGGTGGAGTTCGTGCACAAGGGCACCGTCGACCCCGACCCGGCCACCGCGGCGGCGGTCGCCCGGGCCTGCCACGCGGCGGGTGTCGTGGTGCTCACCTGCGGCAGCTTCGGCAACGTCATCCGGCTGCTGCCCCCGCTGGTGATCGGCGACGACCTGTTCGCCGAGGGCCTGGCTGTGCTGGCGGACGCGGTCCGCGGCCGGTAGCCCTCGGAAGCTTCGGGCGGATAACTCTCGCCCGCGAGAGTTATCCGCCCAAAGATTGCGCGATGGCAGCGATCTCGGCCGGGCCGACCCGGCAGCAGCCACCGATCAGCCGGGCGCCGGCGGCGATCCAGTCCGCGACCTGAGCCGCGTCGAAGGCAGCCGGCCCGGTCCAGCACCGCGCGGTCGGCGTCCCACTGCTGGCCGCTGTTGGGATACACCACGGCCGGCCGGTACCGGGCGGCGATCTCCACGGCCGGGCCGACGTCACCCGGGGCGGTGCAGTTCACCCCCAGCGCGATGATCTCGCTGACCTCGGCGGCCATCGCAAAGACCTCGTCCAGGGGCTCGCCGGTGCGGGTGCGGTCGCCGGCCACGGTCAACGACAGCCACGCCGGGTGCCCGGTACCGGCGATCTCGGCCACCAGGGCCTGCGCCTCGACCAGGCTGGGCACGGTCTCCAGGGCGAGTACGTCGGCCCCCGCTGCGCGCAGCAGGTCCAACCGCGGCCGGTGCCAGGCCCGCAGCTCCGCCACCGTGCGTCCGTAGTCCCCGCGGTACTCCGAGCCGTCGGCGAGCACCGCGCCGTACGGCCCGACCGAGGCCGCTACCCAGCCGTCGGGGCGGGTCGCGTCCCGGGCGGAGCCGGCGATCCGGACACTGCCGGTGATCAGCGCGGCCGCAGCGGCCCGATCGACACCGAGCCCGGCGAAGCCCTCGAACGACGCCTGGTAGGACGCGCTGATCGCCACTCGGGCGCCGGCCCGGAAGTACTCCCGGTGCGCGGCCTCGATGGCGGCCGGATCGTCGCGCAGCAGCCGGGCCGACCACAGCGCGGACGTCAGATCTGCGCCGTGACGCTCCAACAGGGTGGCGAGCCCGCCGTCGAGCACCACCGGCCCGTCGGCGAGCGCGGCGGCGAGGGGGACCCTGGGCTGTGCGGTCGACATCCGGACGAGACTAGCCAGTCGGCCGGGCCTACCGTGAGCTCATGCGGATCGACGATGCGACAGCCCTGGTCACCGGTGGGGCGTCCGGTCTGGGGCTCGCCACCACCCGCCGGTTGGCGGCGATCTGCGCGGGCGTGACGGTGCTGGACCTGCCGGCCGCCGATGCGACGCAGCTGCCGTCGAATGCCCGCCTCGTTCCGGGTGACGTCACCGACGAGGACGCAGGTCGCCGCGGCCGTCGATGCCGCCACCACCGCGGGCACCCTGCGTGTCGTGGTGAACTGCGCGGGCGTCGCCCCGGCGATCCGCACGGTCGGGAAGAACGGGCCGCATCCGGCGGCGGCGTTCGAACGGACGATCCGGATCAACCTGATCGGCACCTTCACCGTGATCCGATTGGCCGCCGCGGCGATGGCGACCAACGAACCCGTCGACGGCGAGCGGGGGGTCATCGTCAACACCGCCTCGGTGGCCGCCTTCGACGGCCAGATCGGGCAGGCGGCCTACGCCGCCTCCAAGGGCGGTGTGGTGGCGATGACGCTGCCGATCGCCCGGGACCTGGCGTCGCTGTTGATCCGGGTGATGACGATCGCGCCCGGTCTGTTCGAGACGCCGCTGCTGGCGTCACTGTCCGACGAGGCCAGAGCCTCGCTGGGGGCCCAGGTGCCGCACCCCGCCCGGCTCGGCCGACCGGACGAGTATGCCCGTCTGGTCGAGCACATCGTGGCGAACCCGATGCTCAACGGCGAGGTGATCCGGCTCGACGGTGCGATCCGGATGGCGCCGCGCTGACCCGTACCGGGGTGGCGGTCAGTCCCGCGCGGCACCGGCACTGGGCAGCACCTGGCGGATCACCGGTGTCGTCCGGCCCGCTTCGACGAACGCCGCCGTCACCGCTGCCGACACCGTCGCCACCAGCCCGGTCGGCACGATGGCGATCGCCGACCCGCCGAAGCCGCCGCCGGTCATCCGCGCGCCGAGCGCACCCGACGCCATCGCGGCGTCGACCGCGAGATCCAGGGCCGGGTCGCTGACCTGGTAGTCGTCGCGCAGCGATTCGTGCGAGGCGACCATCAGGTCGCCGATCTCGGCGATGCGACCCGGCCCGCAGCAGCGCGACAGTGTCGGTGACGCGGGCGTTCTCGGTGACGATGTGCCGACGCGCGGGTCACGAGCTCCGCGCTGCTCAAGGTCGCCAGTGCGCGGTCCAGATCGGTCGGCCGCAGCAGGCTGAGGTTGGCCACCCCGAGCTCGGCGGCCGCCTGCTCGCAGGACGCCCGCCGCTTGGCGTACTCGCCGTCGACCAGCGCGTGCTTGACCTGGGTGTCGATGACGAGCACCCGCAGGTCCTCGGCGGCCGGGTCGAACGGGACCTGCTCGATGCGGTCGGCCCCGATGTCGAAGAACAGCACGTTGCCGGCGGTGCAGGCGGCCGATGCCATCTGGTCCATCAGGCCGCACGGCATGCCGACGTAGTCGTTCTCGTCGCGCTGGGCCAGCCGGGCCAGTTCGGGCCGGCTGAGCTCGATGCCGAGCAGGTCCGACAGCGCCAGCAGGGTGGCGCACTCGAGCGCCGCCGACGAGGACAACCCGGCTCCCACCGGCACGGTGGAGCTGACCGCGAGCCGGACGCCGGGGACGGTGTGGCCGGCCGAGGTCAGCACCCAGACCGCGCCGTTGAGGTAGGCCGCCCAGCCCTGCTCGCCGGCGCCCGCGGGGGCGAGATCGGCGACCGGGACACTGTGCACGTCGGCCGGCTGTCGATCGCTGACCACCGAGACGAGACCGTCCGTGGTCAACGACGCGGCCACCGCGGCGCGCGCGTCGATGGCGAACGGCAGCACCAGACCGTCGTTGTAGTCGGTGTGCTCGCCGATCAGGTTGACCCGGCCGGGAGCCGACCAGACGCCGGTGGGTGCTGCGCCCCATACCTTCTCGTACAACTGGGCCGCGCTCATCGGGCGTCCCGCAGCCGGGCGGCCATGTCCTCGGGGGAGATGTCACTGACGAAGGCACCCATCGCGGACTCCGAGCCCGCCAGGTACTTGATCTTGCCGACAGCGCGGCGGATGGAGAACACCGACAGGTGCATCCGGAAGTCGTCCCGACCCTGCCGGGTCGGGGCCTGATGGACGGCGGTGATGGCCGGCAACGTGTCGTCGAAGACGCCGCCCATTCGCTGCAGTGTCTCCAGGTACAGCTCGGCCAGCGCGGCCTGCTCCGCGGAGTCGGCGGCGGGCAGGTCGGCGATCTGTCGACGCGGGAAGATGTTCACCTCGACCGGCCACCGGGCCGCGAACGGCACGAACGCCACCCAGTGCTCGTTCTGCGCGACAATCCTGCTGCCATCGGCGATCTCGCGGTCGAGCAGGTCGGCGAAGAGGTTGCCGCCGGTGCGCTCGCGGTAGTCGGCGACGGTGGCCAGCATCGCCCCGGTCTTGGGGGTGATGAACGGGTAACCGTAGATCTGACCGTGCGGATGGGCCAGCGTGACGCCGATCTCGATGCCCTGGTTGATGAAGCAGAACACCTGCTCGACGCCGGGGAGTGCGTTCAGCGCGGCGGTCCGGTGCGCCCACGCCTGGACGACGGTGCGCATCCGCTCGGGGGGCAGGTCGACGACCTGGGTGTCGTGGTCGCTGGTGAAACACACGACCTCACACCGTCCGACGCCCGGGATCTCGGCGAAGATGGCCTCCGAACCCGTGGGCTGCAAGGCATCAGGGTCGAGCGCGGTGGGCACGCCGCCGAAGGACGGGAACCGGTTCTCGAACACCGCCACGTCGTACTCCGGGGACGGGATCTCGGTCGAGAACGCCCCGCGGGTCGGGCACAGCGGGCACTCGTCCGCCGGCGGGTGGTAGGTCCGGCTCTGCCGGTGGCTGGCGATGCCGACCCACTCGCCGAGCAGGGCGTCGTAGCGGGCCCGGGAGCCGACCTCGACCACCGGGAGGTCCCGCGGATCGGTGAGCACCCGCGAACCGCCGTCGGTGTCGTCGAAGTAGATCAACTCCCGGCCGTCGGCGAGCCGGGTCGACACGACCTCGGCGGTCGGGCGGAACGCCGGGGTGGCGGTCGCGGGACTGGTGGGAGTGGTCATGGGTTGACCTTCCGGCGTCGGTGGCGGGACATCCGGGACCGGGTGGTCCCGAGTGGTCACTGGGCGGGGTGCGGGTGGGGCATCTCCATCATGTTGACTTTCCAACATTGAGCACAAGTCATTGTGGCACGGACCACACGACTCTGCCGGTTGACCACCAAGCCATCACTCAATAGGGAGTGACGCCGCGAGCGAAACGGGGCAATCTGCCAGCCTGTCGTTATCGAATCGAGATAATCGGCTGTTGACTTCACCAACAAGCCCTGACAAATTATGTGCCTTGAGCACAATCCTGAACGTGACGAGCAACACCGCCGCGCGGCCCGACCGGTCCGCCCACTTCGCCGACGCGATGGCGCGGGTGACCGACCGCCTCGGCGGCCGGCTGGCCTTCGGTGGCGACTACAACCCCGAGCAGTGGCCGACGGACGTCTGGGCGCACGACGTGGCGTTGATGCGCGAGGCCGGGGTCAACCTGGTCTCGTTGGGCATCTTCTCCTGGGCGTGGCTGGAACCCGAGGCGGGCCGGTACGAGTTCGGTTGGCTGGACACGATTCTGGATCTGCTGCACGAGGGTGGGATCGCCGTCGATCTGGCCAACGCCTCGGCCACGCCGCCGCCGTGGTTCTCGGTGGCGCATCCGGATTCACTGCCGGTGGACGTCGACGGGATCCGGCGCAGCTACGGCGGCCGGCAGGCCTTCTGCCCCAGCTCGCCGGACTACCGGGCAGCCGCAGCCGCATTGACCGGGGCCCTCGTCCGGCGCTACGCCGACCACCCCGCCGTGGTCATGTGGCACGTCCACAACGAGTACGGCTGCCACAACTGGAGTTGCTACTGCGAGACGTCGGCGGCGGCGTTCCGGAGCTGGCTGCAGCGGCGCTACGGCGACATCGGGGTGCTCAACGACGCCTGGGGGACCGCGTTCTGGAGCCAGCGCTACGGCGACTGGAACGAGGTGATCCCGCCGCGGCGACCGTCGTACAACACCTTCGCCAACCCCACCCAGCAGCTGGATTTCGCCCGGTTCTGCTCCGACGAGCTGCTGGCCTGCTTCGACGCCGAGGCCGCGGTCATCAGAGCCGGTGCGTCCCAGCCGGTCACCACCAACTTCATGGACTTCTTCAAGCCGCTGGACTACTGGGCGTGGGCCTCGCGGATGGACCTGGTGTCCAACGACAACTACCGCCTGGGTCATCTCGGTGAACCTGGTGCGACACATCACCTCTCGATGGCCGCCGACCTCTGCCGGTCGCTCTCGGACACCGCGCCGTGGCTGCTGATGGAGCACTCGACGTCCGCGGTGAACTGGCAGCCGCGCAACCTGGCCAAGGCGGCGGGTCAGATGCGCCGGGACAGCCTGTCCCACGTCGCCCGGGGTGCCGACGGTGCGCTGTTCTTCCAGTGGCGGGCCTCCCGGGCGGGCGCGGAGAAGTTCCACTCCGGCCTGCTGCCGCACGCCGGGACCGACATCCGAGCGCTGGCGCGAGGTGTGCGAGCTGGGCGCGGACCTCAGACGTTGAGCCCGGTCGCGGGTAGCCGGGTGCGGCGCCGACATCGCGATCGCCTTCGACTGGAACGCCTGGTGGGGGGTCGAGCTCGACTCGCACCCCAGTCAGGACGTCGACCAGCTGACCGGGTCCGGCGCTGGCACCGCTCCTGTGGGAGGCCGGATACCGGTCGACTTCGTCCACCCGGACCGGGATCTCTCGCGCTACCGGTGGTGCTGGTGCCCGCGCTGTACCTGGTGACCGACGGCGGCCGCGGCGAACCTGGCCGCGGGTCGACCGCGCCGCGGCGGCACCGTCGTCGTCGGCTACTTCTCCGGGATCGTCGACGACGAACGACCACATCCGTCTGGGCGGTTACCCGGGAGCGTTCACCGACCTGCTCGGCGTGCGCAGCGAGGAGTTCGGGCCGTTGCTGCCGACGATCAGCGGCTGGGGCTCACCCGTGGCGGACACGACGGCCGCGACGGCCGGCGTGTGGTCGGAGCTGATCGGCACCGTCGACCCCGACGTCGAGGTGGTCGCGACCTTCACCGACGGGATCTTCGGCGGGCGGCCGGCGATCACCTGCCGGTCGGCCGGAGGCCGTAGCGGGTGGGGCGTCCGGTGCCGCCTGGTACCTCGCGACCAGTCCCGACGAGGGCACGCTGCTGTCGAGTGCTGGCATCGGCCTGCCGACAGGCCGGTGCCCGCCCGGTGCTGGACCTGCCGTCCTGGCCGGCCGGGCTGGAGGTCGTCGTCCGCGAGAACGCCGACACCCGTTACGTCTTCGCGATCAACGCGTCCGACAGCGCGGTGCCGTTGCCGCTCGTCGGGACCGATCTGCTCACCGAACGGGGCTGGGATGCCGACAGCACCGTCGACCCGGGCGGGGTGGCCGTGATCGCGGTCGCCACCACCCGACCGGACGGGGTGTGAGGCGATGCTTGCCGACCAGCGGCGGGAGCTGATCCTGGCCGAGGTGGAACGCAGCGGCGCCATCCGGATCAGTGAGCTGACCGAGCTGCTCGGCGTTTCGGACATGACCGTCCGCCGCGACCTGGAGCATCTGGAGGCCCGAGGGTGGCTGCGCAAGGTCCACGGCGGTGCGGTGCTGAGCCAGAGCAGCGTCGAGGAGACCAGCTTCGAGGCCAAGAGCGCATTGCAGCAGCCGGCCAAGCGGGCCATCGCGGCCCGGGCGGCGACGCTGATCGAGCCGAACTCGGCGATCGCGCTGTCGGCGGGTACCACCACCTGGATGCTGGCCCGCGGGCTGCAGGGCACCGAGATGCCGCTGTCGGTGGTCACCAACTCCACGACCGTGGCCGACATCCTCGCGGTCAACGCCGGCCCGCAACTGCGGGTGGTGTTGACCGGTGGCGAGCGGACGCCCAGCGCCGCCCTGGTGGGGGCGATCGCCGACCGGGCGATCGGCTCGCTGCACGTGGACCGGCTGTTCCTGGGCGTGCACGGGATGGACGACCGGGTCGGCTTCAGCTGCCCGAACCTGGCCGAGGCGCAGACCAACCGCGCGCTGATCAGCCAGCGCCCGGCAGGTCGTCGTCCTGGCCGACTCCACGAAGTGGAACGTCGTGGGGCTGGCCGACTTCGGCCGGCTCGCCACCGCCGACGTGCTGATCACCGACGACGGCATCTCCGCCGAGGCCCGCCGCGTCCTGGAGGACCAGGTCGGCACGCTGATCGTCGTCCCGGTGGCCGACGGCACCCTCGGCCGGGCATTCGCCGGCCAGACCCGACAACGCGAGAGTGAACTGTGAACCGATCGTCTTCCGACCACGTGTACCTGCGACGCGACGGGGTCAGCGTGCTGTTCGACTGCACGCGGTCCCGGGCAGCCGCAGGTGCTGCACTGGGGTGCCGACCTCGGCGCGCTGACCGACGACGACGTCGCCGCCGTCGCGGCTGGCCGGCGTCGCTGCGCTCGCGCACGCGGTGATCGACACCCCGGTGCCGCGGGGACTGCTTCCGGAACGCGCGGTGGGCTACCGCGGCCGGCCGGGGCTCGCCGGATTCCGGGCCGGCGGTGCCACTTCGCGCCCGCGCTACGGCTGACCGCGATCGACAGGGGTCACCGGGCCGACCGGCAGCAGCGGCAACGCCGATGGGACGTCGCCTTCACCCTCGACGACAGCGTCGCCGGGTCTGCAGGTGCGCTCGTGGTGGACACCTCGACGCCCAGGGGGTGCTGCTCGTCGCGCACGAGCTGCAAAACACCGGCGACACCCCTACGAGCTGGCCGAGCTCGGCGTCACACTGCCGGTGCCGCCGGTGGCCGCCGAGCTGCTGGACTTCACCGGGCGGTGGTGCCGGGAACGCGCACCGCAACGCCGGCCGTTCCAGCTCGGCGTCCTGGACGCGGGAGAACCGGCGCGGGCGCACCGCCGCCGACAGCGCCTACGTCACCGTCGCGGGCACCCCCGGGTTCGCGCAACCGCCGCGGCAGCGTGTGGGCCATGCACCTCGGCTGGAGCGGCGACCAGGTCACCTGGGCCGAGGCCCACCCGGACGGCGCCCGGGTACTGGGTGCCGCCGAACTCCTGGCACCGGGGGAGATCACGCTCGCCGCCGGCGAGACCTACCTGACCCCGACCGTCGTCGCCGCGTACTCCGACGCCGGCCTGGACGGCATCTCCGACCGGTTCCACCGACACATCCGGGCCCGGCCGACAGCATCCGCGCACCCCACGGCCGGCGGTGCTCAACACCTGGGAGGCGGTGTACTTCCAGCAGAACCTGCCCGACCTGGCCACCCTGGCCGATGCCGCCGCCGACGTCGGGCTGGAGCGGTTCGTGCTGGACGACGGCTGGTTCGGCGGTCGCCGCGACGACACCACCTCACTGGGCGACTGGACGGTGTCGGAACGAGATCTGGCCGGACGGTCTGGCCCCGTTGGTCGACCACGTCACCGGGGCTGGGCATGACAGTTCGGGCTCTGGGTCGAACCGGAGATGATCAATGTCGACTCCGAGCTGTACCGGGCCCACCCGGACTGGGTGCTCGGCCCGGCCGGCCGGCTCGGACCGGAGTCGCGCGGCGCAGCACGTGCTGGACCTGGCCAACCCGGACGCCTGGCAGTACCTCTACGACGAGCTGCACGCCCTGCTCGTCCGCGTACGACATCCGCTATCTGAAGTGGGACCACAACCGGGACCTGGTCGGGGCGACCCACGACGGCCGGGCCGGCGTGCACGTCGCAGACCGGCGCGCTCTACCGGCTGCTCGACGCGCTCAAGGCGGCCCACCCCGGCCTGGAGATCGAGAGCTGCGCGAGCGGCGGGGCCAGGGTCGACCTGGGCGTCCTGGCCCGTACCGACCGGGTCTGGGCCAGCGACTGCAACGACGCCCTGGAGCGTCAGCAGATCCAGCGCTGGACGGAGCTGCTGCTGCCCCGGAGCTGATCGGGACCCACGTCGGGCCGCTGACCGCACACACCACCGGCCGCACCCACGACCTGGGGTTCCGGGCGGCCACCGCGCTGTTCGGGCACTTCGGGGTGGAGTGGGACATCGTGTCCGCCAGCGACGCGGACCGGGCGGGGCTGACCACCGCGGTGGCGGCCTACCGGCGGTTGCGGTCGCTGTTGCACTCCGGCACCGCCGTGCACGCCGACCATCCGGACCCGGCGGCGACCCTGTCGGGGGTGGTGGCCGTCGATGGCTCCGCGGCGGTGTTCGTCTACGCCCAGCTCACCAGCGGCCTCACCGAGACGCCGGCTCCGGCGCGGTTCGTCGGGTTGGACTCCGACACCCGCTACGCCGTGACGGTGCTGGAGGTGGCCGGCGCACCCGGCTGCGCCCAGCGCGGGGCCCCGGGGTGGGTCACCGCGGGCGGCATCACGATGACCGGCCGGGGGCTCGCCGCGGTCGGGTTGGAGCTGCCGGTCCTGCAGCCGGAGCAGGCGCTGGTGCTGGAGTTGCGCGCGGTCTGACCGTCGCCGGCGCGGGTAGAACAGAGCAGCACCCCGGCAGAGACGAGCGTGATGCCCGAGCTGAACCGCAGGCAGCGGCGCACCGTGCTCGCGATCTGCTGTTCGAGCCTGTTCATCGTGGGTCTGGACACCACGATCGTGAACCTCGCGCTGCCCGCGATCCAGCGCGACCTGGGGTCGTCCCTGACCGGGCTGCAGTGGGTGATCGATGCGTACACGCTGGTGCTGGCCAGTCTGCTGCTGCTGGCCGGCTCCACCGGTGACCGGGTCGGGCGGCGGCGGGTGTTCCAGATCGGGCTGGTGACGTTCAGCGTCGGCTCGCTGCTGTGCAGCGTCGCACCGACGACCGGGGCGCTCATCGGGTTCCGGATGCTGCAGGCCGTCGGCGGCTCGATGCTGAACCCGGTCGCGATGTCGATCATCACCCACACCTTCCCCGAGCCGAAGGAGCGGGCTCGGGCGATCGGGGTCTGGGGCGCGGTGATCGGTCTGAGCTTCGCGCTCGGTCCGGTGGTCGGCGGGCTGTTGGTGGACGGCGTGGGCTGGCGTTCGGTGTTCTGGATCAACGTGCCGATCGGGCTGGCCGCGGCGCTGCTGACGAGGAAGTTCGTTCCGGCGTCGCGCGCCGAGCGGGCCCGTCGGCTCGACGTCGGTGGCCAACTGGCGGTGATGACAGTGCTGGCCACGGTGGTCTTCGCCATCATCGAGGGTCCGGGACTGGGGTGGTCGTCACCGGTGATCATCGGCTGCCTGGCGGCGGCGGCCGCCGCCACCGTGACGCTGCTGTGGGTGGAGTCGCATCATCCCGAGCCCCTGGTGGACCTGCGCTTCTTCGGCAGTCTGCCGTTCTCGGCGGCGATCCTGATCGCGGTCGGCGCGTTCGCAGCACTGGCCGGGTTCCTGTTCCTGAACGCGTTGTACCTGCAGAGCGTGCGCGGCTACAGCCCGTTCCACGCCGGTCTGCTCACCCTGCCGCTGGCGCTGATGCTCGCCGTGTTGCCGCCGGTTTCGGCCTGGATCGTCGGCACCCGGGGAGCACGGATCCCGCTGGTGGTGGGTGGGATCGGGCTGGCCGCCGGCGGGCTGCTGCTGGTCGGGATCGACCCGCAGACGCCGCCGGCCCGGATCCTGGTCGCCTACGTCGTGTTCGGCATCGGTTTCGGCATGCTGAACGCCCCCATCACCGACACCGCCGTCGGTGGGATGCCGCGATCGCAGGCCGGCACCGCGGCCGCGGTCGCGTCCACCAGCCGACAGGTCGGGGCCGCGCTGGGCGTGGCGATCCTCGGCTCGCTGGTCACCTCGCGAGTGACCGGCCCGCTGCCGGCCGCCTTCGCCGAGGCCGCCCGACCGGCCTGGCTGGTGGTCGCCGGCTGCGGGTCGGCGGTGCTGGTCCTGGGTCTGATCAGCACCACCCAGCGGGCCCGCCGGACCGCCGTCCGCACCGCTGCGTTGTTCCACGACCCGCAGGCCGACGTCGAGCCGACCGGGAGCCCGATAACGTCGACCCCATGACCAGCATCGCCTCCGACAGCTCCGGCCTGACCAACTGGTCCGGCACCTACCGCTATCGCGCCACCAGGTTCCACGAACCGGCCACCGTGGACGAACTGGTTTCCCTGGTCGCCGGATCCGCTTCAGTGAAGATCGTGGGCACTCGGCATGCCTTCAACGACATCTCCGACACCGCCGGGGACCTCGTCTCCCTCGCCGGGTTGCCGACCGACATCGCGATCAACGATGCCGCGGCCACGGTGACGATCACCGGCGCGGTGACCTACGGGATGCTGGCGCCGGCGCTGCACGACGCAGGCTGGGCGCTGCCCAACCTGGCGTCACTGCCGCACGTCAGCGTGGTCGGGGCGGTGGCCACCGGCACCCACGGATCGGGCGATCGGATCGGCAGCCTGGCCACCGCGGTGTCGGGCATCGAGATCCTGACCGGCGACGGCGAGGTCATCGAGCTGGACCGCAGCACCGGCGCGTTCCGCGGGGCGGTGGTCAACCTCGGTGCGTTCGGGGCGGTCGTGCGGCTGACGTTGGACCTGCTGCCCACCTTCGACGTGCGTCAGTACGTCGTGGAGGGGCTGCCTTTCGACGATCTGCTCGACGACTTCGACGCGGTCACCGGTGCCGGTTACAGCGTCAGCCTGTTCACCACCTGGGACGGCGACACCGTGCCGCGGGTCCTGGTCAAGACCGTCGGCGACACCGCGCCGACGATCGCCGGCACCACGCCGGCCACCGCGTCGATCGGCCCGGCGTGGACGGCGCAGCTCGGCGAGCCGGGGCCGTGGTCGGAACGGCTCGCGCACTTCCGGTTGGACGCCACCCCGAGCGTGGGATCGGAGATCCAGTCGGAGTACCTCGTCGACCGGGCGGACGCGGTCGCTGCGGTCCGCGCTGTCCGCGCGTTGGCCGCGCAGGTCACGCCGTTGCTGGACGTCAGCGAGATCCGCACGGTCGCCGCCAGCGAGCTGTGGCTCGATCCCGCCTACGGTCGGGACAGCGTCGCCATCCACTTCACCTGGAAGCCCGACCATTCCGGGGTGTCGGCCGTGCTGCCGGCGATCGAGGCGGCACTGGCACCGTTCGCGCCGCGCCCGCACTGGGGCAAGCTGTTCACCCTGGAGGCCGCCGAGATCGCCGGTAGATACGAGAAGCTCGCCGACTTCCGGTGGATGGCCGACTACTTCGACCCGCGCGGGGTCTTCCGCAACGACTACCTGCGGCGCACCGTCTTCGGCGACTGAGCCGCTCGGCCGGCGGCCGGGCCCGGCCCACCTGGGTCGGGGTCGGCCCCGGCCGCGGGCAGCGGGGGCCGGGAGGAGCGCACCGCGAGCCAGCCTGACGCCAACACCGCAGCCACCGCGAAGAAGGCGATGCCGCGCTCCATCGCCCCGAGCGGGAGCACCAGCCACCACGCGGTCCCGGTGAACGGCCCGATCAGGAAAGCGCCGATCAGCACCGCCAGCCAGCCGGCCGAGACGAGCCCGGCAATCAGCATCGTCCGGGCCGGTGCAGCCAGCCGGGCCGACCGCGACCGACCTACGGTCCACGCAGCGACCGGGACGCTGACGAAGGCGACCAGACTGGCCACCCGGTGGATCGACCCGTGGGTGCTCGGGCCGACCGACCAGTCGTGTTTGGGGAAGATCACCAGCAGCACCATCCCGACGCTCCAGGCCAGCAACGCCACCGACCCCGTCGACGCCGGTCGCAGGGTGTGCGTGGTCCACAGCGACGCGGTGATCAGCAACGAGCCGATCGCGATCGAGAGCACCCCGACGTCGAACACCCCGCCCAGTGACGAGAGGGCGTACTCGCTGATCGTGCGCCGCCACGGGCTGGTCGCCGAGGTCGGCGGCACGACGTGCAACACCAGGATCGCCAGCGATCCGACGGCGACGGCGGCCGTGCCGGTCGCGGCCAGCGCCGTCGGGACCAGCCGTGGACCGGTCGGCGTGGCCGCCGGGTCGGCGGCGGTCAGGGACGTCGAGGTCATGGCGGCTCCTCACCCGGGGGTCGGCGAAACGTCCATTGTGCCTGCGGAGTCTGTGCGTCCACCCGCCGTTCGACTCAGGACGGCCGCCGGCCCGCCCCGGCGCTGCTCAGCGCCCGGCTGATGCTCCGCGCCGCGAGCACCACGGCGGGGGCGACGCGGTCGAGCTGACGGTGGCTGCGGCCGGTCACGATGCCGAGCGCTGCGATGACGGCGCCGTGATGGTCGTGGACGGGCGCGGCGACCGAGAACGCGCCCAGGGTCATCTCCTCGGCGGTGGTCGCGTACCCCTGGGTACGGATGTCGGCCAGTTGCCGGGCGAGCCGGCGAGGCTCGACGACGGTGTACGGCGTCACCCGCACCAGCGTCTCCAGGTACCGCAGTTGGACGTCGGGCGCGGTGTGGGCCAGCAGGACCTTGCCCACGCCGGTGGTGTGCAGCGGCAGCCGGGCGGCCGGGCCGCTGATGACCGGGACCGCCGCGGCACCGGAGATCCGGTCCACGTACAGCGCCTGCATGCCGTCCAGGACGGCGATGTGCACGTTCTCCCCGGTGGCGGCCGACAGATCCTGCATGACCGGCAGCGCGGTCTGCCGCAGCTCCCGCGACACCGCCGCCAGCGCGCCGAGATCCCAGATGCGGCGTCCGATCTCGTAGGCGCCGTCCGCACCGCGGGTCAGCCCCTCCCAGGCCGTCAACTCCGCGATCAGCCGGTGGGTGGTGGACAGCGGCAGACCGGTCACCGCCGCGATCTCGGTCAGGGTCCGGCGCGGATGTGAGACATCGAAGGCGCCCAGGACAGCGAGCGCCTTGGAGGTCACGCTCGGCCCGGGGTGGTCGCGTGCGTCGGCATCCACAACCTCCCTCTGCGTGGCTTCCACTCAACGGAAGCGGGGTGTTGAGTGTGCGCGCCGGCTCACGCAGGATCAACGACACCGGCCGGCAGCGCGGCGGCCGCCGCGACAGCACTTCGACGAGGAAGGTGGCCATGACCGAACGTCGGCTCAGCACGACCCGGGTGGGGATCGTCGGGGGCGGTCCGGCCGGGCTGATGATGTCGCACCTGCTGTCCGCGGCCGGGATCGACAACATCGTCGTGGAGAAGCGCGATCACGAGACGATCCGCACCACCCACCGGGCCGGGATGCTGGAGCACGGCAGCGTCGACCTGCTCGTCGGGTCGGGGGTGTCGGACCGGGTACTGACGGCGGGTCACCAGCACCGCGGGATCGACCTGCGCTTCGGCGGGGTCAGTCACCGGATCGATTTCACCGACCTGGTCGGCGAGTCGGTGTGGCTGTACCCGCAGAACGAGGTGTTCGTCGATCTGGCGGCGGCGCGGGCCCGCGACGGCGGGGACGTCCGCTACGCCGTCAGCGACACCGAGGTGGCCGACCTGACCAGCGACGCACCGCGGATCCGGTTCACCGACGCAGCGGGCGTCGCCTGCGAGATCCGGTGCGAGATCATCGTCGGCGCCGACGGATCACAGGGCGTCTGCAAACGTGCGATCCCGCCGGAGTACCGCTCCGACCACTTCGTCGAGTACCCGTTCGCCTGGTTCGGGATCCTGTGCGAGGCGCCGCCCAGCGCACCCGAGCTCATCTACTGCCACTCCGAGCACGGGTTCGCACTGATCAGCCACCGCGACGACCGCGTCCAGCGGATGTACTTCCAATGCCCGCCGGACGAGGATGCGGCCGCGTGGAGCGAGGAGATGATCTGGGACGAGCTGCAGCGCCGGCTCGACGGGCCGGACGGGTTCCGGCTCGCCCGCGGCCCGATCTTCGACAAGACCGTCCTGCGGTTCCGCAGCTACGTGTGCGAGCCGCTGCGCCACGGCAACCTGTTCCTCGTCGGGGACGCCGGGCACACCGTGCCGCCCACCGGGGCAAAGGGGCTGAACCTGGCCCTCGCCGACGTCCGGGTGCTGTTCGAATGCCTGCAGACCTGGGCAACCGGCGGCGACCGGTCGGCCCTTGACGAGTACAGCGACCGCGCCCTGGACCGGATCTGGAAGGCGCAGAACTTCTCCTACTGGATGACGTCGATGCTGCACGAGCGCCCCGGGATGACCACCTTCGACCGGAAACGGCAGATCGGCGAGCTCAACGCCGTCGTCAACTCCCGGCACGGGTCGGCGTACCTCGCCGAGGCCTACACCGGTTGGCCGTCGGGCTGACCGCACAGTGCACCTGCCGTCCGGCACCGACGACCGACCGGACCCGGGTCAGTCGGTGTACATCCGGTCCAGCAGGTCGCGGTACTCGGTCTCCACCCGCTTGCGGCGGACCTTCATCGACGGGGTCAGCTCGCCGTCCTCGACCGAGAGGTCCTTGGTCAGGATCTCGAATTTCTTGATCGTCTCCCAGCGTTCCAGCTTGGCGTTGAGCTCATCGACCTGGTCCTGGATCATCCGGTGCAGCCGCGGCTCGGCGGCGAGCTGCGCGTAGGACTCCGCGAGCCCGGCCGATTTCGCCCAGTCCCCGATGGCGTCGGGGTCCAGGGTGATCAGCGCGGAGACGAACTTGCGGCCCTCGCCGTGCACGATGATGTGGCTGACCTGGGGGGAGATGGCCTTGAACAGGATCTCGATCTTCTGCGGCGCGATGTACTTCCCGCCCGACGTCTTGATCAGGTCCTTCTTGCGGTCGGTGACCCGGAGGAAGCCGTCCTCGGTGAGCTCACCGATGTCGCCGGTGGCCAGCCAGCCGTCGGCGTCGATGACCTCGGCGGTGGCCTCGGGCTGATTGTGATAGCCGCGCATGATCCCGGGGCCCTTGATCAGGATCTCCCCGTCGGCGGCGATGCGGACCTCGCTGCCGGGGAAGACGGGACCGACGGTGCCCAGTACGTTGTGGCGCGGTTGATTGATGAAGCTCGCCGCGCTGGTCTCGGTGAGTCCGTAGCCCTGCAGGATCGGCATCCCGACCGCCCGGAACCACTCGGCGACCGGCTGTGACAGCGCGGCGGACCCGGACACGAAGAACCGGATGTTGCCGCCCAGGCGGGCCTTGACCTTGCTGAACACGAGGGTGTCGGCCAGCCGGCGCGCCACCGTCAGCAGTGGGCCTGGCTTCCCGACCGCCCGGGCGGCCTCGTACCGGATGCCGGTGTCGATGGCCCAGGCGAAGATCTTGGCCTTGAGGCCGCCCTCGCCCGCGGCGGTGGCCGTCACCCGGGCCCGGACCTTCTCGAAGATCCGGGGAGCGCCGGCCATGAACGTCGGCTTCACCACCGCCAGGTTCGCCACGATCTTGTCCAGGTCGCCGTCGATCGCGGTGACGAAGCCGATCCGCAACTGGACCCCGATCAGCACCTTGCCGAACACGTGTGACAGCGGCAGCCAGAGGTACTGGACGTCGTCGGCGGTGAGGAAGTCCAGCAGTTCGGCGCCGCGCGCGGTGTAGGTCCAACTGTCGTGGACCAGCCGGACGCCCTTGGGGCGCCCGGTCGTCCCGGAGGTGTAGATCAGGGTGGCCAGATCGTCCGGTCCGACGCCGGCGATCGCGTGGTCGATCAGCGTGGGCTCCGCAGCCAGCCGGCGCGCGCCCCGGTCCTCCAGGGCGGCCAGGCTCAGGGTCCGGTCGTCGACCAGCTCGCCGTCGATCAGCACGATCGCCAGCAGGTCCACGGCGCTCTCGGGATGCTCCAGGATCTTCCGCGCCTGCTCCGGGTTCTCCGCGATCAGCACCCGCGACCCCGAGTCGATGGTGATGAACGCGAAGTCATCTGCGGAGGTGGACGGGTAGATGGTGGTGGTCGCCGCCGCCGCGCACATGATGGCCAGGTCGCACAGCACCCACTCGATGCGGGTGCTGGCGGCAATGGCGACGCGGTCCTCGGGTGCGACTCCGAGGTCGATCAGGCCGGCGGCGAGGCGGTACACCCGGTCGCGGGTCTGGTTCCAGGTGATCGTCGTCCAGCCGCCGTCCTGTGGATAGCGGAAGGCCTCGGCGGTACCGGATACGGCGACCCGGTCGGCGAACATCGCCCCGAACGACCGTTGTCGCTGCGAGATCGCATCACCGGACGACGTCGTCGAGTTGCTCATCTGGTCCTCACCACGGGTGCCTGGATGGTGCGACGGCTGATACGCACGCGTCATCGACCTTACTGACCGTTGACCCGCCGCGCCGACCGCTGTCCACAGCCCCCGCCGGTCCCGGGCGCGGGGTCAAGAGCTGCCGACGCGGGCCACCGCTCCGGCCACCGGCAGTAACCCGGGGCGGCCCAGCAGGTAGCCCTGGCCGTACCGGATCCCGAGCCGTACCAGGGTGTCGCGCTCCTCGGGGGTCTCGATCCCCTCGGCGACCAGCAGTTTCCGGCCGCTGGAGGTGAACCAGTGCATCGCCCGGGCCAATGACTGCCGTGCCGGATCCCGATCGATGCCGCTGATCAGGTCCCGGTCCAGCTTCACGATGTCCGGCGCGACCGCCAGGATCCGTTGCAATCCCGAGTGGCCGGCGCCGGCGTCATCGACGGCGATCCGGGCACCCCGGGCGCGCAACGCCCTGATCCGGCCCAACAACTCCGGCTCCCGGTCCGCGGAGGTCTGTTCGGTCAGTTCCAGGACAAGTCGGTCCAGGGGCAATGTGGTGGCGACGGTGTCGAAGTCTGCCGAGCACAGCGCGGCGGGTGAGAGGTTGATCGCGAGGTAGGTCCCGGCCGCCAGTTCCCGGGTCACCTGGACCGCGGCCTGCAGGGTGGCCATCTCCAGCGCGGCGGACCTGCCGCACCGCGCGGCCATCGCGAACCAGTCCTCGGGGGTACCGGTGGCGAAGCGGGTGAGCGCCTCGTAGCCGACCACGCCGTCCGAGCGGAGGTCGACGATCGGCTGGTAGACGGTGCGGAAGTCGTGGGTGCGGATGATCTTGTCCAGCTCGGTCTGTTGCCCCTCTGCCGGCAGTCGCGCTGACCGCTGCAGTTCCAGGTGACCGGCGATCAACGCCGCCAGCATCCGCATCACCGCCAGGTCGCGGGTCAGCAGGCCGGGCTGGGCGGCGTGGGCGAACGAGCAGAACGTCCCGTAGACCGATCCGTCGGACAGCAGGATGGGCACGCTCAGATGGGTCCCGACCGGCAGTTGCGGGTCACCGCCAGACCGGCGGCGGCGGGCAGAGTGGCGGCGTCGTCGATCAGTTCGGGCAGCCGACCGTCCACCACCCGCTGGCAGTACGTCGTCTCCAGCGGATCGGCGCCGCCGACCCGGACCGGGCAGCCGGAGGTGTTGTCCACGTAGCGGAACACCCGCTCGCCGGCGGTGAACTCACCGATGAAGGCCACGTCCATGTCCAGGAATTCGCGCGCGCCGGCCAGTACGGCCCGGACGAAGTCCTCGCCCCGTTCGGCGTTGGGCGTGCTCAGGAGCAGCGACAGGTCACCCGGTGGCGTGGGGAGCTCCCGGCCGGTCGTGGTCGGCAGCCGCCCATCCCGGGGAGGAGGCAGCTGAACCATCCGACAGGTCTCCGCTCGTCACAAAGAGTGTTCGTTCAAGTACGGAAATGATATGTGACGGGGCCTTGATCTGCGGATCTTCGGCCGGGCCAGCTGTAGTTGCCGCCCATAATGGCTCGATCGTGGGCGGTGCGGTGGTGAAAGGTGCTGCGCAGCGTGAGGTGCCGGCCGGTCGAATCACCCGGAAGGTGGCGTCCGGTCGGTGCCCCGTCGGCGGGCGGGCAGCACAGTCGCGCGGCACTGCTCAGGTGCTGTCCGGTAGCCGGTCCCGCAATCGGTCCAACAGCGAGTCCAGGTACATCTGGAACTCCTCGCCGGACCGGTCCTGCGAGAGCAACGGCTCCAGTTCCGCCAGTACCGGGTAGTCCGAGAGGTCGGTGTGTGTGGCGGCGGCCGGCGAGACCTGGTCGATCGGGCCGGTGTCGGCGCCCGAGCGCGGAGACCTCCAGCAGCAGGTGCCCGAGCAGGAAGCTCGAGAAGCCGCGGTACGCCGCGACCGCCGCGTCGTCGGCGAAACCGCACGAGTGCAGGGTGGACAGGAACGACTCCATCCACCGCAGGCTGCGCAGCGGCGGCCGCAACCACGGCGCGGCCGGCGGCCGGGTCGCGATCAGCGGGAACACCTGCGGGGTGGGACAGCGCGATCCGTCGCACGCCGTGGGCCAGCCGGGACCAGGTAGTCCTGCCAGTCCGGGGCGGTGTACTGGATCCCGGGTCGGTGTAGAGGTCGTCGATGACGTACTCGACGATGCCGTCGAGCAGCGCTTCCCGGCCGTAGACGTAGCGGTACAGGGCCATCGCCTCGACGCCGAGCCGGGCGCCCAGACTGCGCATCGTGAAACCGCGCAGACCCTCGTCATCGATGAGTTGCACGGCGGCTGCGAGGATCTTCTGACGGTCCAGGGTGCCCCGCGAGGAGGGGACGGATGCCGGATGGACTTCGTCATGAGCCGCCGGTACCGGCGCCGTCCGGGCCCCGTCGATCAGGCGGTGGCGGCGCCCGTTGATCCTCGGGTCGCTCACCCCATCGAGGTTAGCCTCTGGCATCCGTGCCCGGACGAAGCCGAACGGGCGCACCCGTCAGCGCAGCCGGGTGATCTGCACGGTGACGTCGTTGCCGATGGCGTCGGGCCCGGCGTAGACGCCCCGGATCGGCGGCGTGTCCGCGTAGTCGCGGCCCCGCCCGGCGACCACGTGCCGCAGCCCGGTCGGCTGGGCGTTCGTCGGGTCGAAGGCGTTCCAGCGGCCGTCCCAGAACTCGATCCAGGCGTGCGACTCACCGACGACCGTCTGGCCGATCACGGCCTCGGATTCCGGATGCAGGTAGCCCGACACGTAGCGGGTCGGGATGTCGAGCGAGCGGAGCATCCCGATCGCCAGGTGCGACAGGTCCTGGCAGACCCCGCGGCGGTCGTGGTAGGCCTCGACCGCCGAGGTGCGGATGTCGGTGCTGCCCTGCTCGTAGGTGAGGGTGCGGTGCACCCAGTCGCAGACCGCCCGGCCCGTGTCGCCCGGGGTGCCGCCGTTGCGCAGATGGGCGGCGATCGTGGACAGTTCGTCGTCCAGTGCGGTCAGCGGGGTGGGCGCGAGGAACTCTTCGAAGGTGTCCGTGCAGCCCGACGACGCCAGTTCCGCCCAGCCGAGCGGGTCCGGTACCGACTGGGCCGGCACGTAGGTCTCCACCGTGGTGGCCGAGGTGACCGTCAGCTCGCGGTGCGGCCGGTGCACGTCGAAGGCCGCGACGCGGGTGCCGAAGTAGTCGGTGTAGTGCTGCATCCCCTCGAACGGGTCGATCTCGATGTAGGACGACAGCACCGACTGACCCGGTTCGTCAGCGGGCTGCATCCGCACCTCGTTGTAGCTGGTGGTCACCGGCTCGGGATACGTCAGCCTGGTCCGGTGGGTGATCGCGAGCCGCCAGATGTCGCCCTGACGTCATGTGGTCCAACGTCATGCCAGTGCTCCCAGCGTCGACTGGTTCGCCCAGGTGACGGCGTCACCCTGGCGGAAGAAGGACTTGGTGACCGCGACGTGCGCGTTGTCGACCGCGCGTTGCAGCGTGGTCAGCACCGCACCGAGATCGTCCTCGAGCTCCAGTCCGGTGCGGTACTCCAGGCCGGTGCGGACGCGGCCGATCAGCCGCCGCGCCGACGACGGGTCCCGGCGCGGGTCGCCGTAGCTGTTCGCGCCGGCCGCCTCCAGCTCGGCCAGCGAGGTCTCGGCGGCGTTCATCGCCTGGAAGACCGACCGGGGGAACGCCGGTCGAGCAGCACGAACTCCAGCGCGGCCCGGCGGCCCATGTTCTCGCCGTGATAGCGCACGAACGGCTCGAATCCGCCGGTGGCGGTGACCAGCGCCCGCCACGGGGTGGCGGTGTTGTGCGCCGCCGAGGCGAGCAGCCGGATGGTCATGTCGGCCCGTTCCAGCGAGCGGCCGACGTTGAGGAAGTGCCAGCCCTCGTCGTGGCTCATCATCTGGTCGATCAGGCCGTTGGCCATCGCGCTGCGCTCGGCGACCCAGCGCAGGAAGGTGTGCGGGCCGGCGGCGCTGGTGGATCGGGTGCGCAAGCCGTGCCAGGTGACGTTGAGGCACTCCCACACCTCCATCGGCACGACGTCGCGCACGCCGCGGGCGTTGTCGCGGGCCGCGATCAGCGCGCCGGCCACGCTGGACGGCCGGTCGCCGTCGAAGACCAGCGCGCGGATCAGCAGATCCGGGTCGCTGGGGGTCTGGCTGGCGAGCCCCATCGACTCGACCAGCTCGCGGACGATGTGGTTCTCCTGCGTCCAGGTGCCGGTCGGCAGCAGGTGCAGGTAGGTGTCCACGATCCGGGCGGTGTTGTCGGCCCGCTCGACGTGCCGGCCCATCCAGTACATGGCCTCGGCGATCCGGCTCAGCATGCGACGTCCCCTCGATCTGACCTGCGTCCGCGGCCGGGTCCGTTGCGGCGGCCCGCCCGCTGTGCGGCGCGGCGGCGCGGCTGTTGCTGCTGACCCTGCTGGCTGCCGGTAGGAGCTGGTCTGCGTAGGCGGGCATCTGGATCGGGTCGGACTGCGGAACTTGGTGCTGACTCTCGGCACGATCGGGGGCACCGGCTGCGCGTCCGCGGCGGCTCCAGCACCCAGGTGTCCTTGGAGCCGCCGCCCTGCGAGGAGTTCACCACCAGCTCGCCCTCGGGCAGCGCGACCCGGGTCAGCCCGCCGGGCAGCACCCAGACGTTGTTCCGGTCGTTCACCGCGAACGGCCGCAGGTCCACGTGCCGGGGCCGCATCTTGTCGCCGATCAGCGTCGGCACCGTCGACAGCGCGACCTCGCGCTGCGCGATCCAGCCGCGCGGGTTCTCCAGGATGGCTTCGCGGGCGGTCCGCAGGGTCTTCGGGTCGGCCTTGGAGCCGATCACGATGCCCTTGCCGCCGGACCCGTCGACCGGCTTGATGACCAGTTCGGCGAGGTGGTCGAGCGCGAACTCGCGGTGGTCGCGTCTCCTCCATCCGGTAGGTGTCCACGTTCGGCAGGATCGGCTCCTCGCCCAGGTAGTACCGGATGATGTCGGGCACGTAGGTGTAGACCAGCTTGTCGTCGGCGACGCCGTTGCCGATCGCGTTGGCGATGGTGACGTTGCCCGCCCGGGCGGCGTTGACCAGGCCCGGCAGGCCCGAGCATCGAGTCGGGCTTGAACTGCACCGGGTCGAGGAAGTCGTCGTCGATCCGCCGGTAGATGACGTGCACCGGCATCTCGCTGGCGGTCGTGCGGACGAACACCTGGTTGTTGCGGCAGATCAGGTCGCGGCCCTCGACCAGCTCGACGCCCATCTCGCGGGCCAGCAGGGTGTGCTCGAAGTAGGCCGAGTTGTAGACGCCGGGGGTGAGCACGACGACGGTCGGGTCGGTGACGTTCCACGGGGCGATCGCCCGCAGCGCCGCGTGCAGCTTGGCCGGGAAGTCGCTCGACCGGGCGGACCAGTTGGTCGCCGATCGCCTCGCTCATCAGCTCGGCGACGGCCTGCCGGTTCTCCAACACGTAGGACACCCCGGACGGCACCCGGACGTTGTCCTCCAGCACGCGGAAGGTGCCGTTCTCGTCGCGGATCAGGTCGACCCCGGAGAGCACGATGCGGGCGCCGTCCTGGCCGGAGATGCCGGCGACCTGGCGGGCGAAGTGCGGGCTGGTGGTCAGCAGCCGCTTGGGGACGACCCCGTCGGTGAAGACCTGGCCGGCGCCGTAGGCGTCGGCGAGGAACCGCTCCAGCGCCCGGACCCGCTGCGACACACCCTGCTCGACGACCTGCCACTCCGGCGCGGTGATGATCCGCGGGATCAGGTCCAGCGGGAACGGACGCTCCACGCCGCCGAGCGCGAAGGTGATGCCCTGGTCGAGGAAGCTGCGGCCGAGGATCTCGGCCCGCGACTTGAGATCGGCGGCGTCGAGCTTCTTCAGCGCCGCGTGCACCGTCTGCGTACGCGTCGCGGGTCTCGCCCTCGGCGGCGAACATCTCGTCCCAGGCGCGGCCGAAGGGGTAGTTCTCGAACAGGTCCGCCATGTGCGGGACCGTAGGCCCGGGCTGTTGCGAGTTCATGACGCTCGTCCGTTCCTCTGTTACGTGCCGATGTGCTCGGCGACTGTGGACGGCGTGGCGTCATGCCGCGTGCGGCGTCGGCGACACGCCCCGGTGGCGCGGCGCCACGTTGGGTGGGCGGCACGATTGTCGGCAGCCCGGCCGGTGTGGTGTCCGCCCGGTCCGTGGCGCGGCGCTCCGCTGCCGGACCCGCGGGGTGCGACAATCCTGCGAGCCGGCGGCACGCCGCCCGGCGCGTCGCGCGGATCGAAAGGGATGGTCTGACTGTGAGTACCTCCGGCGGCACCAAGGCGATCGTCGCCGCGTTGGTCGGCGAACCTCGGCATCGCGGTGATGAAGTTCGTCGCGTTCCTGTTCTCCGGATCGTCGTCGATGCTCGGCGAGTCGATCCACTCGCTGGCCGACTCGGGCAACCAGGTGCTGCTGCTGGTCGGCGGCAAGCGGTCCAAGCGGGCGGCGACCCCGGAGCACCCGTTCGGCTACGGCCGCGAGCGGTACGTCTACGCCTTCCTGGTGGCGATCATCCTGTTCTCGCCTCGGCGGGCTGTTCTCGCTCTACGAGGGCATCCACAAGGTGCAGCACCCGGAGCCGCTGTCGGTGCCGTGGCTGCCGATCGTGGTGCTGATCGGGGCGATCATCGCCGAGAGGCCTCTCGTTCCGGACCGCCATCAAGGAGGCCAACCACGTCCGCGGTGAGCGTCGGCTGGGTGCGAGTTCATCCGCCGGGCCAAGGCGCCGGAGCTGCCGGTCATCCTGCTCGAGGACTTCGCCGCGCTGCTCGGCCTGGTCGCTGGCCCTGGTCGGCGTGTCGATCGCGATCGTCACCGACGACGGCGTCTGGGACGGCATCGGCACCATCGCGATCGGCGTGCTGCTGATCCTGGTGGCCTGCGTGCTGGCCGTGGAGACGAAGTCGCTGCTGCTGGGCGAGGGGGCGCTGGGCGAGGACGTCGCGCAAGATCACCGCGGCCGCCGAGGCCGGCGACTCGATCGAGCAAGGTCATCCACATGCAGACCATGTACCTGGGGCCGGACGAGCTGCTGGTCGCGATGAAGGTCGCCGTGCACCGCGACCGACGACGCCACCGAGGTCGCGCAGGCGATCGACGAGGTCGAGGCCCGGGTGCGGGCCGCGGTGCCGTTCGTGACCGCGATGTACGTCGAGCCGGACATCCTCGCGCCAACCAGCCGCCGCGCGCCGCCGCCCCGAGCGGCGGGGCGCACTGATGCTGGTGGCGTTCTCGGTGGCGCCCGTCCGGGCGGTCCGAGCGCCGGCGACTCGGTGACCGAGGCGGTCGCCGAGGCGGTGCGCATCGTGCGCGCGTCCGGGCTGCCGAACCGCGACGGACTCGATGTTCACCACGCTCGAGGGCGAGTGGGACGAGTGCATGGCAGGTGGTCAGGGACTGCTGCGACGCGGTCGGCGCGCTACGGGACCCGGGTGTCGCTGGTCCTCAAGGCCGACATCCGGCCGGGGCACATCGGCGAGCTGACGGCGAAGGTCGAGCGGGTCGAGAGGTTGCTCGCCCCGTGACGGCGTCCCGGCTCAGGCCGGGATGACCCGCGACATCAGGGACTCGGCGGCCATCAGCACGGTGGTCCGGTCGTAGGTCACGGCGAAGTCGAACGTGCGGTCCGCCTGGCAGCTGGGCTCGCGCTCGCCGGGCACTTCGCGGGCGATCAGCGCCCCGGCGAAGTGCGGAGCCAGCACGATGACGTCCCATTCGTGTTCCAACGGGTCACCGGGACGCAGCGAGGACCCCCCCGAACGCCGACCGTCGGGACAGCCGGGATGCCGGTGCCGATGGCCGCGACGAACCCGACCCGGCCGGCCAGGCCGCGATAGCGGCGAGCGGTGAGCGGTGAAGAACCGGTCGGCCCGCTGGAAGGTGGCGAGCACCACGCAGGTGTCACCGACCGAGGCGGCCTGCCGTTCCAGGTGCTTGCTGACCTCGATCAGCAGCTGCTTGCCCGTGCGACGCAGCGCCAGGCTCGGCGGAAGGCAGTAGAACGGGGTGGCGGCCAGCGGGTGGAACGGAGCCGGCGGCAGCCGGAGCCCAGGCGGACACCCAGGGCCCGACGGTGTCCGGCCGGGGCGAGGGCACCGGCCGGCCGAAGAACCAACCCTGGCCGAGGCGGGCCCCCAGTGCGCGGGCCATCTGCAGGTGCTCGGTCGTCTCGATGCCTTCGGCCAGCACCAGACAACCGGTCCGCTCTGCGTGCGCGTTCACCGCGTGCATGATCTCGGCCACTCCGGGCCCGGGACGCCGTTGCACCAGTTGCAGGTCGAGCTTGATGATGTCCGGCCGCAGCAGGGCCATGAACGCCAGCGACATGTTGTCCGCGCCGACGTCGTCCAGCGCGATGCGCCAGCCGGCCGCGCGCAGCGACCGGACGGTGGCCAGCAGCTCGGCGGGGCGGGTCGCGAGGGCCCGCTCGGTGATCTCCAGCACGAGGTGGAGTTCCTGCGGGGCGGCGGCGGCGATGCGGAGCAGGGTGTCCGTCGAGGTGAGTCCGAGCACCTCGGGCTCGACGTTGACGAACAGGGTCAGCGGCGCGAAGATCCCGGCCCGGATGGCGCTGGTGACGGCGACCGCGCGGCACACCTCGTCCAGTTCGGCGAGCAGGCCGGCGGTCCGTGCGGCAGCGAACAGCGCATCGGGTCGTTCGAACGGGCCGGCGGGACCGCGTGACAATGCCTCGTACCCGACGACCCGGCCGGACTCCAGGTCGACGATCGGTTGGAACTCGGTGCGCACCTGCCGGCCGGCGACGACGTCCACGATGGTCGGGCCGTCGAGAGCCGGCGCGCGCGGTCGGTCCCGCACGGCTGCCATCTCACGCTCCGCTGTCACTTGGCCACTCTATGAAGTAAACGAGCGCTTCAACAGCGAACCGTGTGTGGCGTGGGTCACCTCAGGCGGGTTCAGGCTGATCGACGCCCCGCAACCGCACCGACAGGCAGGTGACGCAGCCCTCGAGCTTTTCGAACTCGCTGATATCGACCACGACCGGGTGGTAGCCCAGGCCGCGGAAGACCTCGGCGGTCTGTGGCGCCGACGCCGCCATCAGCAGTCTGTCTGTCGCCGAGCAGCACCACGTGGGCCCCGGCTTCCTCGGGCACGGCCAGGAACTTCGGGAAGGCGGCGGTGTCGTCGACCAGCGGCGGGTAGCCGATGATCGTGCCGTCCGGGAGCGCGGTGATCGCGCTCTTCAGGTGCAGCACCCTGGTGGTCGGCACCGCCACGACCTCGTAACCCTCCGGGCGCGAGCAGCTCCGCGCAGCTGGTCGATGGCGGCGTCGTTGGTGCGCAGGGTCCGTCCGACGTAGACCGTGCCGCCGACCTTGAGAACGTCGCCCCCGTCGAGGGTGCCGGGCTCGGTGATCTCGGCGATCCGCAGGCCGGCCGCCTCGGCGGCGGCCCGCGCGGTGGCCGCCTCGCCGCGGCGTTGTTCGGCGCCGGAGCGGCTGATGACGGCCAGGTCGCCGTAGACGACGACGGCGTCCTCGATGAACACCCCGTCCGCGCAGTCGTCGACCTCGGTCGACCTCGACAGGCTCGAAGCCGTTGTCGCGCAACGCGTCCACGTAGTCGTGCCACTGCCGCAGGGCGAGATCCTGGTCGATCACGGACTTCTCGATGTGGGTGACGAGACCGTCGGACAGTTGGGAGCTGGGGCGGCGGACGAGGGCGCGGGAGGCGGGCATGACGGCCAACCTACAAGCCGGCCCGCGGCGCGCGACGGAACGGCCCGGACGCCACCGTGCGGTGGGCGTCCGGGCCGCGGACGTACCGTGCGATCCAGGCTCAGGCCGGGACGATCAGGCCCGCGGTGGTGCTGCGGGCGCCGCTCGAAACGCTCGGTCGCGTCGGCCCAGTTGACGACGTTCCACCAGGCGCGTCACGTAGTCGGCCTTGACGTTCTGGTACTGCAGGTAGAACGCGTGCTCCCACATGTCCAGCAGCACGATCGGCACCTGGGCGAACGGGATGTTGCCCTGCTGATCGAACAGCTGCAGCACGTTCAGGCGCTGTCCGAGGGTGTCCCAGGCCAGGATCGACCAGCCGGAGCCCTGGATGGCGTTCGCGTTGGCGGTGAAGTGCGCCTTGAACCCGTCGAAGGAGCCGAAGAACTCGTCGATCGCCGCAGCCCAGCTCGCCGTCGGGCTTGTCGCCGCCGCCCGGGGCCAGGTTGGGCCAGAAGATGCTGTGGTTGAGGTGCCCGCCGAGGTGGAACGCCAGGCTCTTCTCCAGCCCGTTGACCGGGCCGAAGGCGTTCTTCTCGCGGGCCTCGGCGAGCTGGTCGAGGGTGTCGTTGGCGCCCTTGACGTAGGCGGCGTGGTGCTTGTCGTGGTGCAGCTCCATGATCTTGCCGGAGATGAACGGCTCCAGCGCCGCGTAGTCGTACGGCAGATCAGGAAGGGTGTACGGGGCCATGAAGTGATGTCCTCCTCGAGGGTGGCGGTCCGTGACGTCCACTCGGAAACGACCCTATACCCGGCCGTCGACACCGGACCCGGCGCCGCCGGGCGCGGGCCGGGTGCCGCGACCCGCCGGCGGCTCACCCCCAGGTGGGCAGCCAGATCCGGGCGGTGAGCTCGGCGTTGGTGATCGGGTCGCCGTTGAGGATCGGCCAGAGGAAGGCGAAGTCGGCCACGCACGACGCCGACGTACAGGCACACCACGGCCAGCGCGAGCAGCTGCCGCTCGATGCCGGCGGTGCGTCTGCGCGAGCACGTCGCCGAGCACCAGCGCGATGGCCAGCACCAGGAACGGTGCGACCGGGGTCATGTAGAAGAAGTACATCTGGCGGTCGAGGTTGAAGAACCACGGCAGGTAACCCGGCGGCGTAGGCGGCGACCACGGCGGCGTAGCGCCAGTCCTGCCGGCCGACGATCCGCCACAGCGCCCAGAACAGCACCGGCAGGGCGAGCCACCACATCGCCGGGGTGCCGATCAGGAAGATCCGCTTGACGCAGTCGGTGGCGCCGGCGCAGCCGGTGGCGTCCGCCCCGCCCTGGACGTAGTACAGGACCGGCCGGGTGCCCATCGGCCACGACCACGGCTTGGATTCCCACGGATGCCGGTTGGCCACCACCGCCGGGGTCACCAGGTTGGCGTGGAAGTTCAGCATCTGCTGCTGCCACTGCAGGAACGAGGTGACCACGTTGCCGGTGAGGTGCCGGGCCCAGGCGGTCTCGGAGGCGAACCAGGCCCACCAGCTCGCCACGTAGACCAGCACCGGGACCACGGCCAGCGACCAGAACGACGGCAGCAGGTCGCGGCGGAACACCGCGCGCAGCGGCTTTCGGCACCCCGACGGCGCGGCGGGCGGTGACGTCCCAGATCACCACGACGACGCCGAAGGCGGCGAACCAGTAGATGCCCGACCACTTGACCGCGGTGGCGCAGCCGAACATGACCCCGGCGCCGAAGCGCCACCAGCGGGCGCCGAGTGCGGGCCCTGCCCAGTGGTCCCGCGGTGCCGCCGTCCGTGTCCCGGCCGTCCGCCGGTCGTCGACCCGGTGCCGGCCGGTCGGCCGGCGGGTCGGCCGCCCAGGCGTGCAGCCGGGCCCGGACCTGGTCGCGGTCGGCGACCACGCAGGCGAACCCGGCCAGCACGAACACGGCCTGGATCATGTCCAGCAGGCCGGTGCGGGACTGGACGTGCGAGACGCCGTCGCAGATCAGCAGGATGCCGGCGAGACCGCCGATGAAGGTGGAGCCGGTCAGCCGGCGGGCGACCCGGATCACCAGCGCGATGCACACCACCCCGGCGACGGCGGTCATGAACCGCCAGCCCAGTGCGCGTTGTAGCCGAAGAGCCACTCGCCGATCGCGATGAGCTGTTTGCCCAGCGGCGGGTGCACGACCACCCCGTAGCCGGGGTTGGCCTCGTAGCCGCCGTTGGTGAGCACCTCCCAGGAGTTCAGCGCGTAGTACTTCTCGTCGAAGATCGGGGTGCCGCCGTCGGTGCGGAACCCGAGCTGCCAGAACCGGACGACGCCCCGATCGCGCTGATCACGACGGTGACCAACCAGCCGCGGAGCGGCGTCCGACGGCAGCCGCGGGGCGGCGGCGGCCGGGCGGCGACCGGCGGGCTCAGCGGCGGCAGCGCGCCGACGGCGACCACGGTGTCCGCCGGGTCCGGCTCGAACGCGCGCGTCCGGCGGATCGGCTCCAGGACGCGTCGGGTCCGCCGGTGCGGCACCCGGCCGGGTCACCGCGGCTGGCGGCGCCGTGGCCAGTGTCGTCATGCCCACGATCGTAGGGTGAGGCGGTGACCGACCCCGTCCGCTGTCCGCGCCGACCGGTGCGTTGGTCCTGGCCGGCACCCCGCTGGGCCGGGTCAGTGACGCCTCCGCCGGGCTGGTCCGCGCCCTGGCCGACGCCGACGTGATCGCCGCCGAGGACACCCGCCGGCTCCTGCGGCTCGCCGCCGAGCTGGGGGTGGACCTGCACGCCCGGGTCGTGTCGTTCTACGAGTCGGTCGAGGCGGCGCGCATCCCCGGCCTGGTCGAGCGGATCGCCGGCGGGCAGCGGGTGGTGCTGGTCACCGATGCCGGGATGCCGTCGGTGTCCGACCCGGGGTACACGCTGGTCGCCGCGGTCGCGGCCGCCGGGACTGCCGGTGACCAGCGTTCCCGGGCCGAGCGCGGTGATCACCGCGCTCGCGCTGTCCGGGCTGCCCAGCGACCGGTTCACCTTCGAGGGCTTCCCGCCGCGCAAGGCCGGCGAGCGGACCCGGGCCCTGCGGCGCGCTGCGGACCGAGCCCCGGACCATGGTCTTCTTCGAGTCGGTGCACCGGATCGGGGAGTCGCTGGCCGCGATGGCGACCGCCTTCGGCGCCGACCGGCCGGCCGCGGTCTGCCGGGAGCTCACCAAGACCCACGAGGAGGTCCGCCGCGGCCCGCTCGGGGAGCTGGCCGACTGGGCCGCGGACGGCCTGCGTGGCGAGATCACCGTGGTGGTCGCCGGTTCCACCGGGCGTCGGCGACGACCCGCCGGACGACGAACGGTGCTCGCCGAGATCGCCGCGTTGGTCGGCGGCGGGCAGGAGCCGCCGGGACGCGGTCGACCAGGTCGCCGCGACCTACAACCTGAACCGGCGGAGCGTCTACGCGCTGGCCACCGCCCGGCGCCCGGCGCACTGAGGGGTTTACGGTTGTCCGCCATGAGCAGTCACTGTGAAGGAGCGCCTGCGCGCCGATCTGACCGCGGCGATGAAGGCCCGCGACGATCTGCGCCGGGGCACGCTGCGGATGGTGCTGGCGGCGATCACCACCGAGGAGGTCGCCGGCACGACCGCCCGCGAGCTCACCGACACCGAGGTGATGGCGGTGCTGGCCCGTGAGGTGAAGAAGCGCAAGGAGTCCGCCGAGGCGTTCGACGGCGGCGGCCGCGCCGAGCTCGCCGACCGCGAGCGGGCCGAGTCCGCGGTGATCGCCGATTACCTGCCCGAGCCGCTGTCCGACGACGAGCTGGCCGCCCTGCTCGCCGAAGCCATCGCCGAGGTCGCCGCCGCCACCGGTGCGGCCCCGACCATGAAGCAGATGGGCCAGGTCATCAAGGCCGTGCAGGCCCGCGCCGCCGGTCGGGCCGACGGGCGCCGGATCTCCGACGCGGTCAAGGCCGCGCTCGCGGGTTGAGTCGCGCTGCCGCTCCGCTCTGTATCACTGCCCCCCTGCACCGCACCCCAGCACGGCACCCCAGCACGGCACCCCAGCATCCCAGCCACCCACTGCACCACCCCTGTGACACCAACTGCCCCTCGAACCGGAAGTGACCACAGATGACAGACTCTCCCGTCGGAACCGCCGAGATCGGCGTGACCGGTATGGCCGTGATGGGCTCCAACCTGGCCCGCAACTTCGCCAGCAAGGGGTTCGTGACCGCGATCCACAACCGGTCCAACGCCAAGACCCAGGCGGTGATCGAGGAGCACGGTTCCGACGGGGACTTCGTGCCGAGCGAGTCCGCCGCCGAGTTCGTCGCCTCGCTCGCCCGGCCACGCAAGATCATCATCATGGTCAAGGCCGGCGGCCCGACCGACGCGGTGATCGACGAGCTGGCCGAGCTGCTGGAGCCCGACGACATCCTCGTCGACGGCGGCAACGCGCTGTTCGAGGACACCCTGCGCCGGGAGAAGGCGATGCGCGAGAAGGGCATCCACTTCGTCGGCTGCGGGATCTCCGGCGGCGAGGAGGGCGCGCTGAAGGGCCCGTCGATCATGCCGGGCGGGTCGGCGCAGTCCTACGAGTCGCTGGGCCCGATCCTGGAGAAGATCTCCGCGCACGTCGACGGCGACCCGTGCTGCACCCACATCGGCACCGACGGCGCCGGGCACTTCGTGAAGATGGTGCACAACGGCATCGAGTACGCCGACATGCAGCTGATCGCCGAGGCCTACGACCTGCTGCGCCGCGGCGCCGGGCTGGAGCCGGCCGAGATCGCCGAGGTGTTCGCCGACTGGAACGCCGGTGACCTGGACTCGTTCCTGATCGAGATCACCGCCGAGGTGCTCGAGCAGGTCGACGCCGAGACCGGCAAGCCGTTCGTCGACATCGTGGTCGACGCCGCCGGGATGAAGGGCACCGGCACCTGGACGGTGCAGACCGCGCTGACCCTGGGCATCCCGGTCACCGGGATCGCCGAGTCGGTGTTCGCCCGCGGGCTGTCGTCGGCGACCAGCAGCGGGCCGGCGCCGAAGGGCCTGCCCGGCCCGTCCGGGGACGATCGAGCGTGACCGACCGGGCCGCGTTCGTCGAGGACGTCCGGCTGGCGCTGTACGCGTCCAAGATCGTCGCCTACGCGCAGGGATTCGACGAGATCGTCGCCGGGGCGGCGGAGTACGGCTGGGCCATCGACCGCGGTGCGGTGGCCCGGATCTGGCGCGGCGGCTGCATCATCCGGGCCCGGTTCCTGAACCGGATCACCGAGGCCTACGCCGAGGACCCGGAGCTGGCGTCGCTGCTGTTCGCGCCGTTCTTCACCGACGTCGTCGCGGCCGGCCAGGACTCCTGGCGGCGGGTGGTCGCGCGGGCCGCGCTGGCCGGCATCCCGACCCCGGGGTTCGCCTCGTCGCTGTCCTACTACGACGGGCTGCGCTCCGAGCGGCTGCCCGCCGCCCTGATCCAGGGCCAGCGGGACTTCTTCGGCGCGCACACCTACAAGCGGGTCGACAAGGAAGGCACCTTCCACACCCTGTGGTCCGGGGACCGCACCGAGGTCGAGGAGATCGGCGCCACCCACGGCGTGAACCAGACCCCCAAGAGCTGAGCGCAGCACGGGGGCGGTGGTCCCGTCCGACGTGCGGACGCCGCGCCGCCGTGTCGACCACGGCGCGGGCGCGCCGGTCGAGCGACGTCGCGCACGCACTAGCCTGAGAGGCCTATGAGCTCCATACTGACCGCGGTCGCCTGGCCGTACGCGAACGGTCCCCGCCACATCGGCCACGTCTCCGGCTTCGGCGTCCCGTCGGACATCTTCTCCCGCTACCAGCGGATGGTCGGCAACGACGTGCTGATGGTGTCGGGCACCGACGAGCACGGCACCCCGATCCTGGTGCAGGCCGACCAGGAGGGCGTCAGCGCCAAGGAGCTCGCCGACCGGTACAACCGGGTCATCGTCGACGACCTGCAGGGGCTCGGGCTGTCCTACGACCTGTTCACCCGGACCACCACCACGCAACCACTACGCGGTGGTGCAGGAGATGTTCCGCACCGTGCACCGCAACGGCTACCTGGTGCCGCAGACCACGATGTCGGCGATCTCGCCGTCCACCGGCCGCACCCTGCCCGACCGCTACATCGAGGGCACCTGCCCGATCTGCGGCTACGCCGGCGCCCGCGGCGACCAGTGCGACAACTGCGGCAACCAGCTCGACGCGATCGACCTGATCAACCCGCGCTCCCGGATCAACGGCGAGACGCCGAAGTTCGTCGAGAGCGAGCACTGGTTCCTGGACCTGCCGGCGCTGGCGCTGGCGCTGGGTGACTGGCTGGGCACCCGCACCGACTGGCGGCCCGAACGTCCTGAAGTTCTCCGCTGAACCTGCTCGACGACATCCGGCCGCGGGCGATGACCCGCGACATCGACTGGGGCATTCCGGTCCCGCTGGACGGCTGGCGCGACCGCGGCGACAAGAAGCTCTACGTCTGGTTCGACGCCGTGATCGGCTACCTCTCCGCGTCGATCGAGTGGGCCCGCCGGTTCGGCACCGACGCCGACCAGTGGAAGCAGTGGTGGACCGCGACGGACGGTCCCGGTGGCGCAGCAGTTCTACTTCATGGGCAAGGACAACATCACCTTCCACTCGCAGATCTGGCCGGCCGAGCTGCTCGCCTACGACGGCCGGGGCGCCCGCGGCGGCGAGCCGGGTCGGCTCGGCGCGCTGAACCTGCCGACCGAGATCGTGTCGAGCGAGTTCCTGACGATGAGCGGCTCGAAGTTCTCCACCTCGCGCCGCAATGTCATCTACGTCGGCGACTTCCTGCGCGACTTCGGCCCGGACGCCTTGCGCTACTTCATCGCCGTCGCCGGCCCGGAGAACCAGGACACCGATTTCACCTGGGACGAGTTCGTCCGGCGGACCAACTTCGAGCTGGCCAACGAGTGGGGCAACCTGGTCAACCGGTCGATCTCGATGGCGCACAAGAACTTCGGTGCGATCCCGACCCCGGGCACCCGGACCGACGTCGACGCCGCGCTGCTCGCCGCGTCCGCCGCGGCGTTCGCCACCGTCGGGGACGCTGCTGCACCGCAGCCGGTTCAAGGCCGCGATCGGTGAGGCGATGCGGGTGGTGTCGCTGGCGAACAAGTACATCTCCGACACCGAGCCGTGGAAGCTGGGCGGTGATGCCGAGAGCCCGCGCGCCAGGGCACCGTGCTGCACACCGCCCTGCAGGTGATCGACGACGCCAAGACGATGCTGACGCCGTTCCTGCCGCACTCGTCGCAGAAGGTGTTCGAGGCGCTGGGCGGCGACGGTGTCTGGGCCGCCCAGCCGGAGGTCGTCGAGGTCGAGGATCTGCGGTGACGAGGTCGAGGGCGACGCCGGCTTCGCAGGCGTCGGCAGCTACCCGGTGCTGACCGGCGACTACACCGCAGCAGCAGGCCGTCTGGGCCCGCCGCGACATCCGGCCGGGGCACGCCGCTGGCCAAGCCGACCCCGCTGTTCCCCAAGCTCGACCCGAAGCTGGGCGAGACCGGTCCCGACTGGGCGCCGGTGGCTGACGGTGCGGGAGCTGGCGCCGCCGCGACGAGTGGGTGGAGCCGGCCGGATGGAAGCCGGTGCCGGACCCCGGGCCGCTGCCGGTCGCCGGTCGATCGACGCGCCACACCCACCTGGACGCCTGCGGCTGCCGGACCCCCGCCGACGTCGCTGCAGCGATGGCGCCGGGCCCGGGCGGTCGGTGTGATCGGCGCGATCACCGTCGCCGACGATCTGGCCTCGGCCCGCTGGGCGGCCGACGCCGGCGACCGGCACCCGGACGTCTGGGCGGCGGTCGGCCTGCACCCGACCCGGGCCGACGCTGCTGGACGATGCGGCCCGGGCGGAGATTGAGGAGCTCGCCGCGCGGCCGCGGGTGGTCGCCATCGGCGAGACCGGCCTGGACTACTACTGGGACGCCGCGCCCCGCGCGCAGCCAGGTCGAGGCGTTCGCCTGGCACATCGACGCTGGCCAAGCGGCTCGGCAAGCCGTTGATGATCCACGACCGGCGACGCCCACGACGAGGTGCTGGCGGTGCTGGCGGCCGAGGGCGCGCCGGACACGGTGGTCTTCCACTGCTTCTCCGGTGACGCGGCGATGGCCCGGATCTGCGCCGACCGCGGGTTACCTGATGTCCTTCGCCGGGCCGGTGACCTTCCGCAACGCCCACGACCTGCACGCCGCCGCCCGGCTGGTTCCGGCGGAGCTGATCATGGTCGAGACCGACGCGCCGTTCCTGGCCCCGCATCCGCACCGGGGCCGCAAGAACGGGCCCTATGCGCTGCCCTACACGCTGCGGGCGATGGCTCAACTGCGCGAAACGGACATCGGCGAGTTGGCCAGCGCTGTGATGACCACCACCCGAGCGCGTCTACGGCCTGGGCTGAACGCGCAGGTCAGCGCCTTCTTGAGTGTCTGTTTCTGTCGTTACTGTTTCTTTGTTTCCGTTCTCGTGACGGCGATCTCACTCGCGATTCCCTTGCCGCTCCGGGCGGTCGCGCTCGTTACCGTCTTGTGATAACAGCCGGGATGGTCGAAGGTCACCCGGGTGCGATGGGACGGAGTTCCTGACGGGACTCCACTGACCCACTCGGTGAGGAACACCTGTGAACGAGCCGCAGTTGCGGCGCGTCGAGCGTGTCCGGACCGGCACCCACCAGTCCTGCCCGGACAGTCCGTTCATTGGATGTGACTCTTATTTCTATCGACGACACGCAGAACTTCACCGGCACCGACACGGAGCCGACCGATCTGCCCGCCGCCGCCCTTCCGCTGACCACCCCCCGTGGTTTCTCCGCCAAGCTCCGCAAGCCGTGGTTCCTCGTCGCCGCCACCGTCGTACTGGTCGCCGCGACCGTCGGTGGCTCACTGGTCGCGCTGACCAAGTCGGTCACCATCACCGTCGACGGCCAGGATCGCGTCGTCAGCACGCTGTCCGGTTCCGTGAACGGTGCACTGCGAGTCCGCCGACATCGACCTGGCCGAGCACGACACGCTGGCGCCGGCCGCTGACGAGTCGATCTCCAACGGTGCCCACATCGTCCTGAACAAGGGCCGTCTGCTCACCCTGACCATCGACGGCGTGCCGATCGAGGTCTGGACCACGGCGACGACCGTCGACGACGCGCTGGCCCAACTCGGCCGCGACTCCGGCTACTACCAGCTCTCCGCCGACCGTGGTCGCGAGATCCCGCTGGACGGCATGGCACTCAGCGCCGACACCCTGCACGCCGTGACCATCGACAACCGCGGAACGGCCAGCTCCTGGTCACCCCGGCCCGCACCGTCGGCGACCTGCTCGCCGCTCAGGGCATCACGCTGGGCGCCAACGACCGGGTCACCCCGGCCGTCGGCGACAAGCTCGCCGAGGGCACCGCGGTCAACATCGTCACCCTGCCCACCGTCACCTTCACCGACGGCACCAACGCCGGCGTCCCGTTCGTCTCCAGCGACGCCGACGTGGCCGGGCTGCTGGCCGGCCAGGGCATCACGGTCGGCCCGCAGGACATCGTCACCCCGGCCCTGACCACCCCGATCACCGACGGCCTGCAGGTCTCGGTCGCCCGGGTCAGCACCACGCAGGTCACGCAGGCCGACGAGGTCGCCCAGCCGGCCGACAAGAAGGTCAACGACTCGTCGCTGGCAAAGGGCACCACCACGGTGGCCACCCAGGGCAGCCCCGGGTCGGCAGACGTCACCTACAGCGTCACCACCACCAACGGCACCGAGACCGGCCGCACCGAGGTCGGCCGCACCGTGACCACCGCTGCAGTCCAGCGGTCATCAAGGTCGGCACGAAGTCCGCCACTGCCCCGGCCGCCGCGACCAGCTCCAGCAGCTCCAGCTCCACCCCCGCCAGCTCCAGCAGCTCCAGCAGCTCTTCGGCCGCGCCGACCAGCTCGGGCAGCTCCGGGGTGAACTGGGACGGCGTCGCCCGCTGCGAGTCGACCAACAACTGGTCGATCAACACCGGCAACGGCTACTACGGCGGCCTGCAGTTCGACAACCGCACCTGGCTGGGTGCGGGCGGCGGGGCGTACGCCCCCCGCGCCGATCTGGCCTCCCGTGAGCAGCAGATCGCCATCGCCGAGGTCCTGTACTCCCAGCGGGGTCTGTCCCCGTGGGCCTGCGCCTACGCCGGCTGATCCACTGAACCAGCACTGACGCCTACCGGCCCTCGTCCTCACGGACGGGGGCCGGTAGTCGTTGCGGGACCCTCGAGCGGGGGGCCGCCTTCGCGCTAGGCCCGGAGCGAAGTGACGGTGCGTCACCAAGCCTGACTGCGGATGGTGGTATCTGTGCGTTCGCTCATAATTGCTGTCCGTTCCGACAACGCTCCGTTATGATTCTGTAATACCGCCGGGATGGGGAAGTCCCTGACGGTGCCCCGTACCGAGTTCCGATCCCCGCCTCACCACGCGGTGGATCCTCTCTGCGGACCAGGTGTCACTGCAGGCCTCCGGGCCCGGCGCGCACCGTCTGCTGATCGTCGCTCGCTGTGGCATCGATACCCCCTGCTCGGACGCCCGCGACACCTGGAGCGCCGTGAGCCTGCACGAGCCGATCGCCCGTGACACCGACATCACCGACATCACCGACCTGCACGCCACCGGTGCCGCCCCGGCCGCCGGTCCGCCGGTCCGCCGCTGGCGCCGGCCGCTGATCGCCGGCACCGCCGCGGTCGTACTCGCCGGTGCCGTCGTGGCGGGAACCCTCTCCGCAATGAGCACCTCGGTGACCATCACCGTCGACGGCCAGGTCCAGCAGGTCAGCACGCTGTCCGGATCGGTCGGCGGTGCGCTGGCCGCGGCCGGGTTGTCCGCCGGCGAACACGATGTGCTCGTGCCGGCCGTCGAGGCCGCCATCACGGACGGGTCGGCCATCTCGCTCAACCGCGGCCGGCTGCTGACGCTGTCGATCGACGGCCAGACCCGCGAGGTCTGGACCACCGCCACTGACGGTCGAGCAGGCGTTGGCCGAGCTGGGCCGCAACACCGACGATTTCGCACTCTCCGCCGACCGTGGCCGGGAGATCCCGCTCGACGGCTTCACCCTGAACGCCGCCACCCTGCACACGGTCGCCCTGACCGACGGCACCGCCGCGGCCGCCTCCTTCTCCACCCCGGCCATCACGGTGGCCGAGCTGCTGACCGAGCGCGGCATCAAGCTGGGGCGCAGGACACCGTCACGCCGTCGTTGCAGACCCCGGTCTCCGACGGCACGTCGGTGTCCATCACCCGCACCGTGGTGGCTTCGGTGATCGTCGAACGAGCAGATCGCGCAGCCCGCGGACGTGGCCACCGAGGACCCCAACGTCGATCGAGGCACCACCACCGTCGTCGTCCAGGGCGCCCCGGGGACCTCTGCGGTGACCTACCAGGTCACCACCGTGAACGGCGCGCAGACCGCTCGTAGCGAGGTCGGCCGGACCACCACCGTGGAGCCCGTCACCAGGCAGATGACCGTCGGTACCAGGACCACCCTGACCTGGGTCGGCAACCAGGTGTTCTTCAACGACACCGAGTTCGGCGTCAACTGGGACGGGCTCGCCTACTGTGAGTCGACCCACAACCCGCAGGCGATCAACGGCAACCCGTCGCGCGGCCTGCCGACCTACGGTCTGTTCCAGTTCGACCTGCCGACCTGGCAGTCCGTCGGCGGTAGCGGTAACCCGATCAACGCCTCGCCCGAGGAGCAGATCATGCGCGCCAAGCTGCTGTTCCAGTCCCGCGGCCTGGAGCCGTGGGCCTGCCGGGAAGCCGCACGGTAGTCCCCACATTCCGTGTGAGGATGAACGGCATGACCACACCGGGCGGCACCGAGCAGATCAGTCTGCTCGGTGCCGCCCGGATCCGTCAGTTGGCGGCCGAGCTGGATCTGCGGCCGACCAAGACGCTCGGTCAGAACTTCGTGCACGACGCGAACACCGTGCGCCGCATCGTGTCCGCCGCAGCACTGGCTCCCGACGATCACGTCCTCGAGGTCGGGCCGGGGCTGGGGTCGTTGACCCTCGGACTGCTGGAGAAGGTCGACCGGGTCACGGTGGTCGAGATCGACCCGCGGTTGGCCGGCCTGCTGCCACGAACCGTCGCCGAACAGGCGCCGGGTCGCGCGGATCGGCTGCGGGTCGTGTGCGCCGACGCGCTGACCGTGGGTGCCGCCGAGGTGGGCGAACCCACCGCGCTGGTCGCGAATCTGCCGTACAACGTGTCGGTCCCGGTGCTGCTGCACCTGCTCGCCGAGCTGCCCAGCCTGCGCCGGGTGCTGGTGATGGTACAGGCCGAGGTGGCCGACCGGCTGGCCGCCGGGCCCGGCTCGCGGACCTACGGCGTGCCGTCGGTGAAAGCCGCCTGGTACGGCACGGTCAAGCGGGCCGGCTCCATCGGTCGGCACGGTGTTCTGGCCCGAACCCAACGTCGACTCGGCCCTGGTCTCGATCGACCGGCACGAGGTCCCCACGGTGGGGGATCGGGAGGCGGTGTTCACCGTCGTGGACCACGCGTTCGCCCAGCGCCGCAAGATGCTCCGGTCCGCGCTCGCCGGTTGGGCCGGCTCCGCTGCGGCGGCCGAGGCGCTGCTGGCGCGGGCCGGTATCGATCCCACCCGTCGGGGCGAGACACTGGACGTGGGCGACTATCTCGCGATCGCCGGGGTGCGGACGTGATCGGCGCGCTGCCCAGCGCGACGGTGCGGGTGCGGGTGCCGGCCAAGATCAATCTCCACCTGGGGGTCGGTGAGCTCCGACCGGACGGATACCACGAGCTGGTGACGGTGTTCCAGGCCGTGAGCCTGTTCGACGAGGTGGCGCTGACGCCGGCCGACGAGCTTTCAGTGGTCACCCACGGTGCGACCGGCGTCCCGGCGGGGGCGGCGAACCTGGCCGGTCGGGCAGTGTTGTTGCTGGCCGAGCACGCCGGGCGGCATCCCGGGGTGCGGATCGAGATCACCAAGCAGATACCGGTCGCGGGCGGGATGGCCGGCGGCAGCGCCGACGCCGCCGCGGCGCTGCTGGGTTGCGCCCAACTGTGGCAGCTGGACCTCACCCGCTCGGAGCTGATGACGCTGGCCGCCGAGCTGGGCAGCGACGTCCCGTTCGCGCTGGCCGGGGGCACCGCGGTGGGTACCGGGCGGGGCGAGCAGATCGCGCCGGTACTGACCCGTCATCAGTGGCACTGGGTGCTGGCCATCGCCGACGGCGGCCTGTCGACACCGGCGGTGTTCGGCGAGCTGGACCGGTTGCGCGCGGCGGCCCCGGCGCCCGCGGGTCGGTCCGGTGGAGGCGGTGCTGGCCGCGTTGGCCCGCCCCGAGGCCGCCGCGTTGGGCGCTGTACTGGGAAACGACATGCAGGCCGCGGCGATCTCGCTGCAACCCTCGCTGCGCCGGGTGCTCTACGCCGGCGCCGCCGAGGGGGCGCTGAGCTGTCTGGTCAGCGGATCCGGCCCGACGGTGGCGATGCTGTGCCGGATGCCGACCACGCCTCCGACGTCGCCGCACGGGTCGCCGGCCTCGGCGTCTGCCGCACGGTCCGGGTGGTCAACGGGCCGGTGCCGGGCGCGCGGTTGGCCTAGCACCAGCCCGCATGCCGGGCGTACGACGAATGCACACGACATGATGGGACTACTGACGCAACGATGGCAAATCTGGTGAACCTGGAGGCGGTCACGGTCGTCGTCGGCCACCGCAATCTGCTGGAGAAGATCTCGCTCGGCGTCCAGACCGGCGACCGCATCGGCGTTCTCGGACTCAACGGGTCCGGGAAGTCGACGCTGCTGTCGGTGCTGGCCGGCGTCCGGGAACCCGAAGCCGGCCGGGTCGCGACCGGCCGCGGTACCCGGGTCGCCGTGGTGGCCCAGAAGTCCGAACTGGCACCGGGCCGCACGGTGCGCGACATCGCCCTCGGCGATTTCGGCCAGGGTGGCACGAGATCCGGCGATGATCACGGCGCCGACTACCACTGGGCGTCGGACTCGTCGGTCCGGTCCGTGCTGGACGGCCTGGGCCTGGGCAACATCGGGCCTGGACACCTTGGTGGACAACCTGTCCGGCGGCGAGCGACGCCGGGTGGCGCTGGCCGCGGCGCTGGTGACCGACGCCGATCTGCTGATCCTCGACGAGCCGACCAACCACCTGGACATCGAGGGGGTGGCCTGGCTCGCCGTCGCACCTGGTCGCGCACCGCGGTGCCGTCGTCGTCGTCACCCACGACCGCTGGTTCCTCGACGCGGTGGCCACGCTCACCTGGGAGGTCGTCGACGGCGAGGTCTTCATCCGGGAGGGCGGTTACAGCGACTGGGTTTTCGCCCGGGCCGAGCGGCTGCGGCTGGCCGGCGCGGCCGAGGAACGCCGGAAGAACCTGGCCCGCAAGGAACTCGCCTGGCTGCGTCGCGGCGCGCCGGCCCGGACGTCCAAGCCCCGGTACCGGATCGAGGCCGCCGAGGCGCTGATCGCCGACGTGCCCGAACCGCGGGACAGCGTGGAACTGCACGCCTTCGCCCGCCGGCGGCTGGGGCGGGACGTGATCGACATCGAGGACGTCACCGCCGACGGTGGTCGCCCAGGACCGGACGCGACCGCACCCTGCTGGATCACGTCACCTGGCGGATCGGCGCCGGCGACCGGCTGGGCATCGTCGGCGTCAACGGCTCCGGCAAGACCACCCTGCTCAAGGTGCTGCTCGGCGAGTACCCGCTGGGTCGCGGAACCGTGAAGCGCGGGCTGACCGTCAGCCTGGGGTACCTGTCCCAGGACGTCACCGAACTGCCCGGCGGCTGCGGCTGCTGGAGGCGGTCACCGAGGTGGCCCGGGTGGTCAACCTCGGCGGCAAGGACGTCACCGCCGGGCAACTGTGCGAGCGGTTCGGCTTCGGCACCCAGCAGCAGTGGACCTACGTCAGCGAACTGTCCGGTGGTGAGCGGCGGCGGCTGCAACTGCTGCGGATCCTGATGGCCGAGCCCAACGTGCTGATCCTCGACGAGCCGACCAACGACCTGGACACCGACACCCTGCAGTCGCTGGAGGACCTGCTCGACTCCTGGCCGGGCACGCTGATCGTCGTCTCGCACGACCGGTACCTGATCGAGCGGGTCTGCGACGACGTGGTGGCGCTGTTCGGCGACGGCAGATCACCCAGATCATCGGCGGCGTCCCCGAGTACCTGCAGCGGCGGGCCGGCCAGCGGCTCGGCTGCCGCCGCGGAGCCGGCAGCCGGGCGCGGCCGGGCAACGCCCGCGGCCGGCGGCGCCGGCCGGTGCCGCGTCGGTCGACAAGCGGCTGGCCCGCAAGGAGTTGCAGCGGCTGGAGAAGCGGCTGGAGTCGCTGGACCGCAAGGAGCGCGAGCTGCACGCCGCGCTGGCCGAGGTCGGTGCCGACTACGGCAGGGCCGCCGAACTCGACGGCCAGCTCGGCGAGGTGCGCAGCGAGAAGGACGACGTCGAACTCGAGTGGATGGCCGTGGCCGAGCAGCTCGAAGAGGACTGACCCCGACGATCGCGCGGGGCGGGCATGGCGGCCTGAGTGTCGGCTCAGTAGGTTGGCGCGACCAGATCGTTCGATGGCCGCCCGGCTCGGCGACGAGACACTCGGCGCCCGGCGACCGTGGTGGCCAGCGCGCCCGCGGCACAGGCGAACTGCACCGCGGCCAGCGGGGGCGGCCTTCGACCCAGGCCACGGCGAACGCCCCGGTGAAGGCGTCGCCGGCACCGGTGGTGTCGACCGCGGTGACCTCGCGGGGCCGGCACGGTGAACTCCTCGCCGTCCGGTCCGCGGTAGCGGGCCCCGTCGGCGCCCAGCGTGGTGACCACGTGGAAGACCTCCTCCGACCGCGTCGGCGCCGACATCGGCGGCCTCGCCCTCGTTGAGGACCAGGACGGAGGTGTTGGACAGCAGCGCCCAGCTCAGCGGCTGGATCGGAGAAGGGTTGAGCAGCATCGGTTTTCCGGCCGCCGCCGCGATCGCGCCGGCGTGCACGACGGTGCGGCACCGGGATCTCCAGCTGACACACCACCATCGACGACTCGCGCCAGCGACTCCTGCTCGGCCGCGGTCAGCTCGGTGACCGCGGCGTTGGCCCCGGCGACCACCACGATGGTGTTCTCGGCGTGCGTCGTCGACGGTGATGGCGGCGATCCCGCTGGGCCCGGCACCTGCCGCAGGGCGTCGGTGTCGACGCCGCTGTCGGCGAGGTTCGCCGGCCAGCTGGGCTCGCGAAGGCGTCGTCGCCCGACCGCGCCGATGAACCGCACCCGACCGCCCGCGCGGGCCGCGGCGATCGCCTGGTTGGCCCCCTTGCCGCCGCAGATCGTCCGAAAGCTGCTTGCCCAGCAGGGTCTGTCCGGGCTGGGCAGCTGGGCGTGGTGACCACCAGGTCCATGTTGACCGAGCCCGAGGACGACGATCGCCGGAGCCGAGGCGGAGGTCGGGCCGCGGACGGCGGCTCAGTCATGGACACATACTCTGCCATCATGACCGCACTTCGTGACCGCGCTCGGGGCCGCTGCCCGTCGGCGGCCAGCCTGATCACCGGTGAACCCACCGCCGCTCGTCGCGGACCCCGTGGTCGGAGGTGCACGCCGCCGCCCGCCGCGGCGGCGGCCCGGCTGGTCGCCGATGGGCTGCGGCCGGGCGACACCGTCGCGGTGCTGGCCGCGGCGCCCGGCCGAGGTGGCCCCGCTGGTGCAGGCGGTCTGGTGGGCCGGCGCCTCGGTGACGATGCTGCACCAGCCGACCGCCGCGGACCGATCCGGCGCACTTCGCCGCCGAGACCGCCCAGGTGCTGGGGGTGATCGGGGCGCACCACGTCCTGCTCGGCGAGCAGTTCGCCGCCTTCGACGGCCGGCTGCGGGCCGCCGGGATCGGCGTCCACCACGCCGGCGGAATTGGCCGCCGACGGGCCGGAGCTCGTCGAAGCCGTTGCCGTGCAGGAGGAGTCGACGCTGCTGCTGCAGCTCACCTCCGGATCGACGGCCACCCCGAAGGCGGTGCGGATCTCGCACGCCAACGCCTGGAACAACCTCAACGCGATGCGCGACCGGGCCGAGATCGTGCCCGGGCCGTCGGTGATGGTGACGCTGGCTGCCGCTGTTCCACGACATGGGCATGGTCGGGTTCCTGACCCTGCCGATGGTGTTCGGCGTCGGACGTCGTCACCGTCACGCCGACGGACTTCCTGCGGGCGCCGCTGCTGTGGTTCGAGCTGATCACCCGGTACGGCGGCACCCACACCGCCGCACCGAACTTCGCCTACGCGCTGGCCGCGAGGGCGCTGCTGCGGGCCGAAGGACTGGACCTGTCGACGCTGCGCTTCGCGCTCAACGGTGCGGAGCCGATCGACGTCACCGCGGTCCGGCGTTCCTGGCGGCCGGCGAGCGGTTCGGGCTGCCGCCGACGGCGATGGTGCCGGCCTACGGGATGGCCGAGACGACGCTGGGGGTCAGCATCCAGCACACCGGCAGCCCGTTCACCGTCGACGTCCTCGACGCGGCGGCACTGGAACAGGAGCGGGTGGCGCGGCCGCCGGCGAGCCCGGAGCCGTGGCGCCGGCAGTTCCCCCGGCTCGGGCCGCCGTTGGACGACATCGAGGTGCAGGTCCGCGACGACGGCGGCGCCGTGCTCGACGCCGGCTGCGTCGGGACGCTGTTCATCCGCGGCCCGGCGGTGACCGACCGCTACCTGACCGTCGACGGTGACGTGGCGACCCAGGGCGTGCGACGGTTGGCTGGACACCGGCGACGTCGGGCTACCTCGTCGACGGCGAGGTGGTGGTCTGCGGGCGGGTCAAGGACGTCATCATCATGGGCGGCCGCAACATCTACCCGACCGACATCGAGCGGGTGGCGACCTCGGTCGACGGGGTGCGGGCCGGCAACGCCATCGCGGTGCGGTGGACGGCCTCCGGCGGGCGGGAGTCGTTCGTGGTGGCGTGCGAGTCCCGGCAGGCCGACGACCCGGCGGAGGTGGCGCGGATCGTGCGGGCAGGTCCGGTCGGCGGTGACCACCGCCATCGGCGCCCGGCCGGCCGACGTGCTGGTCCTGCCGGTCGGCGCCCTCCCCAAGACGCCGTCGGGAAAACTGAAGCGCAGTGCCGCCCGCGAGTTGTTGGAAAAACGCGCAGGCCGCTGACGGGCGCTGAGGTGCGGGCGTCAGCTGCCCCGACAGGCCGGAGCCGACAAGCGAAACCGGCTCAGTGCCAACGGTTCTGGGCGTCGACGAGGCCGAGCGCGAGCAGGTCCTCGGCAGCATCGGCCGCGCGCTCGAGTTCCAGTGCAAGCTCCTTGCGCTCGACGGAGGAGAAGTCCTTCAGCACGAAATCGGCCGGGTCCTGGCGGCCGGGCGGTCGGCCGACGCCGAATCGCACCCGGGCGTAGTCCCGGCTGCCCAGAGCGGCGGAGATGGACTTCAAGCCGTTGTGGCCGCCCTCGCCGCCACCGGACTTGAGCCGGATGGTGCCGAAAGCCAGGTCCAGCTCGTCGTGGACGACGATGACGTCGGCGAGGTCGAACTTGAAGAAGCGCACCAGTCCGGCGGTGGCCCCGCCCGAGAGGTTCATGTAGGACCGCGGTTTGGCGACGGTCACCCGGGTGTCGCCGATCCTGACGATGGCGACGTCGGCGCCGGCCTTGTGCGAGCCGAACCGGGCGCCGCCGCGGGCGGCGAGGATGTCGGCGACCATGAAGCCGGCGTTGTGCCGGTTGCCGGCATAGCCCGGCCCGGGATTGCCGAGCCCGATGATCAGCGCCTGGTCAGCAGACATGAGCAGGCGACATCGGACTCGGCCATCCTTCGGGGTGGGGACGTTCGGTGCGGCGGAGGCCGGGTCAGCTGGTGGTGGGTCCCTCGTCCTCGGCCGGCACCACATCGCCGGTGGCCGGCTCGTTGCCGGAGCCGTCGGCTTCCAGTTCCTCGGTGGTCGGCGCCTGAGAGATACCGACGACCAGCGACTCCGGGTCGGCGGCCAGCGTGGCACCCGAGGGGAGGGTGACGTCGGCGGCGGAGATCTGGGTGCCGGCCCGAACGCCCTCGATGGAGACCTCGAGCGACTCGGGGATGTGCAGGGCCTCGACCTCGATCGACAGCGTGGACTGATCGACCATCACCAGGGTGCCCGGGGCGGCGGCGCCGACCACGATGATCGGGACGTCGACGGTGACACGCTCGCCGCGGCGGACCAGGATCAGGTCGACGTGCTCGATGTAGTCGCGCAGCGGGTGACGCACCACCGACTTCGGCAGCGCGAGCTCGTCGCCGCCCTCGATCGCCAGCGTCAGCACGGTGTTCGCGCCGCCGCCCTTGAGGGCGCGACCGAACTCGCGGGCCGGCAGGCTCAGGTGACGGGGGTCGGTGCCGTGGCCGTACAGGACGGCCGGGATCTGACCGGTCTTGCGGATCCGACGCGAGGCGCCCTTGCCGAACTCGGTACGGGTGGCGGCGTCGATGCGGTTCTCGGACACGATGGAACTCCTCGAAAAATGGTGCGTGGCCCGTCGGCGGGCCGGCAGGAAGCGGTGGGATCGAGCGCGTCAGCCCGGCGTACAGCGCGGGGGAGCGACTCCCACCGCGTCGAATTACGGCTGACCCGAGCACATGACGCGCGCAGGCCGCCCTCGCCGAGGCAACCTCACTACTCTACCCGGCCACCGAAGACTCGATCAACCGGGCGAAGTCGTCCACGTCGTCGGCGGTGGTGTCCCAGGCGCACATCCACCGCACCTCCCCGGTGGCGTTGTCCCAGTCGTAGAACATGAAGCGCTTGCGGACGGCATCGGCGGCGTCCGCCGGGAGCACCGCGAAGACCGCGTTGGCCTCGGTCCGGCGCGTCACGGTGACGCCGTCGATCTGCGCGGCCGCTGCGGTCAGCCGCTGTGCCATCGCGTTGGCGTGGGACGCGGACCGCAGCCAGAGGTCGCCGTCGAGCAGCGCGATCAGTTGGGCGGAGAAGAACCGCATCTTCGAGGCGAGCTGCATGTTCATCTTGCGCAGGTACTTCATCCCGGTGACGGCGTCGGGGTTGAGCACGACGATCGCCTCGGCGGCGAGCAACCCGTTCTTGGTGCCGCCGAAGGACAACGCGTCCACCCCGGCGTCGGTGGTGAATGCGGCCATCGGCACCCCCAGGGCGGCGGCGGCGTTGGAGATGCGGGAGCCGTCCAGATGCACGGTCATGCCCAGGCCGTGGGCGTGGTCGCAGACCGCCGCGACCTCGGCGGGGGTGTAGAGGGTGCCCAGTTCGGTCGACTGGGTGATCGACACGACGAGCGGCTGCGCACGGTGTTCGTCGCCGAAACCGTGCGCCTGCCGGTCGATCAGCTCGGGGGTGAGCTTGCCGTCGGGAGTCGGGACGGTCAGCAGTTTGATGCCGCCGACCCGCTCCGGGGCGCCGTTCTCGTCGACGTTGATGTGCGCGGTCTCGGCGCACACCACGCCGCCCCAGCGCGGCAGCATCGCCTGCAGCGACAGCACGTTCGCGCCGGTGCCGTTGAAGACCGGGAACACCTCGATGCCGGGTCCGAAGTGACGGGCCATCACGGTCTGCAGGTGGGCGGTGTAGACGTCGTCACCGTAGGCGGTCTGATGGCCGAGGTTCGCCTCGGCCAGCGCCTGCAGCACCTCCGGGTGCACGCCGGCGTAGTTGTCCGAGGCGAAACCGCGGCGGGTCGGGTCGTGGAGGGTCGTCACGCGGCCGATTGTCCCATCGACGGTGACGGGGTCGGTCCGCTCGCGAGGGCTCCGGTGATGCCCGACGTTGCGCGGACCACGTCGGACAGCGTGCGCGACAGGGCCTCGTAGAACATCGACAGCGGGAACTCGTCGGGCAGTACCGCGTCGGTGAGGCCCTTCGGCGGTCCGTCCAGCGGCAGCCCGGCCGCGCCGCGCGCCCAGGCCGACGCCGGATTCGGGGTCAGGGTGGCGCTGATGAGGTCGTAGGCAGCAAGCCAGTGCGCGACCTTCGGCCGGTCGATGGAGCGCCAGTAGAGATCGTCGATCGCGTCGGACAGTGCGATCACCGCGTCGGCGACGTGCTCCCAGTCGATGCGCAGGCGGTTGTCGGTCCAGTGCAGCACACGCCGCTGGTGCAGCCAGGCGAACAGCAGCTGGCCGCCCAGGCCGTCGTAGTTGCGGATCCGGCTGCCGGTGATGGCGAACCGGAAGATGCGGTCGAACAGGATCGCGTACTGGACCAGGCGGGCCTGCCCGATGCCGGTGCCTTCCAGGCGGACCGCCGCGCGGAACGCCGTCAGGTCGCAACGGAGCTCCTCCAGCGAGTACAGGAAGTACGGCATCCGCTGCTTGATCATGAACGGGTCGAACGGCAGGTCGCCGTGCATGTGCGAGCGGTCGTGGATCAGATCCCACATCACGAAGGTCTCCTCCGCGAGCTGCTGGTCGGTCAGCAGCGCCGCGGCCGCCGGCGGCAGCGCCAACCCCGTGGTGCGCGCGGCAGCCGCGGCGACCCGGCGGAACCGGGCCGCCTCCCGGTCGGCGAAGATCGCACCCCAGGTGAACTTCGGTACCGAGCGCATGGCGATCGTCTCCGGGAACAGCACCGCGGAGTTCGTGTCGTACCCGGCGGTGAAGTCCAGGAACCGCACGGGCACGAACAACGGATTGCTGTAGTCGCTGCGCTCCAGTTCCTCGACGAAGTCCGGCCAGACGACCTCCAGCAGGACTGCCTCGACGTGGCGGTCGGTGCTGCCGTTCTGGGTGTACATGGGGAAGACGACGAGGTGCCGCAGTCCGTCGACCCGGTGCTGCTCGGGGTGGAACCGCAGCAGCGAGTCCAGGAAGTCCGGCACCCCGAAGCCCGCCGCCGCCCATCGGCGGAAGTCCGCCACCACAGCGGTCAGGTAGTCGGCGTCGTGCGGGAAGTCCGCGGCCAGCGCGTCGATGTGGGTGCAGATGCGGCCGACGAGGTTCGCCGCCACCGCGTGCTCCCGGGTCTGCGGCACCGACCCGTCGGCGACCTGCAGGAACTGGAGGTCGGTCACGGCGGCCTTCAATGCCGGCCAGCGCCGATCGAGGGCCACCGGTGCGGTCGGGGTCGCGGTGGCGGTGGCGACCTCGGGCGCCGCCCAGTCGATGAGATTGATCAGCAGCTCCACGTCGCCCGCCCGGTCGGGGTGCAGCGGCCGACCGATGCGGGCATGCCGCCGCCCTGCCGGGTCCTGCCCGAAGGTGACGCCGGTCAATGCGTCGGCGCCGGCATGGGCGCCGAGGTCGAGGTCGGCGAACGCGACGGCGGCCGGGCCGTCGCCGCGGACGATCGTCGCCGTGCTGTCGGCGTCGAGCACGACCTCCACCCCGAGGTCGGACCTGTGACCGGGTCCGGGCCCGGGATCGGCGCGGTAGCCCCGGCCGGCCAGGACCGCAGTCCATGCAGCAGTGGCTGCGGGCGTGTCGGACACCCAACGCACCGGGGTAGCGAAAGACATCGGGCACCTCCGTCAGCGATGCAAGAACAACACAACTGAGCTGACGGTACCGCAAATCCTGTCGCGAAAAGTCAAGAGAGCCGCAAATCATCCGTCACAACGTGGGTGCGACGAACATCTTTCAACGCCGACCGGTAGTGCGGGGCCCGGTCCGGCGTCGTCAGTTGTCGAACAGCGAGGTGACCGAGCCGTCCTCGAAGACCTCGTGGATCGCCCGGGCGATCAGCGGGGCGATCGAGAGCACGGTCAGCGTCGGGAACGAGTGCTCGACCGAGATCGGCAGCGTGTTGGTCAACACGACCTCGGAGGCCCCGCAGCCGGACAGCTTCTCCGCCGCCGGCGGCGACAGCACCCCGTGGGTGGCCGCGATGACGACGTCCTTGGCGCCCGCCTCGAACAGCCGGGTGGCGGCCTTCGCGATCGTCCCGCCGGTGTCGATCATGTCGTCGACGAGGATGCAGGTCTTGCCCGCGACGTCACCGACGACACGCCCCGCGACGGCCTGGTTCGGTTTGCTGGGATCACGGGTCTTGTGGATGAACGCGACCGGGCGGCCGCCGAGGCGCTGCGCCCACTTCTCCGCAGTCCGGACCCGGCCGGAATCGGGGGAGACGACCGCGAGGTCGGCGCCCTGGTACTTCGCCGCGATGTAGTCCACCAGCAACGGCAGCGCCAGCAGGTGGTCGACGGGGCCGTCGAAGAAACCCTGGATCTGGTCGGTGTGCAGATCGACGGCCATCAGCCGGTGCGCGCCCGCCGTCTTGAGCAGGTCGGCCATCAGTCGGGCCGAGATCGGTTCGCGACCACGGTGCTTCTTGTCCTGCCGGGCGTACGGGTAGAACGGCAGGACCACGGTGATCCGCTTGGCCGACGCGCGCTTGAGCGCGTCGATCATCAGCAGCGTCTCCATGATCGATTTGTTCAACGGGCTGCCGCAGGACTGGATGACGAAGACGTCGGCCCCGCGAACCGATTCCTCGGAGCGGACGAAGATCTCTTCGTTGGCGAAGTCGTAGATGGTCTGCGGGGTCACGTCGACCTCGAGGTGTTTGGCGATCTCCGCCGCCAGATCGGGGAAACCCCGACCCGAGAACAGCATCAGGCTCTTGCGGTTGGTGATCGACAGGTGGTTCACGCGGGCATCGCCTTCCCGGCGGGTGCGGGCGACGCCGGCGGTGCGGGCGAGGCGGCGGGGGATCCGGTATCAGCGCCGGTGGGCTCGGGATCGGCGTCGGCCGCACTGTCCGCCGCCCGGGCCATCGCACTGGTGGGCAGCCGTCGACCGACCCAACCCGTGACGGTGGCCTGTCGGCCGCGGGCCACGGCGAGGTCGCCGGCGGCCACGTCGGCGGTGATCGCCGACCCGGCGGCGGTGAAGGCGCCGGCGCCGACGGTCACCGGGGCGATCAGGGTGGTGTGGGTGCCGATGAACGCGCCCGGTCCGACGACGGTCCGGTACTTGCCCACACCGTCGTAGTTGGCGGTGATCGAGCCGGCGCCGAAGTTCACCCCGGCGCCGAGCGTGGCGTCGCCCACGTAGCTCAGGTGCGGCACTTTGGCGCCGACGCCGATGGTGGACGTTCTTGACCTCGACGTAGGCGCCGACCTTGGCCCCCTGCTCGGTGACCGTGCCGGGACGCAGGTAGCTGAACGGTCCGATCGTGGACCCCTCGCCGATGACCGCACCCTGGGCGTGCGAGCGGAGCACCGTGGCGCCCGCGCCCACCCGGCAGCCGATCAGGGTGGTGTCCGGGCCGATCTCGGCACCGGTCTCCACGGTGGTCCCGGATTCCAGCGAGGTGTTGCGGTGGATGATCGCGTCCGCGGCGACCGTGACGTCGGCGTGCAGCCAGGTCGTCTGCGGATCGAGGATGGTTGCGCCGCCGAGCTGTGCGGCGCGGATCAGGCGGGCGTTGAGCGCCCGGGCCATGTCGGCCAGCTGCACGCGGTCGTTGACGCCCTCGGTCTCGGTGGCGTCGTCGGCGACCAACGCTCCCACCCGGCGACCGTCGGCGCGGGCGATCCCGACGACGTCGGTCAGGTACCGCTCACCCTGGGCGTTGGCGGCGGTGATCCGGCCCAGGCCGTCGGCGAGGACCGCGGCGTCGAAGGCGTACACCCCGGAGTTGATCTCGGTGATGGCGCGCTGCGCCTCGTCGGCGTCCTTGTGCTCCACGATGCCGGCCACCGCACCCGCGTCGTCACGGATGATCCGCCCGTAACCGGTCGGGTCCGCGACCCGGGCGGTCAACACGGTGACGGCGTTGCCGTTCCCGGCGTGTTCGGTGGCGAGCGCGGCGAGGGTCTCCGGCCGCAGCAGCGGCACGTCGCCGTAGGTCACCACGACGGTCCCGGTCAGCGTGCCGAGCACCTCCAGCGCGCAGCTCGACCGCGTGACCGGTTCCGAGCTGCTCACCCTGCACCGCGGTGCTCACCTCGGGCAGCGCGTCGGACAGGTAGGCCCCGACCGCTTCGCGGCCATGACCGATGACGGCGATGAGATGGTCCGGCTGCACGCCCCGCGCAGCGGTGAGCGCATGCCAGATCAGCGGCCGCCCGGCCAGCGGATGCATGACCTTGGGCAGACTGGATCGCATCCGGGTGCCTGCTCCGGCGGCAAGGACGACCACGGCGGTGACACCCAACGGCATGCGGATTCCTCCTGGACGGTCCCGCCCGGACCGTGCCACCTGCGGCTGCGGGCGGCGATCCGACGGGGCGTGACGGCTCTGGATGTCGACAGGTCAGGACCTGTCCACCGATCGTGCGCGCTCCGCCGCCAGGGCTCGAACCTGAAATATCTGAACCAAAATCAGAGGTGTTGCCAATTACACCACGGCGGATCGGACGCTCGGCCAGGAACATCATTCCATGCCCGGGGCGATGCGCCACGCCGATCCGCGGTGATGAACCGGCAACGCCGGCCCGGCGGTTGCAGAACGCGCGGCGGCCGGAGGCGGGATGCGCGGGGCGCCGTTTGTCGGACATCCGCGCAGTTAGGGGAGCCTAAGATTTTTCCGCCACGCGCAGCTGTCCCCTGTACCGTGGGCAGAGGTCTGTATCCGGCCGCGCGCGGCCACCAGGTCCGCCGCCGACGAGGTTCGCGGTGGGCCTGCACCGAATCCACCCGTCCAGCTCCGGTTGGACAGCCACACATCTGATCGAGCACCGGACACGATCCTGTCCGCCGCTCCGCCCCGAGAGGTTCCTCTGCAGTGACCCCCCCGTCGTCCGCACTCGGCACCACCGCCGCCCCGATCGCCCCCCCGATCGCCCCGCCGATAGTCGCCGAGGGCGCCGCCCGCGACACTGCGGTCGGCCCGAAGCCGGTCACCGCCGGCCGTCGGCAGTGGGCAGCTCAGCTCGCGGTGTTCGCCTTCGTGCTGATCCCGCTGCTGGCAGTGGTCGCGGCCGTCCCGTTCGCCTGGGGCTGGGGCCTGAGCTGGACCGACATCGCCATCGCCGCCGTGTTCTACGTGATCTCCGGGATGGGCATCACCGTCGGCTTCCACCGGCACTTCACCCACGGCGCGTTCAAGGCCAACCGCGCGCTGCGCTACGCGCTGGCCGCCGCCGGCCAGATGGCCGTCCAGGGCCCGGTCATCATCTGGGTCGCCGACCACCGCCGGCACCACGCGTTCTCCGACCGCGAGGGCGACCCGCACTCCCCGTGGCTGTACGGCACCTCGGTCGGCGCGCTGGCCAAGGGCTTCTGGCACGCCCACATGGGCTGGCTGTTCGACCGCGACACCACCAACCAGCAGCGCTTCGCCCCGGACCTGCTGGCCGACAAGGACATCTGCCGGGTCAACAAGCTGTTCTGGGTCTGGACGATGGTCTCGCTGTTCGCGCCGGCCGTCGTCGGCGGGCTGGTCACGCTGGTCCTGGGCCGGCGCGCTGACCGCGTTCTTCTGGGCCGGCCTGGTCCGGGTCGCGCTGCTGCACCACGTGACCTGGTCGGTCAACTCGATCTGCCACATGATCGGCGAGCGGCCGTTCGCCGCCCGCGACCGGTCGGCCAACTTCTGGCCGCTGGCGCTGCTGAGCTTCGGCGAGTCCTGGCACAACCTGCACCACGCCGATCCGACCTGCGCCCGGCACGGGGTGCTGCGCGGGCAGCTCGACATCTCCGCCCGGGCGATCTGGCTGTTCGAGAAGTTCGGCTGGGCCACCAAGGTCCGCTGGCCGTCCAGCCAGCGGCTGGCCCGCATCCAGGCGACCGCCGGCGAGATGGGTCACTGAGCAGGTCCCGACGGACTGCCGCCGCCGCCCCATGGGCACTGCGAAGATGGATGCACCCGGCCCGGGATGCCTTTCGAGAGAGCTGTGAAGATCTGTGAATGCCGCCCCGACCGTCTCCCCACGAGGTCGGAGCGCACGCTCGGCCGAGGTCGCCCGTCGCCGGCCGCCGCTCGCGCCGCTGCTGGACCTGGTGGCTGCTGACCGGCTCTTCGCCGACCTGATCGCCGCCGCCGGTGCACCGACCTACCGGATCACCGGTCCCGCCTCGATCCGACCGTTCGTCGCCGGTTGCCTGGCTGCGGACAAGGCCGACGGTGGCGCCGAAGTGCCGGTGCTGTTCGTCACCGCCACCGGGCGGGAGGCCGAGGCGCTGACCGCATCCCTGGCCGACCTGCTCGGCGAGGACGCGGTGATGATCTTCCCGTCCTGGGAGACCCTGCCGCACGAGCGGCTCAGCCCCCGCGCCGACACTGTCGGACGGCGGCTGTCGGTGCTGCGCCGGCTGGCTCATCCGGAGGAGTTCACCGGCGGCCGCCCCCGCGTGGTGGTCACCACCGTGCGGTCGATGATCCAGCCGCTGGCACCGCACCTCGGCGAGCTGGCACCGGTGCGGATCACCACCGGCGCCGACCTGGACCTGGCGCGAGGTCACCGAGCAGCTGACGCTGCTGGCCTACAGCCGGGTCGACCTGGTGACCAAGCGCGGCGAGATCGCCGTCCGAGGCGGCATCCTGGACCTGTTCCCGCCGACTGCGGAACACCCCTACCGGATCGAGTTCTGGGGGGACGAGGTCGCCGAGATCCGCACCTTCGCCGTCACCGACCAACGGTCGATCGACCTGGTCGCCGAGGTCGTCGCGCCGCCCTGCCGGGAGGTGCTGCTGACACCGGCGGTGCGGGCGGCGGCCGGTGCGCTGTCGGCGACGGCGACCGGTGACCCGACGCTGGCCGAGATGCTGGAGAAGCTGTCGGCGGGCATCGCCGTGGAGGGCATGGAGGCGCTGATCCCGGCGCTGGTCGGCGCGCCGATGGTGCTGCTGCCCGACCTGATCCCCACCGGCACACACGTCCTGCTGGCCGATCCGGAGAAGGTGAGATCGCGGGCCGCGGACCTCAAGCGGACCGGGGCAGGACTTCCTGGCGGCGTCCTGGGCGGCGGCGGCCACCGGCGGCAAGGCGCCGATCGACCTCGGAGCCGGGGCCTACCGGGACCTGGACGAGGTGTTCGACAGCATCCGGGACAACGACCTCACGCTGTGGCGGGTCGCGGCCTTCGGTGACGGCGAGCTCCCCGAGGCGCCGGCCGTCATTGCCGGCTCCGCAGTACCGCGGCGAACTGGCGCCCGCGATCGAGCAGGCCCGTGACCGGGCCGCCCGCGGCGGGACCACCGTGCTGGTGCTCAACGGAGCGGGGACCGCCGAGCGGGCGGCCGAGCGGCTGACCGAGGCAGACCTCGGGGTCCGGCTGGACACCGACCACCTGTCCGAGCGGCCCGCGCCGGGCATCGTCACTGTGACGAAGGGCCGGCTCGACGCCGGTTTCGTGCTCGCCGACACCGACATCGCGCTGCTGACCGAGTCCGATCTGACCGGAACCCGCGGCGCCACCGCCGCCCGCGGGCAGAAGATGCCGGCTCGACGCCGGAATGCGGTGGACCCGCTGGCGCTCAAGCCCGGTGACCACGTCGTGCACGCCCAGCACGGGATCGGCCGGTTCGTCGAGCTCGTGCAGCGCACCACCGGCGGTGCCGTCCGGGAGTACCTGGTCGTGGAGTACGCCCCCAGCAAGCGCGGTCACCCGGGGGACCGGCTGTTCGTGCCCACCGACGCGCTGGACCAGCTGTCGCGCTACGTCGGCGGTGAGGTGCCGACGTTGAACAAGCTGGGCGGGGCCGACTGGGCCAAGACCAAGGGCAACGCGAAGAAGGCCGTCCGCCAGATCGCGGCGAAACTCGTCCAGATCTATGCCGCCCGGGCGGCCGCGCCGGGCCATCGGTTCGCCGCCGACACCCCCTGGCAGCGTGAGCTCGAGGACGCCTTCCCGTTCACCGAGACGCCGGACCAGCTCGCGGCGATCGACGAGGTCAAGGGCGACATGGAGAAGGCGATCCCGATGGACCGGGTCATCTCCGGCGACGTCGGTTACGGAAAGACCGAGATCGCGGTCCGGGCGGCGTTCAAGGCGGTCCAGGACGGCAAACAGGTGGTGGTGCTGGTGCCCACGACGCTGCTGGCGCAGCAGCACCTGTCCACCTTCGCGGATCGGATGACGGCGTTCCCGGTCACCGTGCGCGGCCTGTCGCGCTTCACCCCGGCCGACGAGTCCAAGAAGACGATCAAGGGGCTGGCCGACGGCAGCGTCGACATCGTCATCGGCACCCACCGGCTGTTGCAGCCCTCGGTGGTCTACAAGGACCTCGGTCTGGTCATCGTGGACGAGGAGCAGCGCTTCGGCGTCGAGCACAAGGAGTTCATCACCGGGCTGCGGGCGCACGTGGACATGCTGACCATGTCCGCGACGCCGATCCCGCGAACCCTGGAGATGAGCCTGGCCGGCATCCGGGAGATGTCGACCATCGCCACCCCGCCGGAGGATCGGCACCCGATCCTGACCTATGTCGGCCCGTACGACACCAAGCTGGTGGCGGCGGCGATCCGCCGCGAGCTGCTCCGGGAGGGTCAGGTCTTCCTGGTGCACAACCGGGTGTCCGACATCGAGAAGGTGGCGGCCGGGATCCGTGAGCTCGTCCCGGAGGCCAGCGTGTCGGCGGCCCACGGGCAGATGGGCGAGCATGCCCTGGAGCGGGTCATCGACGGATTCTGGGCCCGCGATTTCGACGTTCTGGTCTGCACCACCATTGTCGAGACCGGTCTGGACATCTCCAACGCCAACACCCTGATCGTCGACCACGCCGAGGTGCTCGGGCTCTCGCAGATGCATCAGCTCCGTGGGCGGGTGGGCCGAGGTCGCGAGCGCGGTTACGCCTACTTCCTGTACCCGCCGGAGAAAACGATGACCGAGACCGCGCACGACCGGCTGGCAACGATCGCGCAGAATTCCGACCTCGGGTCCGGCATGGCGGTGGCGATGAAGGATCTGGAGATCCGCGGGGCCGGCAGCATTCTGGGAGCCGAACAGTCGGGCCATATCGCCGGCGTCGGATTCGACCTCTATGTGCGACTGGTCTCCGAGGCGGTCAATACCTTCAAAAGACAGGCCGGGGCTGCTGCGGATACGACCCTGGAAACAGAAGAAGAATCATTGGAAGTTCGGGTCGAATTGCCGATCGACGCCAATCTTCCGCATGAATACATTCCGTCCGAGGTGCTTCGGTTGGATGCGTACCGCAAGATCGCCGACGCGACCACTGCAGTGGACCTGGACGCTGTCCGGGCCGAGATGCAGGACAGGTTCGGTCCGCTGCCCGCCCCGGTGGAGGCGCTGCTCTCGGTGGCGACCCTGCGCCGGGCGGCCCGGGAGGTCGGGGTGAGCGAGATCGTGATGGGCCCGCAGGGGATCAAGATCGGCCCGCTGGAGCTCGCCGAATCCGCGCTGATGCGCGCCAACCGGCTGTATCCCGGGGCGAAGCACTCGCGGGCGCAGCGCACCCTGACCGTGCGGGCGCCGGCGGAGTCGGACCGGATCGGGGCGGCGCCGTTGCGGGACGGGGCGATCGTGGCATGGGCTCACCAGCTGCTGCGGAATCTGGCGCCGGCGACGTCGACCCGCGTCTGAACGAGTGCCGCAGTGAGGTGCCCGGAGTGTGATCTCCGTCTCACTGTCCGGATTTGGAGGCTTTCCAGTGACGTAGCGGCCCCCACTCCCCAGAAATGGGGGTTCCGTTCAGGCGACGACTCTGCCCGAATGAGATGTCGTGGATCACGTTTTGTCGACAGCGATGATGCCCGCGGGGCCGCCGGATCCGGCTGACGTCGAAGAAGCGGCCCGCAACGGGTACGACAGGCGGCGGTCGCACCGGGATGGGGGAGCCGCACCCCGTCGAGCTCCGGCGGGCCCGCGATGGTCGCCCGGTACGTTCCGCCGCCGGTGCGCTGCCACCGTGGCTCCTCTCCGGCCCGACCGTCATCTGTGCAGGTGAGGACCCGCACCGGCGGGACCGACAGGGTCACCGCGGAGCGGCGGCAGCCGACCGGTCCGAGCCCGCTTCGGTCATCGGCGGCGGCTCACCTGCGACGCCACCATCGGGTAGGGCGGAATTTCCGGCAGCCGTCGGCCGGGCACAACGAGCAGTCCGTACCACGCCGGAAATGCTGATGGGCGCTTTCGGCATGACCACACTCACATGTGCGTTCGCTCTCGGCGCCGACTCCGCTAAGGAGTAATTGGCTCCTCGAATCGACCTGAGCAGTACCCCATGCGGGTCGAACGCCCTCTACGGGGTGAGCCTTGTAACTCAGGGTTGCCAGTCCGAGAGGCGATGCCATACCGTCGGAGTCGGTCGAGCAACGACGCTTCAGGGACATTCGCTCCCCGCCTGCGACTTCGTACATCGGCTCAGCTGATTTCGAATTCCGCCGGAAGCCACCCTCGAACCGCGCTACTCGAACGAAAGTCTGGTCACACATGACACCCGCACCCCCGATCAATCGTCCGACCATCTCCGTGGTGATCCCGGCACGCAACGAAGCAAAGAACATCCCGTTCGTGCTCGAGCGTCTCCCCGAGGGGGTCACCGAAGTCATTCTGATCGACGGTAACTCCTCCGACGACACCATCGCAGTTTCGCAGCGCCTGTGTCCCGAAATCGTCGTCGTCCGGCAGTCCCGTCGCGGTAAGGGCAACGCCCTGGCCGCCGGTTTCGCTGCCGCCACCGGCGACTACATCGTGATGATCGACGCCGACGGTTCCATGGACCCGGCCGAGATCCCGGCCTTCATCGCTGCGCTCGACGCCGGTGCCGACTACGCCAAGGGCAGCCGCTTCTGCGCCGGTGGCGGCAGTGACGACATCAGCCGCGTCCGCGACCTCGGCAACAAGGGTCTGAACCTGACCGCCAACATCCTGTTCCGCACCCGCTACTCCGATCTCTGCTACGGCTACAACGCCTTCCGCCGCGGTTGCATCGCCGCGTTCGCATTGCCGGACGCCCACGACACCAGCGTCGATGCCGTCTGGGGCGACGGTTTCGAGATCGAGACCCTGATCAACGTCCGGGTCGCCAAGCAGAAGCTCCGGATCACCGAGGTCGGCAGCTTCGAATTCCCCCGCATCTCCGGCGAGAGCAACCTCCGGACCTTCCGTGACGGCTGGCGCGTGCTGTTCACCATCGGCCGGGAACGCCTGAGCCGCACCAGGATGGCCGATCACGTCGACCGCACCACCCCGGTGGTCGTGAGCCTGCCGATGCAGCGCTCCTCGCTGGCCGAGCACGCGCCGGCAGAGCGCGGCAACTCCGGAGTCCGCGCCGTCTGATCGCGGTTCCTCGAACACCACAGAGAACGGCCCGTCACCTCGCGGTGGCGGGCCGTTCTGTGTTGTCCGGCCGGTGTGGGCTCAGCCGGTGTTCTTCAACCCGGCGGCCACCCCGTTGATCGTCAGCAGCAGGGTCCGTCGCAGTTCGGGGTCGGGGGCGGGGGCGTCCGTGCCCCCCGAGCCCGCGGTGGCTGCGGAGTCGGCCTCGGCGGCCCGCAACCGGGCGAGCAGATCGACCTGGATGAAGGAGATCGGATCCAGGTACGGGTCGCGCACCGTGAGGGTGCGCTGCAGCCCCGGCTGTGCGTCCAGCAGCGTGGCCTCCTCGGTGACGGCCAGTACCTCCCGCACGGTGATCTCGTGTTCGGCCCGGATCAGCTCGAAGAGCGGCTTGAGCTCGGCCGGCACCAGGGTGTCGACGTAGTGCGCGGCGATCTCCATGTCGGTCTTGGCCAGCGTCATCTCCACGTTGGAGATGAAGGTCCGGAAGAAGTGCCACTTCTGGTGCATGTCGCGCAGTGTCTGGAAGCCGCCCGCGGCGCGGACCGCCGCGATGCCGGAGCCGACGCCGAACCAGCCCGGCACGATCTGCCGGGACTGGGTCCACCCGAACACCCACGGGATCGCCCGCAACGCACCCAGGCCGCCGCCGCTGGACGGGCGCTTGGACGGCCGGGAGCCGATGTTGAGCGAGCCCAGCTGCTCGACCGGAGTGGAGGCGATGAAGTACGCCGGTAGGTCGGGATGGTCGAACAGCTCCCGGTAGGCCGCGAACGCACCGTCGCTCATCGTGGTCATCGTCTCGTCCCACGCCGTCATCTGGGCGGTCGACGCCCGGGCCGTGACGTGCAGCGCCGAGGCCGTCAGCGTGGCCGCCACCGTGAGTTCCAGGTTCTCCCGGGCCAGATCCGGCAGCAGGTACTTGTCGCTGATCACCTCGCCCTGCTCGGTGAACTTGATCTCGCCGGTCAGGGTGCCGTGCGGCTGGGCCATGATCGCGTCGTACGTGGGCCCGCCGCCGCGCCCCACCGAGCCGCCGCGGCCGTGGAACAGCCGCAGTCGGACGCCGTGCCGGTTGGCCACGTCGCGCAGGGTGCGCTGGGTCTTGTGGATCTCCCACTGCGACGTGGTGACCCCGGACTCCTTGTTGGAGTCGGAATAGCCCAGCATCACCTCCTGGACGTCCCCGCGCAGCGCGACGATCCGCCGGTAGGTGGGATCGCTGAGCAGCTCGTCGAGCACCTCGCCGGACTTGCGGAGCTCCTCCACCGTCTCCAGCAGGGGAGCGAAGCCGATCCGGGCGTAGCCGGTGCCGGCCGCGCCCTGGCTGCCGTGCACGTCGAGGAGCCCGGCCTCGCGGGCCAGCACGGCGGCGGCCAGCACATCGTCGGCGCCGCGGGTCATCGAGATGATGTAGGTCTGGATGACCTCGTCACCGTAGGTGTCCAGGGCACGCATGACCTCCCGGAACACCGACCAGGTCTTCATTCCCGCGTCGTCCAGCGGCGGCGGGGTGCTGGCCAGCGGGCGCCGGGACGCCAGTTCACCCGACAGCACCTGCATCCGGGCTTCCCGGGTCAGGTCGTCGTAGTGCCAGCTGTGCTCGCCGAGCCGGTCGATCAACTGTCCGACCGCGTGGTGGTGGGCATCGGCGTGTTCGCGGATGTCCATCGTGGCCAGGTGCAGTCCGTACATCGCCACGGTGCGCTCGAAGCGGGCCAGCATGCCGTGTGCTGCCAGCCCGCCGCCGTTGGCCTGCAGGGATTCCCGGATGATCGCCAGTTCCGCCTGCAGCGGCCCGATCGAGGTGTAGTCGCGACCGGAGCGGAACACCGCACCGTTGTCGACGCGGTCCCGGGTGTTCATCAGCTTCGCCCGCATGCAGGTGAGCTTCAACCGGTACGGCTCCTGGGCGTTGAGCTCCAGGATCCGAGGCGGCAGCCGGGTCAGGATCGCCAGGTCGGTGTCGATGGACTCCTGCAACGCCGCCGAGTGCCCGACGATGCCGACTGGAGATCGACAGCGCGTGGATCAGCTCGTCCAGCTGGCGGATCATGATCGCGATCGCGTTCTGGTTCTGCAGCCGCAGGATCTCCCGGGTGATGGCGGGCGTGACGTTGGGGTTGCCGTCGCGGTCACCGCCGATCCAGCTGCCGAACGTCAGCGGCGCGGCATCCGGCGGGTACTCGGCGCCGTGCTCCTCCAGCAGGTCGGCCAGATCCGCCGACAGCTGCGGGATCGTCTCGGAGATGATGTCGGTCAGGTAGTACATCGCGTTGCGGGCCTCGTCGACCGGGGTGGGCTGCACCTGGCGGAGTTCGTCGGTCTGCCAGATCAGGTCCACCAGTTCGGCGAGCCGGCGGTCCTGGGCGGCCCGGGCCGCGGTGTCGGGGACGGTGGGCACGCTGAGGATGTCGCACAGCTGTCGCAGCTTGGTCAGCACCGAACGGCGGGACGCCTCGGTCGGATGAGCGGTGAAGACCGGCTGCACGACCAGTTCGGCGATGGCGCTGCTGAGCAGGGCGGGGCCGGCGGTCTCGGCGATGGCGCGGACCGCCTGCGCCAGCCAGCCGTCCGACGCCGGGCGGTCGCGCAGCCGGCGGACCCGGTGCACCTGCTCGGCGGCGTTGGCCAGATGGAAGTAGGAGGCGAAGGCGCGGACGAGCTTGGTCGCCTCCGGGAGTGGCAGCCCGGCGAGCAGCGACCGTAATTCGGCCCGGGCGGCGGTCCGCTCGGACGGGGCAGCGTGTTCCTTGGCGCGCTTGCTCAGGGCCCGGACCTGTTCGACGAGGTCCAGCAGGTGTTGGCCGTGTTGGCGGACGAGGGTCTGCCCGAGCAGTGCCCCGACCCGCCGGACGTCGGCCCGGAGGTCCAGGTCGGACGGCTCGTGCGGACCGGGAGGGTCCAGGGGGAGTGCGGACCCCCGGCGGGCCGGGAGGACGCATCTGCGGATACCGCGGAATCGACAGTCACATCGGACAGTTTCCCGCCGCAGCATTACCGGGGCGTTTCGGGGGTGGTCGGCGTTGTCCCGTGGGGACGCCCGCAGGCCCGGGGTCGTCGGCCCGCCGCACGGCGACGGCGATCGGGCACGGACGGGTGTGAGAAGCTGCACGCATGGTCACTTCCCGGCTGCGGCGTCGCCGTCCCGCCGGCCGGCGGGTGGCATCGGCCGCCGTCGGTCTGCTGTTGCTCGCGAGCTGCGGCGGGCAGGTGGGTACCGCCGCCGTCGTCGGGTCCAGCCCGGTGAGCAGCGCCTCGATCGACGCTCAGCGCGCCACCCTGTCCGACGCCCCGACATCGGGGGTGCCGCTGGCCGCCGGCCCGAGCGTCTGGGCGGGACGTGTCGCCCAGGACCGCACGCTGGTGACCTACGCCATCTGGCACGAGCAGGTCCGACAGGCCGGCCTGCCGATCCCGCTCACCGAGGAGCGGATCTCGGCGATCCTGGCCGACCCCACCACGACGGCCCAGATCACCCAGGTGCTGTTGGCCACCCCGGAGACGATGCGGGACCGGCTCACCGACACCGCCGCCCTGCAGCAGCTGGTGGCCGACACGGTGGCCGCCGCAACCCCGATCAGCGCCCCCACGGTGAAGTACGAGCTGATAAACGTCGACTCGCTGGCCGACGCGTTGGCCGCCCGTACCCGGTATGTCGGCGATCCGGCGGCCTGGAGTGCCGATTTCGCCGCCGCCGGGACGTCGCGCGGTGGCTCCGGATCGCTGAACGCAGCCGGCAACGGCGCAGCGCTGATCTCGACCGGACTGTTCTCCGCCGCTGCCGGCGACTTCATCGTCGTTCCCGCAGGTGATGCGAGCGCGACGATCGTCCGGGTCGCCGACCGGTCGCTGACGTCGGAACCGCTGGATGGTGCGGCCCTGCAGCAGGCCGGCCCGGCGGTCACCAACGCGATCGGTGCGATGCTGCTCAATCGCGACGTCGACGGCGGTGCGCCCGCCGTCGAGGTGAACCCCCGGTACGGGGTCTGGGACGCGCAGGTCGCCCAGGTCGTGCCGGCCGCGTCGCAGCTCTGATCCCCCGGGGTGCCGCTCGCCGGCTGTGATCGGATCGTGATGCCGGTATCCGGGTGAATCGGTGTGGTTACCGCATCCACCTCCCCGCCGTCACCTAGCGTGAGCACGGTGAGTGATCGCGTCGCTGCCAGTGGCGACTCAGGCTTGTGGATCGCTCGTTCAGGGGGTGGACGACCGGTGCACTCACTGCTCGTAACGTTCACCGGCCATGAGGCGATATGTCCAGGCAGTGATCGGCAGCGGCGGGACGGCCGATCCCGCCCCCTCCGGGCCCACTGGCCAGCCCGCCGCATTCCGTGGATCAACGGCCGTCGTGCAGGCATCCAGTGCTGCAGACGACCCGCAACACCGGTCGTCGGCCATTCGGCCGACCTGGGTGTCGAGCGTGCGACCGGAGGCGGTGGGCAAGCCCGACAGCAACGGAAGTGCTCCCGTTCAGCCCAGCGACGAAGCCGGAGCGTGGACCAAATAGTTACGGTCGGTGAAGATTTAGCCCGATTGCCTCGATGATTGCGGGCACGGGTATAGGATCAGAGCGATTACGAACGTTTTGCCAGCGCCGAGTGAGTGACGTCACTCGATCGGGTCAACGTTGGTGTCGATGTAAGAACGGATCAGGTCGGCCGGGTGGGTTGCCCCCCTGGACTGCCTGCCCGAAGAGCCACGAACCACGATGCTGGGACTGAAGGTCATGATGAGAGCCTGGGCTGCGATCGTCGCTGCAGTGGTGCTGGTGGCCTGCCCGGGCACCGTCGCGTACGCGTCGACCGAACTCGCCCAGCAGGACCTCGTCACGCCGGTGGCGGGGGTCGCCCCGACCGTGCAGGCCGCCGTCGGCAGCCTCGGCGTGATGCTGTGGCTCGCAGTGGCGGCCGTCGCAATCCTCTCCGCACTGGTGATGTTGCGGCACAGCCGCTCGCAGTCCGATGTGCAGCCGCACGGCGCCACCGGTTCGGCCGCCTCGCCCGGGGGCTTCACGGGAGTTCAGCACGGCGGTGCTCCGTGGCTCTGATCGACTATCGGCGGACCGACCCCGTCGCCCCCCGGACAGCGCCCCCGCGCGGCCGGCACGCACCACTGTCGGCCGGGGTCCGGACCCGGCGCCAGGCCACCGCTGCGGCGGGTGCGCTGAACTGGCGGCACCGGTACGCGCGCTCGCTGGCCGTGACGGACTTCCTCGTCATCGTCTGGGCCGCGGCCGGCGCGCACTTCGCCCAGTCCAGCATCAGCGAGGCGGTCCGCGGGCACATCGATCCGTTCGCCCCCCAGTACATCGTCACCACGGTGGCGGTGGTGGCGCTCTGGGTGCTCACGCTGGCCGTCTTCGACTCCCGCGACGGCAAGATCGTCGGCTTCGGTTCCGAGGAGTACAAGCGGGTGCTGAACGCCACGTTCGTGGTGTTCGCGCTCTGCACGATGGTGTCCTACCTCTTCCAGCTGCCGTTCTCCCGCAGCTACCTGGTGGTGGTGATGCCGGCCGGCGTGATCGGTCTGCTCGCCGACCGCTGGGTGTGGCGTCGGTGGCTGCAGCTGCAGCGTGACCGGGCCCGCTACGTCACCACCGTGCTCGCGGTCGGCAACGCACAGACGGTGCACGATCTGGTCGCCGAGCTGCGGCGGTCCCCGCGGGCCGGCTACCGCGTCATCGGTGCCTGCGTGTCCGGCGGCACCGCCGGCTCGGCGGCCGCCGGCCAGGCCACCTTCTCGGCCGAGAACATCCTCGGGGTCCCGATCGTGGGGTCGCTGAGCCAGGTGCTCAGCGCCGTCCGGATGACCGGCGCGGGTGCGGTCGCGGTCACCTCGACCGCGCTGTTCGGACCGGCTGCGGTGCGGGAGCTGTCCTGGGAGCTGGAGAAGACCGACGCCGAGCTGATCCTCGCGCCGGCGCTGACCGACATCGCCGGGCCGCGGGTGCACACCCAGCCGGTCGCAGGCCTGCCGCTGATCCACGTGGAGCGCCCGACCTACAGTGGCCCGACCCGAATGGTGAAGTCGGCGTTCGACCTGGTCGGCGCGAGTGTGCTGCTGGTTCTCGCGTCGCCGTTCATGCTGGCGGTGGCGGTGGCCGTGAAACTGGACAGCCCAGGCCCGGTGTTCTTCCGGCAGGAGCGCGTCGGAGTCGACGGCACCCGGTTCCGGATGGCCAAGTTCCGCACCATGCGGGTCGACGCCGAGGCGCAGCTGGACGAGCTCCGTCGGGCGCAGCGGGCAGACGCCGGCAACGAGGTCCTGTTCAAGATCAAGAACGACCCGCGGATCAACCGGGTGGGCCGTTTTCTGCGTCGGTACAGCCTGGACGAGTTGCCGCAGTTGTTCAACGTGGTCAGCGGCGAGATGAGCCTGGTGGGGCCGCGACCGCCGCTGGCGACCGAGGTCGCCCAGTACGAGAACGCCGTCCACCGGCGGCTACTGGTCCGACCGGGCATGACGGGCCTCTGGCAGGTCTCCGGGCGCAGCAACCTGTCCTGGGAGGAGACGGTCCGGCTGGACCTGTCCTACGTGGAGAACTGGTCGATCACCGGGGACCTGATGATCCTGTTCAAGACCGCGAAGGCCGTGCTGTCGTCGTCGGGCGCGTACTGAGCCTGCTCGGCCGGGGACGGGTCCGACCGGCGACGCCCTGGGGTCGCAGACGCCTCCTGGCCGGCGTCGGTTCCACCCGCGTGATGCCAGACCCGATGACCGGCACGAAGGAGCATTCCGGATGAATCCCGCACCACCGGTCGGGCTCCCGGCACCGATGAGCATCGCCCTGGTGGGTACCCGAGGCGTTCCCGCGCGCTACGGCGGGTTCGAGACCTGCGTCGAAGAGGTGGGCCGCCGGCTCGTCGACCGCGGTCACCGGGTGGTGGTCTACTGCCGTCGCGCGGGCGGGGACGCATCGTCGGCGCCGGATCCGCACACCTACCGCGGCATGCAACTCGTGCACCGGCCCGCCCTGCGCCGCCGCTCCCTGGAGACGCTGAGTCACACCGCACTTTCCGCCGCGCACCTCGTCCGACACCGGACCGATGCGGCCATCGTCTTCAACGCGGCCAATGCCCCCTTCCTGCCGATGCTGCGGGCGGCGCGGATCCCGTTCGCGACCCATGTCGACGGTCTGGAGTGGCAACGCGCGAAGTGGGGCGGCACCGGAAAGCGGTACTACCAGTGGGCGGAGCGCGCGTGCGTGTGGTGGTCGGATGCGCTCATCGCCGACGCCCAGGGCATCGCCGATCACTACCGGCGCACCTTCGACGCGGACACCACGCTGATCTCCTACGGTGCGCCGATCGTCGGTGACGCCGACGACCGGCTGGCCGAGCTGGGACTGCTCAGCCGCGGTTACCACCTCGTCGTCGCTCGTTTCGAACCGGAGAACCACGTTCACCTGATCGTGCAGGGTTACGTCGACAGTGCGGCCGCTCTGCCGCTGATCGTGGTGGGCTCCGCGCCGTACGCCGATGCCTACACCGCCCGGCTGCACGCGCTCGCCGACGGTCGGGTCCGCTTCCTGGGTGGACTGTGGGATCAGGAACTGTTGGACCAGCTCTATGCCAACGCACTGACCTATCTGCACGGGCACTCCGTGGGTGGCACGAACCCGTCGCTGTTGCGCGCGTTGGGGGCAGCAGCAGCAACGACGGCGTTCGACGTGTCGTTCAACCGGGAGGTGCTCGGTGACGCGGGCCGCTACTTCGCGAACGCCGACGACGTCCGCCGGCTCGTCGACGAGGCCGAGGCCGCGCCGGTCGCCACGCGCGAGCGCGGGGCATCGGCGAGGCGGCGCGCCGAGCGGTACACCTGGGACGACGTCACCGACCGGTACGAAGATCTGTGCCGAAACATGGTGATATCGCGTGATGACAGTCAGCGACGCGCGTCCCACCCGAGAGAGCTAACCGCCGAGGTGAGACCCGTCGGTGCACCACGCAGCGTGATTTCCTCTGGATGCGAGAGTTGACCTGATGACCAGCACGAACGAGATCGACACCCCGGTGTCCGATCCAGCGGTGACGCGGCGGTCCTACCGCGACACCGTGGCGCGACTTGCCGGGGCGCAGAAGAACACCCCGGGGGCACCGGCCTACTCCCGGTACGTCAACCGGCCGCTCGGTCGGCGTCTCGCCGCCGTCGGCTGGCTGCTGGGGCTGACGCCCAACATGATCACCGCCATCAGCGCCGCCTTCTCCTTCGCCGGGATCGCCGTCCTCGCCCTGGTCCGACCCACCCTGTGGTCCGGAATCGTCGTCTGTGCCGCCTTGGTGGTCGGATATGCCTTCGACGCCGCAGACGGCCAGCTCGCCCGGCTCCGCGGTGGCGGCAGCCACGCGGGGGAGTGGCTGGACCACATGGTCGACGCGGCCAAGATCACCGCGTTGCACCTGGCAGTGCTGATCAGCGCCTACCGATTCTTCGACCTGCCGGCTGCCGGCTGGTTGCTGATCCCCGTCGGATTCGTGCTCGTCGCCAACGTGATGTTCTTCGGGATGATCCTCAACGATCTGCTGCGCGCGCGGCGCTCCGCCGTCACCGGCCGGCCCGTCGTGCGTGACCGCCGGCCCTCGCTGCTGCGGTCGTTGATGGTCGTCCCCACCGACTACGGCGTGCTGTGTGCGCTCTTCCTGCTGCTCGGTGCCACCGACGTCTTCTTCACCGGCTACGCCGTCCTGTTCGTCGCCAACACCGCGTTCATGGCGTTGGCGGGCGTGAAGTGGTTCCGGGACATGGCCGCTCTGGACACCGCCCGATGAGCGCCCGCCTGCGCCCCGTCGCTGCCGCCCTCGGCGCGCTCGTCCTGCTGACCCTCGGGGCGTGCAGCGCCGCCGACACCGAGCAGGTCTCGACATCGGCGACGACCCAGACCGGTTCGGCCGGCAGCGGAAGCGACGTGGCCCTGCCGGGGAGCAGCGAACCGGCGACCGCCGACTCGTCGAGCACCGACCCGGCCGGCGCCACGGGCAGCATCGCCCCGAGGACGGAGCTGCCGGCCGCAGCCGCACCGGCCACCACCGAGGTGCCCGCCCCGGGCGGCGGCAACATCAACGAGACGGTGGCCGAGGTCGAGCTCACCACCAATGCGCCCGTGGCCCTGTCGGCGACCGGCGCGTTCGGCGACGGCGTCACCGTGACCCTGCCATCGCTGCAGCGCCTCACCACCTCGGCAGCGCTGCCCGGCGAGATCGCCGGCCCCGGGGTCGCCGTCACGGTCCGCATCGACAACTCCGGCGGTGCAGCCGTGGACCTCGGGTCCGTGGTCGTCGGACTGCAGGACGCGGCCGGAACCCCGGCCCTGCCGATGACGACCAGTCCGGCGGCTCCGCTGCACGGATCGGTCGCGGCGGGATCCACCGCCTCCGGGGTGTACGTCTTCACCCTGCCGACCGGCTATTCCGGCCCCGCCACGATCACCGTCAGCTACCGCGTGGAGGCCCCCATTGTCGTTTTCACCGGCGACGTCGGCTGACATGCCTTCCCAGCACCCCGCTCCACCTACTCTTCCGAGCCTTACCCACAGGAGTCGACCGATGTGGTTCACCGAACACCTGCGTACCCGCGTCACCGCCGCCCTCACGACCGGCGCGCTTGTCGCCGCCGGTCTGGCGGTCTCCGCGATCGTCGCTCCGGCGGCGAGTGCCGCCATCTCGCCGATCGCCGCTCCGACGGCGGGCAGCGTCACCGCGGACGGTCTGCCCACCGTGCAGATCGACGGCGTCGCGTGGGATCAGGCCATCGTCGGTAACACGGTGTGGGCCGGCGGCCAGTTCGCCAACGCCCGGCCCGCAGGTGCCGCCCCCGGCACGCAGCTCACCGGCCGCAGCAACCTGCTCGCCTACAACCTGACGACCGGGGCCCTGATCAGCTCGATCGCCCCGTCGCTCAACGCGCAGGCCAAGGCGATCGCCGTCTCACCCGACAAGACCAGGGTCTACGTCGGCGGCACCTTCACCCTGGCCAACGGGGTGAAGCACAACCGCATCGCGGCCTACGACGCCGCGACCGGCGCGATCATCAATTCGTTCGCGCCCAATGTGGACGCCTCGGTGAACGCGATCGTCGCCACCAACACCACGGTGTACGTGGGCGGCATCTTCAGCACCGGCGGCGGTGTGACCCGCACCAGACTGGCCGCCTTCAGCGCATCCGACGGCATGCCGACCACCTGGGCACCGACCGCGGACGGCAACGTCAACGCGATGGTCATCGCGCCCAACGGCAAGTTGGTGGTCGGCGGGGCCTTCCAGAACATCAACGGCTCGCCCGCCTACGGCATGGCGGCGATCGATCCCGTCACCGGTGCCCTGCTCCCGTGGAACGCCACCAGCAAGATCCGCAATGCCGGAAGCCAGGCTGCCATCCTGAGCCTGAGCACCGACGGCACGTCGATCATCGGGTCGGCCTACGCCTACGGCACCGGTGGCAACCTCGAGGGTGCCTTCTCCTTGAATCCGGCGACCGGTGACATCAACTGGGTCGAGGACTGCCACGGTGACACCTACGACTCCTACTCGGACGGGCGCCAGGTCTACACGGTCAGCCACGCCCACTACTGCGGCAACCTCGGCGGCTTCTTCCAGTCCGATCCATGGTCGACGAACACCCGCCGTGCCCTGTCGTTCACCGCTGCCGCCACCGGAACCCTGCAGCACGACCCGCTGGGCTACTACGACTGGTTCGGCACGGCCAGCCCGTCGATGGTCAACTGGTTCCCGGAGCTGGAGGCCGGCACGTACACCGGCAAGACCCAGGCCGCCTGGAGCGTGACCGGCAACGGCCAGTACGTCGTGCTGGGCGGGGAGTTCCCGTCGGTGAACCGGACCGCCCAACAGGGCCTCGTCCGCTTCGCGGTCGCCGCGTTGGCACCGAACAAGGTCGGCCCGGACACCAAGGGCAGCAACATCAACCTGAACGTTCTCGGGTTGGCGTCAGGTGCCGCCCGGATCAGCTGGCCGGCCAACTCCGATCCCGACGACTACACGCTGACGTACCGCCTCACCCGTGACGGCGTGCAGGTCCACCAGGTCGACGCGACGTCCACCTACTGGAACCGGCCCACCATGGGCTACGTCGACGCGGCGTCCAACCTGGTTCCCGGCACCACCTACCGCTACCGACTGACCGTGACGGACTCCCACGGCAACGCGGTCCAGAGCGACATCGTCTCCTTCACCGCGCCCGCTGCTGCCGGCGCCGGCCCCTACGTGTCCCGGGTACTCGCCGACGGCGCCGCGCCGTACTGGCCGATGAACGAGACGACCGGCTCGATACTGTTCGACAACTCTTCCGGGTTCAACGACGCAGACACCACATCGGCCCTGACCCGCTCCGTTTCCGGCGCCATCGCCGGCGACGCGGCCTCCTCCTTCGGGGGATCGACCACGGCCGGCACCCGCACCGCCGTAGCGGGACCGGACACCTTCACCGCGCAGGCCTGGATCAAGACCACCAGCACGACCGGGGGCAAGATCCTCGGGTTCGGCAGCACTCCCAGCGGGTATCTCCGCCCGTTACGACCGTCACCTCTACATGGACACCGCCGGGCGGGTCTATTTCGGGGTCTACCCGAACTATGTCGCCACGTTGAACTCCGCACCCGGGCTCAACGACGGGCAGTGGCACCAGATCACCGCCAGTCTGGGCGCCGACGGGATGAAGCTCTCGATCGACGGTCGACTGGTCGGCCAGCGCTCCGACGCCACCGCGGGTCAGGCCTACTCGGGTTACTGGCGGGTCGGTGGCGACAACCTCGGTGGCTGGCCCAGTGGGGTGGCGACGAACTTCGTCGGCGCCATCGACGAGGTCGCGGTCTACCCGACTGTGCTCAGCCGGCAGCAGATCGACGCGCAGTGGGTGGCGAGCGGCCGCCCCTCCACGATCCCGGTCGCACCCAAGGACGCCTACGGTGCCACGGTCTTCAACGACAACCCCTTGCTGTACTGGCGTCTCGGTGAGGCGACCGGTACGACGGCGGGCGACAGCAGCCCTCTCGGCGACCAGGCCGGGATCTACCAGAACGGCGTCACGCTGGGCGCCGCCGGCGCCATCAAGGGCACCACGAACACGGCGGCCTCCTTCGACGGCGTGAACGACCTGGTGGCCAGCGTCAACCGGTTCAGCAATCCCCGGAACTACTCCGAGGAAGCCTGGTTCAAGACCACGTCCACCAACGGTGGGAAGATCATCGGCTTCGGCGACCAGCAGAACGGCACCTCCAACAACTACGACCGGCACATCTACATGACCAACGACGGCAAGGTGACCTTCGGGGTCTGGCCGGGGATGCTCGTCACGATCACCTCACCCACCGCGTTGAACAACGGCGGATGGCATCACGTCGTCGCCACCCAGAACAGCACCGACGGCATGAAGCTCTACATCGACGGCGCCCTGGTCGGCACGAACAGCCAGACCGGCGCGCAGGTCTTCGACGGATACTGGCGCGTCGGTGGCGACACGCAGTGGGGTTGCTGCTCGGCGTTCCTGAACGGCTCGATCGACGACGTCGCGGTCTACCAGAGCGTGCTGACAGCCACTCAGGTGGCCAACCACTTCAACGCCGGCAACGGCACCGCACCGGTGAACCAGCCGCCGGTTGCCGCCTTCACCGCCACCACCACCCAGCTGACCGCCACCGTCGATGCCGGCGCCTCCTCGGACCCGGACGGCACGATCGCCGCCTACGCCTGGAACTTCGGCGACGGCTTCACCACCACCGGAAAGACCGCCTCGCACGGCTACGCCACCGCAGGCAGCAAGACGATCACGTTGACCGTCACCGACAACCTGGGCAAGACGGCCACTGTCAGCAAGGTCGTCGACGTGACCGCGCCCCCGGTGAACCAACCGCCGGTCGCAGACTTCACCTCGACCGTGCAGAACCTGACGGTGGCGCTCGAATCCACCTCCAGCGACCCGGACGGGACGATCAGCACCCAGTCGTGGAACTTCGGCGACAACACCGCGGCGACGACCGCCGTGACCGCCTCCCACACCTATGCGGCGGCCGGAACCTATTCGGTCACCCTCACCGTGGTGGACAACGGTGGCGCGAGCCGGTCGACGACCAAGACGGTCACCGTCACAGCGCCGCCGGCGGCCAATGTCGCGCCGACCGCATCCTTCAGCTCGACCGCCACCGGCCTGCAGGTGACGGTGAACGGCTCGGGTTCCAGTGATCCCGAGGGACCGATCGCCTCCTACGCCTGGAACTTCGGCGACGGCTCGACCGACTCCGCCACGACTGCCTCGACCAGCCATAACTACACCGCGGCCGGCACGTACCAGGTCACCCTGACCGTCACCGACAGCGGCGGCGCCACCAACGCGCTGACGAAGCCGGTGACCGTCACGGGCCCGACAGCGGCGCCGCTCGTCTCCGACACGTTCAGCCGGGTCAGCACCGCCGGCTGGGGCAGCGCCGACATCGGCGGTGTCTGGACGATGACGGGTGGGTCGTCCAACTTCACGGTCGACGGCGGTACCGGCAAGGTACGGCTGGCCACCGCCGGGTCCGGGCCGACGGCGACGCTGGGCGGTGTGACCGTCGCGGACGCCAGTGCCTCGGTGTCCTTCGCCGTGGACAAGGCGCCCACCGGATCAGGTGTGTACCTGTCGCTCGGCGCGCGCAAGGCCGGCACCTCCGAGTACCGCGCCACCGCTCGGCTGCTGGCCGGTGGGACCGTCGTTGCCCAGCTGTCCAAGACGGTCGCCGGCACGAGCACCAGCCTGCGCAGCGTCACGGTCAGCGGGTTGACCTACGCAGCGGGGGACACCCTGATGATGAAGTTCGACGTGACCGGGTCGTCCTCCGTCTCGCTGGCGGCGAAGATCTGGAAGGCCGGCACCACGGAACCGGCGGTGGCCCAGGCCACCGCCACCGATGCCTCGTCGCCGCTCGGAGCAGGTGTCATCGCGCTGTACCCCTACCTGTCCGGTAGTTCGACCACAGTTCCGGTGGTGGTCACCTTCGACGACCTCACGGTGGTGGCGGTCAAGCCATGACCACAGGTTCGCGATGACCCCTACGATCCTGATCGCCCATCCCGGGGCCGAGCTCTACGGCTCGGACCGGGTGATGGTCGAGACGATCGAGGGCCTGCGACTCCGGGGCTGGCAGGTCACCACGACCGTGCCGGCCCCGGGGCCGTTGCTCGCCGAGATCCGCCGCCGGGGCGGGGACACGGTGGTCAGCCCGACGCCGGTGTTGCGCAAGAGCGCACTCCGGGGCCTCGGCCCGATGCGACTGCTCACCACTGCGGCCCGCAGCCTGATCCCCAGCATCCGGTTGATCCGTGCCGCCGACATCGTGTACGTGTCCACGTTGACGATCCCCACCTGGATCCTGCTGGCCCGGTTGCTGCGGCGGCCGGTGGTGTGCCACGTCCACGAATCCGAACGGGCGGCTCCGCTGTGGCTGCGCCGGGTGCTGGCGGCACCGCTGCTCGCGGCGGACCTGCTCGTCGTCAACAGTGAGTTCTCCCGCGGGGTGCTCCTGACGTCCTACCCCTCGTTGCGGCGCACCTCCGAGGTCGTCTACAACGGCGTGCCGGGTCCCCCGGCGATCGTGGCGCCGCGGGAGGCCCTCGACGGACCTGTCCGGCTGGTCTTCGTGGGCCGGCTGTCGCCCCGTAAAGGACCCCAGATCGCCATCGAGTTGGTGTCCCGGCTCATCGCAGGCGGAGTCCCGGCCACCCTGGACATCGTGGGGTCGGTGTTCCCCGGGTACGAATGGTTCGAGCGGCAGTTGCGCGGCACCGTCGCCGACAGCGGGCTGGCCGGGGTGATCACCTTCGCCGGGTTCTCGGATGACGTCTGGGGGCATCTGGCCCACGCCGACGTCGCACTCGTCCCGTCGCAGGGCGACGAACCGTTCGGCAACACCGCGGTGGAAGCGATTCTGGCCGGCCGGCCGGTGGTGGTCAGCGCGAGCAGCGGGCTCGATGAAGCGGTCGCGGGGTACACGTCCGCGCAACGGGTCCCCGCCGGTGACGTACAGGCGTGGGTGGCGGCCGTCCTCCGGGTGACGCGCGAGTGGCCCGACTTCCGGGACCGGGCCGCCGACGACATGGCGTCGGCCCGGGCGCGACATGCGCCGGAGGTCTATCAGCAGATCATGGCCGATCGCCTCGACGCGGTACTGGGACGGAGATGACGACCATGTCGGGACCCTCGGCCACGGCCAAGCCGGTGGTGGTCGCGATGCTGACCTACCGCCGCCCCGCCGATCTGGCTCACGCGCTGCCGCGCATCCTGGCGCACACCGAGCCGGCAGGGGCGACGCTGATGGTCGTCGACAACGATCCGGCCGGCAGCGCCGCCGCCGTGGTGACCGAGTTCGGTACCCGGGTGAGGTACGTCAACGAGACGCGGCCCGGCATTGCCGCCGCCCGCAACCGGGCGCTGGCTGACGCCGACGAAGACGCGCTGCTGGTCTTCATCGACGACGACGAGCGTCCGACCGACGGCTGGCTCGATCTGCTGCTCGCGACATACGCCACCCACCGCAGTGCCGCCGTGGTCGGTCCGGTGGTCAGCGAGTACGAGGTCCCACCGGACCGGTGGGTGACGGCCGGGCGCTTCTTCGACCGCCGCCGGTTGCGCACCGGCACACCGGTCGACGTCGCCGCTACGAACAACCTGCTGCTGGACCTCACTCAGGTCCACGCCGCCGGTCTGCGTTTCGACGAGGCGTTCGGCCTCAGCGGTGGCTCGGACACCCTGTTCACCCGGCGTCTGGTGCGGTCGGGCGGCCGGATGATCTGGTGCGACGAGGCGGTGGTGATCGACATGGTCCCGGCGGCACGCGGGACCCGGGACTGGGTGCTCAGGCGTGCGTTCCGCTCCGGGAACTCCTGGACGCGGACGTCGCTGGAGATGGCGTCGACGGGGCCGGGCCGCACCGTCGCGCGCCTGCAGGCGGTGGCGAACGGGCTGGCCCGGATCGGCGCCGGGGCGGCGTCGGTGCTGCACGGCTCGATCGTGCGCAACCTGGCCCGCAGGGTCCGCGGCACCCGCACGATCGCCCGAGGGGCCGGGATGGCGGCCGGCGCCGTCGGCTACATCTACCAGGAGTACCGCCGCCCGTCGACCTGACATCGGTGCCGGGTGTCCGGGCCGATGAACCCGACCGGGCCCGGCGGCCGGCGGGTCAGTTGTCGGTGATCGTGAGGTTGTCGACGTCGACGTAGCCGGTCCGGCTGCCGGCCCAGTCCAGCGTCCCGCCGCCGCGGAAGAGCGCGAACGACAGGTGGGTGATCTTGACGTCCTCACGGGTGCGGTACCGGAAGTCGGAGATGTCCACGACCTTCTGCCCGTCCATCCAGGCCGTCAGCTTTCCGTTCGCCGCGCCTACCGTGTTCATCGTGTAGCACTGCTTGACGGTGTGCCACACACCGGCGACGAAGGGCTTGTTCCACTGGATGTTGTCACCGTAGGTGCCACTCTGGCCGGGGTGGTACAGGTAGCTGACCGCCATGTTCGTCGGTCCGGCCCAGCTGTAGGCCTTGGGTCCGAGCCACATCAACCGGCCGGACCACCCCAGTTCGGTGATCCCGCCACCCGTCGGGGTCGACGGTGCGGTGCCAGGGGCCACCCCGAGCAGCCCCGGGAGTTTGCCGCCGAGTGACCAGTCGAAGTTGCTGTCGAACTTCAGGTCGTACTGGATGCACGCCCGGTCGTAGCTGCGGGGGAGCGCGACGAAGAGGTTGTCGCCGTTGTCGCCGGGCGAGGGCGAGCTGTGGATGGTGCCTGCCTTCAGCGTCGTCCGGATCGCCCTGCCGCCGCGGCTGTCGGCGACCACTGACATGTCGTTGTAGGCGGCGGCATTGGTGTTGGTGGTTCCCACTGCTGCGTTGAACGCCGTCGGGTCGACAGCGCCGGGTGCCATGGTGTCGAAGGAAGTCGATGTCAAGGTGGTGACGGCGGCGGTCGTCGCGAGGGTGGCGAGGGGGGCAGCTGCCGACCCCACCTGGTAGGCCGCGAAGCTGTCATGAGCCACGCTCACGATCGGCGACGAGCTGGACAGGTAGTCCCAGATCCCCACCGCGCCGGGGGTGGTGATGCGCTGCGGGCCGGCGTCGGTCACCTTCTGCTGCCAGTCAGGCGTGGCGTCGGTGGCGACGAACGCCCGGACAGCGACGACGACCGGGTTGGACCCTGTCACCTGCATCTGCATCGCCAGTCCCTGGCCGAGCGCGACTCGCTGCGGGAGGTCGACCGAACCCAGCCCGGTGTCGGTGCCGCCTGTCACCCGGCTCACGCTGACGGCCAACGATCCGCCGGCGCCGATCAGGACCCGTCCCCGGTACGCCGATCCGTCGGCCTGCCGCCGCGCCTCCAGCGTGTGGTGCAGGCGCACGGTGGACATGTCACCGGCGGTCAGGGTGACCACCGACTGCACGCGGGCATCGGCCACCGATACCGAGCCCAGGTAGGCGCCGGCGGCGCGACCCGGCTGCAGGTTCCGCATCGCGCCACGGCCCGAGACGATCGCGAAGTCGGCGGCACCGCTGACGGTGTAGTCACCACCCGTGGGTGCGCTGCCCCAGCCGGCCCGGTCCGACCGGCTGAAATCATCGCCGCCGACCTGCCCCTGGGCCGCACTTGCACCCGATGTTCCGAACGTCCCCCCCAGCGTCGCCAGTGCCAGTGCGGTCACAATGCCGCGGGCGACCACAGTGCGGCTGATCCTGCGCCGCGGAGGCCGATGTCGGTGATTTCGCGTCATGAGTGGTGACCCTGTCCTCAGATATCGGTCGCCGTGGGCATGATGATCAGCGGTGACCAGTGCGGGAAGAATGCGTCAGCGCGGCGCAACTGCGGCACTGTTGAATCGCACGACCGCAATGAACTCCGCGATCCCGGCGACCTTCGGACTGTAGCGGCGCATCGGGGTTGTGGTCACCACCTGCGCCGGCGCCTGATCGCCCTCGGCGGACCCGGTCGGCCTCGTTCCGTGTATGCATTGGTGGACGGGTGGCCGACAAGACCTGGTGTTACACCCCACCGAGGACGATCGCCCTGACAAGTCGCCAGCCACATTGGGCCAGTCGAGCGACCGCTGATCCATGCGAGTGATGTGCCTGCGCCCAACGTCGGAAACCCGGGTGGCCGGCCGCGATGATCGGGAGTACTGAAGGCCGCCGCAGTCGTGGCGCACTGCCGGTAGCCACCCGGCGCCGCACTGCCGGGCCGGGCCGTGTCGATCCCCTGAACAGGACCTATGCGGTTGCATGAGTCCGGCCTCGGGACTGAGCTCGGTAATACGGGCGGAGAATTCCTCGGTCCATTGGTGCCGATACCGGTTCGATGGCGGGCGGAATGGCCGGCTGAATGGCGACGTGTCTGTGGCATGAATCACAGCCGAAAGGGGCCGGCATCATTGTGCAGAAAGCGGGGAACGTCCGGAAACGCCATTATGTCGCGGGTGCCGCCAGAAGGCGCCGGCTCCCCCGCAGGAGGGAGAGCCGGCCGGGAGTCGCCGCCCCGCGATCGCCGCGGGTCAGGAGCTGGTGATCGCGATGTTGTCGATGTCGATGGTGCTGTCCCTGTTGCCGGCCCAATTGATGGTGTTGCCGCCGCGGAAGATGCTGAAGACGATGTGGGTGATGTGCACGTTGTCGCGGGTCCGGTAGACGTAATCGGTCTGATCCACGACCTTGGTGCCATCGATCCAGGCGGTGAGTACACCGTCGGCGCGGCCGACCGTGTTCATCGTGTGGCACTGCTTCACGGTGTGCCAGGTGCCGGCCACGAACGCGGTGTTCCACCTCACGTTGTCGCCATAGGTACCTGCCTGGCCCGGGTGGTACATGTAGCTGACCGCCATGTTGAGCGGACCTGCCCACTTGTAGGCCGCGGGGCCGAGCCACATCATCCGACCGGACCAACCGAAGTCGGTCTGGTTTCCGCCAGTGGGTGCAGCCACCGAGGTGCCCGGGGCGACGCCCTCCAGGCCGGGCAGCTTCCCGCCGAGGGACCAGTCGAAGTTGCTGTCGAAACGGATGTCGTAGCTCATGCAGGCCTGGTCGTACGTGCCGGGCAGGGTGATGAACAGGTTGTTGCCGTTGTCGTTCGCGGTGGGGAGGCTGTGCGTGGTGCCGGCGCGCAGAACGGTGCGGACCGCCTTCCCGCCTCGCCCGTCGGCGACGATGCTCATGTCGTCATAGGCGCCGGCGTTCTTGTTGGTCGGGCCCAGTGCAGTGATGAACGCCTGCGGATTGACCGCTCCGGTGGCCATGTCGTCGAAGCCCACCTGGCGGTAGGTGGTGCCGGCGGCGAGGCTCGCTGCGGCCTCGGCTCGCAGGCTGACGGCATCGATGATCTGGATGGAGCTTGCGGCCGGGGCGGCGGCGGTGGCCTCGACGGCCCCGGCGGTCGAGACCACGGCGATCCCTGCGGCGGTCAGCGCCGTGAGGATCGCCGCGATCTTGCCGCGACCACGGCTGCGCAGCGAGTCGTCGGAGCGTCGGGGCAGCATGGTCGTCGGCATCAGAGATCCTTCGCGAGGTGGGGTCCGAGGGGTGGTCGCTCCGTCGGCCGCCCGGCTGGGGCCTGCCCGTCGATCACCTTCTGTTACTAAACGAGACCATACGACTACCCAACGTAATGGACAATGGACGCCCTGTGGCCTCGGCGACGGCGTGTGCGGCCCCGGTTCGCTGTCTGTAGGGGCCGTCAGTCTCCGTGACGCACAGCGTC
>CAWAQR010000005.1:0-50873 GCA_963784315.1 uncultured Actinomycetota bacterium
GCTGCTGTTCCGTCCGGTGCAGTCGGTGGCGGTCGACGCTGGGAAAGGTGCCGGGAAAGGCGCGGTGATCCACCGGTTGATCAGGGCCGGGATCGCGCATTTCGCCGCCCACACCAACGCCGACCGCGCCGTCGGCGGGGTCAACGACGCCCTGGCGGCGGTCCTCGCTCTGACCGGGACCCGACCGCTGCAGCCTGCTGCGTCCGACCCGGCCGTCGGCCTCGGCCGGGTGGGGGAGCTGGTCGCACCGCTGACCGCGCGGGAGTTCGCCGTGGCGGTGGCCGCCGCCCTCCCACCCACCGTCACCGGCGTCCGGCTCGCCGGCGACCCGGACCGGGTGATCCGCCGGGTGGCCGTCTGCGGCGGGTCCGGCGGGTCGCTGCTGCCGGTCCTGGACCCGCAGACGGTCGACGCGTTCCTGACCTCGGACCTGGGGCACCACGTGGCGCAGGAGTACGTCGCCGTCCCCGGCCGGCCCGTGTTGGTCGACGTCGCCCACTGGGCCGGTGAATGGCCCTGGCTGCCGGTGGCGGCCGCGCTGCTGAGCCGGGAACTGGCGGTCCACACGGTGGTCTCGGTGCGGCGCACCGACCCGTGGCGCGTCCGGGTGGACTGAGGCATGGGGTGGTTGGCCGACCGACGGGATAGGTTGTCCCGCACAACATGATCTTCGGACCGGCGGCGGGGTACCTGGTGAAGCTTGATCCGTTCGTGCAGAGAACACTGCTCGATCTCGCCGCGGTCGACCGGGTGGCCGACGCCGCCGGGCACCGCCGCTCCCACCTGCCGGCGCTGGCGGTGATCGCCGACGGCGAGGAGCGGGCCGCGGTCGCGCGGCGGGCGGTCGTCGCCGCGGTCACCGAGGTCGGTGATCTGCAGCGGGCCACCGACAAGCTCGACGGTGAGGTCGAACAGGTGCGGGCCCGGTCTCGCCGGGATGCCGAGCGGCTGGCCTCGGGAGCGGCGAGCCCCAAGGACATGGAGGGCCTGCAGCACGAGATCGAGTCGCTGCAGCGTCGGCAGTCCACCCTGGAGGACGCCGAGTTGGAGCTGATGGAGCAACGGGAAGCCGCCGAAGGGGTGCTGGCCGCCGCCCGCGCGAGTCTGGCCGCGATCGACGCCGACATCGCCGATGCGGTCGCCACCCGGGACGCCGCCTTCGCCGAGATCGACGCGGTCCTCGCGGCGGAGCAGCAGAAGCGGGCCGCCCTGACCGCGGGGCTACCCTGCCGACGTGGTCGCGTTGTACGACCGGATCCGGGCGCTGGGCAAGGTCGCCGCCGGCGAGCTCGTCGGCGGCCGGTGCGGCGCGTGCCGGATCGAGATCGACCGGATCGCGCTGGGGCAGCTCAAGGCCGCGCCGATCGACGCCGTCGCGCGGTGTCCCGAGTGCGGCGCCCTTCTCGTCCGCGCCTGACACCCGATGAACGGCAGATCCCGGGACCGCGCCGCCGGGGTGACATCGGTGCTGGTCGTGCGGCACGGTGAGACCACCTGGGGGGCGGTCGGCCGGTACGCCGGACAGGTCGACGTGCCGCTGACCGAACGGGGGCTGCGGCAGTCCCGCCAGGTCGCCCGCCGGCTGGCGCCGCTGAGCCCGGAGGTGGTGATCACCTCCCCGCTGGACCGTTGCCGATCCACCGCCGACGCCATCGCAGCCGCGTCGACCCGGCGCGGGACACGGTGCGACGTGGAGGTGGACCACCGGATCACCGACCAGGCACTGGGGGACTGGACGGGCCTCTCGGAGCGGGAGATCGCGACGCGCTGGCCGGACGTCTTCCGCCGCTGGCGGATCGACGCGGCGGCCGCGCCGCCGGGCGGGGAGAGCCTGACCGACCTCCGGGAACGCATGACCGAGGCCGTCGAACACGCCGTGACCGCGCACCGGGGTCGCTGCGTGGTGGTGGTGTCCCACGCCGCCCCGATCCGGGTGCTGCTGACCTGGGCGTTGGGTACCGACCCCGGCGTCGCCTACCGGTTGCGGATCGACAACGGTGCGGTGTCGGGGCTGCTCGTCGATGCCAAGAACACGAACACCGTCTGGACGATCAACGAGACGGGTCACCTGCTCGGGTAGCATTCCCGGCCGGACGAGTCGACCGGGCAGTCGCGGCACCGCATGCGGTGTCGAGGAAAGTCCGGGCTCCACAGGGCAGGGTGGTTGCCAACGGCAACCCGGGGTGACCCGCGGGACAGTGCCACAGAGAAGAGACCGCCGGGCCGACGCGCGAGCGCCGGAGCCGGTAAGGGTGAAACGGTGGTGTAAGAGACCACCAGCGCGCCGGGTGACCGGCGCGGCTCGGTAAACCCCACCCGGAGCAAGGTCAGGAGCCGGTCCGTGAGGACCGGTGCGCAGGTGTTCGAGGGCGGCCCGCCCGAGCCTGCGGGTGGACCGCACGAGCGTGCCGGTGACGGCGCGCCCAGATGGATGGCTGCCGAACGGGAGGCCGCGAGGCACCCGGGAACAGAACCCGGCTTACAGGTCGACTCGTCCCCCGACTTCGCGCCCCGCACCGCCTGCCCCGGGGCGGCCGGTCAGGTCTTGCTCAGCACCACGATCAGGATCACGATGGCCGCCACGATCAGTACCGCACCGATGCCGACGAGCAGCCTGGGGGGCAGGCCGCCGCCCGGCTGCTGGTGCTCCAGGTCGTCCGTGCCGGTCTTGGGGGTGTCCTCGTGCGCCATCCTCGCCTTTCCACTTCCTGGTCGGACCCGGCGGATCCGGCCGGGGCGGAACATCGTCGGTCGGACGGCGTCAGACCTTGGACCTGCTCCGGTTGGCCCCGAACAGGCCGGTGACCACGAACAGCACCAGCCCGATGACGGCGAGCCAGAAGAGGCCCTTCACCACGAAGCCGATGACGCTGAAGACCAGCCACAGCACGAGCAGTGCGACGATGATTGCCATACCTGCATTGATACCCCGAGACGGGTCCGGGCGCTCCGATCCTCGCCGTGCCGCTCCCGCCGACCGCCCGTTAATGTCGCAACGGTGAGCCAACGCAGGATCTACAACCCGAGTCGCACCGATCGATGTGGCGGCGATCCGCGCCGAGCTGGGGGTGCCCACCGAGTTCCCGGCCGCGGTGACCGCCGCGGCGCTGGCGGCGGTGGCCGCCGGCCCGACGGTGGCCCCTGATCGCCCCGATCGCACCGAACTGCCGTTGGTCACCCTGGACCCGACCGGCTCGATGGACCTCGATCAGGCGGTGCTGTTGACGCATACGACAGACGGCACCGGGTACGTCGTGCAGTACGCGATCGCCGACGTCGCGGCGTGGGTGGTCCCCGGCGGCCCGATCGACGAGGAGTCCTGGGTGCGCGGGCAGACGCTGTACAGCCCGGACCTGTCCACCCCGCTGCATCCGCGGGAGCTGTCCGAGGGCGCCGCCAGCCTGCTGCCCGACCAGCGCCGACCAGCCGTGCTGTGGACGATGCAGCTCGACGCGGCCGGCGAGGTGGTCGAGGTCGACGTGCAGCGGGCGTGGGTGCGCTCGGTCGCCCGGTTGGACTACCGCAGCGCCGAGCGCGATGTCGTCGCCGGCACCCCGCACCCGTCGATCGCGTTGCTCCCCGAGGTCGGCCGGCTGCGGCAGCGGCTGGCCCGGCAACGGCACGCCCTGACCTTGGACCTGCCCGACGTCGAGGTGGTGCCCACCGGTGATCCGGCGCGGCCGACCGGCTGGCGGTTGGAACTGCGGGCGATGTCGGACATGGAGGAATGGAACGCCGAGATCAGCCTGCTCACCGGAATGTGTGCCGCCTCGATCATGCTGGCCGGCGGGATCGGCATCCTGCGGACGTTGCCGGACCCGTCGGACAAGCAGATCGAGGAGCTGCGTCGGGCCACCGCCGCCCTGCGCGTGGACTGGCCGGCGGGTGTTGCGCCGGGCGACGTGATCGCCGGGCTCGACGCGGCGGAGCCGAAACAGGCGGCGTTCCTGGAGTATGCGGCGCGGTTGCTGCGGGGCGCGAGCTACCACCCGTTCGATCCGGAGTCGCCGGCCCACCCGACGCCCGAGCGGACCGGTCACGCCGGCATCGGGGCCCCGTATGCCCACGTCACGGCGCCACTGCGGCGGCTGGTCGACCGGTTCGGCACCGAGATCTGCCTGGCCCTGCACGCCGGTACGCCGGTGCCGGACTGGGCGCGCCGCCGGCTCGACGAGTTGCCCGGCGTGATGGGTGCGTCGGCCCAGCGGGCGAGCGCACTGGAGCGGGCCTGCATCGGTGCGGTCGGCGCCTTCCTGCTCAGCGGCCGCGAGGGTGACGTCTTCACCGGGACCGTGCTGCAGGTCGACCGGGAGCGTGACCAGGCCCGGTTGGTGCTCGACGACCCCCCGGTCCGGGCCACCTGCGCGTCCGACGGCGTCACCGAGGGCGACCAGGTGGAGGTGGTGCTCGAATCGGCGGATCCGGCGACGCACACCTACACCGTCCGGCTGCTGGACGAGGAGTCCGGCGACCTCGTCGCCGGCGTGGCACGCTGATCCCATGCCAGATGAGATCGGTCAGAACACCGAGTGGTTCTACTGCCTGAAGCACCAGACCGTGGAACCGGAGGGCGTCTGCAAGGCCAAGGACCGGCTCGGGCCGTACCCCGACCAGGCGTCCGCGGCTCGCGCCCTGGAAACCGTCCACGACCGGGAGGCCCGGCTGGAGTCCGAGGACGCGCGTTGGCGTAACAGCTGACCTTCGCGACCCGGCTCGCGTGGAGGCGGCGGCTCAGCCGCAGCGCCGGAAGGCCGCGGCGTCGACCGGCCAGGACCGGACCGCCGGCGGGATCCGGACGACCGGCCGGGTCAGGTCCGGCGCTGCGGGGTCCGGGGGCGGCAGCGCGAAGTGCAGGGTCACCGCCTTGGTGGATCCGGGCGGGAAGTCGGTCTGGAAGCGCCCGGCGTCACGTCCGAAATCGGTTCCACGGGTCACCTCGACCGGTGTCCCGTCGACGTCGGCGCCGGTGAGAGTGGCCCCGGTGGGTGCGTAGGCCCGGAATTCGTCGGTCAGCGTGTACGCCTTGGGGCCGGTGCCGGAGATCTCCTCCAGCAGCCCGGACGAGGGGCCGTCGAAGGTGAAGTCCAGCCGGACGGTGACCGACCGGCTGCCGTCCGTGGCGCACGGACCGGCGGTCAGAGTGCTGGATCCGGTGAGGTAGTAGGACAGCTTCGAACCCAGGAACGTGCGGTCGGCCAGGAAGATCCCGAAAGTGGGCTGCCCGGCGGGGTCGGTGACCGGCAACCGGCCGGTGAGGCCGAGGCCCGCCAGGGCAGCCTGCTCCGCCGGGTGGGAGCTGTACACGAGCAGCCGGTGTTCCACGATGCTCTGCCTGACCCCCCGCAGCGCGGCGGCAGCGTCGGTGGGCGGCGACATCAGCGCCGCCAGCGCAGTGCCCGTCGCCTCTGCGGTGTAGGCGTCCCGCAGGCTCTTGTCCTTGTCCGCCGGGAACATCCGGTAGATGTCGGACAGCAGGAACGACGCGAGGTTGGACGCGTCGACGGTGGTGCCGCCGAGATCGATGGGCGGGTAGCCGCGCAGGATGTGGGCCAGCGCCACCGGGTCCACCGCGAAGGCCCCGTCCAGCGGCGCCGGGTCGATGCGGCTCTGGTACATCACGGAGAACAGCTGCGCCGCCCGCTGGAAGTCCGGGGTGAAGTTCACATCCATCGAGATGGTGGCAATGTTGCGGCCGTAGAGGGTCGCCTCGTCGGCGGTGATCGGCGCGACGGGATCGTCGAACCGGTCGATGGTCCGCTGAGTGGCGCCCTGGCCGCTCAGGCTCAACCGTCCGTGGTCGACCGTCATGACTGCGTAGGAGCCGAACAGCCCGCCGGTGGACCGCGCTTCGGCGAGGTTCTGGAACAGCACCAGGTACCGCCGCGGGCCGTCGGCACCCAGCATCGGCGGCAGCAGTTCGGTGGCGGTCGCCGCCCGTGAGGTCACCGACCGCAGGGTGCGCAGGTTGTCGGTGAGATCGTCGGCCGCGGTGGCGATCGGGGCGATCACGTCGTCCCGCGGGATGTCGATCACCCCCCGGAGCGCGCCGCGGGCGGTGCCGTCGGCGTGTCGCAGACCGGGCGCGGCGGCGATGATCGGGTCCAGGTCGAACCGACTGTCCTGCGGCAGCAGCACGTGCGGGTCGGCCACCGCCGCCAACCCGACCAGCGGCGGCAGGACCTGGGTGGCCACGTCGTCGACCGCGGTGGCGATCGTCCGGACCGCGCCGAGGTCGACGCCGACGAACGGCAGGTGGGTGGCCAGGGTGAAGATCGGGTCGTCCACGGCGGACCGGGCCCGGGCGGTCTGCTCCTGCAACCGGGCCACCGGTGACGGTGAAGTGATCGGTCCTGCGGTCCATCAGGTCCTCGACCGACAGCTGCAGGCTGCCGGTGATCGTCGCCCGCGCATCGGTCAGCGCACTGTAGGCCTGCCAGGACCGGAACGTCACCCAGCCACCGAGGGCGATCAGGACCAGTGCCGCGACCCCGACCCAGCGCCATCGGTGACGCCGCACGACGGCGCCCGGCCCGTCACTGTCGGGGTCCCGGGCCGTCGTCGATTGCGCAGGTCCCATACTGGGAAACCTATCTGCCACCGGGCGTCCGGGGTCTCCCACAGACCCGCAGGCCGGCCGTCCGGTTAGCGGACCCGCGATCGACCACGGCAAAGGAGCCCACGATGTCGGACAACCAGAACCAGAAGGAACCCTCGCAGCCCAACGATTCCACCGGAGGCGAGGTGCCCAACCCGGAGACCGGTGCCGGCATCGGCGCCGGGTCCGAGCCCAACACCATGGAGCCCGAAGAGGTTCCGGAGGCAGTCGAAGAACCCGCCGAGTGACGACCCCGGGCGGGGACGGGTGTGCCGTTCCCGCCCGGGCCGGGTGCGGCGGTGGCACCATCGCAGGGTGCGCACCCCGACCTCCCGCGTTCTGATCCTGCTGTTGGTCGCGACGGTGACGACCGTCAGCGCGTGCACCAGCCAGGTGCCGGGCCGCGCCGGCGTGAGCGTCGGAGCCTCGGCAACCGGCGGGCCGTCGGAGGCCACCACACCGGACGTCGGTCCCACCGCCGAGCCGCCGGGGGCGACCGGGCCGATCGAGGGGCCCATCCCGCGGCCCGCCCCTGGCGGCACCGGCGCCGGCCTCATCCCGCCCGCCCTGGCGGCGTTCTACACCCAGCAGCTGACCTGGCAGCCCTGTCCTTCGTTCAACGACAACCCCGACAACGACGATCTCTACGCCGCTAACGGTCTGGAGTGCACCAACCTGATAGTGCCGCTGGACTACGCCGAGCCGACCGGGCCGACGATCAGCCTCGGGGTGCTGCGGGCCCCGGCTACCGGGCCGGACCGGGTCGGCACCATCCAGCTCAACCCGGGTGGGCCCGGGGCTTCCAGCATGGATCTGGTGGCAGGTCTGGTGGCCGCCGGGAGGGCGGATAACCTGCGCTCCGCGATGGATCTCGTCGGGTTCGACACCCGGGGCGTCGGCGCGTCCCGCCCGCAGGTGCAGTGCCTGACCGATGCCGAGCAGGACGCGGCCCGTGCCGCGAACAACCGCACCACCACCCCGGCCGGGATCGCCGCGATCAACCGGGCGACCGCCGACTACGTGACCGCCTGCGTCACCCACACCGGGCGGGACGCCGGGATCGACGGGGCCGCGTTCCTGCGCAACATCGGGACCGTGGATGCCGCACAGGACATGGACGTGCTGCGGTCCGCGTTGGGCGAGCGGCAGCTGACGTATCTGGGGTTCTCCTACGGCACGCTGCTCGGCGCGGTCTACGCGGAGCGGTTCCCCGGCTCGGTGCGGGCCATGGTGCTCGACGGCGCCATCGACCCGCAGATGAGTCTCGACGAGGCCACCGTCGCCCAGTCGGCAGGCTTTCAGGGCGCGTTCGACGCATTCGCCAGGTGGTGCACCCAACAGGACGGCTGCCCGCTCGGCACCGACCCCGACACGACGACGGCTGTCTTCCAGGGATTGGTCCGGCCGTTGCTGGACACCCCGCTGCCGTTGCGGGACGAGCGGGTGATGACCTTCGACGACGCGATCACCGGGACCGGCCAGGCGCTCTACGGCACGCAGTACTGGCCGACCCTGCTCGCCGCGCTGACCAACCTCGCCGACGGCGACGGATTCCTGCTGATGGCGCTCGCCGACGCCTACCACCAGCGCGACACCACCGGCACCTATACGTCGCTGCTCGATGTCTTCGGTGCGGTCAACTGCATGGACTACGAACGTCGTGCGCCAGGGGACACCGACACCACCCTGGCGGAGCAGGTCGCCGTGGCGGCCCCGTTCCTGACCTCCGGTGATCCGATCGTGCCGCTGGACGACCAGTGCAGCCGCTGGCCGGGGGAGCGCACGCTCGACCCGGACATTGCCGCCGCGCCGGACCTACCGACCCTGCTCGTCGTCTCCACCACCGGTGACCCAGCGACCCCGTACACCGCCGGGCAGCAGCTGGCCACCCACCTCGATGCGCAGCTGATCACGGTCAACGGCGACAGCCACACGGCCACGTTCTCCGGAATTGCCTGCGTCGACGGCGCGGTGACGGCCTATCTGACCGACGTGGACCTCCCCAGGGACGGCCTCGTCTGCCCGTGACCGGCTCTGCCTTAGGGTGAGGCCATGGATCGCCAGCGTCAGTTCGTCCTGCGCACCCTCGAGGAGCGCGACATCCGGTTCGTCCGGCTGTGGTTCACGGATGTCCTCGGGTATCTCAAGAGTGTCGCCGTGGCGCCGGCCGAGTTGGAAGGCGCGTTCAACGACGGCATCGGCTTCGACGGCTCCGCCGTCGAGGGCTTCGCACGGGTCTACGAGTCCGACATGGTCGCCAAGCCCGACCCCGCCACCTTCCAGGTGCTGCCCTGGGAGACCGACGGCGGCCGCGTCTACTCGGCGCGGATGTTCTGCGACATCGCGATGCCGGACGGTTCACCGTCCTGGGCGGACCCGCGGCACGTGCTGCGCCGCGTGATGGCCGACGCCGCATCGTTGGGCTTCACCTGCTACGTGCACCCGGAGATCGAGTTCTTCCTGCTCAAGGACCTGCCGCAGGACGGTTCGCAGCCGATCCCGGCCGATTCCGGCGGCTTCTTCGACCAGGCCTCGCACGACGCCGCCCCGCACTTCCGGCGACGCGCCATCGAGAGCCTCGAGGCGATGGGTATCTCGGTCGAGTTCTCCCACCACGAGGGTGCCCCCGGCCAGCAGGAGATCGACCTTCGCTACGCCGACGCATTGACGATGGCGGACAACATCATGTCCTTCCGCTACGTCATCAAGGAGGTGGCGATCACCCAGGGGGTCCGCGCGACGTTCATGCCGAAGCCGTTCGCCGATCAGCCCGGTTCGGCGATGCACACCCACTTCTCGCTGTTCGAGGGCGAGACCAACGCCTTCTACGACCCCGAGGACCCGTACCAGCTGTCGGCGACCGGCAAGGCGTTCCTGGCCGGCGTGCTGCGGCACGCGCCGGAGTTCACCGCAGTGACCAACCAGTGGGTCAACTCCTACAAGCGACTGGTGCTCGGCGGCGAAGCCCCCACCACCGTCTGCTGGGGCCAGGCCAACCGCTCGGCCCTGGTCCGGGTGCCGAACTACTCCCCGGGCAAGGCGTCCAGCCAGCGCATCGAGGTCCGCTCGCCGGACTCGTCCTGCAACCCGTACCTGATGTTCGCAGTGATCATCGCGGCCGGCCTGCAGGGGATCAAGAACGACTACCAGCTGCCCGCCCCGGCCGAGGACGACGTCTGGTCGCTGTCGGAGGCCGAGCGCCGGGCGATCGGCTACCTGGACCTGCCGAACTCGTTGGGCTCGGCCGTCGAGGCGATGGAGCGGTCCGAGTTCGTCGCCGAGACCCTGGGCGAGCACGTCTACGAGTTCTTCCTGCGGAACAAGAAGGCCGAGTGGGAGGCCTACCGCCGGCAGGTCACGCCGTACGAGCTGAGCCGCTACCTCGGGCTCTGACCCCACCAGCACGCAAGACCCCGGACAGCCGAGCTGTCCGGGGTCTTGTGGGTGAGAGGTCAGACCACGGCGTCGCCGGGCCGCAGCCGTGCCCGCGGCGCCCGGAACCGGCGCGGCAGCATCGCGCGGTTGAACGCGTAGTAGCCCAGCGCCGAGCCCTTCACCGAGATTCCGGTCGGATCGCCCTTGGGGAATTTCTGCTGGACCTGACGGCTGATCTGCCGCCCGAGCACGACGGAGTCGGCGAGCGAGGCCATGATCACCACGACCATCAGCAGCATCCCGTAGACCTGCAGCACCGGGGACAGCGTCGACATCACGAAGGAGAAGATCAGCACCGGCAGCAGTAGCCCGCTGACGTTGCGCCGGGCGTCGACGACGTCGCGGACGTAGCGCCGCACCGGACCCCGGTCGCGGGGGAGGACCGCCGCGTCGTCGCCGCGCATCATCCGCTCGCGACGGACCGCGGCTGCCGCCTTGCGTTCCTCCTTCGTCATCGCCACGCCGGACGTCTTGGCGCGGCGGAAGGCCTCACGCTGGGTCTTGGGCGGGGGCGCGACGGGGCCGCGATGCGGCGACTTCTCCCGCTGACGGGGCGTCGGGACGCCTTTGCCCACCACCGGCTCCACCGGCGTGGTGGTCGTAGCCGGGGTGTCGACCGCAGTCTTCCTGCTGAAGATGCTCACACTGTCAGCCTAGCCAGGTCAGCGCCGTTGGCCACACTCGACGGATCCGGGGCCGAATCGTGGCATCATCGGAAGGCGGACCGATGTTGCAGAGAGTGCGTGGAACGGAATTGCCCGCTCCGTCGAGTTCCGACCGCGCGTTCGCACCATGACCGCAGTGACATCACAGCCTGACCTCAGATGAAGGGGATCGCATATGACGACCGCCGAGACCGTCACCCAGGACACCGTTGAGGCCGGCGACACCGTCGCCGCCGCACCGGCCCACGGTGCCACTTTGACCGCAAGCGCCGCCGCGAAGGCACGCGCCCTGCTCGACCGCGAGGGCAACCCCGAGATGGTGCTGCGCATCGCCGTTCAGCCGGGTGGCTGCTCCGGGCTGCGCTACGAGCTCTTCTTCGATGATCGCCAGCTGGACGGTGACGCGCTCGTCGAGTTCGACACCGTCGGTCTGGCCATCGACCGGATGAGCAAGCCCTACCTCGACGGTGCGACCATCGACTTCGTCGACACCATCGAGAAGCAGGGTTTCACCATCGACAACCCCAACGCAGGCAACTCCTGCGCGTGCGGCGACTCGTTCCACTGATTTCGTTCGTCCAGCGGCCCGTCGGGTAAACATCCGGCGGGCCGCTGTTCGTGTGCCCTGAAGTGCTGCCGTGACCAGAACGCTGACCTGTGCATGTCCCCGATGATCGTGGAGGTCGTCCCGTGACCGTTGTCGTGGCCGGATCGATCGCCACCGATCATCTGATGAACTACCCGGGTCGGTTCACCGATTCGTTGCTGCCCGACCAGCTCGACCGGGTCTCACTGTCCTTCCTGGTGGACGACCTGGTTGTCCGTCGCGGGGGGTGCGCGGCGAACATCACCTACGGGATGGGCCTGCTCGGGACGTCGCCGGTACTGCTGGGCACCGTCGGCGCCGACTTCGCCGAGTACGACCGGTGGCTGCGCGGGCACGGGGTGAACTGCGACTTCGTGCGGACCTTCACCGACGTCCAGACGGCCCGCTTCATGTGCACCACCGACCAGGACATGAACCAGATCGCCACCTTCTACGCGGGTGCGATGGCACGGTCCAGGGAGCTCGAGATCGGGCCGATCACCGCCGTCACGCCGGTGGATCTGGTCGTGATCAGCGCCGATGATCCCGAGGGGATGCTGCGGCACGCCCGGGAGTGCCGTGAGCGGGGCTACGCCTTCGCCGCCGACCCGTCCCAGCAACTCGCCCGGATGGACGGCGCCCAGGCGGCCGCGCTGGTCACCGGCGCCGCGCTGCTGTTCAGCAACGACTACGAGCTGGGCCTGCTGACCGCCAAGACCGGCTGGTCGATCGCCGACATCATGGGACACGTCGCCTGCCGGGTCACCACGCACGGCAAGAACGGCGTGCAGATCGTGGACGCCGACGGCACCGAGATCACCGTGGGGGTGGTCCCGGAAATCCTGAAGGTCGACCCGACCGGTGTCGGTGACGGCTTCCGGGCAGGTTTTCTGGCCGGTCGCGAGCGTGGCCTGAGCCTGGAGCGGTCCGCCCAGCTCGGTTCGCTCATCGCGACCCTGGTGCTGGAGACGCTGGGCACCCAGGAATGGACGCTGGACTGGGAGCTGTCCTTCCCGCGGCTGGCCGCGGCGTACGGCACCCCGGCGGCCACCGAGATCGTGGCCGCCCTGGGGGTGCTCGTACCGCAGGACCGGGTCGTCACAAGGTGACGGGGTAGTGCTCCTCCGGGATCGCCGGGGTGATGGCACCGGTGACGAAGATGCCGTGCCAGAGCAGGAACACCAGGATCGCCCAGATCCGACGTGAGTGGTCGGCGGTGCCGGCCCGGTGCGCGTCCAGCAGGGCCAGCGCCGCTGCCGTGTCGAGGAACTCCCCGGCCTGGGCGGACGTGATGATGTCCCGCGCCCAGTCGTAGGCCTCCTCGGCCAGGTAGTGCCGGATGGGCACCGGGAAGCCGAGCTTGCGCCGGTTGAGCACGTGCGCGGGCACGATGTCCGCGAGCGCCCGGCGCAGCGCGAACTTGCTGGTCTCCCGGGTGATCTTGAGTGCGGAGTCGACCTTGCGGGCCACGTCGAACACCTCGACGTCCAGGAACGGCACCCGCAGCTCCAGGGAGTTCGCCATCGTCATCTTGTCCGCCTTGACCAGGATGTCGCCGCGGAGCCAGGTGAACAGATCCACGTGCTGCATCCGCGAGATCGGGTCCCAACCGGCGCTGGTGGCGTAGACCGGGTCGGTGACGTCGCGGAACGAGGTGTCGGACCGGTAGGTCCGCAGCAGCCCGGCGAGCTGCTCCTCCCGGAAGATGCGGGCGTTGCCGTAGTAGCGGTCGGGCAGGTCGATGGCGCCGCGACGGAGCATGTCCTTGCCCCGGAAGCCCTCCGGCAACGCTCGGCCGAGCGCGCCGAGCCCTCGGCGGAGCCCCTGCGGGAGGCGGGTGATCGGACCAAGGCTGGACGGCTCGCGGTAGATGTTGTAACCGCCGAACAGCTCGTCGGCACCCTCGCCCGACAGCACCACCTTGACGTGTTTGCGGGCCTCCCGGGCGACGAAGTACAGCGGCACCAGCGCCGGGTCGGCGACCGGGTCGTCGAGGTACCAGACGATCAACGGCAGGGTGTCCATCAGGTCCTGGGCGGAGACGGTCCGGATGACGTGCCGGACGCCGAGGGCCGCGGCCGTCTCGGCGGCCACGTCGACCTCGGAGTAGCCCTGCCGCTCGAACCCGGTGGTGAAGGTGATCAGGTCCGGGTTGGACCGTTTGGCCAGCGCGGCGATCGCGGTGGAGTCGATACCGCCGGACAGGAACGCCCCGACCGTGACGTCGGCCCGCATGTGCTTGGCGACCGAGTCGGTGAGCACGTCGGCGATCTCGGCGTACAGCGCGGGCCGGTCCGGTCCGCTCACCGATCGGGGGGCGAAGACCGGGTGGAAGTAGCGGTGGAAGGTGAGCGAGGAGTCCTCGGGTGTCACCAGGAAGCTGGTACCCGACTCGACCCGGCGGACCGACTCGTCCATCGTGGCCGGCTCCGGGACGTACTGCAGGACGAGGTAGTGCTGCAGGGCGGTGCTGTCGACGGTGGCCGGCCCGGAGAGCTCGCGCACGCCCTTGGCCTCGGAGGAGAAGACCCAGCCCACGCCTTCAGTGCCGGCGGTGCCGGCGGTGCCGGCAGTGTCGGCGGTGTCGGCAGTGCCGGCGGTGCCGGCGGTGCGGACCGTGGCGTAGAACAGCGGCTTGATGCCGAACGGGTCCCGGGCGCCGAACAGCCGCCGGGTCTCGGTGTCCCAGATCAGGAAGGCGAACATGCCGCGGAGCCGGGAGACCACCTCGGCGCCCCAGTGGTGGAACCCGGCCACGATGGACTCACCGTCGCCCTGGGTGCGGAAGGTGGCCCCGTGTTCCGCCGTGAGCTCCGCCCGCAGCTCCAGGTAGTTGTAGATCTCGCCGTTGAAGACCAGCGCGTAGCGGTCAGGGTTCTCCGGCGGCCCCCAGCGCAACGGTTGGTGCCCGTGCTCGATGTCGATGATCGACAGCCGGTTGAATCCGAACACGACATCCGGGTCGTGCCAGGTGCCGTTGTCGTCCGGCCCGCGGTGCCGCGCGCATTGCATTCCGGCCGCGACGGCCGACACCCTGGACGCGGCGTCGCCGGTCGTGGACAGATACCCCATGAGTCCGCACATGGGGTCGAGTCTTCCGTATCGGAGGCCCTTCGCCCGTGCGCGCCCGGCCACGTGTGAACTCCGTGTGTGAAGTAGATTGAAGCCCTCAGGACGATGAAAGGCGTGAATGTGGCTGGATCTCGACTGCGGCGGTTCACCCTCGCGGGTGGCCTCGCGGGCGCATCGATGCTCCTCAGCGGGTGTTCGTTCGCCGACCTGCCGCGGTTCGGCTGGCCGGAAGGGCACACCGACGAAGGCATGAAGATGCAGTACTTCTGGTCGGCGACCTTCATCGCCGCGCTGGTGATCGGCATCGGGGTGTGGGGGCTGATGTTCTGGTCCTTCGCGCTGCACCGCAAGAAGAAGGGCTCGCCCCTCTACCCGAAGCAGACCAAGGAGAACCTGCCCCTGGAGATCGTCTACACGGCGATCCCGATGGTGCTGGTCATGGTGCTGTTCTACTTCACCGTCACCACCGAGAACGACGTGCTGAAGATGAACGCGAACCCCGATGTCACGGTCAACGTGACGGCGTTCAAGTGGAACTGGGACTTCTCCTACGTGAACAGCGTCAGCCCGGACGCACCGGCCGGGGCCACCGGCAAGGACGCCGAGGTGCACACCGTGGGCAGCAGCGCGGAGATCCCGATGCTGGTGCTGCCGACGAACAAGATCATCCAGTACCAGTTGGAGTCCAAGGACGTCATCCACTCCTTCTGGGTGCCGGACTTCCTCTTCAAGCGTGATGTGTTCCCGTCCCCGAAGGCCAACCAGGTCGACAACGGAGACATGTTCCAGAACACGATCACGGTCCAAGGCGCGATGGTCGGGCGGTGCGCCGAGCTGTGCGGCCAGTACCACTCGATGATGAACTTCGAGGTGCGGGCGATGCCGGACGCGCTGTTCAACCAGTACCTGGACCTGCGTCAGACGGTGAACACGGCGACGGGTCGGGGCTACACCAACGCCGAGGCGCTGACCAAGATGGACTGCGGTGAGCTCTGCGCGCCCGCGGCCACCACCACGCCGACGTTCGACACCCGTCGGGCCGTGGACAACATCATTGCCGGAGGGAACTGACGATGAAGGTCGAATACCGCCTGTTCCTCTGGCTCGCCGCGTTCTTCTTCCTCGCGGCGGTGATCTACGGCGTCTTCGCCGGTGCCGACGAGCCGGCCGGTGTGGTGGCGATCGCTCTCACCGGCGGCCTGTCGCTGATCGTCGGGTCGTTCCTGTGGTTCTCCGCCCGCCGCCTGCAGCAGATCCGCCCCGAGGACAACGTCACCGCAGAGGTGTCCGACGGCGCCGGTGAGCTGGGGTTCTTCTCGCCCGGCTCGTACTGGCCGATCTGCATCGCCGGCTCCGCGGCGGTGTTCGCGGTCGGCACCGCGTTCTTCCAGGTGTGGCTGATGCTGCTGACCGGCGTCTTCCTGATGATGAGCATCTCCGGCCTGCTGTTCGAGTACCACCGGGTGCCGTCGGACCACTGAGGTCCTCGCCTTCCGGTTCAGCTGCGTCCAGCCGCCGTCCAGCCCGCTCCGGGCCGGACGGCGGCTGTTTGTCGTCCGAGGGGTGGGTAGGGTCGCCCGGTGATCGAACGACTGGCGTGGGTGACCGCCCGGCAGGCCCGGGGCCGGGACGAGGACGAGCCGGCGGCGCTGGCGGCGCTGCAGCGGACCGGGGTGGCCGTGTCGGTCACCGACTGGGACGACCCGGACGTCGACTGGTCCCGGTTCGACCGGGTGGTGCTGCGCTCGGCCTGGGACTACCCGCAACGGCTCCCGGAATTCCTGAGCTGGATCGACACGGTGGCCGCGGTCAGTGAGCTCGTCAACTCCCCGGACACCGTCCGGTGGAACCTGGACAAGCAGTACCTGGGCCAGCTGGACGCCGCCGGGGTGCCGATCACCCCGACCGTCTTCGTCCCCGTGGGGTCGGTGCCGGACTTCCCGGCGGGGGAGTTCGTGGTCAAACCGGCGGTAGGGGCCGGTAGTCGGGATGCGGCGTCCTACGGAGCCGACCAGGAGGGCTTGGCCGCAGCCCACGTAGCTCGGCTGCACGCGGCCGGCCAGACCGTCCTGGTCCAGCCGTTGGTCGCCTCCGTCGCCGTCGACGGTGAATGGCCGCTGGTCTTCTTCGACGGCCGGTTCAGCCACGCTGCCGGCAAGCGGGTCGCGCTACCCCGGGCGGGCGCGGTCGAGGACCTGTTCGCTGCCGAGAGCAACACTGCGCACGTGGCGAGCGCCGCGCAGGTCGAGGTGGCGCTGGCGGCGCTGGAGGTGGCCGGCAGGCTTCTCGGGACGCCCAGTTACGCCAGGGTCGATCTGGTGCGCGACGACGTGGGGGACTTCTGCGTGCTGGAACTGGAGCTGATCGAGCCGTCGCTGTTCCTGCCTCAGGCCGACGACGGCGCGCCGGACCGGCTGGCGGCGACCCTGGTCCGGTCACCCGCGCGCTGAGTCGCTGCGGCGGCCACAGGGCCCGCCGTCATCGGTGCGCCGGCGTGACCCGTGAGGTCCTGCAGGTGCAACGAAAAGCCGCCGCCCCCGGGTGGGGGAGCAGCGGCTCGTCGACATGGGAGAACGTGGTTCAGTCCTGGTCAGCGCTCCAGGGTTCGGGTGGTGCTGGTCTTGGCCACCTCGATCGGGGAGTCGCCGCCGCCGAGCTCGTCGGTGTGCGGATCGACGTGACCGCTGTCGTCCTTGGGCCGGAACACACCCTTCACCGCGTGCCCCGCAGAGCCGAGCTGGTTCATCCGCTTCGGCACAGACGCGCCCTGGTAGGCCAACGGGATCGGATGACCGTGGCTGTCCACGCCGTCGAGGCTCTGGTGGACCTCGATGAACTCACCGTGCGGCAGCCGCTTGATGATGCCGGTCTCCATGCCGTGCTCCAGGACCGCGCGGTCGGCGTGCTGCAGACCCAGGCAGATCCGGTACACCGCGATGTAGACCACGACCGGGACCAGGAACGAGCCGACCCGGCCGATCCAGGTCATCACGTTCAACGAGATGTCGAACTTGAGCGCGATGATGTCGTTGCCACCCATGATCAGGTTCATCACGTAGAAGGCGATGAACGCCGAGCCGAGGGCGGTCCGGACCGGGACGTCCCGGGGCCGCTGCAGGATGTTGTGCAGCGCGTTGTCCTTGGTGAAGTGCCGCTCGATCCACGGGTAGGCCGAGACCAGGATCATCAACACCGTGGCGCCGACGATGGCCGGGAAGAACACCGCCGGGATCATGTAGCGGCCGAAGAGGTTGTGGACCTCCCACGCCGGCCAGATCCGCACCAGCCCGTCGAGGAAGCCCATGTAGAAGTCGGGCTGGACGCCGGCCGACACCTGGGAGGGGTTGTACGGGCCCAGCAACCAGATCGGGTTGATCTGGAAGACGCCCGCCATCACCACGATGATGCCGGTCACCACGGCGAAGAAGCCGCCGGCCTTGAGGCCGAAGACCGGCATCACCCGGACGCCGACGACGTTGTTCTCGGTCGCCCGCGGCCCGGCGAACTGGGTGTGCTTCTGGAACCAGACCAGACCGACGTGAACTGCGATCAACGCCAGGATGATGCCCGGCAGCAGCAGGATGTGCAGGCTGTAGAACCGGCCGACGATGATCTCGCCGGGGTAGTCACCACCGAAGGCCGCCCAGTGGATCCAGGTACCCATCACCGGGATGGACAGCAGGAACGCGCTGACCGCGCGGAGACCGGTGCCGGAGAGCAGGTCGTCGGGGAGCGAGTAGCCCATGAACCCCTCGGCCATGCCCAGGATCAGCAGCAGCACGCCGATGACCCAGTTGGCCTCGCGGGGCTTGCGGAAGCCGCCGGTGAAGAACACCCGCATCATGTGCAGCATCATCGACGCCAGGAACAGCAGCGCCGCCCAGTGGTGGATCTGCCGGATCAGCAGCCCGCCGCGGACCTCGAACGAGATGTCCAGCGACGAGGCGTAGGCCACAGACATCGGGACGCCACGGAGCTTGTCGTAGACGCCCTGGTAGACGGTCTCGGTCATGGCGGCGTCGAAGAACAGCGTCAGGTAGACACCGGACAGCAGCAGGATGATGAAGCTGTACATCGCGACTTCGCCCAGCAGGAACGACCAGTGCGTCGGGAAGACCTTGTTGAAGATCTGCGTCCGCATCGGGCGGGCGCCGTGATATCGGACGTCCACCTCGTCCAGCTGTTTGGCCACCAGGGACGGCTTGGTGGCGGCGGTGGCCGTCGTCAGTCGGCTCATGATTCGTATCTCCCCTTGTTCTCCCAGAAACCGGGCCCCACGGGTTCGGTGAAATCGCTGGTGGCGACGAAGTACCCCTCGTCGTCCACGGTGATCGGCAGCTGCGGGAGCGGCCGGGCGGCCGGTCCGAAGACCGGGCGGGCGCCGTCGTTCACGTCGAACTGCGACTGGTGGCACGGGCACAGGATCCGACCGGTCTGCTGCTCGTAGAGCGACACCGGGCAGCCGACGTGCGTGCAGATCTTGGAATAGGCGTAGTAGTCGCCGAACCGGAACGTCTGGTGGGTCGCGTCACGGAACTTGACCGGCTCGTTGGCGCGCAACCGGAAGAGCATGACCGCGGCGTCGGACGCCTTCGCCCCGCCGGGCACCGCCGGGAAGACGGTGACCATCGCACCGGCCGCCATGTCGCTGGGCTTGACCGGAACACCGTCGATCTGGACCAGTCGGACCCGGGTGCCGTCGGCGGCTGGCGCCCACGGGGTGACCCAGAGTTCGGAGTCGGCACCGTCGGCCCACGGGTTCTTCACGAACCCGCCGAGCACCGGTACGGCTGCACCCAGGGCCAGCCCGCCGCCGGCCAGCAGCAACGATCCCTTGAGCATGCCGCGCCGCTTGATCAGGCCGGACTTGTCGCCGACGTCCATCAGCTCCGCGGCCAGGGTGAGCCGGTCGACCTCGGCGGACAGGCCGTCGTGTCGCTGCTGGATGGCCAACTCGTGCGGCAGCAGCCGGCGCGCGATGGCGACGACGCCGATGCCCAGGCAGAAGATCGTCATACCCAGGCAGAGCCCCAGGATCGGGTTGTACAGCGCGTACACCCACTGGGTGTCCGAGGTCCACGTCTGGTACTGCTGAGGCCACCAGATGAAGGCCACCGCCGTCAGTACGCCGAACAGCGCGCTGAGCAGGAACCACTTGGTGACCGAACGCTCGGCGTTCTTGTCCGCCGGGCTGCCCGGCACGTAGCGCGGGCCGTACTCGACCAGTTCGACGCCGTCAAGCCGGGCGCCCAGGCGGGCGAGCTCTTCCCGCGACATCGCGTTCAGCTCTTCCGAGGTCGGGTTGGTGATGCTCGTCTCGCCGCTCATGCGCGGGCCCCCATCCACAACATCACGCCGACGATGAGACCCATACCCACGATGAAGGCGAAGAAGCCCTCAGAGACCGGGCCGAAGCCGCCGAGGCCGTAACCACCCGGATCCATCGAGGCCTTTGCGCTCTGTACGTACGTCACGATCGCGACCTTCTCGTCGGGGGTCAGCTGAGCCGTCGGAGAACTTCGGCATGTTCTCGGGGCCGCTGAGCATCGCGGCATAGATCTCGGAATCGGTGGCCGGACCGAGGTCGGGCGCGTACTTGCCCTGCGAGAGGGCCCCGCCCTTGCCGGTGAAGTTGTGGCAGGAGGCGCAGTTGAGCCGGTACAGCTCGGCGCCCTTGGCGACCGCGGTGTTGTCGCGCAGTGTCGCCGAGGTGCCGTCCGCGGCCACGTCGACCTCCGGACCGCCGCCGTTGGCCTGGACGTAGGCGCCCAGCGCGGCGATCTCCTCCGGGTTGAAGAAGGGCTCCTTGCGCGGGGCCTGCGCGCCGTTGTCGGCGAGCGGCATCCGGCCGGTGGCCACCTGGAAGTAGGTGGCCGCCTGGCCGACGCCGATCAGCGACGGACCGCGATCGGTGACGCCCTGCAGGTTGGAGCCGTGGCAGGTGATGCACGAGTTCACGTAGATGGCCGCACCGGCGGCGATCTGGGTCTCGTCGACCTGGCCGGCCTCGGCCTGGTTCGGGGTCGGGATCAGGAAGCTGAAGGTGAGCCCGAAACCGACCAACGCGATCATCAGGGTGAGGGCGCCGCGCAACCGGCGCTGACCCTTGCTGCGCGCGCGGATGCGCACCCGTGGCGGGAGCGTTGGCCGTTTCATGAGGACACCTCGTCTGCAGTCGTTGCGGCGGGTAGATCGGGTGCTGCTGATGCTCCGGATCCGTTGCGGACGGCTGCGTTGATCACTACCGCGATCGTGGCGCCGCCGGATGCAGCGGATCCGTGGATCCCGGGAGATCCGGGCGGGGAATGCAGGGGAGAGCGGTGGTCCGGGGAAATCCGGAGCGTCGTCACGGAACTACTTCACGATATAGATCGTTGCGAACAGCGCGATCCAGACCACGTCGACGAAGTGCCAGTAGTACGACACGACGATCGCCGACGTCGCCTGCGCCGGGGTGAACTTGCTCAACCGGGTGCGCTGGATCAGCAGCACGAAGGCCACCAGACCGCCGATGACGTGCAGCCCGTGGAAGCCGGTGGTCAGGTAGAACACCGTGCCGTAGGCGTCCGAGGACAGCGTCATGCCCTCTTCGACCAGGTTCTTGTACTCGTTCGCCTGGCCGAGGACGAAGACCAAGCCCATCACCAGCGTGATCGTGTACCAGAACCGCAGCTTGATGACGTCGCCCTGCTCAGCGGCGAACACCCCCATCTGGCAGGTGAACGAGCTGGCCACCAGAATCGCGGTGAAGACCGTCGCGTAGGTGACGTTGAGCTCGTGCAGCGGCCACTCCTCGGACGTGGCCTTGGCGGTGAAGTAGATGCCGAACAGCCCGGCGAAGAACATCAGTTCGCTGGCGAGCCACACCACCGTCCCGACGCTGACCATGTTCGGCCGGTTCAAGGTGTGGATGCGGGAGCTCAGGTTGCCGGGCCCGGGCGGCGTCTGCACAGTAGTCACACATGGATTATGGCCTGTGAAAACCGATGATGCCCGCCCGGGTGGCGGCGCGGCGCAGCCGGTCTGCGGTCCCCTACGATGGGCCGGTGTCCGGTCCCACGATCTTGGTCTACAGCCACCGCGCCGCGGTTCGCGAGGAATTGATCTTCGCCATCGGTCGGCGGCCCGCCGCTGACCTGCCGAAGGTGACGTTCCTGGAGTGCGACAACGTGGCCGAGGTGCTGATGGCGATCGACTCGTCGGCGGCCGATGTCGTCATCCTGGACGGTGAGGCGCAGCCCACCGGGGGGATGGGAATCTGTCGACAGATCCACAACGAGGCAGCCGACCCGCCGCCGGTCATCCTGGCCGTCCGGCGCGCCGCGGATCGGTGGCTCGCCACCTGGTCCAAGGCCCAGGAGGTGCTGGTCTACCCGCTGGACCCGATCACCGCGGCCGAGACGGTCGCCAAGGTACTGCGCACCCTCCCCGTCCGGTGACGGCTCCCACCAGCGCCATCGACTCCCGCACCTGGCCGTCGGTGTTGCGCCGGCTGATGGCCGGCGAGCATCTCGGTACCGACGACTGCGCCTGGGCAATGGGGCGCATCATGGCCGGCGAGGCCACCGGAGCCCAGATCGCCGGCTTCGCGGTCGCCCTGCGCGCCAAGGGCGAGACGGCGGCCGAGGTCAGCGGGCTGGCCGAGGGGATGCTGGCCCACGCCAAGCGTTTCACGGTGCCGGTCCGGGCGGTCGACATCGTCGGGACCGGCGGTGACAACTCCAACTCGGTCAACATCTCCACAATGGCGGCCGTCGTCACCGCCGCCGCGGGCGCCACCGTGGTCAAGCACGGCGGCCGTGGCTCGTCCAGCATGACCGGCGCCGCCGACGTGCTGGAGAGCCTCGGGGTGGCGATCAGCCTCAGCCCGGCGGGCGTCCGGCGGTGCGTGGACGAGGTCGGGATCGGGTTCTGCTTCGCGGCGGCCTTCCACCCGTCCATGCGGCACGCGGCCGGCCCGCGCCGCGAGCTGGGTGTGCCCACCTTCTTCAACATCCTCGGCCCGTTGACCAACCCGGCCCAGCCGGCCGCCGCGGCGATCGGCTGCGGCAGCCTGCCGCTGGCGCCGCTGATGGCCGAGGTGCTGGCCGTCCGCGGTATCGAGGCGCTGGTCTTCCGCGGCGACGACGGGCTGGACGAGCTGACCACCACCACCACCTCGACGGTGTGGCGGGTGCGCGCCGGCGTCGTGGACATCACCTCGGTCGATCCGCAGGCCCTGGGCCTCGCCCGGGCGACCAGGGCGGACCTGCGCGGCGGTGAGGCGGCGTTCAATGCCGACGTGGTGCGCCGGCTGGTGGCGGGTGAGCCGGGGCCGATCCGGGACGCGGTGGTGCTCAACGCCGCCGCCGCCCTGGCGGCGCACCGCGGGCTGACCGACGACCTGGCGGCCGATCTGCGGGCCGGGCTGGCGGCCGCCGGCGACGCGCTGACCAGCGGCCGGGCCGCGGAGCTGCTGGACCACTGGATCACGGTGTCCCAGGCGGCGCTGGCCGACCAGCAGTGACCCACCGGCGGGCCGCCCGCCGTCAGCTACCGATGGAGAAGGCGTCCTCGCTGTCCCGGCTCGCGTAGGAGCGGAAGGCGATGTGGGTGGTGGTGCGGCGGACCCCGGGGACCTTGCTGATCAACGACGGCACCAGGTCGGCGATCGCCTGGTGGTCGGGCAACCGGCTCACCACGATGAGGTCGACGTCGCCGGCACACGAATAGACCTGGTCCACCCCGGGCAGGTCGGCGATCCGCTGGGCGGCGTCCGGGATGAGATCGGCCTCGACCTCGATCATGACGATGACGGTGATCATCGGTCATGTCTATCACTGCGGTCGGGGCGGTCCAGGGCCCAGCGGTAGCGGCCCGCGCCGCCGATCGGTGACGACCACTCGCCGTCCAGCCGGACCAGCCGCACGCCGGGTGCCTCCAGCCAGCGCAGCAGGGTGCCGACCTCCTCCGCCCCGGACGCCGGCAGCGGCCCCGACCCCGGGATGACCGTCTCGGCGGAGGCGATGAGCAGGTCGATGACCGGCATCGGGTTGACCCCGCACACGGCGTGTCCGGACGCCGCGAGCCGCCCGTACCGGATGACCACCAGCCACCAGCCGCCGGTGCCGTCCCGGGCGGCCGCCACCAGCTGCGGGATCGCGGCGAGCGCGCCGAGCCGCTGCCGCCGGTACAACCCCTTGACCAGGGCGATCGTCCGGTCGCGGTGCAGAGCCGCGTCCTCGAACCGACCGGCGCCGGCCAGTCGGTCCAGCCGCGCCAGCAGCCGGGTGACCACCGGGCTGGGCAGGCCGGCCACCACGTCGGTGAAGCCGCGGACATGGGCCGCGTAGTCCTCGACCGACTCCCGGCCGGCGCACGGGGCGCCGCAGCGGCCGAGTTCGGCCAGCGCGCAGGGGGTGCCGTCCGGCGCGTGCCGGCGGATCCGCGGGCTGCACCGTCGCAACCGCAGGACGCTGGACGCCGCCTCCAACGCCTGCTCGGCGTCCGACCGGGAGCGGAAGGGGCCCAGCATCACCCGGTCGGGCCGGCGGGCCGGGCCGTCGGTTCCGGTCACGATGCTCAGCCGGGGGAACGCCTCGTCGGTCAGCGTGATCCAGCTCGCCTTGGCGGGCTGCCGGGAGCGTCGGTTGTACGGCGGCTGGTGCGCCGCGATCAGCCGCTGTTCGCGGACGTTGGCCTCCAGCGGATGGGCGCACCGCACGTGATCGACCCGCTCGGCCAGCGTGACCATCTGTCTGATCCGGGCCCTGGTCTCAGAGGCGGAGAAGTAGGACCGGACCCGCCGGCGCAGGTCGGTCGCGGTGCCGACGTAGAGCACCTCGTCCCGGCGGCCGCGGAAGAGGTAGACGCCGGGGGCCGCCGGCAGCCGGTCGGCCAGGTGCCGCTTGCGGCGGCGGGCCGGTGTCAGATCCTTCGTCACGTCGATCAGCTCGGGGAGGGTGTGCACGCCCAACGACCCGACCCGCTCCATCAGGGCGTGCAACACGTCGACGGTGGCCTGCGCGTCGTGCAGCGCGCGGTGGTCCGGGGTGACCCGGGCGTGCAGCAGCGGGGCCAGCACCCCCAGGCGGACGCTGGGCGCCTCGTCCCGGGTGAGCACCTTGCGGGCGAGCTGGACGGTGTCCAGGACCGCGGGTGCGGGCCAGCGCAGCCCGTGCCGGGCGCAGGCGTGCTTGAGGAAACCGACGTCGTAAGGCGCGTTGTGCGCCACCAGGACGGCGCCGTGCAGGAACTCCAGGAACGCCGGCAGCACCGCCGTTATCTTCGGGGCGTCGTAGACCATGGCGTTGGTGATGCCGGTGAGCATGGTGATCTGCACCGGGATGGCGCGCCCCGGGTCGACCAGCGTCGCGAACTCGCCGAGCACCTCGCCGCCGCGGACCTTGACCGCACCGATCTCGGTGATGCCGTCGGCGTCCCGGGCGGAGCCGCCGGTGGTCTCCAGATCCACCACGACGAACGTGACCTCGTGCAGGGGCTCGCCGAGGTCGGCGAACGCCTGCTGGTGGGACTGCGCGGTCGTCACGCTCGATACCGTAGGGACAGCCACCGACAGACCCCGGTGCGACACACGTTCGAAAGGACCCCGGTCTCCTCATGTCCCTGCCTGACGCCGTCCAGCGACCGATGGTGCGGTGGGCCGCCGACGCCCTGGGTGCCCTGCCGGCGGATCGGATCCCGACCGGATTGCGGCAGGTGGCCCGGTTCCGGGCCTCGCGCCGGGCCGCTCTCGGGGCGGCCGCGCTGCAGGGGGCACTGGTCGGCGACCCGGCGTTCCGGGCCGAGGTCGCTCAACACGTGAAGACCCTCGGGGTGGATCCCGACGGCGACGGGGATCTGGCCGAACGTGCTGCCGCGGCGCATCTCTGGGGCCACCCGGCGGCGGACGCGCTGGTCGAGGAGGTGATCGCGAGTCGCCCCACGGTGGATCCGACCGCTGCGCTGCGGGCCGAGGTGAGCCGGTTGACCGCCGAGCTGGCCGCCGCCCGCCGCAGTTCCGCCCGACCGGCGGCGCCGCCGCCGGATCCCGCGCCGGCGGCCGACACCGAGGCGGTGGACAAGCTCCGCCAGCGGCTCCGCGACCAGGGGTCGGCGCTGCGGGCGGCCAAGGACGAGGCGTCGATCGCCGAGGAGCGTGCCGGGGCGGAGCTGCGGGTGCTGCGGGTCGCCCACGACCGCGGCCAGGCGGAACTGCGCAATGCCCGGGACCGCCTCGCCCAGGAGCAGGCCCGCGCCGACCGGTTGCAGCAGCAGCTGGAGACCACCCGGGCGGCCGACCGCTCCGGTCGGGACGCCGCCCACCGGCGGGTCGAGCTGCTGCTGGACACCGTCGAGCAGGCAGCCCGGGGCCTGCGCCGGGAATGGCAGCTGACCACCGGCGGGCCGGATCCGGCCGAGCGGGTGGCCGGCGCCTTGCAGGCGCCGCTGTTGGCCCCGGTGGGCGACACCGCCGGGCTGACCGGGCTGCTCGCCATGCCCAGGTCGCACCTGATCGTGGACGGCTACAACGTCACCAAGTCGGCCTGGCCGCAGCTGACGCTGGCCGAACAGCGGGACCGGCTGGTGCGTGAGCTGGCCGCATTGACCACCCGGTTCACCACCGAGGTCACTGTGGTGTTCGACGGCGCGTCGGTGGTGGTGCCCCAGATGAACTTTCGCGGGATCCGCGTGCTCTACTCCCCGGCCGGGGTCACCGCCGACGATGTGATCCGTCGGCTGGTGGCTGCCGAGCCGCAGGGCCGTGTACTCCTGGTAGTCACCGCGGACCGCGAGATCGTCACCTCGGTACGTCGGGCAGGGGCCCGGACGGTCGCTCCGAGCGCGCTGCTGCCGGTGCTGGGGGCGGACGGGCGGCCCTGAGCGGAACGGATGCGTCTGCATCCTTCCGCCGCGGCGCCACACGCACAGGCCGGGTGAAGTCGCTCACAAGATCACCGGTTGCCGCAGCTCAGCAGCCGAACGCGGGTGGTGAGACGTAGACCTGTCCACAGGTGGGGCAACGCGGGTGGCGCCCCCCGTGTCCTTGTCGTAACCTCATCGTGACCTGCGGACGATGCGGCCCACTCGGGCGGCACCGCGGGACACCGCCGAATCGACGCCGTGCGTCGAACCGGGGAACCAGGTGTTACTGGGGTGAATCGCTCACTCCGCGTGTCCGATCTGCGCATCGCGACCGACTGCCGTCAGGGGTGGTCGCGACTGTGCAGGGTGCGCCGAGCGAGGGTAGGGCTACTTCCTTGGCCCGAATCCGTCAGCTAACCCGGTAGGCGGACAAAGGATGAAAGGCTCGCCCTCCTTGTTCGCAGTGTCTCGTCTCCGACGCGGTCTCATGGTCGCCACCGTCATCGCTGTCTCCTTCGGTGCGGCCCCGGTGCTCTCCGCCGCCGCCGAGCCCATCGCCCCGCCGGCGTCCGCCACCGATGCCAAGACGGCATGGCTGGCTGCCGCCGAGGAGGCGGAGGCGATGAACGAGCAGTCGCTGCAGGCCGCCGAGAACGTGGCCGCCGCCGCCGCCGCCGTGACCGCCGCTGATGCAGCGGTGAACGCGGCCGCCGCCGACGTCGCCGCCGCTGACGAGCACCGGGTGGCCGCGCAGGGCGTGGTCGACTCCTACAGCGTCAAGCTGGACGCGTTCGCCAACGCTTCCTTCCGCGGTGCCCGGCTCAACGAGTTCTCCTCGCTGCTGACGGCACGCTCCGCCGACGACTACCTCGACTCCGTCACCGCCCTGGACCGGGTCGCCGGTGACACCAACCAGATGCTGACCGCGGCGCGTGACGCGCGGACCGCCGCCGATGCCGCCGCCGCCGACCTCGATGCCCGTCGCGCACAGGCGCTGGCCGCCCAGCAGGCCGCCGTCACGGCCAGCACCGACGCCGTCACCGCGCAGCAGACCCTCGCGTCCTCCAAGGGTGAGCTGGACGCCAAGATCGCCTCCTACCGGGCGCTGTACGACCAGCTGACCGAGCAGGAGCGGCAGGACGCACTCGCCGCCGACGAGGCCAGGATGACTGCCGAGGCGGCCGCCATTGCCGCTACCGAAGCCGTCCAGGTCGCCGGTACCAGTGCCGGTGCTGCGGCGTCGCCTCCTGTCTCCGCCGCCGCTGCGGCCGTCCCGACCGCTGCCGTCGCGGCAGTGGCGGCGCCGAACTCGGCCGCTCAGCGGGCCGTGGAAGCGGCGCTGTCCAAGGTCGGTTCGCGCTACGTGTTCGGTGCGGCCGGCCCGGACAGCTTCGACTGCTCCGGCTTGACCTCGTGGGCGTGGAAGCAGGCCGGCGTCAGCATCCCGCGCACCTCCGGCGAGCAGCACGGCATGCGGTCGGTGCCGATGGACCAGCTGCAGCCCGGTGACCTGATCACCTACTACTCCCCGGTACACCACGTGGCGATGTACATCGGCAACGGTCAGATCGTGCAGGCCTCCACCGAGTCCAAGCCGGTCTACGTGACCACCGTCGCCCGCGGCGGCCCGAACGCCAGCGGGCACCGCGTCGGCTAGTCGCTAGGGTGGTCGCCACCATGCGACGCACCCTGCTGATCAGCAACGACTTCCCGCCGCGGGCGGGTGGCATCCAGTCCTATGTTCACGAACTGGCCGGCCACCTGCCCGCGGCGGATCTCGTCGTGTACGCCCCGGCATGGCCCGGCGCGGCCGAGTTCGACGCTGCCCAGCCGTATCCGGTGCACCGGCACCCCACCTCGTTGATGCTGCCGACACCGACCGTCGCACGGACCGCCGCCCGGCTCATCGAGCAGCACCGGCTGACCGCCGTCTGGTACGGCGCCGCGGCCCCCCTCGCACTGCTCTCGCCGACACTGCGCCGGCACGGCATCGTCCGGACGGTGGCCAGTACCCACGGCCACGAGGTCGGCTGGTCGATGGTGCCGGGCTCCCGGCAGCTGCTGCGCCGGATCGGCCGGGTGAACGACGTCGTCACCTTCGTCAGCCGTTACTCCCGGCGGCGGATCGCGTCCGCGCTGGGCCCGACCGCGGCGCTGGAATACGTGCCGCCCGGGGTCGACGCGGCGGCGTTCCGGCCCGATCCGGCCGCCCGGGCTGCGCTGCGGACCCGGTGGGGAATCGGCGACCGACCGGTGGTGGTCTGTGTGTCGCGGCTGGTCCGGCGCAAGGGCCAGGACACCCTGATCGAGGCCTGGCCACAGGTGGTGGCCGGTCGACCCGACGCGGTCCTGCTGATCGTCGGCGGCGGCGCGGAGCAGTCCAGGCTGCAGGCCCTCGCCGGCCGGCACGCGCCGGCCGGCTCGGTGATCATCACCGGTCCGGTGCCGCACTCGGATCTGGCCGGCTACTACGCGGCCGGTGACGTGTTCGCGATGCCCGTCCGGACCCGCGGTGGCGGGCTGGACGTGGAAGGCCTCGGCATCGTGTTCCTGGAGGCCGCTGCGGCCGGTCTGCCGGTGCTGGCGGGGGACTCCGGCGGGGCCCCCGAGACCGTCCGCCCGGGTGTCACGGGTGAGGTGGTCGACGGGCGGGACGCCGCCGCGGTCGCCGCCGCGTGCGAAGCGCTGCTGGCGGACCGGGTGCGCGCCCGGCGGCTGGGCGCGGCGGGTCAACAGTGGGTGGCGCAGGAGTGGACCTGGGTCGCATCGGCGCACCGGCTCGCCCGGCTGCTCGGCTGAGCGGGCGGCCCGGCATCCGGTCGGCGGCACGCCCTGGAGATGGCCGGCCCGAACGCCACCGGGCACCGCGTCCCGCGCTGACCCGGTGCCGGACCCGCTTCCGATAACCTCGACCGGATGCTGATCTCCGTCGTCGCCGACGTCCACGGCAATTACGACGACCTCGCCCGCGCCGGGGACGGCGCCGACCTGCTGCTGGTCCTCGGTGACCTGCTCGACTACGTCGACTATCACGACCCGGCGGCAGGCATCCTCGGTGCGGTGTTCGGTGCCGACGCGGTCCGCCCGTTCATCCGGATGCGGACCACCGGCGACTTCGCCGGCCTGCACGAGTACAACCACCAGCTGTGGTCGCGGGTCGCGGACCCGGCCCGGGCGATCCACGACATCGTGGTCGACAGGTACCGGCGGGTGGTGGAACTGCTGCCGGCCAACAGCCTGGTGCTGCTGGGCAATGTCGACGTCGCCGCGGCCTGGGCCGAGGTCGCCCCGCCGCACCTGCAGGCGCTGGACGGACAGACCCGGGTGATCGGCGGAGCCACGTTCGGCTTCGTGGGCGGTGGTTCGACCCGGCCCGGCGTCGTGATGCGTGACACCGGGTCGCCGTGGAAACCCTTCGTCCGGTCCGCCGCCGACTTCCAGACCGCGCTGGACGCGCTGCCGCCGGTGGACGTGTTGTGTTCGCACATTCCGCCCAGGCTCGCCGCGATGCGCTACGACACCGTCCCCGCCCGGCTCGAGATGTACGGCCCCGGGCTGCTGGAGTACATCGACCTGCACCAGCCCCGGTTCGCCCTGTCCGGGCACGTGCATCAGCCGATCGGGGCCCGCCGGCGGCGGGGCCGCACCGAATGCGTGAACGTCGGTCACTTCCAGCGGTCGGCCCGGCCGTACCTGCTGGCGCTGTAGTGTTTTCGGACATGCCTGATCTGTCGACCCAATCGATCGTGATCCACGCGGAACCGGCTCGGGTGATGGCCGTGATCGCCGATTTCACCTCCTACCCGGACTGGACCGGCGCGATCAAGAAGGTCGAGATCACCGATCCGGGCACCCCCGGCCGAGCTCGGCAGGTCAAGTACGCGATGGACGCCGGCCTGCTCAAGGACACCTACGAGTTGGCCTACCGGTGGGCCGCGGACGGTCTGTCGGTCAGCTGGAGCCTGGTGTCGGGGTCGCTGCAGAAGTCGCAGGAAGGCTGCTATCAGCTGGTGCCGGTGGCCGACGGCACCGAGGTCACGTACTCGCTGACCGTCGAGCCGTCGATCCCGCTGATCGGTCCGCTCCGGCGCAAGGCCGAACGGACGATCCTGGACACCGCCCTCAAAGAGCTGCGCAAGCGCGTCGAGAACCCGTGACCGGGTCGGACCGCGACGCCGGGACGCCGCCGGCCGGCACACCGAGCGGCGCGCCCACCCGGACGGTGTTGTTCACCGGCAAGGGCGGGGTCGGCAAGACCACCCTGGCCGCCGCCACCGGGGTCGCCAGCGCCGCTGCGGGGAACCGCACGCTGGTGCTGTCCACCGACCCGTCGCACTCGTTGTCCGATGTGCTCGCGGTGCCACTCACCGGTGAACCGGCCGCGGTCGGCGGCGACACCCACCCGCTGCTGTGGGCCGCCGAGGTCGACGTCCGCGGCCGGTTCGAGGCCGCGTGGTCGCAGATCCGGCAGTACCTCGTCGGGGTGCTCGCCGCCCGCGGGGTCGCCGAGGTGACCGCCGACGAACTGGTGGTGCTGCCCGGCGCCGACGAGATCCTGGCGTTGCTGGAGTTGGAGCAACGGGCGGCGTCGGGCGCGTTCGACGTCATCGTGGTGGACTGCGCGCCGACGGGGGAGACGCTGCGCCTGCTGGCGCTGCCGGAGACGTTGTCGTTCTACGTCGACCGGCTGTTCAGCGCGCCGCAGCGGTTGCTGCGTGCACTGGCCGCGGGCCTCGGCGGCCAGCACGGTCGCGGTGGCGGGACCGGTACGGACGGCGAGGTCCGCGATGCGGTCACCGAACTGCTCCGCCGGCTCGCCGCGGCGCGCACCCTGTTGACCGCTCCGACCAGCGGGGTCACCGTGGTCAGCACCGCCGAGCACGTCGTGCTGGCCGAGGCCCGACGGGCCTACACCGCGCTGTCGCTGCACGGTTACCGGGTCAGCGGCGTGGTGCTCAACCGGCTGCTGCCGGCCGCAGCCGACGGCGGCTGGGCCGCCGAGTTGCGGGCCGGCCAGCTCCGGCAGTTGACCGCCGCCGCCGAGTCGTTCAGCGGCTTGCCGGTGTTCCACGCCCCGCTGCGCGCCGTCGAGCCGGTCGGGGTGGCGGCACTCGCCGCGCTGGCCGTGGAGGTCTACGGCGACCGCGACCCGCTACCCGATCCGGCCGGGATCCCGCCGGGACTCGAGGTCGGCGGGGGCCAGGGTGTGTACACGCTCACGGTGCCGCTGCCGCTGGCCGATCGGGGGCAGGTGCAGCTGAGCCGCTCCGGTGACGATCTGGTGATCACCGTCGGGGCGCAGCGACGACGGATCGCGCTGCCGTCGCTGCTGCAGCGGTGCCTGGCCACCGGTGCCCGCTTCGAGACCGACGCGCTGGTGGTGTCGTTCGCGCCGGACCCGGCGCGCTGGCCGGCCGCCCTGGTGGGGGTCTGATGGCCGACCATCAGAGCCTCGGCGTGGAAGCCCGCGCGTTGCTGGACGCGGTGGCCGAGAAACTGCAGGCCGCCGCCGCCCCGGCCGCCCAGCCCGAGACCGAACCGCATCCGCCCGGAGCCCGCTGCACCGGCTGCCCGGTCTGTGCGACGCTGACCTACCTCAAGGACCATCAGGAACTGTCGGCACAGCTCGCGCAGGGAGCGCTGCTGATCGTCGGCGCAGTACGGCAGTATCTGGAGCATCCCGCGGCCCCGCCGTCGGCGTCCACCAGCCCCTCCACAGCATGGGTGCAGCACATTGACATCACCTGACCCCGCCACCACCGGCAGTTCCCCACTCACGGTGGGCGTCGACATCGGCGGCACCACGATCAAGGCCGCAGTGGTCGACGGCGGCGGCCGGATCCTGGACACCGTGTCGGCGCCGACGCCGGACACCACCGACGCCACTGACGACGCCCTGGTCGCGGTGATCGCCACGCTCGCCGAGCGGCATCCGGTGCGCGCCGTCGGGGTGGCCGTGGCCGGGTTCATCTCCGCCGACCGGGAATCGGTGATGTTCGCGCCGCACCTGGCCTGGCGGGACAGCCGGGTCCCGGCCCGGCTCGCCGACCGGACCGGACTGCCGGTGGTGATGGAGCACGACGTCAACGCCGCGGTCTGGGCCGAGCACCGGATCGGCGCGGCCGTGGACGCCGAGGTGGCGCTGCTGATCGCGCTGGGCACCGGGATCGGCGCCGGGCTGATCGTGGGGGAGCGGATCTACCGCGGGGCGTTCGGGGTCGCCCCGGAACTCGGCCACATCACCGTGGTGCCGGACGGCCGGCCGTGCCCGTGCGGCAAGGTCGGCTGCTGGGAGCGGTACTGCTCGGGGACCGCGCTGGCCCAGACCGCCGCCGAGCTGGGGATGTCCGGTGACGGACCGGTCACCGGTAAGCAGGTGGGTCGGGCCGCCCGCGACGGCGACCCGATCGCGCTGGCGGCGGTGGACCAGCTGGGTGCGTGGCTGGCCCGCGGCATGGCATTGGCCATCGACGTGTTCGACCCGGGGGTCATCGTGATCGGCGGTGGCGTGTCCAGCATCGCGGACCTGTTCCTGCCGGCCGCGGAGGACCGCCTCGGCGAGATGGTCACCGGCGCCGGGTACCGACCGATGCCCAAGGTGGTGGCCGCGCACCTGCACGACACCGCGTCCATGGTCGGGGCCGGCCTGTTGGCGCAGGAACCCCGCTAGCCAGCCGCTCTGCTCGGCCGGTGGACCGCAGGTCGGTCAGAGCACCGCGCCGTCGGGGCCGCCGTCGTCGTCGTTCGCCCGCAACCGCGACACCAGGGTGGCGGCACCGCCGAGCAGCATCGACAGACCCAGCACCATCGTCAGCTGGGTGTCCACGACCAGCAGCGTCGGGAACACGATCAGCGTCAGCCCGACCAGCATCAGCAGCACCGCGCCGACGGTCGCCCGGCGCAACCGGGGCAGCGGGGGCGGCTCGGGCGGGGTGAAGTGGTCGTCGTCGGAGTTGTATGCAGCCTCCTGCTCGGCCCGTTCCGCGACGTACTCGGCCAGCTCCTGGGCCCGCTCGGCGCGGCGGCGCTCCCGGCGCAGTTCCTTCTCCCGACGAAGTCGGGCCACCTGCTCGGCCTCGATCGCCTCCGCCTCGGCGCGGGCCGCTGCGGTGTCCTCGCGGGATTCCCGCTCGCGGATCCGGGCGCCCTCGTCGGCGGGCAGGTCGGTGGGGGTTCTCGTGGGCAGATCGGTGGGCAGTTCGGCGACGTCGGGGCCCCAGTTCATCGTCGAGGCCATCGGCGAGACGATCGCGGCGAACCGTGCCGCAATGTCGTCTCCCTCGGTGGTCGCCACGCCCTCCATCGTTGCACGCCCGACCATCGGTCCCCTGAGGATCGCGGCGAATCGTTGTAGGGTGACCCGGTGTTCTACGCCGCGATGAAGTACGTGCTGATCGGGCCTCTGCTGCGGCTGTTCTTCCCCACCCGGATCTCGGGAACGGCGCACATCCCCGAGACCGGCGGCGCGATCCTGGTCTCCAACCACCTCGCGGTGGCCGACTCGTTCTTCCTCCCCCTGCACATCAAGCGGCGGGTCACCTTCCTGGCCAAATCGGAGTACTTCACCGAGAAGGGCGTCAAGGGCTTCGTCAAGAAGCAGTTCTTCCTCGGGATGGGTCAGGTGCCGGTGGACCGGGTCGGCGCCAACGCCGCCCAGGACGCGTTGGACACCGGCATCAAGCTGCTCAAGAAGGGCCACCTCCTCGGTATCTACCCGGAGGGCACCCGGTCCCCGGACGGTCGGCTCTACAAGGGCAAGACCGGGGTGGCCCGGATGGCCCTGGAGGCCGGTGTCGTCGTCATTCCCGTCGCGATGTTCAACACCGACAAGATCAACCCCATCGGCAGCAAGATGTGGCGCCCGTCGCGGGTACGCATCGACATCGGGCGACCGTTGGACTTCTCCCGGTACGCCGGGATGGCCGGTGACCGCTTCGTCGAGCGCAGCATGACCGACGAGATCATGTACCGGCTGATGGAGCTGTCCGGCCAGGAGTACGTCGACGTCTATGCGGCAAAGGTCAAGGCCGACAACGAGGCTCGCGCCAAGGCGGCCGCCGCCGTGGTCGAGGGCCGCGGACCGGGCACCGTGACCCGGCTGCCGGGCCAGCGGGCGAGCTGACCCGGGTGCCCCATCGTCCTCCCGAAGACCGCCGCACCTGCAAGTACTTCTACGACACCGAGTTCATCGAGGACGGCCGCACGATCGAGCTGATCTCGATCGGGGTGGTCTGCGAGGACGGTCGGGAGTACTACGCGATCTCCACCGGGTTCGACCCGATGCGGGCCGGTCGGTGGGTGCAGCGCAACGTGCTGGACAAGTTGCCGCCGGTGCGCGACCCGGCGTGGCGCAGCCGGGCCACGATCCGCGACGAGCTCGCCGCGTTCCTGGCCGCCGGTGACGGCGACCCGGAGCTGTGGGCCTGGTTCGCCGCCTACGACCACGTCGTGCTGGCGCAGTTGTGGGGTGACATGACCACGCTACCGCGGTTCATCCCGCGGTTCACCAAAGAACTGCGGCAGTTCTGGGAGGACGCCGGATACCCTCCGGTGCCCGACGGTGGGCGCGACCAGCATCATGCGCTGGCTGACGCAAAGGTCAATCTCGCGCGCTGGCGGGCGATAGTCTCGACGGCGTGAACTGGAAAGTCGACATCCCGGCAGACATCCTGCCAAGCCTTCCGCCGTTGCCGGGTGACCTGCGCACCCAGCTCGACGCCGCACTGGCCAAGCCCGCAGCGCAGCAACCGACCTGGGAGAACCCCGATCAGGTGCTGGCCGTGCGGGCCGTCCTGGAGGCCGTTCCGCCGGTCACGGTGCCCCTGGAGATCGACCGGCTCAAGCTCAAGCTGGCCGACGTCGCCAACGGCAACGCGTTCCTGCTGCAGGGTGGTGACTGCGCCGAGACCTACGCCGACAACACCGAGCCGCACATCACCGGCAACATCCAGACCCTGCTGCAGATGGCGGTCGTGCTGACGTACGGCGCCTCGCTGCCGGTGGTGAAGGTGGCCCGGATCGCCGGCCAGTACGCCAAGCCGCGGTCGTCCAACATCGACGCGCTGGGGCTGCCGTCCTACCGCGGCGACATCATCAACTCCCTCGCCACCGACCCGGCGTCCCGGGCGCACGACGCGACCCGGATGATCCGCGCCTACGCGAACTCGTCGGCGGCGATGAACCTGGTTCGCGCGTTGACCGGTTCCGGCATGGGCGACCTGTCGACGGTGCACGAGTGGAACAAGGACTTCGTGCTGACCTCCCGCGCCGGTGAGCGCTACGAGCGGGTGGCCACCGAGATCGACCGGGCGATGCGCTTCATGCGGGCCTGTGGGGTGGATTCGCACTCGCTGCACGAGGTCGAGGTGTTCGCCTCGCACGAGGCGCTGCTGATCGACTACGAGCGCGCGCTGCTGCGGTTGGTCGACCGCGGCCCGGACGGTAAGCCGGTGGAGCCCAAGCTCTACGACCTGTCCTCGCACTTCCTCTGGATCGGCGACCGCACCCGCCAGCTGGACGGCGCGCACATCGCGCTGGCCGAGCTGATCGCGAACCCGATCGGGGTCAAGATCGGCCCCAGCACCACGCCGGACGAGGCCGTGGAGTACGTCGAGCGGCTCGACCCGGCCAACGAGCCGGGCCGGGTCACCTTGATCTCCCGGATGGGCAACGGCAAGGTCCGCGACCTGCTGCCGCCGATCGTGGCCAAGGTCGAGGCGGCCGGGCACAAGGTCGTCTGGCAGTGCGACCCGATGCACGGCAACACCCACGAGGCGTCCACCGGTTACAAGACCCGGCACTTCGACCGCATCGTCGACGAGGTGCAGGGCTTCTTCGAGGTGCACAACGAGCTCGGCTCGCACCCGGGCGGCATCCACGTGGAGCTCACCGGCGACAACGTCACCGAGTGCCTGGGTGGCGCGCAGGAGATCTCCGACACCGACCTCGCGGGGCGCTACGAGACGGCGTGCGACCCACGGTTGAACGTCCAGCAGTCGCTGGAGCTCGCGTTCCTGGTCGCGGAGATGCTGCGCAGCTAGCGGGCAGCGGGTCGGTCAGTTGAAGGTGTTCAGCGAGACGGTGGACCCGGGGGCGACCCGGGTCCCCGGCGCCGGATTCTGCGACTGGACCGTCGAGCCGAGCCCGAAGAACGACGAGATCTGCACCTTCAGGCCGGCGGCGGTGAGCTGACTGCCGGCCTCGTCGGCGTTGCGGCCCCGGACGTCGGGCATGGTGATCGCGGTGGAGACGGTGAGGGTGACCGTCGGCGACGCCGGATCGACCAGCGTGCCGGCCGGCGGGTCGGTGCGGATCACGTCCCCGCCGTCGACGTCCTTGTCGAAGGCCGGGGTGCCTTCGGCGACAGTGAGTTTCGCGGCGGTGAGTGTGGTGGTGGCGTCGGCCTTGCTGGAGCCGACCACGTCGGGCACCGGCAGCGAGGACGACACCACGAGTTGTACGGAGGCGCCGGCGGTCAGGGTCTGGCCGGCGGCCGGGCGGGTGCCGATGACGGTGCCGCCGGGGCGGGCGCCGTCGAACTCGTCGACCTGGGTCCCGATGACGAAACCGGCCACCTTGAGCGCGTTCTCGGCGTCCACTACGGACTTGTCGGTGACCGACGGGACCTCGATCGGCTCGGCTCCCTTGGACATGACGAGCGTCACCGGCGCCCCGATGTCCAGTGCGGTGCCGGCGACCGGGTCGGTCCAGACCAGCTGCCCGGCCGGAATCCTGGCGTCGAACACCGCGGCGACGTCCTTCTTCGCGGTCAGGTCGGCCGCGACCAACGCAGCTTCGGCCTCGGCGCGGGTGACCCCGGCCTTGATGGTCGGCACCACCGGTCGCCCGGAGCTGACCACCAACTGCACCTCGGTGCCGCGGAGTTGGCGGTCACCCTCGCCGGGGTCGGTGCCGGCGACCCGGCCGGCGGCCATCTTGTTGTCGTGGGCGACGGTGACCACCGCGACCAGCCCGGCGGACTCCACCGTCTGTACCGCCGACTCGCGCACCTGACCGACCAGCGTCGGCACCGTGGTGTACCGGCCGCTGCCGAGCCACCAGCCGGTGGCGCCCGCGGTGGTGGCCAGCAGCAGCACCACCAGCGCGATGATCCAGGCCCGGCGGGGGCGTCGGCGGCGGCGGGTGAGCTGCGGGTCGGTGCGTTGCGGGTCGGTGCGTTGCGGGTCGGTGCGCTGCGCGATGACCTGGGTGGCGCCGTCCGGAGCGCCCGATGACGTCGGCGACCGGGTCCGGGGTCACCTGGGTGACCGATGCGGTCCGGGCGGCCGGCATCACGGTGGTGGCGTGCGCGGGCCGGGCCGGGGTGGGGACCGGCACCGGGACCCGCCGGATGGACAGTTTCGCCCGCATCGCGATCAGCTCGGACAGCAACTGTGCGGCGTCGGCCGGCCGGTCGGAGGAGTTGCGCGCGGTGGCGCGCAGCATGATCTCGTCCAGTGCGGCGGGCACGCCGATGGCCAGCGTCGACGGGGCCGGCACGTCGTGGTGGACGTGCTGGTAGGCCACGCTGAGCGCGGTGTCCCCATCGAAAGGGGTTGAGCCGGTGAGCATCTCGAAGCCGACGATGCCTGCCGCGTAGACGTCGGAGCGGGCGTCGGAGTAGCCGGTGGCGACCTGCTCGGGGGAGAGGTAATGGGCGGTGCCGAGGATGACGTCGCCGGTGGCCATCGTGGTCGACGAGACTGCCCGGACCAGGCCGAAGTCGGCGACCTTGACGTCACCCCGGGTCGAGATCAGCACGTTCTCCGGTTTGATGTCGCGGTGCACCAGGCCGGCCTCGTGCGCGGCACCCAGCGCCGACAGCACCGGCTCCAGGATCGACAGCGCGACCGGCACCGACATCGCGCCGTCCTTGCGGAGCAGGTCGCGCAGGGTGCCGCCGTCGACGAGTTCCATCACCAGGAAGACGGTGTCGCCGTCGCGGCCCTGGTCGTACATCGCGACGATGCCGCGGTGATGCAGGCCCGCGGCGGCCCGGGCCTCCCGGTCGAAGCGGGCCAGGAACGTCGGGTCGGAGGTGAACTCGTCCTTCATCACCTTGACCGCCACCGGGCGGTCCAGCCGGAGGTCGATGCCGCGGTACACCGCGGACATCCCGCCGCGGGCGATCAGCGTGCCGAGTCGGTAGCGGCCGTCCAGCACCGGGCCGTCGGTGTTCGGTCCGGACGGGTCAGGTCCTGATGTGGCAGGTACAGACGTGTCCGGACCTGACGCGTCACTGCCCGCCAGCCGGCCTGCTTCCATAGGGACCCATCGTAGTGTGGGGGCGTTGGCGATCCGGCCAGCCGGATGTCAGGCTGTCCCGGTGTCCACTGCTCCCCGGTACGTTCCCCTGCCCGACATCGCGATCGCGCTCGAGGTCGGGATCACCTATGTCCACCAGCTGATCCGGGATCGGCAGCTGCTGGCGGTCCGGCAGGACGGGGTGCGCCGGGTGCCCGCCGAGTTCGTGCAGGACGGTGCGGTGGTGAAGAGCCTGCCCGCCACGATCACCCTGCTGGCCGACGCCGGGTATGCCGACGAGGAGATCATCGACTGGTTGTTCACCGCCGACGAGAGTTGCCCGGGCGGCCGATCGACGCGCTGCGGGAGAACCGGGGGACCGAGATCAAACGCCGGGCCCAGGCCGCGGGATTCTGAGCACTGATGTGACGGCGCTGCCCGGTCGCGCCCGGCTGGGTGCGGCGCTGTCGATAGTGGCGGCCGCGGCTGTTCACCTGTACGCCCAGGCCGGGATGATGCTCGGCGTCCCCGGTTGGACGGTGCGCACGTTCCGCGACTACTACGTGCCCGATCAGCTGGCGTACCTGGCGATCGCGGTCGACTGGTCGACCGGCAACACCGCGTCGGTGGAGCCGTTCACCGAGACCGGACCATCTACTACCCGCGGCTGTACTACCAGTTCCTGGGCACGGTGGCGCGGATCGTCGGGACCACCGCCGCGACCGCCTGGACGGTGGTCGGGCTGACCGTGCAGGTGCTGCTGGTCGCGATCATCGGGCTGACTGCGGTGCTGCTGACCCGGCGCTGGTGGGCGGGTCTGCTGGGGTTCCTGCCGTTCGTGGTGGGCACGCTTGCCAATCTGCGGTACGGCGGGGACACGTGGTTCTGGCAGCAGGGCGCGCACGCGGTGCTGTGGGGGCCGTTCGCCTCGGTGTTCACGCTCAACGGTGACAACGCGGCGATGGCGCTGGGGACGTCGGCGGTGTTGGTGCTGATCCTGATCGCAGCCGGCCGGGTGAGTGGCCGGTCGGCGCTGGTGCTGGGGATCGGCGCCTGCACGGTGGTCGGTGGACTGTCGGCGGTGCAGACGTACTCGTTCCTGATCGTGTCCTACGCGATCGCCTTCGCCGGCGCGGTGTGGGGGATCGTGAGTTTCGGCGGACGTCGATGGCCGTGGTGGGCGGCCGGCGGTGGGCTGCTGGTGCTGCTGTTCCTGGTGGGGCCGTCGTTACTGCCGCGGACCGGCCCGCTGGTGCTGTTGGTACTGGCGATGACGCCGGCGCTGCCCGGGCTGTTCCTGCTGTGGCGGCAGCGGGGTCGGGCGGTGTTGTTCGCGGCGGTGGGCTACGGGCTGGGGGCGGCGCCGCAGGTGGTGTTGACGTTGGCCGGGATCGTCGGCGGGGATGCGTTCCTGACCTTCCGGACCGGGAGCGCCAACGACCTGAGCGTGCGGACGATGGACGGGCTGATCGCTGCATCGCCGGTGCTGCTGCCGGTGCTGCTGGTGCTGTGGGCGGGTGTCCGGTTCCGGGAGCCGGTGTGGATCGCGGTGTCCGGCAGTGGAGTGGTGGCGTGGTTCGTGGCGGCCACCAACGACACGTGGGGGGCGAACCAGGAGCCGTACCGGATGTGGCTGAACTGCTTCGCGTTGTTGGCGGCGGTGATGGTGCCGATGGTGCTCTGGGTGGGGGTGCGGCTGTGGGCGCGGGTGTCGCGCCGGGTGCTGGTGGTGGCTGCGGTGGCGATGGTCGGCCTGGTCGGGGCTGCGTTCCCGGACTTCCTGCACTGGCGCACCCACGTGACGCAAGAGGGGTACGTCTCGTTCGACACCCCGCAGCTGACCGCGGCTGCGCAGGTGCTGTCGGCGGTGGGGCCTGACGACGGGCTGGTGCTGGCCGGGCCGTGCATCGACCCGCTGCTGCTCAAGCCCTCCTGGACCGGACAGGTGGCGCACTTCAACCGTGGGCTGGCCTGGCCGGACACGCCCGCGCCGCTCTGGGTGATCGGGGTGGGGATCGAGCACGGGCTGCTCGACCTGCGGCTGGCCCGCGCGGCGGGGGTGCAGTGGGTGGTGACGGACACCACGTGTGACGTCAGGTTGGAGTTGGCGGGGCTGAGGTCGGCGGGAAGTGTGGGATATGGGGCGGACTCGGTGGAGCTGTGGCGGCTGGGCTCCGGATAGCGCCGTCAAGCGTGTGGCGGCTGATGTGCGCCGGCCCTGTTCGGCTCGCTCCACGATGTCAGGGGGCGCCCTCGGGTGAGGTTCGGGCGTGTCAGATGGTCTGTGTAAGTCCTCGGTCCTGATCCTGGGGTGGGAAGCCCCCCCGGAGAACGGAGTGGATGGCATGGCTGCACGGGTGAAGGAGTCGTCGGTGGGCGAAGCTGCCGGTGGTGTGGGTGGTGACCTGGATGATGACGGCTCGGTGGGTTCGGCTCGAGTCAGTCCGGGTCCGGGCGGTCCGGGTCGGGTGACGGGTCGGCAGCTGCGGGAGCTGCTGGCTGACGACAGCTGGTTGGACGAGTTGATCGACCGGTCGCAGCAGGGCGGCGCCCAGCTGACCGGCGATGGCGGGTTCCTGCCGGAGATGATCAAGGCGGTCCTGGAACGCGGCCTGGCCGCGGAACTGACCTCGCATCTGGGGTACGAGGAGGGTGACCCGGCCGGCCGGAACGGCGGGAATTCCCGGAACGGTTACACGCCGAAGACGATGCTGACCGAGGTCGGGCCGGTCCCGTTGAGCGTGCCCCGGGACCGGGACGGGAGCTTCACCCCGCTGCTGATCCCGAAGGGTCAGCGTCGCCTCGGCGGCCTCGAGGAACAGATCATCAGTCTGTACGCGGGTGGGATGACGGTCCGCGACATCCAGGCCCACCTGGCCCGCACGGTCGGGACGGAGTTGTCCCACGACACGATCTCCAAGATCACCGATGCGGTGTTGGAGGAGGTGAAGAAGTGGCAGACCCGCCCGTTGGAGGAGCTGTATCCGATCATGTACCTGGACGCTCTGGTGGTGAAAGTCCGTGACGGGCACCAGGTTCGGAACAAGGCGGCGCATATCGCGGTCGGGGTGGACCTGGACGGGATCAAACACGTCCTGGGGATCTGGGTGCAGACCAACGAGGGCGCGAAGTTCTGGGCCGGTGTCTGCGCGGAGCTGGCGAACCGGGGTGTGAAGGACGTCCTGATCGTGTGCTGCGACGGGCTGACCGGGTTCCCCGAGGCGATCGAGGCGACCTGGCCGAACACCACCGTGCAGACCTGCACAGTCCATCTGATCCGGTCGTCGATGCGGTTTGTGTCCGACACCGACCGGCGCGCCGTCGTCGCGGAGTTGAAGAAGATCTACACCGCGCCGACCGTGGACGCCGCCGAGACTGCGCTGCTGGAGCTCGCCGAGTCCGACCTGGGCCGCAAGTACCCGGCGTGTGTGCGGGCCTGGCAGGACGCGTGGGAACGGTTCATCCCGTTCCTGGCGTTCCCGTGGCCGGTCCGCAAGATCATTTACACCACGAACGCGATCGAGTCGTTGAACTACCAGTTGCGGAAGATCATCAAGAACCGGGGTCATTTCCCGAACGACGACGCGGTGATCAAGCTGCTCTGGCTCGCGATCCGCGACATCGAGGACAAACGGGCCCGGGACCGGCTCGCGGAGAAGGGTGTCAGGAAGGGTCGTAAAGCCGAGGGCCGGCTCGTCGAGGGACACGTCACGACCGGGTGGAAAGCCGCTCTCGGGGCGCTCACACTTGCCTACGGCGACCGCATCACCAGCAAGATCAACTAGCAAGATCAAAAAGAAAGTGGCCGGCTCTTACACAGGAAACTTGACAAGCTCTGAGGTTCGCCAAACTCGTCTTTCCGACCCCGCCCTTCCATGCGTTGATCACGCACGCCAGAGTGCAACCGTCAGACGTCACCGCCAGCAACCGACACTCGCAGCTCAAGCCGCGCAAATCAGACATTGAGCTCGTGACCGAGAGCGAGCAGAATCGACGATGTCACGTCGCTGACGTGGGGCGGACGCCCCGGTTCCGCCAGTCTTTCGAGAAGGGCACCGCCATGCTCACCACTGGGACCGTCACCGCCAACATCCCCGCCGCCGACCTCGAGCGCGCCCGCGGGTTCTACGCGGACAAGCTCGGGCTCGAACCTTCCCAGCAGATGGCAGGGGTGATGCTGATGTACCGCACGGACGGCGGCTCGACGTTCACCGTCTACCAGACCGAGTTCGCCGGGCAGGCCGGTCACACCATCGCCCAGTGGCACGTCGCCGACGTTGACGCCGAGGTGAAGGACCTGCAGAGCAGGGGCGTCGCCTTCGAGCACTACGACATGCCGGGGGTCGAGTGGAACGGCGACGTCGCCTCGATGGGCGAAATGGGCAAGGCCGCCTGGTTCAAGGACAGCGAGAACAACATCCTCTGCATCGACGACGGCATCCCGGCCTAGACGCCCCGCCGCCCCGACCCGGCGACACCGCAGAACACCGCAGCAGCGAGAGCTTCACCGTGCCCGGTTGGTCGCAATCCCCGCCAACTCCCGCAACGCCCCCGCGGCCGGCTCCGGCACGTCCACCAACGCCTCCAGCGCCACCGCCACCTCGGCGCTGATTTCGTCCTCGATCACCTGCACCGCCCCCGAGGACGCCACCAGTTCCGTCAGCCTCCCGACCCGAGAAGCCTCACCCAGCCCTGCGTCGAGCTCCGAACGCTCCGCAGCCGACAGCCGGTCCCGGGCCACCGCCAGCAGCAACGTCTGCTTGCCCTCGACCAGGTCGTCCCCGGCGGGTTTCCCGGTGACCGCGGCATCGCCGAACACCCCGAGCAGGTCGTCGCGCAGCTGGAACGCCTGCCCCAGGTGCACCCCGTAGGTCCGCAGCGCAGCGATCAACTCGGCCGACCCGCCGGCCAGCGCTGCACCCAGGTGCAGCGGCCGCTCCACGGTGTAGGCCGCAGTCTTGAACCGGTTCACCTGTCGTGCATCACCAGCGGACCCGTCGGCGGCCAGGTCCAGCAACTGACCGGCGATCACTTCGGTGCGCATCCCGCGCCAGGCCGCGAACGCCTCCGCGGGCGCCCCCAACGCCACGGCCGCCTCGGTGAAAAGGTCATCCGCCCAGGCCAACGCCAGATCCCCGAGCAGGATCGCCGGCGACACCCCGACCGCGACGTGCAGGCTCGGCTCACCCCGCCGGGTGTCGCTGTTGTCGATGATGTCGTCGTGCGCCAACGCGCTCGCCTGGATCAGCTCCAGGGACGCCGCAGCGGCCCAGGCCGAATCTGCCGCAGCACCGTCGGCGGCACCCCCGGCGGCCCGCCAGCCCCACCACAGGAACTGCGGCCGCAGCCGCTTCCCGCCCGTCCCGGCGAACCGGATCAGCCGGTCCACCAGCACCAACAGCCGCGCGTCGATCGCCGCCACCTCGTCCCGGTGCCGCAGCAGTGCGGCCATCAGCACAGCATCGACAGGGAGCGCGGTGGGAGGTGCGAGCACGGTGCCACAGTAAGCTGACCGGTCATGGAGACAGTGCGCGACCGGCTCTCGGGAAGCGGCCCGAGGTTCTCTGTCGAGTTCATGCCGCCGCGCGACGACGCCGCCGAAATCCAACTGTGGCGGACCATCCGCGAGCTCGAACCGCTACGGCCCGCGTTCGTCTCCGTCACCTACGGCGCCGGCGGTTCCAGCCGCGACCGTACCGTCCGGGTCACCGGCCGGATCGCCGCCGAGACCTCACTCCTGCCGGTCGCCCACCTGACCGCGGTCAACCACACCATCGCCGAGCTGCGCCACGTGATCGGCTCCTACGCCGCCGTCGGCGTCCGCAACATCCTGGCCCTGCGCGGCGATCCACCCGGCGACGTGCAGGGGGAGTGGGTGCCCACCCCGGGTGGCCTGAACTACGCCGCTGACCTGGTCCGACTCGTCCGATCGCTGGGCGATTTCTCGGTCGGCGTCGCCGCCTACCCCGAGACCCACCCGAAGTCCCCGGACGTCGAGAGCGACACCCGCTACTTCCTGGCCAAGCTGAACGCCGGCGCCGACTTCGCCATCACCCAGATGCTGTTCTCCGCCGACGACTACCTCCGCCTGCGCGACCGGATGGCGGCCAACGGAGCGCAGACCCCGCTGCTCCCCGGCATCATGCCGATCACGTCCTGGAAGGGCATCTTCCGGATGGCCACCCTGGCCGGCCAACAGGTCCCGCAGGCGATCATCGACCGCTTCGAGCCGATCTCGGACAACCCGGCCGCGGTCCGCGAGGAGGGCATTGCCTTCGCCACCGAGATCGCGGAGCGGCTGCTGCCCGCCGACGTGCCGAGCCTGCACTTCTACACGCTGAACCGGTCCCGCTCCACGTTGGCCGTGCTGGACAACCTCGGCCTCACCGCACGCGCTGCTGTTCCGGGCTAGATGGGCGAGCAGACGCTGGAACACGCCATGGGGATCAGCGCCCTGGTCCTGCTTCTGGCTCTGGTCGCCATCCGGTTCGCCCGCAAGCTCGGGCTGCCGTCGCTGCTGCTGTACCTCGCCATCGGCATCCTGCTCGGCAACGCGGGCCTGGGCGTCCAGTTCGGCAACACCCCGGACAGCACGCTGTTCACCGAACAGGTCGGCCTCGGTGCGCTGGTCTTCATCCTGGCCGAAGGTGGGTTGACCACCCGGTGGAGCAACGTCCGGCCCGCGCTGGGCCTGGGCATCGCGCTGTCCACCGTCTCGGTCGTGGTGTCCATCGGCGTCGCCGGTACCGGCGTGCACTACCTCGTCGGGCTGGACTGGCGGACCTCCTTCCTCTGGGGGGCGGTGCTGAGCTCCACCGACGCCGCCGCGGTGTTCTCGGTGCTGCGCGGGATCGGGGTGAAGTCCCGGCTCGCCGCCGCGCTGGAGCTGGAGTCCGGGCTCAACGACGCACCCGTGGTGATCGCGGTGCTGCTGCTGTCCGCCCCCGACCCGCTGCACTGGACCGACCCGCTGCTGGTGCTCTACGAACTCGCGGCCGGGGTGGTGATCGGCGGCGCGCTGGGCTTCGGCGGCGCCTGGCTGCTCCGCCGCGGCGCGCTGCCGGCCGCCGGGCTGTACCCGCTCGCGACGATCGCGGTGGTCTGCGGTGCCTACGCGGCCGGCCAGATCGCCAACGGCTCGGGCTTCCTGGCCACCTACCTGTCGGCGCTGATCCTGGGCAACTCCCGGCTGCCGCACCGCGCCGCCACGCTGTCCTTCGCCGAGGGCCTGGGCTGGCTCGCCCAGATCGGGCTGTTCGTCATGCTCGGCCTCTACGTCGACCCCACCAGGCTGCCCGGGGTGCTCGGGTTGGGCATCGGGGTCGGGCTGATCGTGCTGCTGCTGGCCCGGCCGCTCTCGGTGATCGCCGCGGCGCTGCCGTTCCGGGTGCCCTGGCGGGAACAGGCGATGCTGTCCTGGTCGGGCCTGCGCGGAGCGGTGCCCATCGTGCTGGCGATGATCCCGCTGATGCAGCGCAACGACGACCAGTCGCTGATGCTGCTGGACACCGTCGTCATCGTCGTCGTCATCTTCACCCTGCTGCAGGGCACCACACTGCCCTGGGTGGCCCGCCGGCTCGGCGTGCTGCAGCTCGGCGAGGCGCACGAGGTCGAGGTCGACGCGTCGCCGCTGGAGGAGATGCACGCCCAGTTGCTGCAGGTCAGGCTGCCGCCCGGGTCCCGGATGCACGGTGTCTACATCAACCAGCTGCGGCTGCCGCACGAGGCGACCGTGTCGCTGGTGCTGCGCGACGGCCACGTCGATGCAGATCTCCGGACGGCTCCGGCTGCAGATCGGTGACCAGCTGCTGATCGTCGTCCCGGAGGGCGTGCTGAAGGTCACCGAACGGCGGCTGCGCGCAGTCGGCCGGGGCGGTGCGCTGGCCAACTGGTTCGGCGACCGCGGCGACGTCGCGTCCCCACCGCCGCCGGACCCGTCCGGGGAGGCACCGAACTCTGGGAGACTGGGCAGGTGAAATCCCGCGTCCGACTCCTGGCGAGCCTCGCTGCGACGATCGTCGCGTTGGACCTGGCCACCAAGATCCTCGTCGTCTCCACGCTCAGCGAGACCACCCCGCCCGCCGACCAGCCGCGGATCCTCGGCGGGCTGGTGTACTTGTCCCTGCTGCGCAACCCGGGTGCGGCGTTCTCGATGGCCACCGGGATGACCTGGATCCTGGCGCTGATCGCGATCGGCGTGGTCGTCTACATCATCCGGATCGCGCCCAAGCTGCGGTCCGACCTGGTGGGCCGTCGCCCTGGGGCTGGTCCTCGGCGGTGCCATCGGCAACCTGATCGACCGGATCTTCCGCTCGCCCGGGTTCCTGCGCGGTCACGTCGTGGACTTCGTCTCCGTCTTCGGGCCCAACGCGCAGTACTTCCCCGTCTTCAACGTCGCCGACTCGGCGATCACCGTCGGCGGGATCCTGCTGGTGTTCACCGCGCTGGTGCTCGGCATCGACCTCGACGGCAGCCGATCCCGGGACACCAGAAAAGCCGTACCTGACAACAACAAGGATGCCGATGTCTGACCTGCGTTCACTGCCCGTCCCCGACGGACTGGCCGGTGAGCGGGTCGACGCGGCGCTGGCCCGGCTGCTCGGGATGTCCCGGACCACGGTCGCGGCGATGAACGATGCCGGCGACGTCCTCGTCGACGGCGTCAGCGTGCCCAACTCGTACCGGCTGCTGGCCGGCTCCTGGCTGGAGATCACCCTGCCGACCCCGAAACCGGTCTCCACGATGGCCGCGGCCGACGTCACCGGCCTCGTCGTGCTGCACGAGGACGACGACATCGTCGTCATCGACAAGCCGGTCGGGGTCGCCGCGCACGCCAGCCCCGGCTGGGACGGCGCCACCGTGACCGGGGTGCTGGCCGCCCGCGGCGTCCGGCTGGCCGACTCCGGCGCCGCCGAACGGCAGGGCATCGTGCACCGGCTCGACGTCGGCACCACCGGCGCGATGGTCGTCGCCAAGAGCGAACGCGCCTACCGGTTGCTCAAGGCCGCGTTCAAGCAGCGCACGGTCGAGAAGATCTACCACGCGATCTGCCAGGGGCACCCCGACCCGTCCACCGGCACCATCGACGCCCCGATCGGTCGACATCCGAAGTCGGACTGGAAGTTCGCCGTCGTCGCCGGCGGCAAGGATTCCATCACCCACTACGACACGCTCGAGGCGTTCCCGTCGGCGACGTTGCTGGAGATCCACCTGGAGACCGGCCGCACCCACCAGATCCGGGTGCACATGTCGGCCCTGCGGCACCCGCTGGTGGGCGACCTGACCTACGGCGCGGACCCGACGATCGCCACCCGGCTGGATCTGGGTCGGCAGTGGCTGCACGCCTACTCGCTCGGTTTCGAGCACCCGGGTACGGGTGAGCAGGTCCGCTTCGACGCGCCGTACCCGGCCGACCTGCAGCACGCCCTGACCGTCCTGTCGACTCCGTAAGGTCGGTCGGAATGGCTGTCACGGACTCCTTCGTCCACCTGCACGTGCACACCGAGTACTCGATGCTCGACGGTGCGGCCCGACTGACCCAGCTGTTCGAGCGGGCCAACGAGTTCGGCATGCCGGCGCTGGCGATGACCGACCACGGCAACGTCTTCGGTGCCTTCGACTTCTACAGGCAGGCCACCGCCGCCGGGGTGAAGCCGATCATCGGCATGGAGGCCTACCTCACGCCCGAACACCTCCCGCTTCGAACGCAAACGGGTCCGCTGGGCGGCCGGCGGCGAGGACGACGTCTCCGGCGGTGGCGCGTTCACCCACATGACGCTGCTGTCGACGTCCCGGGAGGGCATGCACAACCTGTTCCGGCTGGCCTCCCGCTCGTCGCTGGAGGGCTTCTTCTACAAGCCGCGCGCCGACCGGGAGCTGCTGGCCGAGTACGCCAAGGACCTGATCGGCACCACCGGCTGCGCGTCCGGGGAGATCCAGACCTGGCTGCGGATCGGCGACTACGCCCGGGCCCGTGAGGTCGCCGCCGAGTTCCGGGACATCTTCGGCGCCGGCAACTTCTACGTCGAGCTGATGGACCACGGCCTGGGCATCGAGACCCGGGTGATCCCGGACCTGCTGCGGCTGGCCAAGGACCTCGAGCCTGCCGATGGTCGCCACCAACGACCTGCACTACACCGACGCCGCCGACGCCGACACCCACGAGGCGCTGCTGTGCGTCCAGTCCGGCAAGACGCTCGACGACCCGAACCGGTTCAAGTTCGACGCCCGCGACTTCTACGTGAAGTCCCCGCGCGAGATGCGCGACCTGTGGGAGGGCAAGTACGAGCTCCGCGAGGCGTGCGACAACACGCTGCTGATCGCCGAGCGCTGCAGCACCGCGTTCGACACCGACTCCTCCTACATGCCGAAGTTCCCGCTGCCCGACGGCGAGACCGAGAAGTCCTGGTTCGAGAAGGAGGTGCAGAAGCGGGCTGAACTTCCGCTTCCCGGCCGGCATCCCCGAGCGAGGTGCAGACCCAGGCCGACTACGAGGTCGGCGTCATCCTCGGGATGAACTTCCCCGGCTACTTCCTGGTGGTCGCCGACTTCATCAACTGGGCCAAGAACAACGGCATCCGGGTCGGCCCCGGCCGTGGCTCCGGCGCCGGTTCGATGGTCGCCTACGCGATGCGCATCACCGACCTGAACCCGCTGCAGCACGGCCTGATCTTCGAGCGGTTCCTCAACCCCGACCGGGTCTCGATGCCCGACTTCGACATCGACTTCGACGAGCGCCGCCGCGGCGACGTGATCCGCTACGTCACCGAGAAGTACGGCGACGACCGGGTCGCGCAGATCGTCACCTACGGCACCATCAAGGCCAAGCAGGCGGTCAAGGACTCGGCCCGGGTGCTGGGCATGCCGTTCTCCGTCGGCGACCGGATCACCAAGGTGATGCCGCCGCCGGTGATGGGCAAGGACGTCCCGCTCACCAAGCTGTTCGACCCGCCGCACGACCGCTACAGCGAGGGCGCGGAGTTCCGCGCGCTGGTCGAGGGCGACGCCGAGGTCGGCCGGGTCGTCGAGATGGCCAAGGGCCTGGAGGGGCTGAAGCGGCAGTGGGGCGTGCACGCGGCCGGCGTCATCATGTCGTCGGATCCGCTGCTGGACCTGATCCCGATCATGAAGCGGGAGCAGGACGGGGCGATCATCACCCAGTTCGACTACCCGACGTGCGAGTCGCTCGGCCTGATCAAGATGGACTTCCTGGGGCTGCGCAACCTCACCGTCCTCGACGACGCGCTGCGCAACATCCAGGCCAACCGCGGCGAGACCGTGGTGCTGGAGGACCTCGAACTCACCGACCAGACCACCTTCGACCTGCTCGCCCGCGGCGACACCCTCGGGTGTGTTCCAGCTCGACGGCGGGCCGATGCGGGCGCTGCTGCGCTCGATGCGACCGGACAACTTCGAGGACATCTCCGCGGTCGGCGCGCTGTACCGGCCCGGTCCGATGGGCGCCAACTCGCACAACGAGTACGCCGACCGGAAGAACAACCGCAAGCCGGTCGTCCCGATCCACCCGGAGCTCGAGGAGCCGCTGGCCGAGATCCTCGGCGACACCTACGGCCTGATCGTCTACCAGGAGCAGGTGATGGCCATCGCGCAGAAGGTGGCCGGCTACTCGCTGGGCCGGGCCGACCTGCTGCGCCGGGCGATGGGCAAGAAGAAGAAGTCCGAGCTGGACAAGCAGTTCGAGGGCTTCTCCGCCGGGATGCACGAGCGCGGCTACTCCGCGGCCGCGGTCAAGACGCTGTGGGACATCCTGCTGCCGTTCTCCGACTACGCCTTCAACAAGGCGCACTCGGCCGCCTACGGCCTGGTGTCGTACTGGACGGCGTACCTGAAGGCGAACTACACCGCCGGAGTACATGGCCGCGCTGCTCACCTCGGTGGGCGACGACAAGGACAAGATGGCCATCTACCTGGCCGAATGCCGGGCCCGCGGGATCAAGGTGCTGCCGCCGGACGTCAACTCCTCGGAGCGCGACTTCTCCCCGGTCGGCACCGACATCCGGTTCGGCCTCGGCGCGGTCCGCAACGTCGGCACCGGCGTGGTCGCCTCGCTGACCGCGACCCGCCGGGAGAAGGGCGCCTTCACCGACTTCAGCGACTTCCTGGCCAAGGTCGAGGCGGTGGTCTGCGGCAAGAAGGTCGTCGAGTCGCTGATCAAGGCGGGCGCGTTCGACTCGCTCGACCATCCGCGCAAGGGCCTGCTGATGGTGCACGTCGAGGCGGTCGACTCGGTGATGAACCTCAAGAAGGCCGAGGCCGCCGGCCAGTTCGACCTGTTCGGCGAGATGAGCACCGACGACATCGGCGACACCTTCCTGATCAAGGTGCCCGACACCGAGTGGGACACCAAGCTGCGGCTCGGGTTCGAGCGGGAGATGTTCGGGCTGTACGTCTCCGGGCACCCGCTGGCCGGCGT
>CAWAQR010000006.1:0-17520 GCA_963784315.1 uncultured Actinomycetota bacterium
TCAGCGGATTGCGGAGGATATGGCCAAGAAAGACGGTGCCATCGAAGTCGAGGGCAGGGTTGTGGAGGCTCTCCCCAACGCGTCATTCCGGGTGGAGTTGGAGAACGGCCACCGGGTACTGGCCCATATCAGCGGCAAGATGCGGCAGCACTACATCCGTATCCTCCCCGAGGACCGGGTGGTGGTGGAGCTCTCCACCTACGACCTGTCGCGGGGACGGATCGTGTACCGCTACAAGTAAGCAGCGCTACAGCAGGCACGTGCCTGCAGGAAGAAGTGCCCGATGAAGGTCCAGCCGAGCGTCAAGAAGATTTGTGACAAGTGCAAGGTGATCCGTCGCCACAGCCGCGTCATGGTCATCTGCGAGAACGTTCGTCACAAGCAGCGCCAGGGCTAGTCCCCGGAGCTGCCGTCCGTCGCCCCGTGCGGCGGGCAGCCCCAGCAGCATCGTGATTCCAACCGTCCAGCAGTCGTGGACGGGCACCCCCGGTCGGAGGCCGGGGCCCTGACCGGTTCAGGGACGGATCGCGACCGACACCTCCGAGTACCGAAGGAGCACCGCGCCATATGGCACGTCTCGCCGGTGTTGATCTCCCCCGCGACAAGCGGATGGCGATCGCACTCACCTACATCTACGGAATCGGGCGCACCCGTGCGCTCGAGCTGCTGACGGCCACCGGGATCAGCCCGGACCTGCGCAGCAAGGATCTGACCGACGAGGACGTCCTCGCCCTCCGCGATCAGATCGAAGCCAACTACCGCGTCGAGGGTGACCTGCGCCGCGAGGTCCAGGCCGACATCCGTCGCAAGATGGAGATCGGGTCCTACCAGGGCATCCGTCACCGCCGCCACCTGCCGGTCCGCGGTCAGCGCACCAAGACCAACGCCCGTACCCGCAAGGGTCCGAAGAAGACCATCGCCGGCAAGAAGAAGGCTAGGTAAGCACAGTGCCCCCCAAGACTCGCCAGGGCGCTGGAGCCCCGAAGAAGATCCGGCGCAAGGAAAAGAAGAACGTCGCCCACGGCCACGCTCACATCAAGAGCACGTTCAACAACACGATCGTCTCGATCAGCGATCCCACCGGAGCCGTGATCTCGTGGGCCTCCGCCGGCCACGTCGGCTTCAAGGGTTCGCGCAAGTCCACCCCGTTCGCTGCGCAGATGGCGGCCGAGAGCGCCGCCCGCAAGGCGATCGAGCACGGCATGAAGAAGGTGGACGTGTTCGTCAAGGGCCCGGGTTCGGGCCGCGAGACAGCAATTCGTTCACTGCAGGCCGCTGGACTCGAGGTCGGTGCGATTTCCGACGTCACCCCGCAGGCACACAACGGGACGCGGCCGCCCAAGCGGCGCCGGGTCTGATACGGGGAGATTGAGATATGGCTAGATACACCGGTCCCATGACCAAGAAGTCCCGTCGCCTGAAGACCGACCTTGTCGGTGGCGACGCGGCTTTCGAGAAGCGTCCCTTCCCCCCCGGGCAGCACGGTCGTGCGCGCTCCAAGGAGAAGGAATACCTGTCGCAGTTGCAGGAGAAGCAGAAGGCCCGCTTCAGCTACGGCGTGATGGAGAAGCAGTTCCGTCGCTACTACGAGGAAGCAGCGTCCCGCCCGGGCAAGACCGGCGAGACCCTGTTGCAGATCCTCGAATCGCGCCTGGACAACGTCATCTACCGCGCCGGCCTGGCCCGGACCCGCCGGCACTCCCGCCAGCTGGTCAGCCACGGTCACTTCACCGTCAACGGCCATCGCGTGGACGTCCCGTCCTACCGCGTCAGCCAGTACGACATCATCGACGTGCGCAAGCAGTCGGTGGAGAAGTTCCCGATCGAACTGGCCCGCCAGTCCTACGGCGACCGGCCGACCCCGGCCTGGCTGCAGGTCGTCCCGAACTCGCTGCGGGTGCTCATCCACTCGCTGCCGATCCGGGCGCAGATCGACACCCAGATCACCGAGCAGCTGATCGTCGAGTTCTACTCGAAGTAAGCCACCCTCCGCACCCACCCCGCACGGGGTGGGTGCGGAAGTGTGTCAGCGGTACCGGGTCGGGTCCTCACGGACTCGACCCGTCAGAACGTGGCGTCATATAGCGGATGCCACCGACCAAGGAGGACCACCTGTGCTGATCTCTCAGCGCCCCGTACTGACCGAAGAGACCATCTCGGACAACCGCTCGCGTTTCATCATCGAGCCGCTCGAGCCAGGTTTCGGCTACACGCTGGGCAACTCGCTCCGCCGCACGCTGCTGTCCTCGATTCCGGGTGCATCGGTGACGAGCATCCGCATCGACGGGGTGCTGCACGAGTTCACCACCGTGCCCGGCGTCAAGGAAGACGTCACGGAGCTGATCCTGAACCTCAAGGAGCTCGTCGTGTCGTCCGAAGAGGACGAGCCGGTCACGATGTACCTGCGTAAGCAGGGCCCCGGTGAGGTCACCGCCGAGGACATCGCGCCGCCTGCCGGTGTGCTGGTGCACAACCCGGAGCTGCACCTGGCCACCCTGACCAACAAGGGTCGGCTGGAGATCGAGCTGGTCGTCGAACGGGGTCGTGGCTACGTGCCGGCGGCACCGAACAAGGTCGTCGGCGCCGAGATCGGCCGTATTCCGGTCGACTCCATCTACTCCCCGGTGCTGAAGGTGACGTACCGCGTCGAGGCCACCCGTGTCGAGCAGCGGACCGACTTCGACCGTCTCGTGCTGGACGTGGAGACCAAGTCCTCCATCTCCCCGCGTGACGCGCTCGCGTCGGCCGGTACCACGCTGGTCGAGCTGTTCGGCTTGGCCCGCGAGCTGAACATCAGTGCCGAGGGCATCGAGATCGGGCCGTCGCCGGCCGAGGCGGATCACATCGCGGCGTTCTCGCTGCCGATCGAGGAGATGGACCTCACGGTCCGCTCGTACAACTGCCTCAAGCGCGAAGGCATCCACACAGTCGGTGAGCTCGTCGGCCGCACCGAGGCCGACCTGCTCGACATCCGTAACTTCGGCCAGAAGTCGATCGACGAGGTCAAGGTCAAGCTCGGCGGCCTCGGGCTCTCGCTCAAGGATTCGCCGGTCGGCTTCGACCCGGCTGCGGCGGCGCTGGCCTACGCCGACAGCGACTGGTCGGACGAGGAAGAGACGACCGAGACCGATTACGCCGAGACGGAGCAGATCTGACGGTCTGCTCGTCCTGACCGGCTCGCCGGTGAGGACCTGCTGCATCACCGCGGCACCGCTTCGGCGGGACCACACCACTGACCCAGATCGGGCGGCGCCGGGAAACCGGCGCCGTTCCGACCGCCCAGATAGCGGGACCCACCTCCCGCGGAACCACTGCAGGAGCACCTGATGCCCACCCCCACGAAGGGTCCCCGCCTCGGCGGTTCGCCGGCCCACGAGCGTCTGATCCTGGCCAACCTGGCCCAGTCGCTGTTCGAGCACGGCAAGATCACCACCACCGAGGCGAAGGCGAAGCGGCTGCGTCCGCTGGCCGAGAAGCTGATCACCTCTGCCAAGCGGGGCACGCTGCACTCGCGGCGTGAGGTGATGAAGGTGATCAGCGACAAGAACGTCGTGCACACCCTCTTCGCCGACATCGCGCCTGCGGTGGCCAATCGTCCCGGTGGCTACACCCGGATCGTCAAGGTCATGCCGCGCAAGGGTGACAACGCCCCGATGGCGATCATCGAGATCATCACCGAGGAGACCGTCACGTCGGCGGCGTCGCGAGTCGCGCGCCGGGCCGCCACCGGCACGTCGGACAACGCCGCTCGGCCGAAGCAGGCCAAGGCCGGCACTGAGGCCGAGACGGCCGAGGACGTCGTGACGGTGACCGAGGACCCGACCGCCGGCCAGACCGTTGCTGACGAGACCCTTGCTGACGAGAACGTCTCTGACGAGACCGTTGTTGCTGAAGGCACCGAGCAGGATGCGGCCGCTGCGGTCGAGGTCGACGCGGCTCCCGATGCCGAGGTCGACACCGAGACCACCAAGTAGGTCGGTCTCCAGGTGCGGCCGGATTGACGGCCAGCCGGTATGACGCAGATTCCGGACGGACCCGGTGGCGGTGAGTTGATAACTCCCGCTGCCGGGTCCTTCGCGGTTCCCGGGGCGCCGGCCGGCCCAGGCGCATCGACCGCACCGGTGCGACTCCGCCTCGACCTGAGTTACGACGGCACCGATTTCTCCGGATGGGCCGCGCAGCCCGGGCGGCGCACCGTGGCGGGGGAGTTGTCGGCTGCGCTGGAGATTCTGTTCCGCCGCCCGGTGCCGCTGGTGGTGGCCGGGCGCACCGATGCCGGGGTGCACGCTCTGGGTCAGGTGGCGCACATCGACGTGGATCCGGGCACGCTGGCCGGCCTGGCCCGCCGCTCGCGGGCGGACATCCCAGAACCGACCGACCCGATCGAGCGGGGGGCTTTCGGGCTGCTCCGCCGGCTCGCCGGGCTGCTCGCCGACGACGTCAGAGTCCGGCGGATCGCTCCCGCCCCCGCGGGGTTCGACGCGAGGTTCGCGGCCCTGCGGCGTCATTACCGGTACCGGGTCGCTGCCACCGAGTTCGGTGTCAACCCACTCCGGCGTCGGGACACGCTGTCCTGGAGCCGCCCGTTGGCGGTGCCGACGATGCAGGCGGCCGGGGCCGCGCTGCTCGGACTTCACGATTTCGCTGCCTACTGCAAGCCCGCAGCCCATGACGGTGCCACCACCATCCGGGAACTGCAGTCCCTGACGGTGCGGGATCTGGTGGACGAGCCGGGCGTCATCGTGGTCGACGTCTCCGCGGATGCGTTCTGCCATTCGATGGTCCGCTCATTGGTCGGGGCCTTGCTGGCGGTGGGGGACGGTCGGACCCCGGTGGATCGACCGCACGAGTTGTTGGTAGCGCAGATCCGGGGACGCGGACTCAACGCCGCCCCGGCCAGGGGCTTGACGCTGATGCAGGTCGATTACCCGACAGTGGACGGGCTCGGGCAGCGGGCTGACCTGACCCGTGCGGTCCGGCGGGTCCCTGACGCATCCTGACGCATCCTGACGCGGGCGGTGCGGGTGATCGGCACTGTGTCGGCGACCCGCGAGGGCGGGTGATCGGCACTGTGGGTGGTCGGCGGGGTGCGGACGATCCGGGCGGTGCCGGCCGGGTCCGCGAACGATGGTCACTGCGGGCCGCCGAGCGGCGGACTCGACGACAGCAGCGGTCGTTGCTCGGCAACTGCGGTCCGGCTCGACAGGTGCCGTCGTCGCGCGGCCACCTGCAGCTCGCGCTCAAGCTCGTCCAGGTCGGCCAGCCGGTCAGCGCTGAGGTGGACGCCCGCCCCGTAGCTCGCGCCGTTCGGCCCGGCCCGCATCCAGATCGTGATCACTGTCCGCACCGGGCCTGCGCGCGGTCCCGCCCAGCGATGCGCGGTCGCGACGAGGTCGCGGGCGAGGGCCGGGGCCGCCGAGGTCGCCCAAAGGTCTGCTGTACCGGACGGCTCCAGGCGGACTGCGCGATGCCACCTGCCCGCGGACAGCATCTCCCGGCGGTGCTCACGCTGAGGGCCTGGGGCCTGTCCGTCGGACACCGCCGGGCGCGCGCCGAACGGACCCACCGCAGCGAGCGCTGATGCCGCCGCGGTGGCGTCCAACAGTCTCGGTCGCCACCCGTGCGGTGACAGCAGGGCCACCGCCCTGGCGACCGTGACAGTGACCATCCGGCTGACACCGGCGGCCCCACAGCCGCGGGCGTCGATCGCCGCACTGTTCACCACCGGATCGAACGACAGCACGACAAGCGTGCGGGGAGGCTTCGCGCCGGCGTCGAACACCCACTGGATCGAACCGACCCGGATGCCACCCATGGTGGTCAGCGGGTCAAGCGCGGCCACGAGACCGTCGGTCGCCGACCTGGAAGCGGGATCAGGGCGCAGGTCCAACACGACGAAGAGCTTCCCGGAGCGCACGAGGACCTGCGCGGGGGAGGAGCGCCCCGGTCGGTCCGCCGCCGGCTCCAACGCCGACCAGCCGATGAAAGCGCGGGGCCCGCGTACAAGTCCGGGCCCGGCCGCCTTTACCGGCGCGACGACACTACGACCCGCCCAGCGCAGTTCGACCCACACCCGGGTCGCCCAGGCTGCGGGGGCCAGCAGCACGGCGAGTGCGACTCCGACAGCAACCAGGTAAATGCCAGCGGAGCTGCGCGGCAGGTGTGGGGTCAGCGCCGCCGCCGACAGCGCACCCAGCGTGCCGGCCACACCCCACGGTGGGCGTCGTCCCGGCCGTACGGGTCGTGGCGATGGGGCCGATCGAGCAGAGCCAGCCGACTGGGCGGACCGTTCTGGCCCATCCTGCTCCGCCGAGTCAGCCGGCTCAGCCGTGGCGCACGCGTGCACTTCAGCACCTTGCGAGCGACCCCGGCCACCGGAACGTGCCTGATCTTGGATTCGCCTGCACCTCGGCAGTGCCGGTGACGCCGTCCATCCGCCCCCCGATCAGTCGGCTGTCCGGCCGTTGGCCTGCTGCCATCGGGACCGACCGTAGGCCGACTCCTGACGACCGACATCGACTTGTCCACACAGTCCCGGTCGTCGCGCGCCTTGTGGACAGCCGCCAGAACCGATCTGGGGCCTGCCGTAGCTTCCGATGGCCGACCTGGCTCGGCCGCTGACAGGGGGGACCGACGATGGACGGCCGGGACGTGGGACTCGCGCAGGTACGGGCGCACCGCTTTGCGCGGGACCGACTCGAAGAGGCGCTGACGTCGGGGAGCGTGGCGTCCGTTGCCGGTCCGGGACGGTTGCGGCGCCGCCAGGTCATGCTGTCCTACGCGGCGGCGATCGCGATACTTGCCGCCTCCGGGGTGCTGGCGCTGACGCGGCCGGCGCCGGACTGGGCCGCAGCGGCGGTGCTGGTCGAGTCCGGATCCGGGGCGGTCTTCGTGAACCGGGCCGGCGTGCTCCACCCGGCGCTGAACCTGACCTCCGCGCTGCTCGCCGCGCCAGGTGCAGGGACCTCGGTGCCGATGGCGGTGTCGGGCGCCGACATCGCGTCGGCGCCGCGTGGGCCCACCCTGGGCATACCGGGGGCTCCTGCCCGCCTGCCGGCCCCGGACCGGCTGACCCCATCAGACTGGTCGCTCTGTGACGGTAGGGACGGGGACGACTCCGTCGTCTCGACCGAAGTGGTCGGATCGCTGGTGCCGGGGGTTCCGTTGCGTGCCGACGCAGCTGTCCTGGCCGTCCCGACGCCGGGACCCGCGAAAGAGGTGCCGCCCGGGCGGGCCGCCCAATTGCTGTGGGCCGGCCGGCGCACCCCCGTCGACCTGGCCGACTCCGCGCTGGTCCGGGTGCTGTCGCTGGCCGGGGTGACGCCTCGTCCGTTGAGCACCGAGTTGCTGGGGGCCCTACCGGCGACCGGGCCATTCCCTACTGACGGGCCGCCTGGTACCGGCGAGCTCCCCGACGGGTTCGAGGTACGCGACGTGCAGGGCGCCGCGGCGCCGGTGGGAACAGTTCTCAGAACGGCCCGCTCCGACGGATCCGCCGAGTTCCACCTGATTCACCGGGACGGCGTCGCCGGGACAACCCCACTCCTGGCGGATCTGCTGCGCTACCGCACGGGCGCGAGGGCTCATCGATGTCGAGCCCCAGCAGGTGGCGATGCTCCCCGTCCACGAGTCGGCGACGTCCGAGGGCGCACTTCCCGGAGTGGCCCCACGCATTGTCGATCAGCGCGCCGCGCCGGTGGTGTGTGCCGCCTGGCACCGCGCCAGCGGCTGGGCGGTCGTGGTGGGCAACGGGTCCGTGCCGGGTCCGACTGTCGTCACGGGTGCGGTCCGCGCCGGCGTGGTCGACCGGGTCCAGATCGCGGCGGGGTCAGGTGCCTTGGTCGAAATACCGGCCTCACCGACCGCGCACGCCGCGCCGAACGGGGCCGCAGGCGAGCAGGACCCCACCGCGCGGATGTTTCTCGTGACAGATGTCGGGGTTGCTCGATCCGACCACGCGCGCCGCCGCGGAGCGGCTCGGACTGACGTCCGCGGACGCGGCGGTCCCGGTAGTACCCGCCCCGTTCATCGATGCTCTGGTGGCCGGGCCCGCACTCGATCCGGACCGGGCCGGCCGGCGGTGGGACTACGACCCGGCGGCCGATGACGCTGCCCCGCAGGCGATTCCCTGACCCGGCCATCAGGACGGGTCGACTCCCCGCTCAGCCGTCAGCTGTGTCGGACGATCGCGTAACCGCCGACGGCCGCGACTGCCACCGGGACGATGGCGATCACGGCGGCCGCCTCACACGCCCGTGCCGCCCGGCGTATCCCGGGCGACCACCTGCGTCCAGCGCCCCACACCCCCGATCCGCCGATGAGGGTGGCCACGACAGCAGCGCCGACGGGGAGCCAGGCACCACCATCCGTGGAGAGGCGGGCTATCACCAGCACCAGGCACCCGACCAACCCCGCGGTCGCCGGGACCGCGAGAAGTATTGACAACGAACCGATCCGCGCCGACTGGGCCTGCATCAGGAGCACCAGCAGGCCCAGGCCAGCCAGTGTGATCGACCATGGTCCGCCTGCCCGCACCAGCAGGATTGCGCTGAGCCCGATGATGATCGAAACTCCCAGGACGACCCCGTCGAGGATGGCCGAGGTGCGGGCAGCGGCCGACTGAACCACGCTCAGTTCCATTGGACGAAGTTCACTCTCCGCCGCCGCCGGCCTGCTGTCGGGCGGCGTGAGGCGGCCGGTCGCGGCTGCCAGTCGAGGAACCCACGGCAACGCGGTGGTGGCAGCCACCAGGAGTACGGCCGCGATTTCCGCCGGCGCCGCCCCCGTCGCGGCGTGTCCTGCGGCGCCCAACGCACCGAACGACGACAACACCGTCACCACCGCGAACAACCGAAGTCCGACGCCGAGAACCACTGCCAGTAGCGGACTTCCGGCTGCCATCACACCGGCAACGACGGCCATCTCGGCGGCCGGGGTCGGCTGGAGCAGACCGACCACCGCAATCCCGGTGTAGCCCAGGCCTGCAACACCCAGCAGAACAGGCAACAGCTGCTGCTGTACGCCACGAAATGCGACGGCAGTCATCAGCAGGAACACCGCCGCCGCTGTCAGCACAGGGGCTGCCGCCGACCTGGCCGCAAGGGCCACCGGCAGTGCGGCCGCGAGCACGCCGGCCGCGACGGCAACCGCTACTGTGCCCACCCGAGATGGGGGTGTTCCACCCTGCTCCGCGGCGACAGCGGCTACCGCATCGGTGATCTCGTCCGAGATCGGCAATTGGGCCGGTCCGTCGTCGGTCCGGAGCAGCAACAGCTCACCATCGCGGACACCCCACTGATCCAGCGAGCCGTCCAGTGGAAGACCGGGCCGCCCCACCCGGCTCAGCTGCCATCCGTGTGGTGGCGTAGGACCGGTTATCCGGGCCAGGTCGAGGATCTCGGGCAGGAGGTCGGCGACAGTCAGATCGCCGGGCAGGGCCAGGTCCAGTCGCACGTTCGGGGCGATCACGGCGACGCGACGGTAGTCGGCATCCACGGGGAGGGTTCCTCTCGGCTGGTCATCTCGTGGGGTCATCGCGTCAGGGCGATTCGTCGGCACAGACGCGATTGTGGACAGACGCCCCGGGGCGTCGTGCCGTCATCGTAGGGTTGCCGCTCAGCGAGCCGGTGGGGTTGTCCACCGCCGCACCTCTGGGGGGAGGACGAGTTGGCCGACGTGCACAGCGCTGCTGAGATCGCGGATGTCGCACCGAGTATCGTGAAGCTACCAATGGTGCCCGCCCTGGAGGCGCCGGTGCCGCGCGGCGTGTCGGCGGTCCTGACGCCCGTCGTGATGATTGCCGGCACGGTGGGGTTCCTGGTGATCGGCGGTGGCGGCACCGCATCCCTGATGATGGGCGGTCTGATGGCCGTCTCCCTGGTCGGCTTGCTCATCAGTGGGGGTGGCCGGCACGCGAAGCCGGCCGCCGCGGTGGCGGCCGAACGTGGAACCTTCCTCCGGGCACTCGAGGCCGCCCGGGTGGCGTTGCGGACCAGGGAGGCGGCAGTGCGCCAGGACGCACTCCGTCGCCATCCCGGTCCCGGGTCGTTCGTCGCGGCGGCACGGGCGTCGGGCCGGAGCCGACACGCCGCAGTGCGGGACAAGGTCAGGATCGGGGTCGGGACCGTTCCGGCGGTGGTGCGATTCGGCGCGAGCGACGACAACGTCGCTCCCGCCGAACCCGAACCGTTCGCCGCCGCCGCGCAGCAGCGGGTGGTCGCCGCGCACCGTCGGAGCGCCGCGATGCCCCTACTGCATGACCTCAGCGCGACCAACAGGTTGCGGCTTACCGGTTCTGCAGCAGACGGATCTCGCCCGCAGCGTGGTGCTGCGGTTCTGCCTGGCCCGGCCGGCCCGGGAGTTGAGGGTGGTGGTCTGCGCCGACCCCGGCGCTCTGCTCGACTGGGAGTGGGTGAAGTGGCTGCCTCATCTCGGGCATCCCCACCGGCGGGACGCACTCGGCGCAGTCCGGATGGTCACTGCGGACATCTCCGACGTCCGGGACTGGTCCATCGGCATGGATCCCACGCTCGGCCTGCTGCTCGTCCTGGTGGCGCAACCCTCACGGGTGGCCGATGCGATGGTGCGCGACGGCGGTCCGGAATCGTCGCAGGTAATACTGGAGGTGTCGCCGAGAGACGTTCCGATCGGGGTAACCGACGCGTGGGAGGCGACCGACACGTCCCTGCGGCGCTGGGGCGAGGCCGAACCGGAGTTCGAAGCCCGGCCCGACAGGGCCGGAGCCGTCACCGCGGCGGCCGTCGCGCGTCGACTGGCACGTCACGACAACTGTATCGAGCAAGGCTCGATCCCCGACACCGTCAGCGCCACCAACGATTTCGCCCGACTCATGAGTTTGGGCGCGCTGGCCGAATTCAGCCCGGAACGCCACCAGCGGGCGCCGGCAGGCCCCGCCAGGCTCCGGGTCCCGATCGGTGTGGACGATGACGGACTGCCGGTGCTGCTGGACCTGAAGCAAGCCGCCGAGGGTGGCGTAGGCCCGCACGGGCTGCTGATCGGCGCTACCGGCTCCGGAAAATCCGAGCTGCTGCGAACCCTGGTGCTGGCCTTGACTGCTACCCACACGTCCCGCTCGCTGAACCTGGTGCTGATCGACTTCAAAGGTGGCGCGGGCTTTCTCGGCCTTCGCGAGCTGCCGCACGTGGCCGCAGTCATCACCAATCTCGCCGACGAGCAGGTCCTGGTAGCTCGGATGCGCGATGCGCTTGCCGGTGAGGTCAGCCGGCGGCAGGAGCTCCTGCGCGCGGCGGGCAATCTCGCGTCGGCCACGGACTACCAGCGCCGCCGGCGTCTGGCGCCGCACCTGCCCGCGCTGCCGGCGTTGGTGATCATCTGTGACGAATTCACCGAGCTGCTCGTCCAGCAACCGGATCTCGCTGAGCTGTTCGTGATGCTGGGCCGCCTCGGCCGCTCCCTGTCCATCCACCTGCTGATGGCGTCGCAACGGTTGGAGGAGGGCCGGATGCGTGGGCTCGACGCACACCTGTCGTACCGCATCGCGTTGAAGACCTTCTCGGCCGCAGACTCCCGCGCCGTACTCGAGGTCGACGACGCCTACCGGCTGCCGGCTTCGCCCGGGGTCGGCTTTCTCAAAGCCGGAGCGGCGGCACCGCAACGGTTCCGGGCCGCGTATGTGTCAGCACCCGCCGGGTCTGATCCGACCCCCACCGAGTTGCCGTCCCGCGCAGCCGGCGCACCCAGGCGCCGGGTCCGGTTGTTCACCTCGAGGTCGGTGCCGGGTCGGACCGCCCAGTGCCCGCCGCACCCACCGTCGGCAGGGGCGCCGGGCCCGGACGATCCGACTGTGCTCGATCTGTGGGTCCGTCGGCTCCGCGGGCGGGGGGTCCCGGCGCATCCCGTGTGGCTGCCCCCGTTGGACGAGGCCCCGCTGCTGGACAGCCTGCCCGTGCTCGGGTCGGCGACACCGGCAGGGCGGCTCCGGGTCGCAGTGGGCCTTGTCGACCGACCGTACGACCAGCGCCGTGATCCGTTGTGGGCCGATTTCGCCGGGAGCACCGGGCACGGCCTCGTCGTCGGCGGTGCCCGGGCCGGCAAGTCCACCCTCCTGAGAGCGGTGGTCCTGGCGCTGACCCGCAACCACGGCCCGGCCGAGGTGCAGTGCTATGTAGTAGATCTCGGGGGCGGTGAGTTGGCCGCCCTGGCGGACCTGCCTCATGTCGGTGGCGTCGCGCAGCGGGACGATCCCGCGCGGGTACGCCGTCTGACGGGCCAAATGACCGAGCTGATGCGCGCCCGGGAGGCCGAGACTGCCCGCCGCCTACCCGGCGACGGCGATCGATGGCCCGACGTGTTCCTGCTGATCGACGGATGGTCCGCCTTCCGGGCCGACTTCGACGACCTCGAAAGCCAGGTCACGGCTCTCGTCCAGCGGGGCCTCGCCCACGGGATTCACGTGGTGCTGTCGACGGCACGGTGGGCGGACCTCCGGCCTGCCCTGAAGGACCTGATGGGGATGCGGTTCGAACTCCGGCTCGGCGACCCCACCGAGTCCGACATCGATCGGCTACTGGCCGCAGCCGTGCCCCCGGGGTGTCCCGGCCGGGGCCTCACCCCCGGTGGCCACCACTTCCGCACCGCGGTGCCCGGTCGGGACGACGACCCGGATGCGCTGCACCGACTCGTCGTCCAGCGTCGCACCGGATGGCCGGGATCGGTGGCGCCGCCGGTCCGGATGCTGCCGGACCGGTTGTCGATCGCAGAGCTGCCGGCCGCCGGCGACCACCCGATGTCGATCCCGATCGGGGTAGGCGAGAGCGACCTGGGAACGGTGCGTGCGGACTTCCGGACAGATCCGCACCTGATCGTCTGGGGCGATGCGGGAAGCGGAAGGACAACCTTCCTGCGAACGCTGGCCGGTCAGATCAGCAGCCGACTGCCGCCCGAACAGGCGCGGCTGCTGATCATCGACAACCGGCGGACGATGCTGGGGGTTGTCGATGAAGCGGCCCTCGCCGGGTACGCCGCCACGGCGGCCGCCGCCCGCACCCTGCTCGCAGCGGCTGCGGAGCTGATGACGTCCCGACTGCCCGGTGGTGAAACCACCCCGGAGCAGTTGCGGGAGCGGTCGTGGTGGTCCGGGGCGGAGTTGTTCGTCCTGGTCGACGACCACGAACTGGTCGCCGCCGCCGGGGATCCTCTCGGCGTACTGCTCCCGCTGCTCCCGCACGCCCGCGACATCGGGCTGCACGTGGTGGTGTGCCGGCGAGCGGCGGGGGGTGCGCGGGCTGTCTATGAACCTGTCCTCCAGCAGATCCGCGAGTCGGGTTCACCCGGCCTGATCCTGTCCGGCCCGGCGGACGAAGGCGCCCTGCACGGCACCCAGCGGGCGCGGATCCAACCGCCCGGGAGGGGGTTCTGGGTGACCAGGACCGGACCGACCGAACTCGTCCAACTGGCGGACAGCGCCGGCTGATCCGCAGGGGGACCGCTGTACCAGGGATGCCGGACGGTCCGGGGTCCTGATCACCGAAGGAGAGTCGACGTGGGAACTTTCAGTACCAGCATCACGGTCATGCAGCGGGCGGTCGACGACATGGCCGTCGCCCGCAGTGCCGTCGAACGGCAGATCAACGAGGTGGGCGTCGCGGCCGAAGGGACGCTGAAGAGTTGGAAGGGCAACGGCGGACACACCCTTCGCACCCTGATGGCCGGCTACGACCGGCACGCCCGCGCACTGCAGAAGGCAGTGGCGACCTTCGAGGTGATGCTCGCCGACCAGGCCAGGGCGTACGGCGTCGACGACGACAACGCCGGGACCATCCTGCTCGGCGCCGGCGGCGGACTGCGCATGTGACCGGAATGCGCATGTGACCGGTCCGCGCATGGACCGTGTTCCGCGATCAACCGGGGGTCGTGGCAGCGGTACCGCCGTCACCCGGTCGCACCACACCCCGCCCGCCGAGCACCTTCGCTCGGCCGGGTACTCCTCTCTCGGAAAGGAACACCCATGTCCAGTAATGCCACCATCCTGGTCGATTACGCCCAACTCACCGCCGCCGAGCTCACGATGGCCGCGTCGCAACGACAGATCACCGCCGCGCTGGCCCAGCTCAACGGTGACCTCGCGCCCTTGCTCGCCACCTGGGAAGGGGACGGCAAGCAGGCCTATCTGCGCCAGCAGGACAAGTGGAACACCGCAGCCGAGGAATTGAACCGGACGCTGGCTGCCGTGCACACCGCCGTCGGCGAGGCGAACCGGCGCTACCAGGACACCGACCGGCGGGTGGCTGCCGCGTGGGGTGGGTTATGACCGACCGGGGGCCAGGGGCTGACCGACCGCCGGGGGGTGCCTGACCGCCGGGGGCTGCGCACCACGCGGGGTCGCCGTGCGCAGCCCTCCGGACCGGCGTCACGACGTGCGCGCGCACAACCGGACGGATCCCGGGGCAGTCCCGAAGCGTGACGTCACTGCTGATCGGTGGCATCCTGGCACCGGGAACCGTGTCGCCGGCCGACCTCGCTCCGGCTCACTTTGACCCGCCGCCCGTCCGCGCGGTATTCTCGATCGTCGTGCGCGTGGTCGATCCGTCGGCCCGCGTGTGACGGAGGTCGGGTGGCACTCGTGGCTCCCCGGTTTCACTGGATCAGAAGTCAGCACGATGCAGTACAGGTCCGTTCGGATCGACGCGGTACGACGCGGGTTCAGGCCCGTCGGCGCACCCGGCGCCCGGACGAATCTTGACAAGTGGAGCACGGCCGCTCGACGGTCGCAGGCGAGAACACCGGGTCAGCCCGGGGTGATCGGCTGAACGTCGAGCGTTCACGACTGTGTGTTACCTGGTGGTGTGCTGGTCACGCTGGTTCCCCCGGGGAGCGGACCCACCACCGAAAAACCAGCACAAAGGACAAAGAAGAGGCATGCGTACGTTCAGCCCGAAGCCCGGTGACATCACCCGCGCGTGGCACGTCATCGACGCCACCGACGTCGTTCTCGGCCGCTTGGCCAGCCAGACGGCGCAGCTCCTGCGCGGCAAGCACAAGGCGATCTTCGCGCCGCATGCTGACACGGGTGACTTCGTCGTCATCATCAACGCCGACAAGGTCGCCATCTCCGGCAACAAGAAGAACACCAAGATCCTCTACACGCACTCGGGCTACCCGGGTGGTCTGAGTCAGCGCACGGTGGGCCAGATGTTGGAGACCAAGCCTGAGCGCCTCGTGGAGAAGGCCATCATCGGCATGCTCCCGCACGGCCCGCTCGGCCGCAGCCTCACCAGCAAGCTCAAGGTCTACGCCGGCCCGAACCACCCGCACGCCGCGCAGAAGCCGCAGCCGTTCGAGATCACGCAGGTCTCCCAGTGAGCCAGCCCACCTCCGGCCTCAACCCGAAAGACGACGACACCGTGACCGACGCGATCAGCAATGACGGCGAACTGACCGCCGACATCGACCTCAGCCACTTGGACATCGAAGGCACCGAGGCGTCGGAGTCCGACTCCCCGCCGTCGGTGACGTCCGCGCCGATCCGCATCGTCGTGGACCGTCCGATCCAGACCGTCGGGCGTCGTAAGGAAGCCGTCGTCCGGGTCCGCCTGACCTCGGGGACCGGCCAGTTCACGCTCAACGGCCGTTCGATGGACTCCTACTTCCCGAACAAGGTCCACCAGCAGCTCATCAAGGAGCCCCTGGTCACCCTCGAGAAGGCGGAAGCGTTCGACATCCACGCCACGCTCGTCGGCGGCGGCATCACCGGCCAGGCCGGCGCCCTGCGTCTGGCCATCGCGCGTGCGCTCATCGACCTCGATGTCAACGACCGCCCGCCCCTGAAGAAGGCCGGCTTCCTCAGCCGCGATGCCCGCGTCAAGGAGCGGAAGAAGTACGGCCTGAAGAAGGCTCGTAAGGCCCCGCAGTACTCGAAGCGGTAGTTTCCGCTTCATGGCGAGACTGTTCGGCACAGACGGAGTACGCGGCCTGGCCAATGTCGAGTTGACGCCCGGAACGGCCCTGTGCCTCGCAACCTCGGCAGCATTCGTGCTGTCCGAGGACGGGGTGCGGGGCCGCTCCGCGTCCACGACACGGCCCACTGCGGTCGTCGGCCGTGATCCACGGGCCAGCGGCGAGATGTTGGAAGCGGCTGTCGCGGCCGGGCTCGCTTCGGCCGGCACCGACGTCCTGCTGCTCGGCGTGTTGCCCACGCCCGCGGTCGCGTTCCTGACCGATTACCTCAAGGCCGACCTGGGTGTGGTCATCTCCGCGTCGCACAACGCGATGCCCGACAACGGCATCAAGATCTTCGGCACCGGCGGCGTCAAACTTGCCGATCACATCGAGGATGCGATCGAGGCCGGCATGGCCGCCGGTCACGACCTCCCGGTCGGTGCGGGCATCGGTCGGATCACCACAGCCGACGAGCCGGGCCGGCTGTATCTCGATCACCTGCTGCTGGCCACCCCGCATCCGCTGGCCGGGCTCACGGTCGTCGTCGACTGTGCTCACGGGGCGGCGTCCGTCGTCGGGCCGGAGGCCTACCGGCGGGCCGGGGCCAACGTCATCGTGATCGCCGGCGAGCCCGACGGTCTCAACATCAATGACGGCGTCGGCTCGACCCATCTGGACAAGCTCTGTGCCGCGGTCGTCGCGCACGGCGCGGACCTGGGCGTCGCCCACGACGGTGACGCGGATCGTTGTCTGGCAGTGGACGCCGACGGCAAGGTCGTCGACGGCGACCCGATCCTGGCGATCCTGGCGATCGCGATGAACTCCCGCGGCGAACTGAGCGACAGCACGGTGGTCACCACCGTGATGGCCAACCTCGGGTTCCATCAGGCGATGCGTACTCAGGGCATCACCGTACGAACCACCGGCGTCGGTGACCGGTACGTGCTGGAGGAGATGCGGGCCGGGGGCTTCGCCCTCGGAGGTGAGCAGTCCGGGCACATCGTTCTCGCTCAGCACGCCACCACCGGTGACGGTCTGCTGACTGCGCTCTACCTGATGTCGCAGATGGTCCAGACCGGGCGGACGCTGGCCGATCTCGCCGCTGTGGTCACCAAGTTCCCACAGGTGCTGCTCAACGTGAAGGTGTCGGACAAGGCAGCCGTTGCGTCGTCGCAGCAGGTCGCGGACGCAGTGCAGGCAGCCGAACAAGAGCTGGGTGACACCGGTCGGGTGCTGTTGCGGCCCTCCGGAACTGAAGCGCTGGTGCGTGTGATGGTCGAAGCCCCAACGGCTGACGCCGCGTCGGCGATCGCCGAACGCATCGCCGCGGTGGTCGGCGCTCAGTAGCGCACCGCCGTCGTTCGGTCGGTCGCTGCGTCCCACCGAACGGTGGCCAGGCCGCCCCAGCGCTGCCGAACGGGTTTGCAGGCTGCCCGGGCCAGCCGCCTCCAGACTCACACGCGGTTCAGGCGGTGGCGGGGTTGTTCTCCGGCAGCCAAGTTCGAGGGCGTCACTCTCGCTGACCGGCCCGAAGAACCCGCCGATCGAACCGGTTCCCAGGCTGACACTGGACACGACCAGATCCGTAGCGCCCAGTCGTGT
>CAWAQR010000007.1:0-14811 GCA_963784315.1 uncultured Actinomycetota bacterium
GCGGTCGGCGACACCGCCGGCGCGGCGGTAGCCGCCGTGGTGGTGAACGAGGTGGTGGGCGAGGCCTCCTCGACATCCGCAGCGAAGGTGGTGGCGAAATCAGACATGGCGATCAGATCCTTTCGAGCGGGTGACGTGTCGTGAGACACCGTCACTGGCAGGCTTCGCAGTCGGGGTTGTCGATGGAGCACGCCGAGATGTCGCTGCCGGCGACCTGATCGGAGGCGAACGGATTGAGCTCGATCTCCGGGGTCTTGATGGCCGGACGCGGCGGCGTGGCCGGCACCGCGGTGGCCGTGACGGCGGGTGCCGACACTGCTACCGGTGCAGCTACTGCCGGTGCCGCAGGTGCAGGTGCGGCAACTGCCGAGGTGGCCTGGACCGAGCTGAGCTTGCCGTCGGTGCCCCGCAACGTCGACTTCTCCACGTGCGTCTTGGACGTCGAGCGCAGGTAGTAGGTGGTCTTGCACCCCGACCGCCATGCCAACCGGTACAGCTCGTCGAGCTTGCGACCGTTCGGCTGCGCCATGTACAGGTTCAGCGACTGGGCCTGGTCGATCCACTTCTGGCGCCGGGAGGCGGCCTTGACCAGCCACGAACCGTCGATCTCGAACGCGGTGGCGAACAGTTCCTTCACATCGGCCGGGATCCGGTCGATCGGCCACAGCGAGCCGTCGAAGTACTTCAGGTCGGCGATCATGACTTCGTCCCAGAGCCCGCGGGACTTGAGCACCCGGACCAGGTGCTCGTTCACCACTGTGAAGTCGCCGCTCATGTTCGACTTCACGAACAGGTTGCGGTAGGTCGGCTCGATCGACTGCGCGACGCCGATGATGTTGGAGATGGTCGCCGTCGGCGCGATGGCCATCACGTTGGAGTTGCGCATCCCCTGGTTGCGGACCTTGGTGCGCAACGTGTCCCAGTCCAGCCGCTGGGTGGCGTCCTGGTCGAGGTCACCGTTGCGGTGTTCGCGCAGGATCTCCACCGAGTCGATCGGCAGGATGCCCCGGCTCCACAACGAGCCTTCGAACGAGGCGTACGCACCGCGCTCCTTGGCCAGGTCCGAGCTCGCCTCGATGGCGAAGTAGGACAGCTGCTCCATCGAGGTGTCGGCGAACTCCACGGCCGCGTCGGAGGCGTAGGCGACCCCGAGGTTGTAGAGGCTGTCGGCGAAGCCCATCAGGCCCAGCCCGACCGGGCGGTGCTTGAGGTTCGACCGGCGGGCCGGCGGGATCGTGTACATGTTGATGTCGATCACGTTGTCCAGCATCCGCACCGCGGTGCGCACGGTGGCGCGCAGTCGCTCCACGTCGAGCCCGGTGGCGGTGGTGTGCGCTGCCAGGTTCACCGAGCCCAGGTTGCAGACCGCCACTTCGTCCTTGGACGTGTTCAGGGTGATCTCGGTGCACAGGTTGGACGAGTGCACGACCCCGACGTGGCCCTGCGGGGAGCGCAGGTTGCACGGGTCCTTGAAGGTGATCCACGGGTGGCCGGTCTCGAACAGCATGGTGAGCATCCGGCGCCACAGATCGACGGCCTTGATCTGACGGAACACCTGGATCTCGCCGCGCTCGGCCATCGCCTCGTACTCGGCGTACCGACGACTGAACTCCAGCCCGTAGCTGTCGTGCAGGCCGGGGACCTCGTCCGGGGAGAACAGCGTCCATACGCCGTCGGCCTCCACCCGGCGCAGGAACTCGTCCGGCACCCAGTTCGCGGTGTTCATGTCGTGGGTGCGGCGACGCTCGTCACCGGTGTTCTTGCGCAGGTCGAGGAACTCCTCGACGTCGATGTGCCAGGTCTCCAGGTAGGCGCAGACCGCGCCCTTGCGCTTGCCGCCCTGGTTCACCGCGACTGCGGTGTCGTTGGCGATCTTGAGGAACGGAACCACCCCGGACGACAGCCCGTTGGTGCCCTTGATGTGCGCACCGATCCCGCGTACCGGGGTCCAGTCGTTGCCCAGCCCGCCGGAGAACTTGGCCAGCAGGGCGTTGTTCTTGATCGACTGGAAGATGTCGTCCAGGTCGTCGTCGACGGTGGTCAGGAAGCAGCTGGACAGCTGCGGCCGGGTGGTGCCGGCGTTGAACAGGGTCGGCGTCGAGCACATGAAGTCGAAGCTGGAGATCAGCCGGTAGAACTCGATGGCCCGCTCTTCCCGGTCGGCCTCGCGGATCGACAGGCCCATCGCGACGCGCATGAAGAATGCCTGCGGCAGCTCGTAGCGGGTCTCGCGGTGGTGCAGGAAGTACCGGTCGTAGAGGGTCTGCAGACCGAGGAAGGTGAACTGGCCGTCGCGGGCGGCGTCGATGGCGGCACCGAGGCGCGCCAGGTCGAACTCGGCCAGCACCGGGTCGAGCTGGCCCAGCTCGATACCGCGGGCGACGTAGTCGGTGAAGTAGCCCGGGTACGCCGCGGCCATGTCGGCGGCGCCGACCTGGCGCTCGTCGCCGGCCAGGTAGCTCAGGGCCTCGGTGCGCAGGGTGTCGGCGAGCAGCCGGGAGGCGACGAAGGAGTAGTTCGGCTCCGTCTCGACCAGCGCGCGGGCAGCCATGATCGGGGCCAGCCCGAGCTCCTTGGTGCTGATCCCGTCGTAGAGGTTGGACGTCGTGCCGGTGTAGACGTCCTCGGCGCTGACGTCGGTCAGACCCTCGGTGGCCTCGTCGATGATCGACCGCAGCCGGACCACGTCGAGCAGGCTGGACGACCCGTCGGGTGCGATGACGCTGTAGACCTGGGCACCGCGGCCGACGGAGGTGTCGGCGTTGCCCTCGGCGGCCTCCCGCGCCTCGCGGGCCCGACGGTGCTCCTCGCGGTACAGGATGTAGGCCCGGGCCACCTTGGCGTGGCCACCGCGCATCAGCGCGAGCTCGACCTGGTCCTGGACGTCCTCGAGGTTGACGTGGCGGTCGATGCCGTGCCTACGGGTCAGCGTGCCGGCGACCTGCTCGGTCAGCTCGGCGACCAGCGCCCGCAGCCGGGACGACGTCCCGGCAGAGTCACCCTCGACGGCGATGAAAGCCTTCGTGATGGCCACCGCGACCCGGCCGCTGTCGAACGCGGCCGTGGATCCGTTGCGGCGGATCACGGTCATCGCCGCGGCGGGGGTGCCGCCGGTGCGGGGCCGGCCGGCGTCACTGCTGCCGCCGTCACCCGAGCCGGTCCGACCCTGGGTGTACTGATCCAGCTCGGCACCGTTCTCGGTGGTGCTCACATTCGGGGCCATGCGCTCTCCTGTCGAGCTCGTGCGGGTGCTCTGCTGATCCGGGGTGGTGCATCCGGGTGGTGCTTCGGGGTGGTGCTTCAGGGTGGTGGTGATCGGGTGCTGATCTGAACGGTGCTGACTGCGAGCCGACTACGGGCCGACGGCCCACCTGGTACAGCGTGGCCGCGGGCCGGGCCATTCCCGACGAGCGGTCCGGGACGTCCTGGCGGGCGTCCGGCGGGGTACGGATCTTCTACCCATCCGGAGGTTCAGACAGTACATCTAGGGGCCGGAGATTTCCTAGCCCCTAGATCTAGTGTCGGCGTGTCTGTGATGGGCACAGATCATCAGTACCACCCGGCACCGACAGTGACTGTTCACCGGCTGTCCCGGAGCCGTCCCCAGGGCATCAACACAGTCCCCCGATGGGCGACGCTGACATCTCGACAGCATCCCCACACCATCCACAATTCCGCCAACAGTGGGCGCGGCCAACCTCACGCGGCGCAACCGGAGCAGTGGGCCCGAACGTCCTCCCCGACGGCTCGCCGGCCGGATCCCGACACGCCCGGGGACCCGCTCCGCATTACTGTCGGTCTGCGCGGTGCCCGTCGCGCCGAGGTCACGTCAGGAGCTTCCATGCCCGCACTGCCCGACCACCTCCCCGGGTCGCGCATCGCCGACCCCCGGTCCGCCCCGCCGTTGCGGTGGGGGGTGCTCGCCCCGGGGGGATCGCCCGCGGATTCGCCCACGCGCTCCGCCGACACACCGACCAGCAGTTGGCCGCGGTCGGTTCCCGCGACCTCGAGCGCGGTCGAAGGTTCGCCGCCGATTTCGGGATCGACCGCGTCCACGACAGCTACGCCGCACTGGTGGACGACCCGCAGGTCGAGGTCGTCTACATCGCGAGCCCCCACTCCGCGCACCGCGAGCACGCCCTGTCGGCCATCGCGGCCGGTAAACACGTGTTGATCGAAAAGGCGTTCATGCAGACCGCGGCCCAGGCCGCCGAGGTCGTCGACGCCGCCGCCGCCGCCGGCGTGGTGGTCATGGAGGCGATGTGGAGTCGCTTTCTGCCGCACTACGACGTGATCCGTCAACTGCTCGCCGACGGCGCGCTCGGCGACCTCGTCACCGTCACCGCCGATCACGGCCAGTACTTCGACTTCGACCCGCAGTTCCGGTTGTTCAACCCGGACCTCGCCGGCGGGGCGCTGCTGGATCTCGGCGTCTATCCGGTGTCGTTCGCCTCCTTCGTCCAGGGCACCCCGACGTCGGTCCAGGCGAGCGGAACGCTGGCGAGCACCGGCGTGGACGGCCAGGTGAGTGCGGTGCTGGGCAGCTCGTCGGGACTGCAGGCGGTGGTCAACACCACGCTGTTCGCCAAGACACCGACGGTCGCCGCCATCGCCGGCACCGACGCCCGGATCGAGATCCCCGGCGACTTCTACATTCCGCAGCCGGTCACCCTGATCGACCGGGACGGCGATCGTCGCGTCTGGGACGACAACCGCATCCTGCAGCACGAGGGCCTCGCGTACGAGGCGGCCGAACTGGCCCGGGTGGTGCGGGACGGCCGACGGGAGTCCGATCTGCTGCCGGTGGCGGAGTCGGTGGCGATCATGGGGACGTTGGATGAACTGCGCCGACAGGTCGGCGCGGTCCTGCCGGGCGACTGACGGCTCAGCCGGGGTCGGCGGGCAGCTCCCGCATCCGGTCGGCGTGGGCGCGGGCTACCGCCCGGACGGCGATCTCCGGGTCCTCACCGGCCGCGCCGGCCGCGTAGGCCAGCCGGAACACCTCCTCGGCCCAGCCCGCACCGTCGGGCAGGTCGGCGTGCGCACCGAACTTGTGCGCCCTGGCGCCGAGCTTGCCGGCCAGTTGCATGGAGGGGGCCGCCATGGCGACCCCGGCGAGCGGCCCGCCCCGGCCCTTCTCCGCCTTCTTCAGCTCGTCCCAGCGCTGCTGTTGCTCGGCGGCATCGGTCAGCACCCCGGCGTCGGCGAAGACATGGGGGTGCCGGCGGACCAGCTTGTCGACCAGGTCACCGGCCACGTCATCGATGTCGAACCCCGCGGTGCGCTCGGCGGCGATCCGGGCGTGGAACAACACCTGGAGCAACACGTCGCCGAGCTCCTCACGGATTGCGGCCTCGTCACCGTCCTCGATGGCCTGGACCAGCTCGAAGCACTCCTCGACCAGGTACCGGACCAGGGAGACGTGGGTCTGTTCGGCATCCCACGGGCAGCCACCGGGTGCGCGCAACCGGTCCATCACGGCCACCGCCTCGATCAGGGCGGCCCCGGCCGGGGCGGGGATGGTGAACACGGGGTCGGTACTCGAGGGGGCGGTACGGGGCGGCGGCGCGGAGTCGGGCACCCGCCCACTATCCCCCACCGCCGGCGGCGTCAGCCGTTGGCAGCGATCGGGTTGTCCGACTCCGGGAGCACCCCGGACAGGAACCGACGCAGCAGCGAGCTGGAGGTGTGCATCGTGTACGGGAAATACACGACCTCTACGCCGACGGTCGCAAGATCGGCCTCGAGCTTGTGACCCTTGGCGGTACCACGCCAGTCGTCGCCCTTGAAGATGACGTCGAAGCCCACGGCCCGCCAGGTGTCCAGCTTGCTCGGGACGACCTCGGCGACCGCCCGGTCGACGTACTTGACGCTGCGGACGATCTCCAGGCGCTCGGCCAGCGGCACCACCGGCAGCACGTTCTTGGCCAGCACCGCCATCTCGTCGGAGACGACACCCGCGATCAGGACGTCACAGTGGGCTCGGGCGTGCTTGAGGATGTTCAGGTGGCCGATGTGGAAGAGGTCGTACACGCCAGGGGCGTAGCCGATACGTGGTGTCATGCCTGCGGTCCCCTTTCGCTGCTGTCGGGCGCGCACGCGCACGGGCGCGTCGGTGACGATGACCCGCCGTTCCGGATGGCACTACGGGATGGTGCTGTCGACACCTTCATCGCGAAGCGAGGACCTGGCGTGACGTTGTGATTCCATTATGCAGTTCTGTCGGCGATTCTCACCCGAATGCTTGGTGTGTTCTCGCGTACTGTAGCCCGACCGTGGTCTCTGCTGCCGGGTATTCATCGAATGGGGTGGCATCGACATCTGTACCGGCAGACCGGTTCCGGCGTCCGGGCGGGCTGGGCGCTGCGCTCCCGACCCGTGGTCCGTCGTGCGTAGTTCGTGGCGGTGGCGCCCCTGACCCGCCCCTGGATCCCGCATGACCGATGATCATGACCACCCTCACCCTGCCATCCCAGAAGGACACCGCATGAAACTCTCCGTGATCGGCTGTGGCTACCTCGGCGCCGTGCACGCCGCGTGCATGGCCACCATGGGCCACGAGGTCATCGGGATCGATCTGGACGCCGGCAGGGTCGAGGCGCTGGCCAAGGGCGAGGCGCCGTTCTTCGAACCCGGGCTGCCGGAGCTGCTGACCCGGGCGATGGCCACCGGGAGGCTGCGGTTCACGTCCGACATCGCGGCGGCCCGGGGCAGCCAGGTGCACTTCGTCTGCGTCGGCACCCCGCAGCGCAAGGGTGAGAACGCCGCCGATCTGACCTATGTGCACGGGGCGATCGAGGGCCTGCTGCCGCACCTGAGCGACGGCGACCTGGTGGTCGGCAAGTCCACCGTTCCGGTGGGGACGGCGCGGCGGATGGCCGACCTGGTCGCGACCACCGCTGTCGGTGCGGCGCTGGCCTGGAACCCGGAGTTCCTCCGGGAGGGCTTCGCGGTGCGCGACACCCTGCAGCCCGATCGGCTGGTCTACGGGGTGGCCTCCGGGGCGGAATCCGACCCGGCGACGGCGATCCTGGACCGTGTGTACGCCGCACCGCTGGCGTCCGGGACGCCCCGCCTGGTCGCCGACTACGCCACTGCCGAACTGGTCAAGGTAGCCGCGAACTCGTTCCTGGCGACCAAGATCTCGTTCATCAACGCGATGGCCGAGCTCTGCGAGGCGACCGGCGCCGACGTGACGAAGCTGGCCGACGCGATCGGGCACGACGTACGCATCGGGCGCAAGTTCCTCAATGCCGGTCTGGGTTTCGGTGGTGGCTGTCTGCCCAAGGACATCCGCGCATTCATGGCCCGGGCCGGTGAGCTCGGCGCGGACGAGGCGCTCACGTTCCTGCGCGAGGTCGACAACATCAACACCCGGCGGCGGCGGCGCATGGTGGAGCTCACCCAGGAGATCTGCGGCGGCACGCTCAACCGGGCACGGGTCGCCGTGCTCGGGGCGTCCTTCAAACCCGACAGCGACGACGTGCGCGACTCCCCCGCACTGGACGTGGCGGCGATCATCGGCCAGCGCGGCGCGACCGTGGTGGTCACCGACCCGGAAGCGATCGACACCGCCCGGCGGCTGCGGCCGGAGCTCACCTACGTGACCACCGCCGAGGAGGCCGCCGACGGCGCCGACGTGGTGCTGCTGCTGACCGAATGGCGGCAGTACCGCGACCTCGATCCGCTGACGTTCGGGGCGACGATGACGACCAGACGCATCCTGGACGGCCGCAACGTCCTGGACCCCGCCGTGTGGCGGGCCGCCGGCTGGACCTACCGCGCGCTGGGCAGACCGTGACCTCGCCTGCCGCGGACCGGGCCGACCGGGCGCGGCCCTTCACGGTCCTCGTGGTGTGCACGGCCAACCAGTGCCGGTCACCGATGGCGGAGTACCTGCTGCGGGCCGCTCTGGTCGGCGCGGGCATCGACGCCCGCACCACCGACGAGGTCGCCGCGGTCGGCGAGCCCGCCGGCGGGTGGGTCGTCGGATCAGCCGGCACCCGCACCCGGGGCGGCCGCCCGATGGACCCGGCGGCACTGGCGGTGCTCGCCGAGCGGGGCATCGACGGGGCCGGCTTCGTCGGACGCGGCCTCACCCAGCAGCTGATAAGTGACGCCGACCTGATCCTGACCGCCACCCGCGACCATCGCGGCCAGGCTGCGCAGCTCAATCCCACCGCGCTCGCCCGGCTGTTCACGATCAAGCAGTTCGGCTATCTCGCCGGCGCCGCTGCGGCGGCGCCCGTCGGTCCACTCGACCCGCGCGCGATCGGGTCCGACCTGATCGCCCGGGTTCGGGCCGCCCGGTCCCAGGTCCCCGGCCGGACCGCCGAGGACGACCTCGCCGACCCGGTGGGCCGGCCGGTGGACGAATTCCGGCGATGTGCTGTCGAGCTGGACACCACGATCGCAGCAGTCATGACCCGGCTCTCGCAGCGCTGACCCGACCGTTCGTGCGGTTCAGGTACGCCGACGCACCTGCGCAGCACCGGCCGGCGGGCGGCGGCCGGCGGCTCCCGTCCCCGGCGTGCGGCAGGACCAACGGCTCGAGCGGAACGGCGCGCTTCTTCGGGTCGTCCTCGTAGTAGCCGTACCCGTCATAACCCGATTCGCCGGCACCCTTGCGCGGCATCATCGAGAAGACACAGCCCAGGACCCGCGCGTCGACGGCTTCCAGGGAATACAGCGCCGCGTTGATCTGATGCCGGGTGGTCTTGCCGTACCGGACCACCACGAGGACGCCGTCGGCCAGCGTCGATGCGACCGCTCCGTCGGTCACCGGCAGCAGCGGCGGCGTGTCGATCACGACGAGGTCGAACATCGTGCGCATTTCCGTGAGGAGGTTCACCATGTTCTGGCTACCGAGCATCTCGGAGGGGTTGGGCGGCACCGAGCCGCTCGGCAGCACCATCAGGCCGTCGGTCCCCCAGGGCTGCATCACGTCGTGCACCGAGACCTGGCCGGCGAGGATGTTGCTCAATCCCACCGCCCGCTCGAGGCCGAGGTAGTCGGCGGCACGCGGGCGGCGCATGTCGGCCTCGATGAGCAGCACGCGGCGCCCCGTCTCGGCGGCCACCACTGCCAGGTTCACCGCAGAGCTGGATTTGCCCTCGCTCGCCACCGACGACGTCACCACGAGAACCTGCACCGGCTTGTCGACATCCATGAACTGGAGGTTCGTGCGCAGCTGGCGGTAGGCCTCGGCGCGGATGGACCGCAGCTGATCACCGAGCAGCACCGGCGATTTCCGCGCGCCGGAATCCAGCCCGACCGCTCCCAGGACGGGCAGACCGGACGCTTCCCGGAGTGCGTCCAAGGAACGCATGGTGGTGTCGGAGAGGCCGCGAAGAGTGGCCACGACCAGCCCCAGTGCCAGACCGGCGAGGAAACCCAGAGCGAGGTTGGTCAGCTCCTTGGGCGACACCGGGCCGTCACCTGCGGTCGGACCCGAGGTCACCACCAGCTTCACCGTCGAGCCCCGGACACCTGATTCGTTGGTCCGATTGTCCAGCTCGTCGATCAACGGCCCGAACTCGGTGGCCACCGCCTGGGCGAGCAACAGCGCCCGCTCCTGCGACGAGTCCAGGACCTTGATCGTGATCAACACGGTGTTCAGGTCCGACGACGCGGACAGTTTGCCGGCGACGGCAGCCGGCGACAGGTCGAGCCCGGTGCGGTTGACGATGCGGTTGGCCAGCAGGTCGCTGGTCACCAGTTTGTTGTACGACTCGATCTTCGCCACCGCGTACTGGTTCGCCTGAAAGGCGTTGCCGCCGGCGGCGTCGGTCGGCGTCGAGACGTAGAAGGTCACGCTGCTCTCGTACTGGGGCGTACTGGTGACGTTGAAGGCGGTGGCACCGCCCAGGCCGAGAAGGACGAAGATGACGAGCAGCCACCAGTTCTTACGGATGATGCGCAGATACGTCCGCAGGTCCATGTGCTGTCGATCCCTCCAGTCATCAAAAACTCATGCAGGCCCACCGACGCGAACGTCGTACCTGCGGACAGCGTGATCACGACCGCGCACGACTACTCGCGAATGATCATCCGCTACCGAAAGTCAGCGGAGCCGGCACCCCGCCCGGAACACGGTGCGGTCGATCCCCCGCCGAGCAGGCGTGCGGGTGCCATGGCCTGGCCATATCCTCCCACCCGAGGCCGGCTTCCGAAGGGAAAACGGGCCGGCCCACCGGTGCCGCGTCAGGAACCGGCGCGCCCGGTGTCACCCGAACGGCGCGGCATCGGACGTTGCCGCGCGCCGCGGTCGGGGACAGACCGCCGCCTTTCGAGCTCCGCTGCCCGGCGCAACGCGGGCTGCCGGGCCGGATGCGCCCGAGTGCCGACGGGCGCTGCGCCCGGCTCGGCGGGGCCCCCGGACCGAGCGAGCAACAGGAAGGCGAACGGAATCACCATGGGGAAGAGGAAATTGGCATTGTCGACGTAGGTGAAGGACTTCTCCAGCAGGCAGGACCCGGCCAGCACCGCCAGCCAGCTGATCCCGAAGAGGTCACCGGCCATCGCCGTCCTCGTCGACCGGACGATCGCCGCGCCGATCTGCGGTAGCACGACGAGGCCGAACAGGATCCCCCCGGTCACCATGAACTGGACGAACTGGTTGTGGCCGTGGAACACGCTGCCGGCGATCCGGCTCGAGGAGTTGCCCACGACGTCGAACCAGTTGGCGCCGTGACCGAACCAGATGTCAGCCCGCCAGGACTTGAGGCTGACCAGCCAGATCAGCCCCCGATTGGTGAAGGCGGTCTCGGTGACGGTCACCAGCGGGATCACGCACACCGCGGCCGACGGCACCAACACCAGCAGCGGCGCCACCACTTTGCGCATCGCCGGCCGACTGAGCCGGACGACGGCGTAGGCAATCCCACCGATGACGAGAGCGAGCATGGAACCGCGCGAGGCGCTCCACACGACTGTCAGCAGCGAGATCCCGACCAGCGGCAGCCGATGCGCCTTCTTCTGGATCAGCAGCACGGCGGGTAGGCCGAGTGCGACGAACTGTCCGAGATTGTTGCCCTGGGTGAAGACCCCGACCAGGATCCCGCCCGGGATGATCTGCTTGTCGGTGACGATGACGGCGCCGCCGGCGGTCCGGAAGATGGCATGGGTCGGCAGCGCGAGCGCGAGCAGCACCGACACCACCGAGGTGAGCCCGATCAGGTAGCCCAGCACCTCCAGTCGGCGGAAGTCCGGTTTCAGCATCCACAGCGCGATGACGATCAGCGGGTAGCAGACGCCCTCCTCCAACAGGGGCGCGGCGGCATACGTGTTCCGGACGACCATGTAGGCCCACGGTGCAAGCAGGCACAGCAACAGCCCGAAGCCGTACCAGTCGATCTTGTTCAGATGGACCACGATGATCGCCAGGCAGACCACGATCACACCGAGATAGAGCCCGTAGTCCGCGAGCGCCGCCAGCCGGCTGTACGGCGCCTGCGGCACGCCGACACTGTTGCGGTATTTCGGTGACAACACCGACTGGACCGTCTTCGGCACGATGATCCACGCCCACACGGTGAAGATCAGGGCCATGGTCCACAGGTCACGCGCGCGGTCCACCCGCGGCGTCACACCGGTCATCTGTCCCCCTTTCTTCACGGGCCGCTCCATGTTCGCGGTGTGGCCGGCAAGCTGTCCACGCTGTCGGTCAGTAACGGGAGGGCGCTCGGATCCCCCCGGCGAGAACGCGCAGGATCACTGCGTCGACCCGCCACCGGGTTGTCAGGTAGCGGAGCTTCGCCGAGGGGGAGTTCAGTCTCGGGTTACGCAGCACCACCCACGGCAGGGTCACCGACCGGTACAGCCGCCCGACGAGCAGCCGGGCCAGCCGCCATCTGGCCCGCGGCCGGCGGGCCGTCCGGCGGACGATCCCGGAGCTGGTGCGGATGGTCTTCGTCTCGAGCTCCGCCCACGTGTCCCGAGCGGGATGAGCCACCACAGCCGACGCGACGTAGCTCTGCGCACCGCCGGAATCACGGACCCGGCGACCCCACTCGGCGTCGCCTCCGGACAGCAGGTCGGCGTCGAAATCGCCGACCCGGTCGAAAACCCGACGCCGGGTGACCATGTTGGCGGTGACCGCGAACCCGCTCCGGACATAACGTTCCTGCGGGAACCCCTCGTTGAACTCGTACCATTCGGGCCCACTGACGGGTCGGCCGCCGGCGAAGACCAGCTCGACCCGCCCGCCGATCATGTCGATGTCGGGTCGCGCGCGCAGGTAGTGCACTGCAGCGGTCAACCACCCCGGGTCCGGTCGGCAATCGGCGTCGGTGAAGGCCAGGATGTCACCGGTCGCGGTCGCCAACGCCAGGTTCCTGGCCCGGTACGAGCCCGGACCCGGTTCGTGGGCCACGGTCAGCCGCCGATCAGCGGGCAGCACATCCGCCGGCGAGCTGCGTGACCCGTTGTCGACCACGATGACCTCGAACCGGTCGGCGGGGTAGTCCTGCGCCAGGATTGCGTCCACGCAGCGTCGGAGGAGATCGAAGCCGTCCCGGACGGGAATGATCACCGACACGGTCGGCAGAGCCACCGAACCGTCGGCCTGCTCGCAGACCACGAAGGCCCCTTCCTGCTCCGGTACTGTCGCTCTCGCGACAGCTCGACGGAGAGGTCGCCCTCCCCCGCTTCGCTCGTTACGAGGTTCACGCCGCTATGAACGACGCCACCCGATCGACCGGAGTGCGACGGGTTGGTCACTCGTTGCGACCAGAACTGAAAGTTAGCAGGCACCCTGCGTCGTGCGCAGCGTTGTCGGTCCGGTCGCCGTGAACCTGGGCGACAAAGCTGCTGCCGGGTCGAAGGTGGTGCTGCTGACCCAGGCTCTGCGTGCCGTGTTGCAGTTCACCTCATTGGTCATCCTGGCCAGGCTGCTGGATCCCACCGCCTTCGGTCTGCTGGCGATGGTCACCGCCGTCATCGGCATCGCCGATCTGATCAGGGACTTCGGTCTGTCGTCGGCGGCGATCCAGGCCAAGACGCTGTCCAGCGACGAGCGGACCAACCTGTTCTGGGTCAATCTGGGCGTCGGGGCGCTGTGTACCGCGGCGGTGGCGGCCTGCGCTCCGCTCATCCAGTCCCTCTACGGTCGGCCCGGGCTTGCCCCCATCATCCTGAGCCTGGCCGGTGTGTTCGTCATCAGCGGCGCGAACACCCAGTTCCGGGCGGACCTGACCCGGTCCATGCGGTACGGCAAGCTGGCGTTGGCCGACGTGTCCGCACAGGTCGCCGGCATCGCCGTCGCCGCTGCGCTGGCCGCCACCGGGTTCGGCGTCCGGGCCCTGGTAGCCCAGCAACTGACCGTCGCGGTGGTGTCGCTGACGATCAATGTCGTCTCCACACGATGGCTGCCGGGCCTGCCCAGGCGTGGTGTCTCGCTCCGGCGGTTCTTCGCCTTCGGATCGAGTCTGTTCGCCACCCAGCTGCTGACCTACCTGACGAAGAACGTGGACAACGTCGCGCTCGGTGTCTCTGCCGGGCCGTTCCAGCTCGGCCTGTACAGCAGGGCGTATCAGCTGCTGATGACACCGCTGAACCAGATCAACGCACCGATGACGGGCGTCGCCCTTCCGGTGCTGTCCCGCATCCAGGACGACGACGAGCGGTTCGCGCACTATCTCGATCGCGCGCAACTGGTTGCGTGCTACCTCACTGCCTCCGTGCTCGCTGTCGCAGCGGGCGTGGCGGTCCCGTTGACCCTGGTGCTCTTCGGCAGCGACTGGGCCCAGGTGGCGCCGATCTTCGCCGCCCTGGCAGTCGGTGGCATCTTCCGATCCATCCAGCAGATCGCCTACTGGACCTATCTGGCCAAAGGCCGCACGACGGCCCAGCTGAAGATGATCCTGGTGACGCGGCCGATCATGATCGCGATCATCCTGGCCGGAGTCCCCTGGGGGCCGATCGGGGTGGCCGTCGGCCATTCGATCGCCTACTTCTTGTTCTGGTTGGTCTCCGTGTGGCACGTCGGACGGGTCACCGGCGTCGACAGCGGGCGGCTGATCCGGAACGCGGTCCGCCCGGTCTTCCTCGTCTGCCTGCCGGCGGGCGGACTCGCCTATCTCGCGACTCTGATCCCACTGCCTGCCGTCGCCAGTCTGGCCGCGGGCCTCGTCGGGGCCGCAGTGTTCGCCGGCGGCGTGGTCACGTTCGTGCCTTCCGTCCGGCGGGACGCCGGCATCCTGGTCGCCTTCGTCCGACGGGCCGGGCGGCCAGCCGGATAACGGCAGCCTGCCCCTTTTTCGCGCCACTCACCGTCACCCTCGTCGCGGAGCGCAACGGCCGCCGTTGCCGGTTTTCGCACCGCCTCAGACTCTTTCGGCCGCACCCGCGCGGGAGTGAGAGCGGTCACACCGCCCTCGTGCGGCGATCTGGCGGTCGAATCTTCATCGATCAGGTCGATTCGAGCCCGTTCGACGGTCAGGTGCACGCACGGTGAGCAGTCACCATCAATGACTTCCCCCGCCTGATGGACGCTGTGCGTCACGGAGACTGACGGCCCCTACAGACAGCGAACCGGGGCCGCACACACCATCGCCGAGGCCACAGGGCGTCCATTGTCCATTACGTTGGGTAGTCGTATGGTCTCGTTTAGTAACAGAAGGTGATCGACGGGCAGGCCCCAGCCGGGCGGCCGACGGAGCGACCACCCCTCGGACCCCACCTCGCGAAGGATCTCTGATGCCGACGACCATGCTGCCCCTGATGCTCCGACGACTCGCTGCGCAGCCGTGGTCGCGGCAAGATCGCGGCGATCCTCACGGCGCTGACCGCCGCAGGGATCGCCGTGGTCTC
>CAWAQR010000008.1:0-548523 GCA_963784315.1 uncultured Actinomycetota bacterium
CTGTCAGGCTGTGTGAGACACCCCGGCGATCGGGGTTGGCTTGTAGGGCGTGACTGGAGATGCGTACGTGAGCAGCAACAAGCAGCCGTCCGAGCCGAACGGAGTCCGGGCCGGTCGATCCGGCCCCGCGTCCGACCCGGCGTAGCTTCACCGCCGAGTACAAGGCGCGGTAGTGGCCGAGTACGAGGCCGCCCCGCACGGTGAGAAATCCGCGGTCCTGCGGCGGGAAGGGCTTGTTCCATTCCCACGTGCAGGAATGGACCCGTGCCCGCGACGCCGGCGTCGCCGGCCGGACGCGAATGGTTCCGCGAACACGTCGGCGACGACGGCCCGGTTGATCGCGGGCGGAACGCGAGACCGAACGGTTACGCGCCGAGAATGCCCGGCTGAACGCGAAACTCGCCCAGACCCAGGCCGCGTTGTCGATCATGGGAAAAGCACACGAGCTCTTGGCATCGCTGGCCGAGAGCACGGACACACCGCCGTCATCGAGCCGCTGATCGAGCAGACCCTGCAGGCCCTGACCGAGGCCGGGACACCCGTCGCGGACGGCGTGCCGCCTGGTGGGACGGTCCCGGGCCACCCACTACCGCCACGCCCGCGGCCCGGTCCTCGGACCCAAGCAGCGGCGCCGGCCGGGCCCGCAGGCCCTCGACCGCGAGCGGGCCGCGGTCCTGCAGGTGATCAACCAGGCCGGCTACGGCGAGTTGTCGATCGGGCAGATCTGGATCCGTGAACTCGACGAAAACCGTTACTGGTGCTCACTTTCGAGCATGTACCGCATCGCCGCGGCCGCGGGCCAGACCCGGGAACGACGCCGGCAGGCCACCCACCCGGCGAAGGTCAAACCCGAACTCGTCGCCGACGGACCGTCACAGGTCTGGTCCTGGGACATCACCAAACTGCGCGGACCAGCGAAAGGAATCTGGTACCACCTGTACGTCCTGATCGACATCTACTCCCGCTACAACCCGGGCTGGATCCTCGCCGCCGCCGAGGACTCCGTGCTGGCCCGCGACTTCATCGACGAGGCCATCGCCCGCAACGGACAGGTCCCGCACACCGTGCACGCCGACCGGGGCACCTCGATGACCTCGCAAGCCGGTGTCCGCGCTGCTGGCCAACCTCGGCGTCACCCGCACCCATTCCCGGCCCCGGATATCGGACGACAACCCGTTCTCCGAAGCGCAGTTCAAGACCCTGAAATACCTGCACGACTTCCCCGGATCATTTCCGAACCTATCGGCCGCGCGGGCGTTCTGCGACGGATTCTTCGCCGAGTACAACCACGTCCACCGCCACTCCGGGATCGGCTGGCACACCCCGGCCTCGGTCCACTTCGCGACCACCGGCCCGATCGACCCGGCCCGCCAGAAGACCCTCGACACCGCCCGCGCCGCCCACCCCGAACGCTTCGCCCGACGACCCCGCCCACCCCAGATCCCCGACCACAGCTGGATCAACCAACCAGCCCAGGAACTACAGAAGAACTGACATCAAATGTCTCATTTGACTTGACAGATACCGGCTGGAGGCCCGCGGAGTAGCCGCCTGGCAACAGTCCCGCTGGCTCAAGGGACAGCTGGTACTGGTGCTGGACGAGCAATTCGAGACCGAAGTAGACGGCGACCGATTGAAGTACGACCGCGAGGACGGCCTCGTGGTGAGCAAGGGGGACCGATGACAACCACACACTCCGATGCACTCGCGGTCGGCAGCTTCCAACTCCTCGACGAGCCGTGGCTACGGGTCGTGATGCTGGACGGCACGGTCACGGACAAGTCGTTGAAGGGGGTGTTCGCCGACGCTCATCTGATTCGGGAGCTGGTAGGCGAGCTACCCACCACGACCTTCGCGTTGCACCGCCTGCTGTTGGCAGTGCTCTACCGATCCATAGAAGTCGTCCCCATGGCTGAATCGGGGCGTCGGCCGTCAGCGTCATGGCGGGCGCTATGGGCGCTTCCTGAACTTCCCGGCGTCGTTGATCAGTACCTCGAGCTCCATCGCGACGCTTTCGATTTGCTCCACCTGGATCGACCATTCCTTCAGGTCCCCGATCTGGCCACGGCCAAGGGCGACGTGGGCGGGCTGGAGAAGCTCGTCGCTGACGTCCCGAATGGGGAGCAGTACTTCACCACGCGTGCCGGGCGATCACTTCGACGAATCCCCTTCGCCGAGGCGGCACGTTGGCTGGTGCACACCATGGCTTACGACATTTCCGGCATCAAGTCCGGTGCAGTCGGTGATGCCCGGGTCAAGGGCGGAAAGGGGTATCCGATCGGGACCGGATGGGTCGGCACTATCGGCGGCCTGCTCGTCGAGGGCGGCACCCTCCGCGAAACACTGCTTCTCAACCTGGTTCTGGGTGCTGACGGCGTCGACGAGCACCCCTGGTCCGACGAGAACGACTTGGCAGTCTGGGAGCGGCCCGTACTGACCGCAGCGCCGGAACCCGACTGGCAGCCGGCAGGTCCGGCCTCTGTTCTGATCTGGCCCAGTCGCCGAGTCCGGCTTGCACACGATGGTGCTGCTGTCACCGGGGTCTTGATCGCGAACGGCGATCCCCTCACGCCGCAGGACCGTTTCCGCGTCGAGCCCATGACCGGTTGGCGGCGTAGCGAGCCGCAGGAAAAGAAGCTCGGCCGATACCCGGTCTACATGCCACGCACGCACGACCCGGATAGAGCGCTCTGGCGGGGGCTGCAGTCCATGCTGCCGGTGGGGGCCCGCGAGCGCATGGAGCAACGGCATCGATTGCACTTCCCGCCGTGGTCCTCGACTGGTTGCGGGATCGGATCGTCGACACCCTCGGCCCGGACTTCGTCATTCGCACCCGGGCGATCGGTATGACCTACGGATCCCAGAGTTCGACCACCGAAGAGATCATTGACGACTCGTTGGCGATCCGCACGGGGTGTTGTCCACCGCTGCCCTTCAAAAGCTGGCTACTGATGCCGTTCGAGCTGCCGAGAGTGGCGTGAAGGCATTGGGGGACCTCGCCCGCAATCTTGCTGTTGCTGCCGGTGGCGACGGCGAAGGAGAGCGCGACCACGCCCGCCGGTCCGGCTTCTTCCTGTTGGATGCCCCGTATCGGGTATGGCTGGCGAGCCTCACGAACGACACGGACGGGGTTCGGGAGGAGCAGGTATGGCAGATACGGGCATCCCGGATATTGCATCGATGCGGTGAGGACTTGGTCGCTGCCGCCGGGCCGGGTGCATGGGTCGGACGGATCTCACCGCAAGGTCGGCACATCGACGCTGCGCTGGCCGAGATCTACTTCTGGCGCGCGCTGGACGATGCTTTCCCGGCCGCAAAACCGTCAGTTCATCGACCGACACCCACCCCCGAGGAGGAAGCGTCATGAGTGCCCCTACGTTGCGCACACCAACCGCCGCCCTGCAGCATCACGTCGACAGGGTGATCATCTCACTGCAGCATTCCTACCTCAGCGACCGGCAGGCCTTGAGCGGCTCGGCCGCCGCACACCTCGCGCGGCTCAGGCGAGGAATCGGTCGGTCGCCCGGTGCAGACCCCCTCGTGTGGGAGTTGATGTTCGACCAATGGCCACCGGAGCTCGCGCCGAGATCAGATGCCGTCACAGCCGCCGAGTCCGCGGCGCACGCAGCCCTGACGCTCTTCTCGGTACACCAGCAGTCCAAAGCTATTCCGATGCACGTGAAGGGGCCTTCGTTGGGGCGCGCGGTTTCACGGCTCGCCCGCCCCCTCGGGGAGGACGAGGAACAGCGCGTCCGTCGCCGGTTCAACGCGCTGGCGACCTCTGCGACTATCACTGAGACATTGCATCACGCGCGAGGAATGATCACCCAGCTCCGCGGGGCCGACATCGCACTGGACTACGGACGTCTCGCTGCAGATCTCCTGCTGCTGCAGACTCCCGCCTACCGAGATCGGGTCCGCCTCCGGTGGGGACGTGACTATTACGCGCCGTCAACTCACCCGTCCGATAGCCCAACCAAACCAGCTGACCCCGCCGCTCCCACCACCCAAGGAGACAACCTGTGACCACCACCGTCGACATTCACGTTCTGCAGACTGTGCCGCCGAGCAACCTCAACCGTGACGACACCGGCAGCCCGAAGACGGCCTTTTACGGCGGCGTACGCCGCGCCCGGGTGTCGAGTCAGGCATGGAAACGAGCCACCCGCAAGGCGTTCGACACTGCGTTGGACCGCTCGGAACTCGGGGTTCGCACTAAGCGAATCGTCGAACTAGTCAGTCTCGAGATCATCCGCCAGGCGCCTGATCTCGAAGTCGACGCGGAACAGTTGGCGGAGAAGGCGGTGGGGGCGACCGGTATCAAGGTGGCCGCACCCAAAGCCAAGAAGGGCGAGGTTGCCGGTCCCGCCCAGGCTGGGTATCTGGTTTTTCTCTCCCAACATCAGATCACGCGACTCGCTGAGCTGGCGGTGGCCGCCACGAGATCAGGCGGCAACGTGTCGGGACCCGATGCGCGCAAGGCCGCCGACAGTTCTCACAGCATTGACATCGCCTTGTTCGGGCGGATGATCGCCGAGGCGACCGACCTCAACGTCGATGCCTGCGCCCAGGTAGCCCACGCGCTGAGCGTCCACGCCGTCGACACCGAGTTCGACTACTTCACCGCAGTGGACGACCGCGCACCGGAGGACAACGCCGGTGCCGGCATGATCGGCACGGTCGAGTTCAACTCTTCGACGCTCTATCGCTACGCGACTGTCGACGTCGACGGGCTGAATCGAGCGTTGGGCGACGGCGCGGCAACCCGCCGTGCGGTGGGGGCGTTCGTCCGGGCCTTCGTGACATCGATGCCCACGGGCAAGCAGAACACGTTCGCCAACCGCACCCTGCCTGACGCGGTCGTTGTGATGGTCCGAGAGGGCCAGTCGGTGAACCTCGTAGGCGCTTTCGAGGACGCGGTCGTGGTAGGGCCGGACGAGAGCCGGATGGCCGAGACCAGTCGTCGACTCTCGGCGTACGGGGCCGATGTGGATAAAGCTTTCGGTACGGCACCCCTGCGGGCGTTCGTGGTTCGGGTGGGGGAGGCGACCGAGCCGTTGGCGACGTTGGGGGAGTCGGTCTCACTCGCAAGCCTGCTCACCGGACTCGATGAGGTGTTGGTGGACAGGATGGTGCTGCGTTGACCGCCTTGGTGCTGCGATTGGCCGGACCGATGCAGGCATGGGGGGACCGCAGCAGGTTCGTCCGCCGGGAGACGCGACCTGAGCCGACGAAGAGCGGTGTCCTGGGTTTGCTGGCCGCCGCCCAGGGGCGACGACGGACCGATCCTCTCGAGGATTTGATGCATTTGCGATTTGGCGTGCGGATGGATCAGCCGGGTCGACTCCTGCCCGATTTCCAGGTCGCTCGCAGCCTTGACGGTAGGACCACGATGCCGCTGTCCCGGCGTTTCTACCTGACTGATGCAATTTTTCTCGCCGTGGTGGAAGGGGACGATGCGCTGATCGAGGCTGTTGAAGCTGCGTTGCACGCGCCGGTGTTCCCGCTGTACCTAGGGCGCCGGTCCTGTCCGCCGGCGGGCCCTGTTTCGCGGGGTCTCCGGTCCGCGCCGCTCGACCAAGTCCTCTCCACCGAGCCTTGGCAGGCTGCCACTTGGTATCGCCGTCAGAACGCAGCCTCCTCGGTGCGATTGGCCGTTCTTCGCGATGCTGATCCCGGCGAGAGCGGCGAAGTGCTCCGGGATGTTCCAATCAGCTTTGACCCGGAGCGGCGGGAGTACGGCTGGCGCACGGTCACCCGGTATGAAGTGACCGTTCACAACCCTGACGGCCGAGGAACTGGGTCGGGCACGTCCGGAGCGCCACACGACCCCATGCTCGCGTTGGGGAGCAGCTGATGCATCTGACGCGATTCGCAATCAACACAGCCCGTCGAGGTGCCCAAAAATTGCTCGGGTCGCCCCGGGCAATGCATGCTGCCGTACTCTGCGGATTCTCGCCGAGCGCAAATACCGATGCTGGGCGTGTGCTCTGGCGCGTGGATCGCGACGGACCACATGTCTGGCTCTACATCGTCAGTCCGGAAACACCGGACCTGACACATCTTGTCGAACAGGCCGGCTGGCCGACTGCTGCCGATCCCTGGCAGACACGGTCGTATCGAGCGTTTCTCGACGATCTCACCGCCGGGCAGCTATGGTCGTTCCGGTTACGGGCCAACCCGGTCAAGCAGGCGCGCGACATCGGTGCCCGAGTCGCACACGTCACGGCCGACCAGCAGCGAGGCTGGCTGATGGACAGACTTCCTCGCCTCGGATTTTCGATACCTGAAGCCGCGCCGTCAGTTCCGGCTGTGGTGGTGTCGGATCGTCAACGGCGGGACTTCCGGAAGGAGTCTGCGACGGTGACTTTGGCGACTGCCCAGTTTGATGGGGTGCTTCGAGTCGAGGATGCAGAGTTGATGAGGCAGACCCTGTGTCACGGTGTGGGGCGCGGGAAGGCCTATGGCTGTGGCCTCATGACGCTAGTTCAGCCGTGACCGAACGGAAGATCCCGGGCACCAGGCCGGCGGAGCTTCCGGAGTTGGTCCGAGCGGAGGACCGGGTGTCGTTCGTGTACCTGGAACGGTGCATCGTGCATCGGGTGGACAACGCCATTACCGCACAGGACGAGCGCGGCATAGTACACATCCCTGCGGCGACCCTGGGCGCCCTCATGCTCGGCCCCGGCACCCGGGTGACTCACCAGGCAATGACGTTGCTGGCGGACAGCGGCTCGACGGCGGTGTGGGTCGGGGAGCGAGGAGTGCGGTACTACGCACATGGACGGTCGCTCGCGAACTCGTCCCGGCTGCTGATCGCACAGGCAATTGCGGTGTCCAACCAATCGGCGCGACTGCGTGTCGCCCGGTCTATGTACGGCATGCGGTTCGCCAACGAGGACGTCTCCGGTTTGACGATGCAGCAGCTACGAGGTCGTGAAGGCGCCCGGGTCCGGAGAATTTATCGGCAAGCATCGGAGGAGTCGGGGGTGCAATGGGACCGCCGTGAGTACGACCCGACTGACTTCGCCGGCGGATCGACCATCAACCAAGCGCTGACAGCAGCTCACTCCTGCCTGTACGGAATCGTGCACGCTGTGATCGTGGCGTTGGGGTGTACGCCGGGCCTCGGATTTGTACACACTGGACATGCTCGATCTTTCGTTTTCGACATCGCTGATCTGTATAAGGCACAGGTCACCATCCCGGTTGCGTTCAAGGTTGCGGCGACCGACCCGGAGGATGTGCCGTCGGAGACGCGCCGAGCCGTGCGCGACGCTGTGATGGACGGGAAAATAATGGCCCGCTGTGCCAGGGACATTCGGCGGCTGTTGCTGCCGGACGAGCCTGAGATCGCGCACGACGTCGACGCCGACGTAGTGCAGCTCTGGGACGGCGGGGACCGAACGGTCGACTCAGGACGTTCGTACGACCAGGAAAGCTACACATGGTCGTTCTGATGCTGACGTCCTGTCCGGCGGGTCTACGGGGGCATCTGACGCGGTGGATGCTCGAGATCGGACCTGGCGTATTTGTCGGGAAAGTGTCGTCGAGAGTGCGGGACCGAATGTGGGCAACCGTCATCGAGTTGGTCAAGGACGGTCGGGCAATCATGGTGTACAGCGCGAGGACCGAGCAACGGCTGGAATTCAAGGTCCACCGCCACGACTGGCAGCCGGTTGACTTCGACGGTCTGCTATTGATGATGCGTCCCAACCTCGGCGAGACGGTGAAGGTTCCTGAACTCCGGGCCGGATGGAGCAATGCTTCACGGTATCGCCGCGGGGGCGGCGGGGGAGCGCGAAGACCGAAGGTAGATTGACCGTTGGTGCTCTATCGTGGCTGGTCACGTACTGTGCTCCCCGCTCCCGCGGGGGTGAGCCCCTGAGCCGTCGACGCAGCCTGACGTAGCGCGGCGTGCTCCCCGCTCCCGCGGGGGTGAGCCCTGCCGGGACCACGCTGGATCGGTCCGGCGAGGTGCTCCCCGCTCCCGCGGGGGTGAGCCCGTCGCCCGACGAGCCAGCGTACCGTGCTCCCCGCTCCCGCGGGGGTGAGCCCAGCGCGCACCGCGGTCGTGCTCCCCGCTCCCGCGGGGGTGAGCCCTCGGTGCTGCACGTCGACCGGGTGGAAGTCCGGTGCTCCCCGCTCCCGCGGGGGTGAGCCCACCCCTCACCCCGCCGCCCGTCCGGCTGTTCCGTGCTCCCCGCTCCCGCGGGGGTGAGCCCGTGCCGGCGGTGGACGCCGACCACAGGGTGACGTGCTCCCCGCTCCCGCGGGGGTGAGCCCTGGCCGATGCTCCTCCTGGCCGGTGGGGAGAAGTGCTCCCCGCTCCCGCGGGGGTGAGCCCGCGCCTACGGCAGCGGCTCAATCTGCCAAAGAGTGCTCCCCGCTCCCGCGGGGGTGAGCCCAGAGCCCCACCCCACCCGCCGTTGTGGCAGGTGTGCTCCCCGCTCCCGCGGGGGTGAGCCCGATGTGTCGGTGCATACCGTGTCCGACCCCGGGTGCTCCCCGCTCCCGCGGGGGTGAGCCCAGCGCGATCACCACGGCGATCAGGCCAAACATGTGCTCCCCGCTCCCGCGGGGGTGAGCCCTTCGACGGGTTCAACGGCGCTCTCGGTACGGTGTGCTCCCCGCTCCCGCGGGGGTGAGCCCCCCGAACGTTCTTCGCCTTCACCTCAGCGACCGTGCTCCCCGCTCCCGCGGGGGTGAGCCCCGCCGCCGACACCGTCGACGGCCGGCGGATCAGTGCTCCCCGCTCCCGCGGGGGTGAGCCCCCGGTCTACGTCAATGCCGGGCAGACCGTGGTGTGCTCCCCGCTCCCGCGGGGGTGAGCCCTCGCACCTTGCGTCCGAACGGGGGTTCAGCCTAGTGCTCCCCGCTCCCGCGGGGGTGAGCCCGCGCGGGCGCTGTTCGCGCCGGGGTCCAGGGTGTGCTCCCCGCTCCCGCGGGGGTGAGCCCGTCAGCAGGAAGTTCGCGCCCTGCTGGGTGGTGTGCTCCCCGCTCCCGCGGGGGTGAGCCCTTCGGCTGCTGCATTTTCACGGGGGTGTGTTGGTGCTCCCCGCTCCCGCGGGGGTGAGCCCTTCACCGCGTAGATCGAGGAGGCGACACCGGTGTGCTCCCCGCTCCCGCGGGGGTGAGCCCAACGATGCACCCACGAAGTACCGCAAGAAGCGGTGCTCCCCGCTCCCGCGGGGGTGAGCCCCCCGGTGTCGGTGGTGAACTCCGCAGTATTGCGTGCTCCCCGCTCCCGCGGGGGTGAGCCCGCACCTGCACGGAGCGACGCATCATCGGCGGGTGCTCCCCGCTCCCGCGGGGGTGAGCCCCCACATGATCCCGGCGGCCGGCGCGAGGTCAGTGCTCCCCGCTCCCGCGGGGGTGAGCCCGGGCGATACCTGCACCACACCATCAGCGTTAAGTGCTCCCCGCTCCCGCGGGGGTGAGCCCTCGTCGTAGATCCGCACCAGCGGCTCACCCGGGGTGCTCCCCGCTCCCGCGGGGGTGAGCCCACGGTTCGGGCACGGTGCGCCCCCGGGGTGGGGTGCTCCCCGCTCCCGCGGGGGTGAGCCCTGCTCCAGCTCGCGGAGCCGTTCCGGGCCGATGTGCTCCCCGCTCCCGCGGGGGTGAGCCCTCCGACTTAGCAGCGTTGCCGTCGATCGTCCCGTGCTCCCCGCTCCCGCGGGGGTGAGCCCGCAGAGCAATACTTCGTGGCCTGCCTCCGCTCGTGCTCCCCGCTCCCGCGGGGGTGAGCCCCCGCTTGAGCGCTTCTCCAAGGTCATACAACCCGTGCTCCCCGCTCCCGCGGGGGTGAGCCCGTGGTGGCGTTTTTCGGTGACCCTTCGCACGTGTGCTCCCCGCTCCCGCGGGGGTGAGCCTGCAGCACAGCGCATGTTGGGGCTTTCAGCTTCGTGCTCCCCGCTCCCGCGGGGGTGAGCCCGCGGAAAGCCTCGCCTCGCGTGGCTACGGACCGTGCTCCCCGCTCCCGCGGGGGTGAGCCCTCCGCAACGTCCACCGACTACTCGGGAAACTGGTGCTCCCCGCTCCCGCGGGGGTGAGCCCTGGCCGAACTTCGCCTGCACATTCGACGTCGCGTGCTCCCCGCTCCCGCGGGGGTGAGCCCGATGGCTACCAGGCGGCGACGCACCGGACGGTGTGCTCCCCGCTCCCGCGGGGGTGAGCCCCCTGCCGAAGCCGACTACGAGGTGAAGTGTCTGTGCTCCCCGCTCCCGCGGGGGTGAGCCCGGCGGCTACCTGCTGGTGATGCCGTCGAATGTGTGCTCCCCGCTCCCGCGGGGGTGAGCCCCTGACGGTCACGGATGGGACGACCGCCGGAGCGTGCTCCCCGCTCCCGCGGGGGTGAGCCCTGGTCGGCCCCTGGCGGGTCGGCGACGGACCTGTGCTCCCCGCTCCCGCGGGGGTGAGCCCGGCTGGTCGTCCGGTGAGGTGGACTTCCCCGAGTGCTCCCCGCTCCCGCGGGGGTGAGCCCGCGCCAGTGACCGCGTCGGTCAGCGCAGACAGGTGCTCCCCGCTCCCGCGGGGGTGAGCCCGACAGCGAGTTCATCTCCATGTGCATGACCCGGTGCTCCCCGCTCCCGCGGGGGTGAGCCCCACGGCACGCCACGAAACACGACCGGGAATGTGTGCTCCCCGCTCCCGCGGGGGTGAGCCCCACAGCGATAACTGCGCCGATGATCGGGACGAGTGCTCCCCGCTCCCGCGGGGGTGAGCCCAACCGGCGGCCATCGGCTTCACGTTCCACGAGGGTGCTCCCCGCTCCCGCGGGGGTGAGCCCAAGGTCGAGTCGAACACCCACCCGGCGCAGTCGTGCTCCCCGCTCCCGCGGGGGTGAGCCCGTGTGGCCCGAGGGCGAAATGGACCTGTGGGAGTGCTCCCCGCTCCCGCGGGGGTGAGCCCACCCGGGCGTGTCGCGTCAGATCCGGAGAAAAGTGCTCCCCGCTCCCGCGGGGGTGAGCCCAGATGCGGGCACCAGAAACGACGTGGACTTGAGTGCTCCCCGCTCCCGCGGGGGTGAGCCCGGGTCGGCTGGCACTGCGAAGGTCACCACCTAGTGCTCCCCGCTCCCGCGGGGGTGAGCCCGCCTACGGCGGGTTCTGCTTCGAGCTGTATTCGTGCTCCCCGCTCCCGCGGGGGTGAGCCCACACGCGGCGCTATCAGCGCAGGCGATGACCAGTGCTCCCCGCTCCCGCGGGGGTGAGCCCGTTCGAGGAGCCTTCAGTGCCGCAGCCGATAGGTGCTCCCCGCTCCCGCGGGGGTGAGCCCAAAGCCCGCGGGCTGTGCCAGAAACACGGTTAGTGCTCCCCGCTCCCGCGGGGGTGAGCCCGATCCGCCCGGCCCAGCCCGGCGCCGGCTGCCGTGCTCCCCGCTCCCGCGGGGGTGAGCCCGCGCTCTTGACCGGCGGAACCGCCGTCACGAAGTGCTCCCCGCTCCCGCGGGGGTGAGCCCTTCGACCTGTCCGTCACGATCGGCCTGGCGGCGTGCTCCCCGCTCCCGCGGGGGTGAGCCCACCCCGTACGCGGTGCGGCAGCATGAGGACCTGTGCTCCCCGCTCCCGCGGGGGTGAGCCCAGGTGACGTCGACGGTGTCGGCGTCGTGGCCGGTGCTCCCCGCTCCCGCGGGGGTGAGCCCCGCGGCTCCTCCGCATCGAACGCCTGGGCCATGTGCTCCCCGCTCCCGCGGGGGTGAGCCCCCGGCGGCGGCCGAAGCCAGATCCACCAACTAGTGCTCCCCGCTCCCGCGGGGGTGAGCCCGGCAAGATCTACACGGATCTGATCCCCGACAAGTGCTCCCCGCTCCCGCGGGGGTGAGCCCACATCCGAAACCGGATCCTTCAACACCGCGATGTGCTCCCCGCTCCCGCGGGGGTGAGCCCGGATCCAGCGATGGGTGGGCACTAAGAGTGAGGTGCTCCCCGCTCCCGCGGGGGTGAGCCCACACCTGGCCCCGCGAGCAGCGCAACCGCAAGGTGCTCCCCGCTCCCGCGGGGGTGAGCCCACTCAACGCCCCGCCCCCAACTCTGGGGGCGGGTGCTCCCGCTCCCGCGGGGGTGAGCCCCGCAACCGGCCGTCCCCATCTTCGGGGCTGAGGTGCTCCCCGCTCCCGCGGGGGTGAGCCCGACTGGACCGGATCGCCGCAAGCCTGGACGAGGTGCTCCCCGCTCCCGCGGGGGTGAGCCCGGCGGCCACGCAACGCACGCGGACCCATGTTGGTGCTCCCCGCTCCCGCGGGGGTGAGCCCGCGGGCACCGCCGCGTTCGGTACTACCACCACGTGCTCCCCGCTCCCGCGGGGGTGAGCCCCCACCCATCAACTCGCGCTTACGGGCAACCGCGTGCTCCCCGCTCCCGCGGGGGTGAGCCCTTCACCGTCGCCGCGCAGGCAGCCGCCGCAGCGTGCTCCCCGCTCCCGCGGGGGTGAGCCCAACCACGCGTCGATCTCGGCGTTCAACGTGGGGTGCTCCCCGCTCCCGCGGGGGTGAGCCCGGGTGGCTAAGCCCGGATCCACCGTCGCGGGTCAGGGCTGATCCGTTCTGATCTTGGCGGCGGCGGATTGACCGGTGGGCATGATCGTGGCGCCGTTGTCGGCGTTTCCTGGGTTCCGGTCGGGCTTCGCAGCTGGGTGGGTGGGTTCAGGCAGCGGTTGGCGGAGCGAGGGCGGCGCTGAACAGCTGCCGCCAGGCCGCGGCCCATGGCCAGTTCTGGGGTAGTCGCAGACGGGTGCGGCGGGCGGATCTGGTGACCCGGGCGGCGACTGCGATGAGGTGGGTGCGGATCGTGGCGGTGGCGGCTTTGGCGTGGAACGCCGACGCGAGAGCGCCGACGGCGCGGGTGAGGTTGAACGACATCGCGGCCAGTACCAGCCACGTGGAGTTGGCCGCGAAGTTCCCGGACGGCAGGTGCGCGAGTGGCCCGTTCTTCAGGTCGGCGATGACCTGCTCGACGATCGCGTGCCGGCGGTGGTCGGCTTCCGCGGTCAGCGTCGGCAGGTCGGTGTCGGTGAACACGGCGTGGTGCCGCCACGCCGGGAACAGTTCGCCCTGAACGTCGGGGACGTGGTGGTCGGGGTTCTGGTCGCGGACCCGCCGCACGATCAACCGGGCGGTGACCTGCTGTGCCTTGGGTTTGGAAGTGAAGGCGGTGTAGGGGATCTCGGCGACTTCGGCGTCGGACACCCAGCACTGCAGCTGCTCATCGAATATCGCCCGCGGATACCGGATCGGCGTCCAACCACCGTCGGGGATACTGGCGATGGCCGCGGTGATCGCCCGGTCTTTGCGGGCGGTGATGGAGAACCTGGCCTTGTGTCGGCGGGCGGCGGCGATGACTTCCCGCCCGTAATAGGCGGAGTCGGCCCGCAGCACCACCGTGCCGGTGACCCCGCAGGCGGTGGTGGTGCGCAACGCGTCCACGACAAGCCTGGCCGCACCACGGGCCGAGTTCGCGGACCCCTTGCGGAGCCGGGTCGCGACGATCACCGGGCCAGATGATCCCGTGGACGCCGTCGCCAGCAACGCGTTCAAACCTTTGACGCCGCTGTAGCCGTAGCCGGCGCCTTGTTTGGCGTAGCCGAACGTGGCGCGCATGGTGTCGTCGATATCGACGTAGGTCACGTCCGAGCCGGCAGCGATCAGCGGGGCGCGGCGGGCCAGACCGGCCACGAACCGGGCGGCGACAGCATCAAGCTGGCGGACGTGCCCGAATTTGAACCCACGCAGGAACGTGCCCAACGTCGACGGGGCCCGCACCGCGGTGAACAACCGGGGCATCCCGCCATGGCGGAGCACGTCCAGGTCGGCGATCGAGTCCGCGCCGGCGACCATTCCCGCGACGACCGCGGTGACTTTCGCCCCGGCGGCGTGGCCGGCGCCGCCGGGGACGGTCAGGAACTGGTCGGACAACTCGGCGAGACCTGCCCGACCCGCCAACGCAACAGCCGGTGCTAGGCCGGCGTGCGACACCAGAGTCGGGTCGTCGAACACCGCTGACCGCAGCGGGAACGCGTGAGATAGTTGCATCTGCGAGATGCCCCTTCAGACAGTGTGAATTGAACCGTAGAGAAGTCCAATTCTTCTGCCCTGTAGGGCATCTCGCCCTCACGACCCGCCGATCACCGACCTACGACGGTGGATCCGGGCTTAGGTGTTGACGACCGCGTGACGGTGCCCCTTGGCAAAGGTCAGGTTGACCCCGTGTCGGCAGTCTTCAGTTGGCTATGAAACGTCCAACAGAGGTCATCTCGTCGCTGTCCGGCGCTGCCACTCGTCAGGACCGGCGCACACCTCGCAGGCAGAGGTAGCCCACCATCCACAATTCGCCGACGGTGGCGGGCACGGTCAACAGGGTGACCATGAGGCCGGGGTCGGGCAGTACGTAGTTGACCAACGCGCTTGCCACGTACCCCGCGCCGCCGACCAGCAGGATCCAGCCGAGGAGATCGGGCATCCAGCCGGCGCGCCGGGCGAGCCAACCCATCGGGATCAGCCAGAGCCCGAAGAAGATCCCACCGAGGATCCACAGGTGGCCGCTGACGACGTACAGCAGCTGCGCGGTGGTGGCCGCCCCGCCGTCGACGGTGAGCGAGGCGTTCTGGCTGACGTCGAGCGCGGTCGCGAGCATGGCGGCGCTACCCATGATCGCCACGGCATTGACCAGGCCGAACGCGGTGATCGAGCCGGCCGCCACCGCGTTGACGCTCTTGAAGAGGCGGTAGAACCACAGCGCCACGAGCGCCTGGGTGATCACGACACCCATCTCCAGCACGATGCCCATCCGCGCAAGGAACTCGTGCTGCGTCAGGTTGTCCAAGGTCGCGCCGGGGTCGTCGGCGACGAAGAGTTGACCGCGGATCAGCAGGTAGCCCAGCGCGCCGGTGATCACCAACCCGAGGTAGAGCAGGCCGGTCGTGCGGGCAGCGTGGACCAGCTCAGGCGTGATCGGTGCGGGTCGAGAGCCGGCGGTGGAGGTGCTGTTCATGGCTGCCCCTTCCAGCGCCTTGACCCCTCAGGCTGTCAGCAGTCGCCGCGCGAGACAAGGGTGCTGTAGCCACCGCCCCCGATCGATGCAGGACCGAGACTGCGCCCGCCGGCCGGGGCGACAACCGACCCGACGTGGGCACCGCCGCGATCGCGCTGCGACCTACGCCACCCCGGGAACGGTCACCCGCCCGCGCGGAACAACTAGGCTCGACGGATGACCGCAGCGCCCACTTCCGTGACGGCGGTGTCGGCGCAACAGGTCGCCGCGCGGATCGCCGCAGCTCGAACGGTGGTGTTGGTCAGCCACGTCAATCCGGATGCCGACACCCTCGGCAGCGCTCTCGCGCTCGGTCTGGCGCTCGTCGCCCGTGGTGTCCGGGTCGAGGTCGCCTTCGACGCACCCGACGAGGTGCCGGCGTCGCTGATTGGACTACCGGGGCAGCACCTGATCACCCGGGACCCGTCGACCACCGCCGACCTCGTGGTGTGCCTGGACATCGCCTCACGCTCCCGGCTGGGCAAGCTGGACCGGCTGCTCGATACCACGCCCTCCGTGGTGGTGGATCACCATGCGTCCAACGGTGGCTTCGGTGACCTGAACTGGGTGGATCCCGGTGCCGAGGCGACGGTGGTGATGGTCGCGGCCATCCTCGATTCCTGGGATGTGGAGCTGACCCTGCCGATCGCGATCAACCTCTACGCCGGTCTCGCCACCGACACCGTCAACTTCCGGTTCGCCACGCCTGCCGGGCACCGGCTGGCCGCCCGGCTGGTGGAGGCCGGAGTGCAGCCGTCCACCGTCCTGCGCCCGATCACCGACACCCATCCGTTCGGCTGGCTGGGGATGCTCGGGTCGGTGCTGTCGACGGCCGCCCTCGACCCCGCCGCCGCGCGCGGCCGCGGTCTCGTCGTCGTGCCGATCCCGCTCGCCGCCGCCACCGGTCTGCGCCGCGAGGAGCTCGACGCCGTCATCGACATCGTCCGCACCAGCGCGGAGGCGGAGGTTGCCGTCGTCACCAAGCAGACCGACATCGACACCTGGCAGGTCTCGTTGCGCTCCCACGGAGCGGTCGACGTCAGTGCGGTCGCCGTCGCCCAGGGCGGTGGCGGTCACCCCCGCGCGGCGGGCTACACGTTCGTCGGCACCCATGTCGCTCTGCTCGACCGGCTGAACGCCGCGCTGGACCGGCCGGGAACCGTCGGCTGACGTGCGGATCGACATCACTCGTCGCGCCTGGGCCGTCTGGGCCATCGGCGCCGGCGTCTACATGTTGGCCGTGTTCAATCGCAGCGCCCTCGGCGTCGCCGGACCGGATGCCTTGCAGCGCTTCGGGATCGAGGCCGGGGCGCTCGGCATCTTCATCACCCTCCAGTTGGCGGTCTACGCCGGCATGCAGGTCCCCGCCGGCATCCTGATCGACCGCTTCGGACCGCGCCGGATGCTGCTGACCGCCGTGCTGATCATGGCGGTCGGCCAACTGGGCTTCGCCTTCGCGCCGAACTACCCGTTGGCGCTGCTCGCGCGCGGTGTTTTGGGCTGCGGTGACGCGATGACCTACGTGAGCGTGCTCCGACTGATCTCCGCGTGGTTTCCCGGCCCGCGCTACCCGCTGCTCACGTCCTTCTCCGGCTTTTTCGGCGTGATCGGAAACGTGCTGGCCACCGTTCCGCTGGCCGCGTTGCTGCCGGTCTGGGGCTGGGCGCCGACATTCGCGACCGCCGGCGGTGTGTGCCTGTTGTACGCGGTGATCCTGATGCGCAAGGGCACCGAACCCGCGCCGTACCGCACTGCCGCGGACCCCACCGAGAACATCGTGGGCGGCGAGCGGATCGCCACCGAGGTCGCCCGGTCCTTCCGGGAACCCGGCGGCCGGCTCGGCTTCTGGGTGCACTTCACGACAATGAACGGGTCGGCGGTGTTCACCGTTCTGTGGGGCTTCCCCTACCTGACCGCGGCGCTGGGCTACTCGCGCGGACTGGCCTCGTCGCTGCTGTTGTTGCTGGTGGTGACGCAGAGCGTGTTCTCGATCAGTGTCGGCGCGTTGTTGGGTCGGCGACCGTCGATCCGGGTGCCGCTGGCCTTCGGCGTCAGCATCGGCAACCTGGTGATCTGGGGGCTGCTGATCGGTTGGCCCGGGGGGCACCCGCCGCTCCCGGTGATCGTCGTGCTGATGGTGGCGCTGGCCGTCGGCGGTCCGTCCTCGATGGTCGCGTTCATGCTGGCCCGCGACTACAACCCGCGGCACCGCATCTCCACCGCCACCGGCCTGGTGAACTCCGGCGGCTGGATCGCGACGCTGGTCGGGGTGCTGCTGGTCGGGCAGATCCTGGACTTCGTGGAGCCGGGCCCGGTCAAGACGACGACCGGCTACCGCTGGGCGTTCGTGGCGATCCTGGTGCTGACGGCGTTCGGACTGTTCCGGCTCACGGTGTGGTGGCTCCGCGTCCGCCGGCAACTGCTGGAACTGCAGGACGCCGGTGGGCACGGACCGATCGAGGTACACCGGCACCGCTTCGACCGGACCCCGACACCACCGCCCATGACGACCGACGGAGGCACCCCGTGATCCCCGGACTGCTGCTGGTGGACAAGCCCACCGGGCCGACCTCGCACGACATCGTCGGACGGGGCCGTCGGGTGCTGGGCACCCGCCGCGTCGGCCACGCCGGAACACTCGACCCGTTGGCCTCCGGCCTGCTGGTGCTGGGTGTGGAGCGGGGCACCAAGCTGCTCGGCCACCTCGCGCTGAAGGACAAGACCTATCTGGCGACGATCCGGCTCGGCCTCACCACCACCACCGACGACAGCCAGGGTGACGTCCTGACCAGCAGCGATGCGTCCAGCGTCGCCGACGCGGCGATCACTGCCGGGGTGGCGGAGTTGACCGGTGACCTGATGCAGGTGCCCAGTTCGGTATCGGCGATCAAGGTCGACGGACGCCGGGCGTACGACCTCGTCCGCGCCGGTGAGACCGTCGAACTGGCAGCGCGTCCGGTCACGGTCTCGACGTTCGACATCCTCCGTATCCGTCGCGAGCCTGCTGCCGGTGACAGTGAGGCCGGCGGTGCGGCCAGCGGCGGTGATGCCGGTACGGTCAGGGTGTCGGGCCGTGGGTCGCAGCGTCGAGGTGGACGTTCGGGTGGACTGCACCACCGGCACCTACATCCGGGCGCTGGCGCGTGACCTCGGGGCGTCGTTGGGGGTGGGGGCGCACCTGACAGCACTGCGTCGGACCCGCATCGGGCCGTTCGATCTCGCCGACGCTATCGACCTGTGGTCGATGGGTCCCGACGACCGGGACACCGCGCACGCCGCGATCCTGCCGGCCGCCCGGGCCGCTGAACTCTCGTTCCCGATCCGGCGGGCGTCGGTCGACGAAGCTCGGGATCTGTCCTACGGTCGGGCGTTGACGGCGGTGGGAATGGCGGGCACCTGTGCCGTGCTGGACTCCGACGGGGAGCTGCTGGCCCTGGTGACCGAGGTCGACGAGCGGGCCAAGCCGGTGCTCGTCTGGTACTCGGCGAGCTGAGAGAAGAGGCGACGGTGCAGCGCTGGCGTGGCGTGGACGAGATACCCACCGGGTGGGGGCGCTGTGTGCTCACCATCGGAGTCTTCGACGGCCTGCACCGCGGGCACCAGAAGATCGTCGGCGCCGCGGTCGATCGAGGTCGGGCGCTGGGTCTGCCGACCGTGATGATGACCTTCGACCCGCACCCTGCCGAGGTGCTGCGACCGGGGAGTCACCCCGCCGAGCTGACCCCGCTGCGTCGTCGGGCCGAGCTCGCAGAGGGGCTCGGGGTGGACGTCTTCTGTGCGTTTCCTTTCACCCTGGCGGTCGCGGCGACCTCGGCGGAGACCTTCGTGCACGACGTCCTCGTCGAGAGGCTCTTCGTCGCAGAGGTTGTCGTCGGGCACGACTTCCGATTCGGCCACAAAGGGGCGGGCACCGTCGAGTTGCTGACCGAGTTGGGGGAGCGGTGGGGGTTCACTGCCGACGGCGTGGACCTGCTCAACGACGGCAGCCTGAAGATCTCCTCGACCTACGTGCGGGCCTGCGTGGCCGCCGGCGACGTCACCGCGGCGGCGGCGGCGTTGGGCCGGCCGCACCGGGTCGAGGGTGTGGTCGTGCACGGCGACGGCCGCGGGACCGGGCTGGGTATTCCGACGGCCAACCTGGACACCACACCGCACGCCGCCATCCCCGCCGACGGTGTCTATGCCGCCTGGCTGCAGGTCGGTACCCGTCGGTCGCCGGCGGCCGTCTCGGTCGGCACCAACCCGACCTTCGAGGGTAAGGAGCGCCGGATCGAGGCGTTCGCGCTGGACGGTGGCGGGAACTTCTACGGCCGCCGGGTGGCTGTCGACTTCGTGGAGCGGCTCCGCGGGATGTGGAAGTTCGACTCCGCGGAGTTGATGATGGCCGAGATCGACCGGGACATCGCGCGCACCCACGCGATCCTGCGCACCGCGCCGGTCGAGTGAGACCGGCGCGGAGCCGTACCGGACCGGCGGTCGCCGGGGCCGCGACGTGAGTGCGGCTGTCCAGTGGTCGGTGGAGTTGCGTGACGCCGATACCGGGGTGGTCATCCGGTCCGAGAACCCCGACGCCGTTCTGCGCACGGCCAGCGTGGGCAAACTGCTCCTGCTCGCGACGGCTGCCGCCGAGATCGTGGCGGGACGGCTGAGTCCGGCGCAACGGCTGCGGCGGACCGCCGCGGATGCGGTCGGCGACTCCGGGCTGTGGCAGCACCTGGCCCTCGACGAGTTGAGGGTGCGCGACCTCTGCCTGCTGATCGGCTCGGTCAGCGACAACCTGGCGACGAACGTGCTGTTGCGGCGGGTCGGTCTGGAGAGGGTCCGCGAGACCGCGGCGACCCTGGGACTGGTCGGCACCGCCCTGCTGGACCGGGTGCGCGACAGCCGCGGACCCGATGATCCGTGGACCCTGTCGACCGGCTGCGCCGCCGAGCTGGCCGGCCTGATGGCCCGGGTCGCCGTCCGGCAGGCGATCGGCTTCGATGTCTCGCAGCTGGTGCTCGGCTGGCTCGCCGACGGCGTCGATCTGTCGATGGTGGCGGCCGGTTGGGACTGGGACCCGTTGGCGCACAGTGCCTCCGCTGGTCAGGTGCGACTGCATCACAAGACCGGGACCGACGACGGGGTGCGGTGTGACGTGGGGGTGCTGATCGGCCCGTGGCGGACGGTGGCCTACGCGGTGCTGGCGAACTGGGACCCGGGGGTGGGTGACCAGCGGGGTGCGGTGCTGGCGCGGATGCGTGCCATCGGCGCGGAGATCCACGCGCTCGTGTGCTGAGCGCTCCGCCGCTGCGGCCGGTGAGGGTCGGCAGGGCGAGGGAGCGTCTCCGGCCACCGACGCCGACGGCCCCGGCCGGTCTGAAGACCGGCCGGGGCCGCCGTGACCTGCTCCGGGCCTAGGACCCGGTGGTGAACGACCAGCTGGTGGCCGGCAGCGGATTGCCCGCCGCATCGGTGATGGTGGACTCCAGCCGCACGGTGTAGCGGCTGCCGGCAGCCAGCGTGGAGTTGGGATTCAACGTGATCGTCCTGGTGGTGGCGTTGTAGGACACCACCGCCGGGATCGATGCGCCGGTCGTCCCGGTGCCCGGCCGGAGTGTGACCGAGGTACCCGTCACCTTGGCGGCGACCACCGCCTCCGACATCGTGGCGGTGATGTTCGCGCTTCGCGAGACCTTCTTGGCGTTCTCAGCCGGGGTCCGAGCGATGACCGACGGCGCCGGCCCGGTCAGGAACGACGAGCTGGTGGCGACCAACGGGTTACCGGCGATGTCGGTGATCCCGGCGCCGATCCGAACTGTGTACACCGTGTCCGGGTTCAGCCGGGCGTTGGGCTTGAGCGTCACTTCCCGCTTGCTGGCGTTGTAGTTGATGGCTGCCGCGACCTGGGGACCGGTCGCCGCGGTGCCGGCGCGCAGGGTCACCGACGTCCCGCTCACCCCGGTGACCGCTTCGCTGAAGGTGCCGGTCACGTTCACGTCGACCGGGATCGAGGGGTCCCGTTGCCGGGGTTGAGGGTGATCACCGTCGGCGCCGGCCCGGTGAGGAACGACCAGCTGACGGGCACCAACGCATTGCCCGCCACGTCGCGGATCCCGTTACTGAGTCGCACCGTGTAGCGGGTGTCCGACGCCAGGTTCGCGGTCGGCTTCACCGTCAAGGTCGACGTCGCGGCGTTGTAGGTCACCACCGCAGCGACCTTCGTCCCGGTCGTCGTGGTGCCCACCCGCAGGGTCACGTTCGTCGAGGTGACCGACGCCGCCGCCAGCGGCTCGCTGAACGTCGCCGTGACCGGGCTGCCGACGGCAACCGCGGTGGCTGCCGCTGCCGGGGCCTGGCTGATCACCGTAGGAGGTGTGGTGTCCGGCGGGGACGCCGTGGTGAACGTCCAGGTCACCGAGCTCAGTGCGGTACCGGTGGTGGAGCGGATCGCCGTTACGCCGCCGGTGAGGGTGGCGGTGTACACGGTGTCACCTGCCAGCCTGGCGGTCGGGTGCAAGGTCCACTGGTTGGTGGTCCCGACCTGGCTGACCACGGCCGGCACCGCCGTCGTGCCCTGGCGCAGGGTGAAGGTCGTCGCCGTCACTCCCGTGACCGGGAGGCTGAACGTCGCGCTGACGTCGGCGGCCGGATCGACGCCGACGGCAGCTACGGCCGGGACGCGCGGCGATGACGGTCGGTCCGGAAGGGACCGCCAGGCCGGTGCCGGTGAGGGGCACCGTGACTGCGCCGCCTGAGGCGTTCCCGGAGACCGTGACAGAGGCGGTCTTGGCGCCCACCGTGCTCGGGGTGAAGCGGACGACGACCGGACAACTCGTCGCAGCGGCGAGGGTCGCCGCGCACCCGGACCGGTCCAGCTGGTAGTCGGCCGCGTCGGCGCCACCCAGCGTGATGCCGGCCGGCGTGAAGGTGCCGGGCCCTGCGTTGGTGACGGTGATCGTCTGCGGGGCGCTCACCGACCCGATGACCGTCGACGGGAAGGCGGACGGTCCGCCCAGGGTGACGACCGGCAGCGGCACCGCCACTGCGGTGCCGGACAGCGGGATGCTGTGCGGGCTGCCGACGGCGCTGTCGGTGACGGTCACGGCAGCGCTCCGGGCGCCCACCACCGTCGGCGTGAATCGAACGCTCAGGGGGCAGGACGCCCCGGCGGCGAGCGTCGACCCGCACCCGGTCGCGTCGAGGACGAAGTCCGCGACATTCGTCCCGGTCACGGTGATCCCGGAGACCGACAGTGTGCCGGTGCCGGTGTTGGTGAGGGTGAGCCCGGCTGCCGCACCGGTGGTGCCGATGACGGTGTCAGCGAACGCTCCGGAGCCGGTCAGGGCGGCCGCCGCCTGCAGCGCCGGCCCACCGGTGCCGCTGACGTTGACCTTGTGCGGGCTGCCGAGGGCGTCGTCGGTGACCGTGAGGGTGGCGAACTTGAACCCGGTGGTGACCGGAGTGAAGGTGATGCGCAGGTCGCAGCTGGATCCGGCCGCCACAGTGGCACCGCATCCGGTGTTGTCCAACGTGAACGAGGTCGCCCCGGTGCCGGTGATCGCGACGCTGCTGATGGTCAGCACACCGAGGCCGGTGTTGGCCACCGTCACCGTCCGTGCGGCAGACGCGGTACCGATCGGTGCGGTCCCGAAGGTCACCGAGCCGCCCAGCGAGACCGATGGCAACAGGCGGGGGGTCACCGGATCCGAGAGCGCGGAGAAGGCTCCGGTGCCGAGCGGGTTGGCGGCCGCGACCTGCAGTTGGTAGGCGGTGCCGAGGGTCAGGCCCTCGACGACGCCGGTGGTGGCGGTGCCGTCGGTGATCGGCGGCGCCCGTTGACGGTGTCCGGCGCCCCCGGCACGGATCCGACCGGGACCGCGCGGATGACGAAGCCGGTGAGCGGCAGGTCTGACGGGCCGGCGGTGAATTCCAGCGTGGCGGTGCCGTCGGTCTCGTTGGCGGTCACCGTCGCCGCGACCGACGGTGGGTGCCGCCCGGCAGGGACAGCACCGGTGCTGATGTCGGTGAACTGCAGCCGCTCGATGTTGGTCAGCGTGTCGACGCCGTCGTTGGACTTCTGCCCGATGAGGTTGGCACCCGTCTGGCGTGACCACGCACCTGGCCCGGGACGTCGCACCCGGTGAGACCGAGTAGTTGGACGACAGGCCCTGGAACACCGCGGTGTCACAGTTCTTCGGGGCGGCGGCGCCGCAGTCGGCCGGCAGCGGCGGCCGGCGGTGATGATGGTGCGGGTGGCGACCAGCCGGGCCGGGTCGATCAGGCCGGCGAAGACCGCCTGCTGCAGCGTGGTGTTCGCGGTGGTGCCGGGGCCGAAGCTGCCGGTCAGCGCGCGGCCCTCGATGCAGATCGGTGCTGGCGATCTCGGTCGCCGGGTCGGCCGGGTCGGTCCGGACGCTGATCCGCACCTGCAGGTACCGGTCGCCGTCGATGATGTCGTCGGCGCCGCGGCCGGTGATGGTGTCGCTGCCCGGCGCCGCCGATGAGTACGTCGCCCTCACCCCAGACCGTCGGTCCCTCCAGCGGGCAGGCGCCCGGCAGCGGAGGCGGCGACGATCGGCGCCAGGTCGGACGGGAACGAGGTGATCAGCTGGTCCAGGCTCGCTGATCCGGGCGACGCCGGCCGCGTCGATGGCGTCGCAGCCGGTGAACCCGCCGCCGCCGAGCGTCTTCGGGGCGACCGAGGTGCCCTTGATGACGTCGTCGAGCGCACCGCCGGAGCACCGCCTCGGTCTCCTGCCAGCGGTCGCGGTTGGTGACGACCTGCAGGGCCAGCCCGGCCAGGTTGTTGTTGATCTCCATGTCGTCGTCGGCGGGAGTGGTGTCGTACTGGTGGAACGCCCAGTCGAAGCCGCCGGCGCCGGCGTTGCGGTCGATGGCCGCGTTCTGTGCCATCAGGTCGTCGCCGCCCTCGGCGTCGTAGTCGTTCTCGCCGGCCTGGCCGACGAAGATGTCGTTGCCCGGCGCGGTCTGCGCCGGGTCGTCGAAGAACGGCGCGCCGTGGTCGCCCTGGAGCAGGTCCTGGCCGGTGCCGCCCTGGATCCAGTCGTCGCCACCGTCACCGAACACCGCGTCGGCACCGCATGCCGCCGATGATGAAGTCGTTGCCGGGCCCGCCGAAGACCTGGTTGTCGCCGGCGCCGCCGTTGAGCACGTCCTGGCCGTCGCCGCCGAGCAGGATGTCGAGTCCGGGGCCGCGCGTCGATGGCGTCGTTGCCGGGGCCGCCCTTGGAGAAGTCGTCGCCGCCGAGGTCGGTGAGGATGTCGTTGCCCTCGCCGCCCAGGGCGACGTCGTCGCCGCCGTTGCCCTCGATGACGTCGTTGCCGTCACCGCCCCAGAAAGTGTCGTTGTCGTTGCCGCCGTTGACCCGGTCCGACTGACGGTGGTGCCGTTGTAGACCGACTGGCCGTTGATGCCGGACGGGTCGACGCTGTTGGTGGCGCGGTACTGTGATCGTGCCGTTGGGCTGCTTGAGCAGCAGCCGGTTCTCGTTGCAGTCCGGTGTGGACGAGGTCGTCGTTGACCGACCCGGTCCCGGTGATGAAGCTGCCGGCAGCCGGCCGGCGAGACGAGGTTGCCGAGCTGGAAACGGCAGTCGGCGACGGCGAAAGCGTCCGCCTTGAGTGAGTCGGTGTTGTCGGTGTTGCGCTGCACGAGCTCGGCGAAGGAGTTGCCCTCCAGCTGGGCGCGCAGGTTCATGCCGGGGGTGCGGGCCAGGTAGTACAGCCGGTCGCCGTCCTGCAGCTTCTCCATCTGGCTCTGGAAGACGTAGTTGAAGGAGGTGCCCAGCAGGCCGCCGAACAGGTTGGTGACCTCGGCGAGGCCGCCGATCCACAGGTCGACCGCGTCCAGACCGGTGGTGGTGACGCCGCTTGCCGGAACTCGCCCAGTCGCCGGTGGAGAACATGAAGTCGGCGGCGTCGGCCGGGAATCGCCGGGTCGGTCGGGTCGGCCGGGTCGACGATGAGCTTGGCGGCGGCGCGCTTGGCCGCGGCGGTGGTCACGTCGTCGGCGGTGGCGGGGACGCCGTCGGGACCGGAGTCCCGGATGGTCGGGTGCGTGCCGTAGGCGGCGACGAAGTTGATCAGCGATTCCGGGTGCCGCAGGTGCTGGCCGAAGTCGCTCCAGCTGGTGTAGGGCGCGAGCTGGCCGTCGTTGGTCTGGGCGGCGAGCTGCCGGCGGAACTCGTTCAGCGGCGGCACGCCGGCGTCGCGGGCCCGGGCCAGGTTCAACGTCGCGAGGTCCAGCGGCAGGCCGAGCAGGTTGTTGCGCAGGGTCTCGGTGACGAACTCGTCCAGCTCGTTGCCGATCTGGTCCGAGGAGCCCATCATGATGCTGCCCGGCCGCCTGCGCCGGGGTCATCGTGCCGGCCTGCGCCGCCGTTGAAGTACTCCGGCGGGTTGAGGAACGCGGTGAGCAGCGGCAGCGAGTTGTCGCTCTTGGCGCCGTGCGCGCTGACGTTGGTCCGGGCCACCGTGTCGTTGAGCATCGAGTGCCCGAAGCGGTAGACGGCGTGCGCGAACTCGGCGTCCACGGCCGGCTTGATGTCGGGGGAGTAGACGTGGAACGGCGCGGATGGCCGGCTGGATCTTGCGGCCGAAGTCCTCGAAAACGGCGTGCTGGTACTCCATCTCGGTGACGAACCGGGCGGCCTGGAACAGCCGGGAGCCGTTCCAGCCGTCGGGGGACTCGGTGGTCGGCAGCACCCACTGGGCGAGCGCGGCCTTGCCGGTGGTGGAGGTGTCCTTGGTCAGCGTCTGTCTTGATGTCCTCGACGAGCCGGTCGTGCTCGGAATGGAACACCTGGTGGATGGCGCTCAGGGCGATGTTCTCGTTGCACCGGCCGTCACCGCAGGCGAAGTGCGCGTCGAGCATCTCGTTGTCGTAGGTGCCCGCCGGCTGCCGGGTGAAGTCGGCCGAGGCGGTGCTGTCGTCATCGGGACGGGGCGCGACCGGCGGGGTGGCCGGGTTGTGGTCGGCGTCGACCGGGCTCGGGTCGGCGTTGTGCGCGATGTCGGTGAGGAACGGGGTGTCGAAGTGCAGCACATTCGCCGGCACCGAAACCGGCGCGGTCAGGTCTGCCCTCCACCAGACCGGTGGTGGTGACGTACTGCGGCAGACCGTGCGGACCCGGGGACGAAGGTGCCGTAGGGATCCATCGCCAGCATCGGGCACGTTGGTGACGTCGGCGTCGGCCAGCAGCAGGCCCATCCGCTGGGCTGCCTGCCGCTTGACCGCGGCCCAGGTGCTCATGCCGGTACGCCCGTCCGGCGAGCCGGGGTAGGTCTGGCCGGCGTCCAGGCCGCCCAGCAGATCGGCCGGTGGACACCGGCCGGTCGTCGACGGTGTTCGCGAGCCCGTCGGGACCGCGCGGCCATCGCGTATTCCCGCAGGAACGCCTGGTGGGAGGCGTGCGAGCTGTAGGTCTGGCTCTGGTCGATCCACGGGCTGTCGGTGTTGAGCGCGTCGGTGACGTCGTCGGCGGTGCCGAGCTATGCCGTCGGGGCCCGGCTGGTTCTGCGCTCGGGTGAGCACCATGAACCGCATCGAGGCGGACAGGTCGTCGCTGGTGCCGAGCTTGCGATCCGGCCCGGCGATCAGCGGGTCGTCGGATCGCAGCGGCACGAAGACGGTGCCGCCGCCCTTCACCGTCTGGTCGATGCCGTGGTCGAAGAACTGGCCGAAGTAGGTGAACAGCGCGTTGTACGGCGGGGACAGTCCGACATCGGTGGTGACGTTGGGGATGTCCAACGTCTGCCCGGTGGGCACGCAGCCGGCCGGAACGGCGGCGACGGGCGGGTCGGCCAGCAGATCGGGATCGGTGGTGCAGTGGAAGGATCCCGGGTTGTTCTGGCTGCGCACCGGGAACGCGGCCGCGGCGATGGCGGCCGGGTTCGTGGAGGTCTGGTCGACGATCAGGTTGCTGATCAGCCGGGGCTGGCTGTCGACCACCGAACCCGACTTCTGGGCGTAGCTGGTCGGTCCGGGGGCACCCACCGGGAACGAGGCGGTGATGGCCTCCGCGGACCGGAAGATCGCCGATGTCAGGCGCGGGAAGGGCAGGTCGGCGGCCGCGTAGGTCTCCCGGCCCGGGAAGAGGTTGTTGCAGCTGCCGTCGACGGTGCGCAGACCGTACGAGGTCAGCCGGTCCGGGATCTGATCGCGTCCCGCGCCGACCAGGGCCTGGCAGTAGTTCGGGTCGCCGGTCGGGTTGGGGTTCGACGGGATCGCGGGGTCGGTGCCCAGGAACGCGCGCGAGTGCCGCTCGGCGATCTTGATCTGCTTGAGGATGAACGCCAGATCCGCGGTCGTGACGGTGAATCCCTGACCCACGGGCGCGGTCGCGGCCCGGGCCGCGGGCACGACCCCTACGGTGAGTGACACCACGACGCTCAGTGACAGCAGACCGCCGAGCACACGAGCGATCAAGGGACGGGACAGACGCACGACTTCCTCCGGGCACGACGGGGCCCGCACGCCGCCGCCGCCGCCGGACGCTGCCCGGATGGCTGAGGAGCTCGTGCGGTGGATGGGTGAATTCGGTGCGGGCAGCAGGCAGGAGCAGCCGACGTCCATGCACCAGGAGAGGGACGAGAAGGTGAAACGTTGACCGTTCGGACGTGCCCCGTTCACCGCGGTCCCCGACCTGGTGATCACGTCCGAATCGGACATATTTACGATAGGGCCGAGGTTCAACGCACAGAACCCCTAATGCGGGGGGACCGAGCCAGTCACTCAGTGAGTGATGGCCGGCTGGGCCGATCCAGCGCGTCGGTCGGTCGTGCGGTGACCCCACTGGTAGACTCACCGGTTGGGTTCGGCTGCAGTCCGTGGCGGCCGGTACCGTCCACCCCCCGGCGCATCCGTCCGGAGCGGGACGAGCACGTGACAGATACTCGAGGAGTTACCTGTGGCGCTGACCACCGAAGCAAAAAAAGGACATTCTGGCCGAGTACGGCCTGCACGAGACCGACACCGGTTCGGCCGAGGCCCAGGTCGCGATGCTGACCAAGCGGATCTCCGACCTGACCGAGCACCTCAAGGAGCACAAGCACGACCACCACACCCGCCGCGGCCTGCTCGGCCTCGTGGGCAAGCGTCGCCGGCTGCTGCGCTACCTGCAGACCGTCGACATCAACCGCTACCGCTCGCTGATCGAGCGGCTCGGCCTGCGCCGCTAGCTCACCCCGGCTGGGCGGCAACCGCGCCGCCCAGCCGCCGGCTCCGTCGCGCACCGTGTGTCGCAGCGTCGGCACTCGGCCGGTCCTCGGTAGTGGCCCCCGGAACACGATCCTCCGGCGGCTTCGATCGAAGGCCGGCGCCAGCTGAGGCGACACCCGGTGCGAACGGACACGGCACCACCCCGTTCCCACAAGGAGACACATGTCAGATCCCACCGCCACCAGCGCGTCCGCCGTCATGGACAACGGCGCGTACGGCACCCGCACCATCCGCTTCGAGACCGGACGGCTGGCCCAGCAGGCCGCCGGCTCCGTCGCGGCGTTCCTCGACGAGGACACCATGCTGCTGAGCGCCACCACGCGCCGGCAAGCACCCGAAGGAGCAGTTCGACTTCTTCCCGCTGACCATCGACGTCGAGGAGCGGATGTACGCCGCCGGGCCGCATCCCCGGCTCGTTCTTCCGTCGTGAGGGCCGTCCGTCCGAGGACGCCATCCTCACCTGCCGGCTGATCGACCGGCCGCTGCGCCCGACCTTCAAGGCCGGCCTGCGCAACGAGGTCCAGGTCGTCATCACCGTCATGGCGCTGAACCCCGACGAGCTGTACGACGTGCTCGCGATCAACGCCGCGTCCGCGTCCACCCAGATCTCCGGGCTGCCGTTCTCCGGCCCCGTCGCCGGCGTCCGGGTCGCGCTGATCGACGGTCCCAGTGGGTCGCGTTCCCGACCCACCCGCAGCTGGAGAAGGCCGTCTTCGACATGGTCGTCGCCGGCCGGCGTCATCGCCGGTGACGACGTCGCGATCATGATGGTCGAGGCCGAGGCCACCGCGAACACCATCGAGCTGATCGGCGGCGGCGCCACCGCGCCGACCGAGGAGGTCGTCGCCGAGGGCCTGGAGGCCGCCAAGCCGTTCCTGCGGCGCTGTGCGAGGCGCAGCAGGAGCTGGCCGCCAAGGCCGCCAAGCCGGTCGCCGACTTCCCGGTGTTCCCGCCCTACCAGGACGACGTCTTCGACGGCCGTGACGAGGCCGCCGCGCGCCGCCGGCTGGCCGACGCGCTGACCATCGCCGGCAAGCAGGAGCGCGACGACCGCGCCGACGAGATCAAGGCCGACCGTGCTACGAGCAGCTCGGCCGAGCAGTTCGCCGGCCGCAGCTCCGAGATCGGCAACGCGTTCCGCGCGGTCACCAAGAAGCTGGTCCGCCAGCGGGTGCTCAAGCGACAAGGTCCGCATCGACGGCCGCGGGCTGACCGACATCCGCACCCTGGGTGCCGAGGTCGGCTACCTGCCGCGGGTGCACGGCAGCGCGCTGTTCGAGCGCGGCGAGACCCAGATCCTGGGCGTCACCACGCTGAACATGCTCCGGATGGAGCAGCAGCTGGACACGCTGTCGCCGGAGAACCGCAAGCGCTACATGCACAACTACAACTTCCCGCCGTACTCCACCGGTGAGACCGGCCGGGTCGGCTCGCCCAAGCGCCGCGAGATCGGCCACGGAGCGCTCGCCGAGCGCGCCCTGGTGCCGGTGCTGCCGAGCCGCGAGGAGTTCCCCTACGCCATCCGCCAGGTGTCGGAAGCGTTGGGCTCCAACGGTTCCACCTCGATGGGCTCGGTCTGCGCCTCGACCCTGTCGCTGCTCAACGCCGGTGTGCCGCTGAAGGCGCCGGTCGCCGGCATCGCCATGGGCCTGGTCTCCGACACGCGTCGACGGCGACCGACCGCAGTACGTCGCGCTGACCGACATCCTCGGCGCCGAGGACGCTTTCGGTGACATGGACTTCAAGGTCGCCGGCACCAAGCAGTTCGTCACCGCGCTGCAGCTGGACACCAAGCTCGACGGCATCCCGTCCGAGGTTCTGCGCGGCGCGCTGGTGCAGGCCCGCGACGCCCGGTTCACCATCCTCGAGGTGATGAACGAGGCGATCGACGCGCCGGACCCGATGAGCGACAACGCGCCGCGGATCACCACCATCAAGGTGCCGGTCGACAAGATCGGCGAGGTGATCGGGCCGAAGGGCAAGATGATCAACTCGATCACCGAGCAGACCGGCTCGGACATCGCGATCGAGGACGACGGCACGATCTTCGTGTCCGGGCCGGACGGCATCGCCGTGCAGGCCGCGATCGACATCATCAACTCGATCGCCAACCCGCAGCTGCCCAAGGTCGGCGAGCGCTTCCTGGGCACCGTGGTCAAGACCACCGCGTTCGGCGCGTTCGTCTCGCTGCTGCCCGGGCCGTGACGGCCTGGTGCACATCTCCAAGCTGGGCAGCGGCAAGCGGATCGCCAAGGTCGAGGACGTGGTCAACGTCGGCGACAAGCTGCAGGTCGAGATCGCCGAGATCGACGCCCGCGGCAAGATCAGCCTGGTGCCGGTGCGCCGCCGACGCGACGCGCCGCCGGCCGGCAACGGCGCGGCCGAAGCCGTTCCCGCGCAGGTCTGATCGGTGGCTGCGCGCACCAACGTCACCACGTGGCGCCGCGCACCCGGACCGCGGGTTCTCGAACGCGGGCGCCGACGGTTCGACGCGTGACGTCCTCGGAGCTGCCCGGCGGTCTGCGGGTGGTCACCGAGAGCGTCCCGGGTGCGCGCAGCGCCTCGGTCGGCGTCTGGGTGGGCGTCGGCTCTGTCGACGAGACCCCACGCCTGGCCGGGGCTTCGCACTACCTGGAGCACCTGTTGTTCAAGGGCACCAAGTACCGCACCGGGCTACGAGATCGCCGACGCGGTCGACGCCGTCGGTGGTGAGCTGAACGCCTTCACCTCGCACGAGTACACCTGCTACTACGCCACGGATGCTGGCCGACGAGGCCGAGCTGGCGGTCGAGCTGGTCTGCGAGGTGGTGCTGGACGCGACCATCGCCGCCGCCGACGTCGACATCGAGCGGCAGGTCATCCTGGAAGAGATCGCCATGCGCGACGACGACCCGGAGGACACCCTGGCGGACCTGTTCGCCGGCGCGGTGTTCGCCGGGCATCCGGTCGCCTCGCCGGTGATCGGCTCCGTCGAGACCATCACCGCGATGACCCGCACCCAGGTCGCCGGCTACTACCGGCGCCGGTACACCCCGGACAAGATGGTCGTCGTCGGTGGCCGGCGGCGTCGACCACGCCGACGTCCTGCGCTGGGTGCGAAGCGGCCTTCCGCGACCGGCTCTCCGGTCGAGCCGCGTCGCCGGCCCGCGCCGCCGCGGGCCGGGCAGCGGCCGGGCCAGCGCCGCTGCGCGCGGGCGACGGTCGATCGAGCGGGACACCGAGCAGGCGCACCTGTGCGTCGGGGTGCCGTCCGGCGACTCGCAACGACCCCGACCGCACCGTGCTGGCCGTGCTGACCAGCGCCCTGGGCGGCGGGATGAGCTCGCGGCTGTTCCGCAGCATCCGCGAGGAGCGCGGCCTGGCCTACTCCTGCTACTCGGCCTCCTCGGCCTACGCCGACGTCGGGTCGTTCTCGGTCTACGCCGGCTGCCAGCCGGACCACCTGGGCGAGGTCGCCAAGCTGATCGGTCAGGAGCTGGCGCTGGTCGCTGAGTCCGGGCTGACCGACGACGAGCTGGCCCGGGTGCAAGGGCCAGCTGGCCGGCTCGCCTGGTGCTGGCCTGGAGGACACCGAGTCCCGGATGAGCCGGATCGGCAAGAACCCTGTTGGTGCGCAAGGACTTCCGGTCCATCGAGGACGAGCTGGAGGCGATCCGCGCGGTCACCGCGGACGACAGGTCGCTGGCGGCTGCCCGCTGACCTGCTCGCCCGACCGGTGCGTCGCGGGCCGTGCGTCGGGCCGTACGATCAATGCCAGTCGACACTGCCGGACGGCGCTGCGGCGCGCATGATCGCCGACGGGATCAGGAGGTGGGAGTGACCGGTGACGACGAGCTGTCAGCGATGATGACGGCTGCGCGTCGGCGTGATCGGTGCCCGCGGTCGGATGGGCGCCGAGACCTGCCAGGCCGTCGATCGAGGCCGACGGACATGGACTCTGGTGGCCGCGGTCGGCGTGGCGCGGAGTGGCTGTTCTCGCTGGCCGACGCCGGCAGCCAGGTGGTGGTCGACTTCAGCCATCCCGGACGTGGTGATGGAGCACATCCGGTTCTGCCTGGACCAGAGCATCCACGTCATCGCCGGCACGTCCGGCTTCAGCGCCGACGCGGCTGGACACGACTCCGGCCGGCTGGTCGGACGCGAGCCCGGGGTGGGCGTCATGGTGGTCCCGAACTTCGCGCATCGGCGCCGTGCTGGCGGCGCGGTTCGCCCGGGAGGCCGCCCGGTTCTTCGAGTCCGTGGAGATCATCGAACTGCACCACGCCGGCAAGGCCGACGCGCCGTCCGGGACGGCTGTGGCCACCGCGCAGCGGATCGCCGCGGCCCGCGACGGAGGCCGGTCTGCGCGCCGGTGCCGGACGCCACCGCCAGAGACCGACGGCGCCCGCGGCGCCGACCGTCGACGGGAGTCCAGGTGCACTCGGTCCGGCTGCCCGGTCTGGTCGCGCACCAGGAGGTCATCCTGGGCAGCGCGGGCGAGACGCTGACCATCCGGCACGACTCGATGCACCGCTCCTCGTTCATGCCCGGGGTGCTGCTGGCGATCCGGGCCGCAGCGGCGCGGCCGGGCCTGACGGTCGGCCTGGAACCCCTGATCGGATCTGTGACCGATCCGGTGAAGCCCCGTCTGGTCGCCGGGATCCTGGCGGCGGTCCTGGTCGCCTATTTCGTGGTCATCATCGGCAAGGCGCGGATCTTCTTCATCGACGGCACTCCGGTGACGATCGGCCTCGGGGTCGCGGCCCTGCTGCTGCCGCTGGTCGGGGCGGTGCTGCTGTTCTTCGAGCTGCGCTTCGGTCGGCGCACCGAGCAGCTCGGTCCGTCGGCTCGGCGCCGAGGGTGGGCTGCCGGAGCAGCCCGACCTGCCGACCCGGCCGTCCGGCCGGATCGACAAGGCCGCGGCGTTGCCGCATTTCGAGAAGGCCCGGGTCGAGGCGGCCGACGACCCGCAGAACTGGCGGGTCTGGTTCCGACTCGCCGACGCCTACGACCTGGCCGGTGACCGCAAGCGGGCCCGAGCTGCGATGCGCACCGCCATCGAACTCGCCGACGCCGAGCGCCGGAGCTAAGGACCGTCCACCGAGGGGGTCAGGGCCAGGTCCGTCGGGCCGGTCCACCGCCGCTCGGTCAGCATCGCGCGTCCGGTGTCCAGCACCCTGGCGCCTCCCGCCGACATCCAGCCCGCACCGGCGGCGAAGCGTTCGGTGGCCCGGTCGGTCTCCGGGATCCACCACTCGCCGGTATCGGCACCGGCCGCATGGAGCTCGCGGCCGACGGTGGCCAGCAGTCGCCCGCCGTGGCCGCGGCGGGCCCACGCGGGTCGGACGTGCAGCACGTGGATGAGGCCGGTGGCCGGTGCGGCCGGGTCGAGCGCGGCATGGACGAAACCCACCGTCTGCCCACCCTCCACCGCGACCAGCACGATCTGATCAGCGGCGCCGAAGGCTGCGGTCCAGGCGACCGCCAGCTCGACGGGTGGGGTGTCGAGCACCGCGGGTGGCAGCAGCCCGGTGAAGGCCGTCCGCCACACCTCGAGCTGCACCGACGCCATCGCCAGCCCGTCACCGGCGATCGCCCGCCGGACCTGCGCCTGAGCCATCTGCTGATGATGTCACCGCGGGGCGTGGCGGATCGCCATCGGAGTCGGATGGCCGATGTCACAGGCGGTCTCGACGATGTCGCGTCGGTCACGATGTGTCGTCCTGGGATGATCAACGGGTAGTTGCCCCGAAGACGCGGAGTTGCGCCGGGTCAGCGAGTGGTCCGGTTGTCGCTTCGCAACGCACGGGCGTCATCCCGTGGGACACGATGATCGGAAAGACAGTGCCAACACGACAGGCCGTATGGCCCGTAGACCTCATCGCCCGCCGGCGCGCGGCGGTGGAGCTGGAGACCCGGATCCGGGAGCTGCGGCTGATGCCCGCCGACGACCCCGCTGCCCGCTCGCTGGAGCTGGCGGCTCTGGAGACCCGGCTCACGCAGCTGCCCTGCCCGCACTGGGACGTCCAGCTCGCCGACCCCGCGTCCGGTGAATGGGCGTGCGACAGCTGCGCCGCCCGGATCACCCCGACCTGGGTGCAACTCGGCGATCAGGAATCCTCCCTGCGGCGCGCGGCGTACCTCCGGTCCGCCTCGCGGCACCGATCCAGCAGTGCCGGCGCAGGACGGAGCTGACCGAACGCCACTGTCGCGGGGGATCTGACACGATCCCCCCATGACTGCCGCCGGGATACGCACGTTGACGTCGGATCAGGCCCGTCGGGTGGCGGTCGTGGCCCAGGGGCTGGGCCGTGACCGCCCGGTGGACGCCCCGGCCGCCACCCGCGCGCAGCTCCACCGCGGGGCTGTCGGGGCCGGGCTCCTGCAGATCGACTCCGTCAACGTCGTGGCTCGGGCCCACTACCTGCCGCTGTTCTCCCGGTCCGGGCGCTACGACCGCACCCATCTCGACGACGCGGTCTGGCCGACGTCCCCGCGGCGGCCGCGGCTGCTGATCGAGGCGTGGGCGCACGAGGCCTCGATGGTCACGCCGGAGGTCTGGGCGAACCTGTGGTGGCGCCGCCGTGATCACGCGCTCGGTCGGTGGGGTTCCGCGGTGCGGCTGGCCCGCGAGCACCCGAAGGCCATTGAGGACGTGCTGGCCGTCATCAGCGACCGGGGGCCTGTCTCGGCGGGGCAGGTGGAGAAGGAGCTGACCGGCGGGCGGGGTGTCGGCGGCTGGTGGGGCTGGTCCACCACCAAGACGGCCTGCGAGGTGCTCTTCGCCGCCGGGGCCACCGTCACCGCCCACCGACGCGGGTTCGAGCGCTACTACGACCTGACCGAGCGGGTGTTGCCCGCCGCGGTGCTACGGGCACCGCCGCCCTCGGAGGCGGCGGCCAAACGGATGCTGGTGGAGCTCGCCGGCCGTCGCCTCGGGGTCGCGACGCTGGCCGATCTGGCCGACTATTTCCGGATGCGATCCGTCGACGCCGCCGGTGCGGTGCGCGATCTGGTGGCCGACGGCACCCTCGAACCGGTGCGGGTCGACGGCTGGCGGGAGGCGGCCTTCCTGCACAGCGGCGCGCGGGTGCCACGGTCGGTCGCAGGCGCGGCGCTGCTGTGTCCCTTCGACCCGCTGATCTGGTTCCGTCGGCGGGCCGAGCGGTTGTTCGACTTCCACTACCGCATCGGGATCTACACCCCGGCTGCGCAACGACAGCACGGCTACTACGTCTTCCCGCTGCTGATCGGCGCGGCGCTGGCCGGCAGGTTCGATCTCAAGGCGGACCGCCGGGCCGGGGCGCTGCTGGTCCAGTCGGCCTGGGTGGAGCCCGGGCACGATCCGGACACTGTCGCCGAGGCCGCCCGGACCGAGCTGCGGCGGATGGCGGACTGGCTCGATCTGACCGAGGTGGTGGTCAAGCCGCGCGGCGATCTGGCGCTAACGTTGGCGCGGTGACGACTCGCGTTCCCGCCGGTGTTGCGGCCGGTCACCCGGCTACTGCGACCGCCGGTCACCAGGTCCTGACCGCCGGTGGCAACGCTGCGGATGTCGCCTGTGCGATGGTGCTGGCCGGCTGTGTGGCCGAGACGATCTTCACCGGGCTCGGCGGTGGCGGCTTCGCCACCTACTACGACGCCGCAACCGGCACCGTCACCTGCCACGACTTCTTCGTCGCGGTGCCGGGCCTGGACGGCACCGAGCCGGGGTCGGGCACCGGGATCGCGGTGACCTTCGGCGGCGGGGTGCCGGTGCCCTACGAGGTGGGCGGGCCCACGGTCGCCGTCCCAGGCACGCCCGTCGGGGTGGAGCACCTGCATCGGCAGCACGGATCACTGGCCTGGGCCGATGTGGTCCGGCCCGCCCGGGACCTCGCCGCCGCCGGCACCGAGTTCCCGCCGCAGCATTCCGCGTTGCTCACCGAGGTGTACCCGGCCTTCATGACCGGCGCCGGCATCGCCGCCTATTCCACCGACCAGGCGGGGGAGCGGCGGCTGCTCCAGCCGCTGGAGCGGCTGTTCCACCAGGGCCTCGCGGACACCCTGGACGGGTATGCCGCCGAGGGGGCGGCCCACCTGATGAGCGGCGGTTTCGCCGCCGAGTTGATCGCGCAGGTGCGGGCCGAGGGCGGCGCGATGTCGGAGCTGGATCTGGCCGCCTACGAGGTGCGGTCCGGGCCGGCCCGGGCGACCCCCTTCGGCGACACGGTCGTGCACCTTCGCGGGGACGATCTGGACGACATGGGTGCGACGCTGGCCAGGCTGGACGTGGCGGCGGTCGCCGCCGGCGGCACCGCTCGGCAGCGCGCGCTGGTGGCTGCGCTGGCCGGTGTCGCCAAGCGCTCCGACACGACGTCGTGTGTGGTGGTCGACCGGGACGGGAATGCCTGCGCGGCAACACATTCGCTCGGGCTGGGGTCCGGCGTATGGGTCCGCGGCGTGCACGGCAACTCGATGCTGGGTGAAGGTGAACTGCTGCGCGGCCCGCTGCAGCCGGGCGCCCGGATGGGATCGATGATGACACCGCTGGTCGTGCTGGACGCCGACGGCGCCCTGGTGCTGGCCGGTGGCGCGGCGGGCGGCAGTCGGATCCGCTCGTCGCTGTTGCAGGTGCTCACCGCCGTGCTGCTGGAGGGTCAGGGCGTGCCCGAGGCGATCGCCCGGCCGCGGATGGCGTTCGGCGGCAGCGTCGTGCATCTGGAACCGGGATTCCCGGCGGCGACGGCTGCGGCACTGGCCGCCGACGGGTACCAGATCCTGGACTGGGCCAACCGGGCCCCCTACTTCGGTGGGGTGTCGATGGCGGGCCGGGCCGGGCTCGGGGCCGACCCGCGCCGTGGCGGCTTCGCGCTGTCGCTCTGACCCACGCACCGACCGGCGTCACGACCCGGCGGAGTCAGTCCCCGGCGTCAGCCGCGGCGACGGACACCGCGCCGGACACCGTCCGTCCCCGGATGGTCAGCGCACTGCCCTCGATGCGGTCCAGCACCGCGAGCGCGCTGTGTGCGGTGCCCGACACGGTGGTCAGCTCGACCTTCGCTGCGACCCCCGGGTGCACACCCACGTTCAGCGAACCCGACACGGCTGCGAGGTCGACGGTCCCGGACCGGGCGTCCCGGATGTCGATGTCGCCGGACACGGTGCGTACCAACGAGTTCCCGCCGGCCACTCCCACGGTGACGGCACCGGACGAGGTCTTGACCTCGATCCGGTCGGCGGGTCCGGTGATCCCGACGCCGGCGGTCTCGGTGCGGGCCCGCACGCCCGACCCGATCGGTGCGGTGACGCGCACGATGAACCCGGTCCGCCATCGCCGGTGGGCCGCGTCGCTGTCCACCACGAGTCGGCCGTTCTCGAACTCGACCAGGACGTCGTCGGTGGCGTCGTCGGTGAGACCCGGGGTGGGTTCGGCGGGGGCCAGTCGGCCGGAGACCGAGCGGATCACGTCGTCGAGGAACCCGCCCGGCGCATCGTCGGCGGTGATCACCTCGACGGTGGTCATGCTGGTGTCGGTCAGGTCGACGGTGACGGCGCCGGCGGCGTTGCGCACGTCGCAGGTGATCGGGACGGGGGTGAGGTATCGGTGCATCGCGTGAGGTCCTCGGGGATGGGGCGGAGCTGCGGACATGGGCGGGCGGGCGTTCGAGCCGGTCAGCCCTGGACGAAGCCCTTGATCGAACCGCCGCCGGGGACGTCACGGTGATGGTCCTGCTTGTCCTTCCACTTGCGCGGCAGCTCCGACTTGATCGACTCCGCGACGGCCTTGGAGATGAAGGAGTTCAGCGAGACGCCCTGCTCGGAGGCCGCCTTCTCGGCGCGCGCCTTCAGCTCGTTGAACATCCGGACCGTGGTGCGGGTGAGGTCGCCGCCGGCCTCGGCGAAGCTTCGGTCGTGTCCTTCCCCGTCCGGCGGCGGAGCCGTCGGGGAGCCCGTGGCAGCGAACGTGGCGCCGTCGGTCGGCTGCTCGGGCCGGGGGGCCACCCGTGGCGGCTGCAGCTGGGTCACCACCCGCAGATCACGCCCGTCCACCCGGACATCGACCGTCACCGGGTGGTCGCTCTCGGCAAGTTGAGCGGTGACCTCGGCGGCGAGATCGGACAGTGCGTGCATCAGAGCCAGTCGGCCCGCCGGCTCCAGGGCGGCAGCGAGCGCCGCGGCCGCCCGTCGGACGGGTTCGTCCCCGAACGAGCCGGCGGCGGTGAGACTGTCACGGAGTTCGGCGGTATAAGCGGAAAGGTCCATGACACCATGGTGACACCATGAGTGACACCACGCAAGGGCGGGTGACACCACGCGTGGAGTCGATCGTCACCTCGCCGCCGTCGGGCAGCCCGGTCAGGGTGCCGAGCAGGGTGTAGGAATCCACCAGCGCACGCCGTTCCCGGATGAGCAGCGGATCACCACGCCGGCGGCCGGCGGCGACCCACCGGGCGCTGACCTCCATCGCCTCCACCCGCAGTTCCGCGGCCTGCCGGACCGTCGCCGAATCACTGGTGAACAGGTAGTCGTAGAGCGCGGTCAGGCTGTCCACCACGTCCAGGACCGGGGTGGTGTCGGGATCGGCGCGGCGCAGCCGGTGCACCCGCCACCACTCCACCTCCAGTGCCGCAGCCGCCGCCGGATCGAACGGGACCGGGTAGCGACCGGCCACCAACGCGTAGAACCTGGCCATCGCCGAGCGTGCTGCGGGGGCGTCGCCGGCCGCCCAGGCCTGATTGGCCCGCAGTACGTACCAGGCTCCCCGCGCCGTGCGGTCGCGGCGCATGCCGAACCCGGCTCCGATCATCCCGACCGCGCTCGTCAGGAAGCGCAACCAGTCCCGGCGGTAGTAGGCGGCCCACGCCTCACACTCCCGATGGCCCACGACCACCGGGTCCAACTCGAATCGGCTGCCGGCGGGGGGCCATGTCGACTTCATCGTTGACTCCCTGTGGCGCGCTGTCACGCGGCGGACCTGCGACGACTCTCCTACTAGGCTATCCGTCATGACAGCCGCCACCCCCAGCCGCTACGTCGGGCTGCTCAGCGACCAGGTCCGCAACGAGTTGACGGCGAGCCAGCAGTACCTGGCCATCGCGGTCTGGTTCGATCACCACGACCTGCCGCAGCTGGCCCGGCACTTCTATCGGCAGTCGGTCGAGGAACGCAACCACGGCATGATGATGGTCCAGTGGATGCTGGATCGGGACATCCCGGTGACCATCCCGTCGATCCCCGACGTGCGCAACGAGTTCGCCGACATCACCGAGCCCATCGCGCTCGCGCTCTCCCAGGAGCAGACCGTCACCGACCAGATCCGCACCCTGTTCGCCACCGCCAGGGCGGAGAACGACGCCCTGGGTGAGCAGTTCATGCTGTGGTTCCTCAAGGAGCAGGTCGAGGAGGTCGCGTCGATGAGCACCCTGCTGACGATCGCCCAACGCGCCGGTCGCGACTGGTTCGAGATCGAGACCTTCCTGGCCCGCGAGGTCGTCGGGGACAACGGTGCCGACACGGACGCCCCCGCCACCGCGGGCGGGGCGCTCTGAGCCGGTGCTGCGCGTCCAGCTCGTCGGAGCCACCACGTTCCTGCCGCCCGCCGACATCCCCTGGGACACGGATGCCGAGGGTGGCCAGGCGCTGGCCGAGTTCGCCGGCCGGGCGTGTTACCAGTCCTGGTCGAAACCCGTCCCCGCCACCGCCACCAATGCGGGCTACCTGCGGCACATCCTGCAGGTCGGCCACCTGTCCGTGCTGGAGCACGCCAGCGCGACGTTCTACATCACGGGGGTGTCCAGGGCGCTGGCCCATGAGTTGATCCGGCACCGGCACCTCTCGGTGTCGGAGCTGTCCCAACGCCATCAGCCGTCCGAGGACGTCGTGGTGCCGGCGGCGATCGAGCGGGACCCTGCACTGCGGGAGCTGTTCCTGGCCGCCACCGACACAGCCCGGGCCGCCTACGCCGAGGTGCTGGCCGGCCTCGAGGCAAAGATCGAGACCGCCCCGACCGGCACCCTGAACCGTAAGCAGGCCCGGCAGGCCGCCCGGTCGGTGCTCACCCACGCCACGCCGACCGCGCTGGTCGTCACGGGCAATCTGCGGGCCTGGCGGCATTTCGTGGGGATGCGCGCCTCCGACGCCGCCGACACCGAGATCCGGGCGCTGGCCGTCGCGGTGCTGGCCGAGCTGACCGACGTGGCACCGCACGCCTTCGACGACTTCCGGATCTCCGACCTCCCCGACGGCTCCCGGACCGCCGCCAGCCCGCTCATCGGCGAGGGCTGACCGGCGCGGTGCAGTCCGTCGCCCGGGCATCTGTCAGGGACCTCGCTAGGTCGTTGTCAATAATATGTCTCACCAACAGCGGTCTACGTGGAATCCATGACGGTAGCAGCGAACCGTCTGCAAAGTTTAAAATCTGCTCGTCTGATAGATCCTCGATGTGAACGACGGACGCTCCTGAGTCTCCCATGCATAGGAGGAGCTCCATGCTTGTGGAAAAGAATTGAGCCCGACCAGCAATAATGATGCCTGCCTCGGGAGGGGTTTCTTGTATTAGTCGACGAACACATTCGAGGGCGGTCCATCGAACTTGCTTGAGATCTCGCGCCCCTCCCACCCATTTGGTCGGGACGAGCTCGTCGAATCCATCGAGTAACAAGTCGCACGATCCGGATCGCCACGCCGATACTAGGTTTGAAACATCAGCAAACCCAATTTCGCTTGCGTGTCGTGTTATGATTTCGTGAGCGAACTTGAGTCCATAACAATCACGAAGATTGATATGCATTGGAAAGCGATTCGCACTTGGGTCTTTGAAGTATGCTTGTCGCAGGTTGCCAAAGAGTTGTTTCAGGGCTTCACTTTTCCCTGCGCCGAAGTCTGCTGTAACTATCGTTCGAAGGCCTTCGGATATTCGCTGTTGAAGGTCTTGCAATCTGAATATTTTTCCTTCATCTCCGGCAAAGTCAGGCTGCACGTAAGTGTTGCGTATGTTGTCCCATGAGTCTTCCTTGCTGATGCGGATCGCTTGCATTGGCGTACTGCCGAACGGCGCAAGCAATCCGCTTGGCGATATAACCTTCAGTATCAATCAGCGCGCGTTCGTGAGCTGCAGGATACTCATACAGTGAATCTTTTCGCCAGTCTCTCGGCTGATGCGACCGATAACGCCCCGCTGTTCCAGCGGACGGCTCAGTTGCGTAACGAAGTATCCTTGCGCCGATTTGAACTGATTTCCTGCCTCATCTCTGAGACGTTTGAGTAATACGGCAATCTTCCTCCCATCCTTTTCGGCCTTGTCCTTCTTGGGACTGGTGGTGAACTCGAACACAGTAATGCTCCGTGTGTCCACGAAGGCTCCGTCATACTCGATTCCATCGACCATGACTGACCCCTGAAGGCCCGAAGGGTCATAAAGGCCGCGGGCCAGTGCGATAGCGCGCATTTCGAATTGCCGTCCAGGGTCTTTCCCAATGTCTAGCGCAGTAGTCAATGCCCACCCCATGTGAAGTCGAAGAATCTCCTCGCACAAAACTAGCAGGACCACATTCTTCCTGCAGGTTGAAAGCCGTATGAAGCCGCAGGTGTGGAGGTGCAACTGGAGCAATTCGTGCCGAAAGAGATGGGTACTGTCAAAGCCATGACCTCCACCGTGGCCCAGCGTGAGCGGGCAGCCCTGGCCGACCTCTTCGACCGGGTCGGCCCCGACCATCCGACCCTGGACGAGGGCTGGCTCGCCGCCGATCTGCTGCATCACCTGCTGATCCGGGAGGGCCGTCCGGACGCTTCCGTGGCCCGGCTGATCTCCCCGCTCGCGTTCTGGGCCGATCGGGTGGAGGACGGGTACCGGCAACTGCCCTGGGCGGAGCGGGTCGACCGCTGGCGGCAGGGCCCGCCGCGACTGAGCCCGGTGGCCGTCGAGCGCGTCGACACGCTGCTCAACACCGCCGAGCACTTCATCCACCACGAGGACCTGCGCCGGGGCGCACCCGGTTGGACGGTCCGGACGCTGGACGAGCAGACCGAACAGGCCGTCCTGGACCAGGTGAAGAACGCGATGTCCCGGCTGCAGCTGAAAAAGCTGGGCGTCGGGGTGCAGGCCCAGCTGCCCGACCGGCGGACGTTCCAGATCCGTCTGGGCAACCCGGCGATCACGCTGGTGGGCGCCCCCAGCGAGCTGTTGTTGTGGATCAGCGGACGACGCAGCGCCTGCGAGGTGGAGATCGTGGGCTCGCCCGCCGCGCTGGAGATGGTTGAGCGGGCCTCCCGACGGTAGGTTGAGCGCATGACAACCCTGTTCGCGGGCCCGGCCGGACGTCCGGGCCGGCCTTTCGGGACCGTTCTGTCGGCGATGATCACCCCGTTCGACGCCGACGGCCGACTCGATCTCGACGTCGCCGCCGAACTCGCCACCCGGTTGGTCGACCACGGCGGACACGACGGACTGGTGCTCAACGGCACCACCGGCGAGTGCCCGACCACCACCGACGACGAGAAGGCCGACCTGATCCGGGCGGTGGTGGACGCGGTCGGTGATCGGTGCACGATCGTCGCCGGTGCGAGCACCTACGACACCGCACACTCCATCAAGCTGGCCCGGGACGCGGAGAAGGCCGGCGCGCACGGCACCCTGCTGGTCACGCCGTACTACTCGCGCCCGCAGCAGGCCGGGCTGATCGCGCACTTCACCGCCATCGCCGACGCCACCGGGCTGCCGGTGATGCTCTACGACATCCCGCCGCGGTCGATCGTGCCGATCGAGGTCGAGACGTTCCTCCGGCTGGCCGAGCACCCGATGATCACCGCGGTCAAGGACGCCAAGGGCGACCTGTACGCCGGCGCCCGGGTGATGAACGAGACCGACCTCGCCTACTACTCCGGTGACGACCCGCTGACGGTGCCCTGGATGTCCGTCGGGGCGGTCGGGGTGGTCAGCATCATCGCCCACGTCGTCGGCCCGCACGTGCGGGCGATGGTGGACGCCGCGCACGCCGGCGACTACACCCGGGCGCGCCGGATCCACAACGACCTGATGCCGGCCCATACCGCCATGGGACGGACCGGCGGCGGCGCCGGCCTCGTCTTCGCCAAAGCCGCCCTGCGCCTGCAGGGTCTCGAAGTGGGCGATCCGCGGCTCCCGCAGCTGCCGGCCACTCCTTCCCAGATCGAGCTGATCGCCGGCGATCTGGACCGAATCCAAGAACTGAGTAACTGACACGTGAGCAGTGCCAACAACAACAATCGAAGCCAGGGCAGCGGCCAGAACCGCAATTCCGGATCGGGACAGGGCGGCTACCGCGGCCCGGTGCCGACCCCGAAGCCGCCGTTGATCCCGCCGCCGCGGCTCGCTGACAACGCACTGCGCGTCGTCGCGCTGGGCGGTATCGGTGAGATCGGCCGCAACATGACCGTCTACGAGTACCGCGGCAAGCTGCTGGTCGTGGACTGCGGCGTGCTGTTCCCGGAAGCCACCGAGCCGGGCGTCGACCTCATCCTGCCCGACCTGCGCCTGATCGAGGACCGCGTCGAGGACATCGAAGCCGTAGTGATCACCCACGGCCACGAGGACCACATCGGCGCGCTGCCCTGGTTGCTGCGGCTGCGCCACGACATCCCGGTGCTGGGTTCGAAGTTCTCGCTGGCGCTGATCGAGGCGAAGTGCCGCGAGCACCACCTCAAGCCCAACCTGCAGCGGGTCGCCGAGGGCGAGTTGCGCTCCACCGGTGACTTCGACCTGGAATTCTTCGCGGTCAACCACTCCATCCCGGACGCGCTGGCGGTCGGCATCCGCACCGACGCCGGCACCGTGCTGCACACCGGCGACATCAAGCTCGACCAGCTCCCGCTGGACGGCCGGCTCACCGACCTCGGCGGGTTCAGCCGGTTCGGCGACGAGGGCGTGGACCTGTTCCTGGTGGACTCGACCAACGCCGAGGTGCCCGGGTTCGTGCCGCCGGAGCGTGACATCGGGCCGGTCCTGGACCAGTACATCGGCGCCGCCCGGCAGCGGGTCATCGTCGCCTCGTTCGCCTCCCACGTGCACCGCATCCAGCAGGTCATCGACGCGGCGTACGCGCACAAGCGCAAGATCGCCTTCGTGGGCCGCTCGATGGTGCGCAACATGCAGATCGCCCAGGAACTGGGCTTCCTGCACGTCCCGGACGGCATCGTGCGGTCGCTGGACAAGCTGCTCGACCTGCCGCCGAACCAGGTGGTGCTGATCTCCACCGGTTCCCAGGGTGAGCCGCTGTCGGCGCTGTCCCGGATGGCCCGCGGGGATCACCGTCAGGTCAACCTCGAGGCCGGCGACACCGTCATCCTGGCGTCGTCGATGATCCCGGGCAACGAGACCTCGGTGTTCACGGTGGTCAACGAGCTGGCCCGGATCGGCGCCCAGGTGATCCATCAGGCCAACGCCAAGGTGCACGTCTCAGGTCATGCGTCGGCGGGTGAACTGCTGTACCTGTACAACGCGGTCAAGCCCAAGAACGTGATGCCGGTGCACGGCGAGTGGCGCCACCTGCGGGCGAACGCCAAACTAGCGAACCTCACCGGCGTTCCCGAGGAGCGCATCCTGCTCGCTCCCGACGGCGTGGTGGTCGATCTGGTCGCCGGCAAGGCGTCGATCGTGGGCGCCTACGAGGTCGGCCACGTCTACGTGGACGGCAACGCGGTCGGAGACGTCGGCGACGCCACGCTGTCCGACCGGCTGGTGCTCGGTGAGGGTGGTTTCATCTCGATCACCATCGCCATCGACGGGCTGACCGGCCGTGCGGTGCAGCCGCCGCAGATCTCCGGTCGGGGCTTCTCCGACGATCCGAAGGCGCTGCACGCAGTGCTGCCGCTGATCGAGATGGAGCTGTCGATCACCGAGTCCGACGGGATCACCGACCCGCACCGGATCGCGCAGTCCGTCCGCCGGGTCGTCGGCAAATGGGTGGGCGAGGTCTATCGCCGCCGGCCGATGATCGTGCCCACCGTCATCACCGTCTGACGTCGGGCGGCTCTCGCAGCCGCCTGCGGAACCTCACCGTGACCGATCGGTGACGGTGAGGTTCCGGCAGTGCCGATGTCATCGGCGGCTCGATCCCGACCTCTGCCGTTAACAGGCGCGGTTCGGCGTCGTCACGGACGGCTTCGACACTGGACGGGTGACCACCACTCTGGGTACCCCGGGCCGACGCGGCGATGCGCCGCGTGGCGGCACGCTGACCCATTGCCCCTACTGCAGTCTGCAGTGCGGGATCAGCATGGTGGCCGGCGGCCGCCCGGCGACGCTGCAGCCGCAGGAGGACTTCCCGACCAACCGCGGTGGCCTGTGCTCCAAGGGCTGGACGGCCGCGAGTCTGCTCGATCACCCGGACCGGCTGCTGACCCCGCTCGTCCGCGAGGTGCGCGGTGACCGGTCGTCGGCGTTGCGCCCGGCGACCTGGGACGAGGCGCTGGGCCGGATCGTGGACGCCGTCGGCGAGGCCCAGATCCGGTACGGCCCGGACGCGGTGGGGTGCTTCGGCGGCGGCGGTCTCACCAACGAGAAGGCCTACCAGTTCGGCAAGTTCGCCCGGGTCGCGCTGCGCACCAGTGCGATCGACTACAACGGCCGGTTCTGCATGTCCTCGTCGGCGACCGCCTCGAACCGGGCCTTCGGGATCGACCGGGGGCTGCCGTTCCCGCTGGCCGACATCGCCCGGGCGCAAGCCATCCTGCTGGTCGGGTCCAACCCGGCCGACACCATGCCGCCGGCGATGCAGTACTTCGACGAGGGCCGGTCCAACGGCGCCACCCACATCGTGGTCGACCCGCGCCGGACCGCGACCGCCAACGGCGCCGCGCTGCACCTGGCCCCGATCCCGGGCACCGACATGGCGCTGGCCAACGGGCTGCTGCACATCGCGATCCGCGAGTCCCTGATCGACCGGGACTTCATCGCCGACCGGACCACCGGCTTCGAGGCGCTGCGCGCACGGGTGTCGGCGTACTGGCCCGACCGGGTCGAGCGGATCACCGGGGTGCCGGTGGCCCTGCTCCAGCAGACGGTCCGCACGCTGGCCCGGGCCTCGTCGGCGATGATCCTCACCGCCCGGGGTGCGGAACAGCACAGCTCCGGCACCGACATCGCGCAGGCGTTCATCAACCTGGCCCTGGCGCTGGGTCTGCCGGGGCGGCCGTTCTCCGGCTACGGCACGATCACCGGGCAGGGCAACGGCCAGGGTGGCCGGGAGCACGGCCAGAAGGCCGACCAACTGCCCGGGTACCGCAAACTGGCCGACCCGGCGCACCGCGCCCACGTGGCGGCGGTCTGGGGCATCGACCCCGACGAGCTGCCGAAACCGGGGCTGTCGGCGTTCGAGATGCTCGATCGGATGGGCGCGGACGGCGGGGTGCGGGCGCTGCTGGTGCTGGCGTCCAACATCGTGGTCTCGGCGCCGGACGCCAACCGGGTCAAGGACCGGCTGGAGGCACTGGATTTCCTCGCCGTGTCCGACATCTTCGTCTCCGAGACGGCCAGGATGGCCGACGTCGTGCTGCCCACCGCTCAATGGGCGGAGGAGGAAGGCACGATGACCAACCTCGAGGGCCGCGTGCTGCGCCGCAAGCAGGCGCTGCCGCCGCCGGTGGGCGTGCTGACCGATCTGGAGCTGATGGCCGACCTGGCCGCCCGGCTCGGTCGCGGCGAGTTCTTCAGCGCCGACCCGCGGGTGGTCTTCGACGAACTGCGGCGCGCCTCCGCCGGCGGCATCGCCGACTACGCCGGCATCACCTGGGAGCGCATCGACAAGGAGCAGGGTGTGTTCTGGCCCTGCCCCGAGGTCACCCACCCGGGCACCCCGCGGTTGTTCGGCGAGTCGTTCCCGACGCCGACCGGCCGAGCGGTGTTCATCCCGGTGGATTTCCGCCCGGCCAACGAGATCACCGACCTGCGCTACCCGTACCTGCTGACCACCGGCCGGCTCGCGGCGCAGTACCAGAGCGGCACCCAGACCCGCCGGGTCGGCTCGTTGTCCCACGGTGACCCGAGCGTGCAGATGCACCCGGACCTGGCCCGGGCGCTGCACGTGGTCAACGGCGACATCGTCGAGCTGGAGACCCGCCGCGGCCGGGCCACGTTCCGGGCTGCGCTGGACGACACCATCCGGGCCGACACGATGTTCGTCCCGTTCCACTGGGGCGGGGTCTCGTCGGCCAACCTGCTCACCGACACCGCCCTGGACCCGTTGTCGAAGATGCCCGCCTTCAAGGTGTGCGCCGCGAGCGCGGTGCGCATCGGCGGGCCCGACGACGACCAGTTGCTCACCGCCCCGGCCGTGCGACCCCCGCACGCCGCCCCCCGCCCCACCGGCCAGGCCGCACCGTCGGTGCCGGCCCCCCGCCGCAGACCTTCGCACCCCCACCGAAAGGACGTCTTCATGGCTTCCCAGAACCGCTTCCTGCAGGGCATCTACCCCTTCACCGGATCCGGCATCGACAAGCCGGCGCCGCTGTCGGCCGACCTGGTCCGGTTGATCCCGGACGGGGCCGTCGGCCAGGCGCTGTACTTCCGCGGCGGGAACACCTCCGACGAGTTGGTCACCGTGGTGCTGATGCGCGACGGGGTGCCGATGCGGTACTTCCCGATCGGTGCCCGCAGCGAGGTCCACGTGCCGTTGCGGGTGGTCGAGGATCTCGAGGGGGGCACCGCGGTGGAGCTGTACGTCGCCGCCGCCCAGGGCGCCAGCGGCCACGTGGTGGTCGACCTCGGAATGGTCGAGGTCTGATGACGGTGACCCAGGCGGCCGGCTCGGCGGTCGAGGACATCGGCGACACCCGCCGGCGACTGGTGGTGGTCGGTAACGGGATGGCGGGCGCCCGGGCCGTGGAGGAGATCCTGCTCCGGGCCCGGGAGATGTTCGCGATCACCATGTTCGGTGACGAGCCCTACGGCAACTACAACCGCATCATGCTGTCCCACGTGCTCTCCGGTGAGGAGAGTGACAAGGACATCTTCCTCAACTCCATCGAGTGGTACGAGGAGAACCACATCACCCTGCACGCCGGGATCCGGGTGACCAAGATCGACCGGCACGCCAAGCTGGTGTTCTCCGACGACGGCCGAATCACCCCGTACGACCAGCTGATCATCGCCACCGGCAGCAACTCGTTCATGCCCAGCATGGAGGGGCTGCGAATGGACGACGGCTCGCTCAAACCCGGCGTCTTCGCCTTCCGCACCATCGACGACACCCGGGGCATGGTCGAGTACGCCACCCACGAGCACCACACCCGCGCAGTGGTCATCGGCGGCGGGCTGCTGGGGCTGGAGGCCGCCCGCGGCCTGCAGGCCTACGGGCTCACCGTGGACGTCGTGCACGCCGGGGCGCACCTGATGAACGCGCAGGTCGGACCGCAGGCGGGGGAGATCCTCCGGCACAGCGTGGAGAAGTTGGGCATCGTGGTGCACACCAAGGCCCGGACCACTGCGATCATCGGTGACGAGAAGGTCGAGGCGATCTGGCTGCTGGAGAAGCCGCAGATCCCCTGCGACATGGTGGTGGTGGCGGCCGGCATCCGGCCCAACGTGGAGCTCGCGGTGCGCAGCGGTTTCACCGTCGAGCGGGCCATCGTGGTCGACGACCAGATGCGCACCGCCGACGACGACGACGTGTACGCCGTCGGGGAGTGCGTGCAGCACCGCGGCGAGGTGTACGGCCTGGTCGCCCCGTTGTGGGAGCAGGCCGTGGTGCTCGCCGACCACATCACCGGCGCCGATCCCGATGCCGCCTATCACGGTTCGCGGACGGCGACCAAGCTCAAGGTCGCCGGCGTGGACGTCGCGTCGATGGGCCTGCAGGGTCCGGAGCGCGACACCGACGAGGTGCTGGTGTTCTCCGAGCCCAAGCGCGGGGTGTTCAAGTCCCTGGTCATCAGGGACGAGAAGCTCGTCGGCGCGACGGTTCTCGGCGACACGTCCAAGGTCGCGTTCCTGATGCAGGCGTTCGACCGGGGCCTGCCGCTACCGGCCGAGCGGCTGGAGATGATGTTCAACCTCGGCGCCCCGTCCGCGGAGGTGGGGGTCGAGGAGCTCGCCGACGACGCCCAGGTCTGCAACTGCAACGGGGTCAGCAAGGCCGGTCTGGTGCACGCTGTCGAGGGCGGCTGCAAGACCGTCGCCGCGGTGATGGACAAGACCCGGGCCGGCAAGGGCTGCGGCTCCTGCAAGACGCTGGTGTGCCAGATCGTCGAATGGGCCGCGGGCGGCGCCGTCCAGGAGGATCCGTCGGCGAACTGGTACGTCCCAGGCATCCCGATGGACAAGCCCGCGCTGATGCTCGCGATCCTCCAGCAGGAATTGCGGTCGGTGTCCTCGGTGTTCGCCGCACTGGCGCCCGACGGGGCCGAGGACGCGAAGTCCAAGATGGGACTGGCGTCGCTGCTGAAGATGATGTGGGCCGAGAAGTACATCGACGAGAAGGACGCCAAGTTCATCAACGACCGCGTCCACGCCAACATCCAGAAGGACGGCACGTTCTCCGTCGTCCCGCAGATGAAGGGCGGCGTGACCTCGGTCGAGCAGCTGCGCCGGATCGCCGACGTCGCCGAGAAGCACAAGATCCCGATGATCAAGCTGACCGGCGGGCAACGGATCGACCTCCTCGGGGTGCCGAAGGAGGATCTGCCCAAGGTCTGGGCGGACCTGGACATGCCGTCCGGCTACGCCTACGGCAAGAGCTTCCGCACGGTGAAGACCTGTGTGGGCCAGGAGTTCTGCCGCTTCGGGGTCGGTGACTCGACCAAGCTGGGCATCGACATCGAGTCGAAGTTCCAGGGGTTGGAGTCGCCGGCGAAGCTCAAGCTCGCGGTCACCGGTTGCCCCCGCAACTGCGCCGAGTCGCTGGTCAAGGACGTCGGCGTGGTCGCCATCGACGGTGGTCGGTGGGAGATCTACATCGGCGGGGCCGCCGGCGCGCACATCCGCAAGGGCGACCTGCTGGCCACCGTCGACAGCCACGACGAGGTCATCACGCTCACCGGTCGTTTCATGCAGTACTACCGGGAGAACGCCAAGTGGCTGGAGCGCACCTACGCGTTCGTGCCACGGATCGGGCTGGAGACGATCAAGGGCATCATCGTCGATGACACCGCTGGTATCGCCGCTGATCTCGATGCCCGAATGGCGACCTCCATTGCCGCGTACCGGGACCCGTGGAAGGAAGGCGCAGAACCGGCCACCCCCGGCCAGTTCCGCACCGCACTTCCGTTGGAGGTCCTGCCGCAGGTCCCGATGCGGGTGGCCACATGAGCGCCCCGGCGATGCTGAACCTGGGTCCGGTGGCCCAGATCCCGTTCGGCGAAGGCCGGGCGTTCGACGTCAACGGCGAACAGGTGGCGGTGTTCCGGCTGCGCAGCGGTCGGCTGTACGCCGTGGGTGCGGTCTGCCCGCACAAGGCCGGCCCGATCGCCGACGGGCAGATCGACGGCACCGTCGTCGTCTGCCCGCTGCACCTGAACACCTTCGAACTGGCCACCGGGTGCTCGCTGTCCGGGCAACCGGACCTGGGGTCCTGGCCGGTCTCGGTCGACGAGGACGCCAACCTGGTCATCGCCGCGCACCGGTCCTGACGGGCGTTGCGTCAACACCCGCCGCCCGGGCACGCACCGGCCGGCGGGCACAGCTCCACCTCGCAGTACCCGCACTGTTCCCGAGGCCCATCGGCGTGCCTCCCCTCCCACCGCACAGGAGTGCCGCCATGAGTTCCGAAGTCACCCAGAGCCCCATCGTCACGGCCCCCCCGATCGGGACCGCGGTGGCCAAACCCGGCCGCCGTGGTCGCTGGATCGACGACTGGCGCCCTGAGGACACCACCTTCTGGGACAACGGCGGGCGCCGCGTCGCCTGGCGCAACCTGGTCTGGTCGGTCACGTCGGAGCACATCGGGTTCTCCATCTGGAGCATCTGGTCGGTGCTGGTGCTGTTCCTCGGCCCGGCGTACGGCATCGACCCGGCCGGGAAGTTCCTGCTGACCGCGCTGCCGACGCTGATCGGTGCGCTGCTGCGGCTGCCCTACACGTTCGCGGTGGCCACGTTCGGCGGTCGCAACTTCACCGTGATGTCCGCACTGCTGCTGCTGCTGCCGACGATCTTCATCGCGATCGTGCTGGAGCCGGGAGTGTCGTACACGACGCTGCTGATCGCCGCGGCGACCGCCGGTGTCGGCGGCGGCAACTTCGCGTCCTCGATGACCAACATCAACTCCTTCTACCCGCAGCGGGAGAAGGGCTGGGCGCTCGGTCTCAACGCCGGTGGCGGCAACCTCGGGGTGGCGGTCGCGCAGCTCGTCGGCCTGCTGGTGCTGGCCACCGCCGGTGTCGCCAACCCGCGGGTGATGGTGGCGATCTACATCCCGCTGATCGTGCTCGTCGCGGTGGCCTCGGCCCTGAAGATGGACAACCTCACGATCGCCAGCAACGCCAAGGGGGCGCTGCGCGAGGTCGCCCGGGACCGCCACACCTGGATCATCTCGCTGCTCTACATCGGCACCTTCGGTTCGTTCATCGGCTTCGGCTTCGCGTTCGGGCAGGTCCTGCAGGTGCAGTTCAGCAAGACCCCGCTGCAGGCCGCGTACCTGACCTTCCTCGGCCCGCTGCTCGGATCGCTGGTCCGGCCCTACGGCGGCAAACTCGCCGACAAGCTCGGTGGCTCGCGGGTCACGTTCTGGAACTTCGCCGCGATGGCGCTCGGCGCGGCCGTGGTGCTCACCGCTGCGCTGAACAAGGCGCTGCCGCTGTACCTCACCGGCTTCATCGCGCTCTTCATCCTCACCGGCATCGGCAACGGTTCGGTCTACAAGATGATCCCGGCGATCTTCACCGCCAAGGCCGGCGTCAAGATGGCGGCGGGCACCGACGAGGAGACCGCCACCGCGGAATCACGGCGACTGGCCGGGGCGCTCATCGGCATCGCCGGCTCCATCGGCGCCTTCGGTGGGGTGCTGGTGAACCTGGCGTTCCGCCAGTCCTTCCTCACCACCAAGAGTGCCAACGCCGCCTACGTCAGCTTCATCGTCTTCTACGCGATCTGCTTCGTCGTGACCTACGTGGTTTACATTCGTCAGTCGGAGAAGTCCCTGGAAGGCGTCTGAGTGAATTCGAGCGCAGCTCTGCTGCCGCTGCACCTGTCCCTCGCCGACCGCCGCGTGACGGTGGTCGGCGGGGGTCCGGTCGCGTGGCGCAAGGTGCAGTCGTGCCTCGAGGCGGCTGCGCAGGTCACCGTGGTGGCCCCCTACGTGTGCGACGAGCTCGCCGACGTGATCGCCGCCGGTGACGTCGGTTGGGTGTCCCGCGACTACACCGACGGCGATCTCGACGGGTCCTGGCTCGCGTTCGCCGCGACCGGTGACATGGCGACCGACGAAGCGGTGGACCGGGCCGCCGAGTCGGCCCGCATCTTCTGTGTCCGCGCCTCAACCGGGGCCGGGGCGTTGAACGGCACCCGGTCGCCGGCGGTGCTCCGCCGGGGCGGGGTGACGGTCGGCGTCACCTCGGTGGACGGCGCCGACCCGCGGCGGGCGGTCGCGCTGCGGGATGCGATCGGCCTCGCGGTCGACGCGGGGCAGTTGCCGCTGCGTCGGGTCCGCGCCGGCGCGGGTCACGTCACGCTGGTCGGCGGCGGTCCCGGCGCGGTGGACCTGTTGACACTGCAGGGCCGCCGGAGTCTGGCCGAGGCCGACGTGGTGGTGGTCGACCGGCTCGGACCCCGGGACGTGCTCGCCGAGCTCGGGCCGGGGGTGCTCGTCCTGGAGGTGGGCAAGGCGCCGGGCCGGCACCCGGTGCCGCAGGAGTCGATCAACGCACTGCTCGTCGAGCATGCCAGGGCGGGCCGGCGGGTCGTGCGGCTCAAGGGCGGCGATCCGTACGTGTTCGGCCGTGGCGGCGAGGAGGTCGAGGCCTGCCGGGCCGCCGACGTCCCGGTGACCGTGGTTCCCGGCGTGACCAGTGCGTTCGCCGTCCCCGCCGCGGCGGGGATCCCGGTCACCCATCGCGGGCTCGCCCGTCAGGTGACGGTGCTGGCCGGTCACGACGCCGCCGGCGTGGTGAGTGCCGACTGGCCCGCCCTGGCCCGGGCCGGTGCCGACGGCAACACGCTGATCGTGCTGATGGGGGTTCGGCACCTGCCGTCGATCACCGGGTCGTTGCTGGCCGCCGGCGCGCCGACCGCACTGTCGGTGGCGATCATCGAGAACGGCTGCACGCCGGAGCAGCGGCTGACAGTCGGGGTGCTGGCCGACATCGCCTCGATCGCGTCGGCCCGGGAGGTGCGCTCACCTGCGGTGATCGTGATCGGCCGGGTCGTCGACGCCCGGGGGGACCTGGCCTGAGACCCGATCCCCCGGATCGGATCTGTGGTGCTGCGGGATGTGCGTCCGTACAGTCCGATGTCATGGTCGAGCGCCCGGCGACAGCCCAGGACGTGCACGACACCGCCCTCGGGCTGCCGGGGGTGACCGTCCAGCAGAGCGCCGGCGGCCCGGTCTACCAGGTCGGCCGGAAGTCCTTCGTCTTCTTCCGCGGTCCACGTCCGGACGCCGTCGATCCGATCACCGGCCAGCGGTTGACCGACGTGATCGTGATCTGGGTCGCCGCGATGTCGGACAAGCTGGCGCTGGTGCAGGACCCGTCGAGCCCGTTCTTCACCACGGCGCATTTCGACGGGCATCTGTCGGTGCTGGTCAGGCTTTCGCAGCTGGGCGAACTGCCCCGGGACGTCCTGGTCGAGGTGATCGAGGAGGCGTGGCTGTCCCGGGCCGGGGTCCGGGCCCGGAATGCCTGGCTGCACCGCGCGGGCGACGATGACCGTTGATGCGGCCGGCCCCGGTGTGGCAGCCGGGGCGGGTGTGACTGCTGAGACTAGGGTTGCCCCATGGCCGGAAAGACCCCAGCTCCTGCGCGCGCGCGTGCTTCGTCTGCCTCGAGTTCGACGTCGAGGCCGTCGCCCGCCCCGCGGTCGAGCTCCCGGGTGAGCGGTTCTCCCGCCCGCTCGACGCCACGGGGGAGTGGCCCCGCCGCCCCCCGGGTCCGCGCCGCTACCTCCACCGACAGCGGTCGGACCAGCGGAAACTCCCGCCCCCGGGCCGCGACGAACCGGCCGGCCGGCCGGAAGAAGCCCCGCCCGGCGGGCACGCCGTCGGCCCTCTCGACCGCGATGGCGGCCATCGGCCGGGCGATCGCCGCGGTCTGGCGCACGCTTGCCAGAGGTGTCGGCTCGCTGATCCGCGCCGTCGGCAGGGGAGCCACGTCGGCGCGCGACCTGGACCCGGCCCACCGCCGGGACGGCCTGGGCCTCGGTCTGCTCGCAGCCGCTGTGATCACCGCCATCGGCACCTGGTTCGCCGCCGCCGGACCGGTCGGCCACCTGGCAGACCAAGCCGTCCGGGTCTGGGTCGGCAGCCTCGCCGTCGTGGTCCCGGTGCTGCTGTTGATCGCGGCCGTCGTGCTGATGCGCACTGCGGCCGACCCTGCCCATCGCGCCCGCCGGGTGTTCGGCTCCCTGGCAGTCGTTCTCGGCGTGGCCGGGATCTTCCACGTGGTCCGGGTCGCCGGCCTCGGTGGCGTGGATCCCGCAGCGATCCGCACGACCGCAGGCGGGGTGCTCGGCTGGCTGATCGGTCAGCCGTTGTACGCCGGGCTGACGGTGGTGCCCGCCGTCGCGGTGCTGGTGCTGCTCTCGGTCTTCGGCGGCCTGCTGTTCACCGGCACCCCCATCAGGGACGTGCCGGTGCTGATCCTGGACGGGTGGGACTGGGTCCGCGGGTACCGCGGACCGCACGAGGGGCACGACACTGCTGATCTCACCGACCCGGCTGATGACGCCGACACCGGTTGGTCGCCGTTGCCGGCCCGGTCGTCGAGGCCGGATCGGTCGGATGAGCCGGTCGGGTCGGAGGGCGGTCGGGCCGATGTCGATCCGTCAGCCGATCCGTCAGCCGACGAGCCCGTCGGCACGCGGCTGCGTCGCCCGCGCCGGCCGGAGGCAGCGGCGCCCGGTGATGCACCTGTGGCAGCCGCAACGTCCGATGTACCGACCCCGCTGTCGCCACCGATCGCGGACCCGTCGGCGCGAACGGCCCGTACGGCGGCTGCCGCCGATCCCGACGCCCCGCCCCCGGGCCGGCCGCGGGTGCTCGCTTCCGCGCGACCGGAAGCGACCGGGACCGGAACCGGGATGCCGCCGATCGTCGAGCCGACCCAGCTGTCGCTGGACCGGATGACCGAGACCGGGTACCGGCTGCCGCCGGAGACGATCCTCAAGCTCGGTGCGCCGCCCAAGGTGCACTCGGCCGGCAACGACCAGATGATCGAGCGCCTCACCACGGTGTTCGAGCAGTTCAACATCGACGCCACCGTGTCCGGTTACATGCGCGGCCCGACCGTCACGCGGTACGAGGTCGAGCTCGGGCCCGGCGTCAAGGTCGAGAAGATCACCAACCTGACCCGCAACATCGCCTACGCGGTGGCCTCGGAATCGGTGCGGCTGCTCGCACCGATCCCCGGCAAGTCCGCGGTCGGCATCGAGGTCCCGAACCTGGACCGCGAGATGGTGCGGCTCGGCGACGTCCTGATGGACCCTAGTGCCCGCCGTGACCACCATCCGCTGGTGATCGGTCTCGGCAAGGACGTCGAGGGTGGTTTCGTCACGGCCAACCTGGCCAAGACCCCACACCTGCTGGTCGCCGGTGCCACCGGTTCCGGCAAGTCGTCGTTCGTGAACTCGATGCTGGTGTCGCTGTTGCAGCGGGCGTCGCCGGCCGAGGTCCGGATGATCCTGATCGACCCGAAGATGGTGGAACTCACGCCGTACGAGGGCATTCCGCACCTGATCACCCCCATCATCACGCAGCCGAAGAAGGCGGCGGCCGCGCTCGCGTGGCTGGTGGAGGAGATGGAACAGCGGTACATGGACATGCTGGCGCACGGGGTCCGCCACATCGACGACTTCAACCGCAAGGTGCGCAACGGTGACATCACCACGCCACCCGGCTCCCAGCGGGTCTACCGGCCCTATCCCTACATCCTGGGCATCATCGACGAGCTCGCCGACCTGATGATGACCGCGCCGCGCGACGTCGAGGAGGCGATCGTCCGGATCACCCAGAAGGCGCGCGCCGCCGGGATCCATCTGGTGCTGGCCACCCAGCGGCCGTCGGTGGACGTGGTGACCGGGTTGATCAAGACCAACGTGCCGTCACGGCTGGCGTTCGCCACCTCGTCGCTGACCGACTCGCGGGTCATCCTGGACCAGCCGGGTGCGGAGAAGCTGATCGGCATGGGGGACGGGCTGTACCTGCCGATGGGGGCCGGGCGTCCGGTCCGCATCCAGGGGGCGTTCGTCTCCGACGAGGAGATCGCCGAGGTGGTGGCGTTCGCCAAGACCCAGGCCGAGCCCGACTACACCGAGGGCGTCACCGCGGTGAAGCAGGACCCGTCGAAGGCGGTGGACCCCGACATCGGCGACGACCTGGAGATCCTGCTGCTGGCGGTGGAGCAGGTCGTCACCTCGCAGCTGGGCTCGACCTCGATGCTGCAGCGCAAGCTCCGGGTCGGGTTCGCCAAGGCCGGCCGGTTGATGGACCTGATGGAGAACCGCGGCATCGTCGGGCCGTCGGAGGGCTCCAAGGCACGCGAGGTGCTCGTCCGACCGGAGGAGCTGGACTCCGTGTTGTTCCTGATCAAGGGCAGCGACGAACCCGACGAGGACTGACGTTTCGGCCTTGGGTCCGACGTAGCACGAGGTGGGGCGGGCCGGATCCGGGCCTGATTGCCCCATCAGGAGGGGTGGGCGGCGGAGTTGATCACGATTCGAGAGGCGTGGCAGGTTTACGCTCGATTACATCACTCTTTTTGGTTATTCGAGCTTCACTACGCGCATACTCGCCGGTATGCCCCAGGCCCGTGAATCGCGTCGGGTCCGTTCGGCGCAGCACTACGTGGTCGACGGTCCGCTGACCGACCGGCTCGAGACGCTCCTCGGGTTGGCGTCGCAGGCGGTGGCCTTCCCCATCGTGCGGGTCAACATCGTAGACGGAGACACCCAGCACACGATTCGGCTCTTCGGCGCCGGCGACCCGACGTCGGTCGCCAGATCCGATGCGTTCTGTGACACCGTCGTCCGGACGGGCTGCCCCGTGCTTGTCGACGACGCCGTGAACGACCCCAGGTTCGCGGACTTTCCCGCGGTCGTCAGCGGTCAGATCGGCGCCTACCTGGGGATCCCGCTGCTGGGTCGGGAATCGATGGTGATCGGAGCGATCTGTGTGATCGACCCGGGTTCGCGGACGATTGACGAGGATCAGGTCGAGAGGTTGACCCAGTTCGCCAAAGTCGTCGAAGACCAACTCGACCTCATCCGCCGGCTGCAGGAACAACGACTGGAGGGCGAGGTGGCGACCGCCGAGGTGTCGCGCGCGATCCAGGCCGGCGAGATCGTTCCTTGGTTCCAGCCGGTCGTCGACCTGGCCACCGGCGCGACGATCGGTTTCGAAGCGCTCGCCCGGTGGGAGCATCCGGTTCGCGGGGTCGACAACCCCCGGCGGTTCGTTCCGCTGGCTGAGGACAGCGATCTGATCATCGATCTCGACCTCGCGATCATCCGGCGTGCCGTGGCCGACCTCCGAGGCTGGCACCACATTCAGCCCGAGCTGCGGCTCAGCGTGAACCTGTCAGCCCGGCATCTGAACAACCCGAACACCGCCGCTATGTTGACCAACATCGTCACCGCGGCCGGTGTGGAACCTGCGTCTATCGATCTGGAACTCACGGAGACCACTCGGATGGACGTCCGCGATCCGCTCATCCCACTGGCCGTCCACGCGCTACGTCATCGGGGCTTCCACGTGTGGCTCGACGATTTCGGTACCGGCTGGTCGTCACTGGACCATCTGCTCTGGCTCGCGGTGGATGGCATCAAGGTCGACCGCGGGGTCACGGTGGCCCTCGGCACCCCCGTCGGGGATGCCCTCACCCAGGCCGTCACGGGGCTGGCATCTGCGCTCGGATTGCAGACCACCGTCGAGGGCATCGAGACCGAGGCCGCTGCTGACCTGGCCCGGGTACTGGGATGTGACTTCGGGCAGGGCTATCTGTGGGCTCAGCCCGCTGCCGCTTCCGCCATCACCGCGCGGCTCGCGCCGCTTGTCGCGTGAGGTGATCGGTGGCCGTGGTGGCAGATGGCCGGGGCCGGAGGTGGCGTCCGTCAGCCGAAGTCGGTGGCGTCGCTGCCGTGCTGCTCGGGGTGCAGTTGCCAGGCGCGGATCGCGTCGACGTAGCCCGAAGCCAGGTTCTGCACCGGCAGCTCGTCGACCGGCAGCCAGGCGACCTGGCGGTACTGCTCGGAGATCTGCAGCGGCAGCCGGCCCTGCAGATGGCAGCCGAAGGCCACCAGCTGAACGGGTGGGGCGCCGTTGTCGCGGATCTCCAGGTCGTGCACCTCGGGGCCGACCCGGACCGCCTGGCCGGTACCGGCGCGCACCAGCCGGCTCAGCTCGTCCGGCGCGTCGACGGCATCGAGATCGGCGTGACCACCCGGCAACTCCCACCGCTGATCATGCATCCGTCGGGCCAGCAGCACCTTGCCACGCCGGATGACCACCGCGGTGAGCTGAGTGGGCATGCGGTGGCGGGCTGTCATGAGGCAACTCCGGGATCTCCACGATGTGGGTACGGCGGCAGGATCGGCGAAGAGCCCGACCCTACCGCGCGTCACCTGATCGCATCGGACGGAGCAGGCTCAGATGAGTCCGAGTTCGCGTACCGCTGCACGCTCGTCGGCAAGCTCGGCCACCGAGATGGCGATCTTTTCCTTCGAGTAGTCGTCGAGGTCGAGATCGGGCACGATGGACCAGTTCTCGCCGTCGCTGGTGCACGGGAACGAGGAGATCAAGCCCTCTGGGACGCCGTAGGAGCCGTCGGAGACGACTGCCGCGGACGTCCAGTCACCCTCCGGGGTGCCGTGGGTCCAGGTGTGGATGTGGTCGATCGCGGCGTTGGCCGCCGAGGCTGCCGACGATGCACCACGCGCCTCGATGATCGCGGCCCCACGCTTGGCCACGGTCGGGATGAACGTGTCCTCCAGCCACTCGAAGTCCACCTGCTCGGCGACCGGCCGGCCGCCGAACTGGGCCCGGAACAGATCCGGGTACTGGGTCGCGGAGTGGTTGCCCCAGACGACCATGTTGGTGATGTCGTCGACCTCGACGCCGAGCTTCCCGGCGGCCTGCGACTTCGCCCGGTTGTGGTCCAGCCGCATCATCGCGCTGAACCGCGACGCCGGGACGTCCGGCGCGTGCTGCTGGGCGATCAGCGCGTTCGTGTTCGCCGGGTTGCCCACCACCAGGATCTTGACGTCCTCGGCGGCGCCGGCGTTGATGGCCTCGCCCTGCGGCTTGAAGATCCCGCCGTTGGCGGCGAGCAGGTCGCCGCGCTCCATGCCGGGCCCACGCGGACGGGCGCCGACCAGCAGCGCGACTCCGGTGCCGTCGAAGGCCTTCCGGGGGTCGTCGGTGATGTCCACGCCGGCCAGCAGCGGGAAGGCGCAGTCGTCGAGCTCCATGGCGGTGCCCTCGGCGGCCTTCAGCGCGGGGGTGATCTCCAGCAGGCTGAGCTTGACCGGGGTGTCGGGGCCGAGCATCTGCCCGGATGCGATGCGGAACAGCAGTGCGTAACCGATCTGACCGGCTGCGCCGGTGACGGTGACCTTGACCGGGGCCTTGCTCATGGTCCTCCTCCTTGAGGCAACGACGTTGCCTGAATGCGTATGCTCGAGTGCGATCTGCGGGAATGCCTAGTGCCTGAATGCGTGGTGCCTGAATGCGTGGTGCCGGACTGTGTGCTGCCGGAATGCGTAGTGCCTGAGTGTGGGCTGCCCTGTGTGTGCTGCCCTGTGTCGCAACAGGGTCGCGACGACGTACGAGATCCCGTCCTCAGCCGAGGACGTGCGAGGGCTCCAGCATGTCAGGCGATGGGAGCCCGAAAAACCGATGAGGGCAATCTCCCAGCGGAGTCCCGGTCCATCAACCACAGTGTCCGCGCCGTGCCCACCGCGCCGACCGCCGGGATGGCGACCTCGCCCGCGCCACCCAGCGCCATCGCGACCGCATCGGCCTTGCCGGCGCCGCCGGTCACCACCCAGACCTCGGTGGACGTCCGGATGGTGGGCAGGCTCAGCGAGATGCGGGTCGGCGGGGGCTTGGGCGAATTGCGTACCGGTAGCGCGGTCCGGGTGTCGTAGACGCCAGGATGCTCGGGGAAGATCGACGCCACGTGACCGTCCGGGCCCAGGCCGAGCAGCGTCACGTCGAACGGGCCGTGGCTGTCCACCAGATCCCCGTAGGCGGCGGCAGCGGCGTCCACGTCGGCGCCGAACGCGCCGTCCGAGGCCGCCATCGGGTGTACCCGGGCCGGGTCGACGTCGACGTGGTCCAGCAGCGCCTCCCGGGCCTGCCCCTCGTTCCGGTCGCCGGTCACCGCTCGGGACGAAACGCTCGTCGCCCCAGAAGATCTCGACCCGCCGCCAGTCCACCGAGCTGCGGCTGCGGCGACTGTCGGATCTTGGCCAACAGCCCGATCCCGATCGTCCCGCCGGTGAGCACCACCGACGGCACCCGCCCGGCCGCCTGCAGGTCGACCAGCTTGATGACCAGCCGGGCCGCTGTGTCCGCGGCGACGTCGTCGGACGTGGGCAGCAGTACCAGCTGCGGGCGTCACGAGGCCGCCGTCCGGCTTCCTGGCGCCGCTTGGGTTTCGTGCTCGTCGACGGGTCGGGGCCGTCGGTCTCCAACGGTCCCGCCAATCCGGCCTTGGCCCGCGGTGCCCGCCGGGGCGCCCGGTCGCCCGTCGAGAACCAGCGGAATGCCCTTCGCGAGCACCTCGTAGTAGACCTCGTCGGCGTCCAACCGACGCAGTTCCTCGGCGATGCAGTCGCGCAGGCCGCGGCGGGGGAGCGAGAGCTGGCGGTCCGGCTGGTCCGGGGTCGACAGGGTGGCGGTGCTGTCGGCGTCCCGGCTGAGCGTGATGTCGCCGGATTTGCGGGTCAGCGTCACGCTCTGCATGCCGGCGCCGGCCTTTGACCTGCGCCGGGTGACCGGGCACTTCAGCCGCATCGCCAGCCAGCCGGCCAGCAGATCGGTGGACGGGGAGTCGGCAGGCGCCGGCCACACTGCGGAGGTGATCGTCTCGAACGGCGGCTGGTCCAACGTCGACGCGAGCAGTCCGCGCCACAACGTCAGCCGGGTCCAGGCCAGGTCGGTGTCACCGGGCTGATAGGCCTTCTCCCGTCCCAGCAACGCGGTGTGCGGCCGCTTCGACGACGCGGCGTCGGTGATCCGGCGCTGCGCGAGCGCACCGATCGGATCAGCCGCGGGGACCTCCGGTTCGCCGACCGGCCACCACACCACCACCGGGGCGTCCGGGAGCAGCAGCGGCAACATCACCGAGGCGCCGTGGTCGACCAGCTCGCCGAACAGTCGTAGCACGATGACCTCGCTGGCACCGGCGTCGCCACCGACCCGGATCTGACCGTCCAGCCGGGGGGCGCCGCGTCGGCCGGCCCGGGCGATCACGATGACCCGGCAGGGGTGCTCGAAGGACGCCTCGTTCGCGGCCCTGATCGAGTCCTCGGACACGCTCTCGTCGGTCACGATCACCAGCGTGAGCACCCGGCTGGTGGACACCATGCCGCCGGTTTCGCGCAGGTCGACGAGCTTCTTGTTGATCGCGGCAGTGGTGGTCGCTGGGATGTCGATGATCACGGGCGGGTGCCTCTCGTCGGGGCGGGCTGCGAGGGGGCCGGGGGAGTCCGGTGGAGCGCGATCACGGACGTCGCCAGGCGCGACCGTCGCGGGCCATCATCACGTCGGCCGACGGCGGACCCCAGGTGCCCGCCGGGTACGGCTCGGGCTGCTTCTTGGTGCGCGCCCAGGCCTTCTCGATCGGGTCCAGGATCTTCCACGACAGCTCGACCTCTTCGTCCTGCGGGAACAGCGAGGGCTCGCCGAGCAGCACGTCCAGGATCAACCGCTCATAGGCCTCCGGGGACGCCTCGGTGAACGACTGGCCGTAGGAGAAGTCCATGTTCACGTCGCGGACCTCCATCGACGGCCCCGGCACCTTCGACCCGAAGCGGATGGTGATGCCCTCGTCCGGCTGCACCCGGATGACCAGCGCGTTCGCGCCGAGCTCCTCGGTGTCGTTGGAGGAGAACGGCAGGTACGGGGCACGTTTGAACACGACCGCGATCTCGGTCACCCGGCGGCCCAGGCGCTTGCCGTGACGCAGGTAGAACGGCACCCCGGCCCATCGTCGGGTCTCCACGAGAACCTTGATGGCGGCGTAGGTCTCGGTGACGGAGTCGGCGGAGATGCCGTCTTCCTCCAGGTACCCGAGCACCTTCTCGCCGCCCTGCCAGCCGCCGTCGTACTGCCCGCGGGCGGTGGCGGCGAGCAGGTCCTTGGGCAGCCGCACCGACGCCAGGATCTTGGACTTCTCGGCCCGGATGGACACCGGGTCGAACTCCCGGGGCTCCTCCATCGCGGTCAGCGCCAGCAGCTGCAGCAGGTGGTTCTGGATCACGTCACGGGCGGCGCCGATGCCGTCGTAGTAGCCGGCCCGGCCGCCCACGCCGATGTCCTCGGCCATGGTGATCTGCACATGGTCGACGTAGTGGGCGTTCCAGATGGGCTCGTAGAGCTGGTTGGCGAACCGCAGCGCCAACAGGTTCTGCACCGTCTCCTTGCCCAGGTAGTGGTCGATCCGGAAGACCGACTCGGGCGGGAAGACCGAGTTGACCACGTCGTTGAGCGCGCGGGCGCTCTTGAGGTCGTGGCCGAAGGGCTTCTCGATGACGACCCGACGCCACTCGTCGGGGGCATGGCTGGACAGCCCGGACCGGTTCAGCTGCTCGCACACGACCGGGAACGCCCCCGGCGGGATGGAGAAGTAGAACGCGTGGTTGCCGCCGGTGCCGCGCGTCGCATCCAGGTCGGCGAGGGTGGCCTTGAGGTTGTCGAACGCCTCCGGGTCGTCGAAGGTGCCCTGGACGAACCGGAAACCCTCCGCCAGGTGTCGCCAGACCGGCTCGGAGAACGGGGTGCGGGCGTACTTCTTGACCGCGTCGTGGACGATCTCGGCGAAATCCTCGTGGTCCCAGTCGCGCCGGGCGAAGCCCACCAGCGAGAAGCCCGGCGGCAGCAGACCCCGGTTGGCCAGGTCGTAGATCGCCGGCATCAGCTTCTTGCGGGAGAGGTCGCCGGTGACCCCGAAAATGACGATGCCGGACGGCCCGGCGATACGTGGAAGGCGCTTGTCGCGCGGATCACGCAATGGATTCTTGGTCACCGGCATGACGGGTCCGGGGTTTCCTCTCGATCAGGGTGGCGGGCCCGAGCGGCCCGGACGGCGACCCGGCAGAGTGGCCGGGTCGCCGGGAAGGGCTCTCAGGAAGCCGCTTTGGCCTTGTCCAACGACTTCTGCACGGTCGCGACCAGCTCGTCCCAGGAGACGACGAACTTGTCCACACCTTCGGTCTCCAGGACCTCGAAGACGTCGTCGAGGTCGACGCCGACGGCGGTCAGGTCGGCGAAGACCTGCGCGGATTCCTCGTAGGTGCCGTGCACGGTGTCACCGCGGACGACGCCGTGATCGGCGACAGCGTCGATGGTCTTCTCGGGCGCGGTGTTGACCGTTTCGGGGACGACGAGCTCCACCACGTAGCGGGTGTCGTCGTAGGCCGGGTCCTTGACGCCGGTGGAGGCCCACAGCGGACGCTGCTTGTTGCCGCCGGCGGTCTCGATCTCCAACCATTCGGCGGTGGCGAACTTCTGCTCGAACAGCTGGTAGGCCAGCCGGGCGTTGGCGATCGCAGCCTTGCCCTTGAGCGCCTTCGCCTCGTCGGTGCCGATCGCGTCCAGCCGCTTGTCGATCTCGGCGTCGACGCGGGACACGAAGAACGACGCGACCGAGTGCAGCTTGGAGATGTCCTCACCGTTGTCGCGGGCGGCCTTGACTCCCGCGATGTAGGCGTCGATGACCGCTTCGTAGCGCTCCAGGGAGAAGATCAGCGTGACGTTGACGCTGATCCCGCCCTTGAGGGTCTCGGTGATCGAGGACAGGCCCTCGACGGTGGCCGGGATCTTGACCAGCAGATTGGGGCGGTCGACGATCTTGAACAGCTCTTGGGCCTGCGCGGACGTCTTCAACGAGTCCCGGGCGATGCCGGGCTCGACCTCGATCGAGACCCGGCCGTCGATGCCGTGGCTGTCGTGGAACACGTCGGCGAACAGGTCGGCGGCGTTGCGGACGTCGTCGGTGGTGAGGGTGCGGATGGTGTCGTCCAGGGTCGCTCCCTGCTTCGCGAGCTCGGCGACCTGCGCGTCGTAGGCGTCACCCTTGGCCAGCGCCGCAGCGAAGATCGACGGGTTGGTGGTGACCCCGGAGATGTGCTTGGACTGGATCAGCTCGGCGAGGTTGCCGGAGGTGATCCGGTCCCGCGAGAGGTCGTCCAGCCACAGCGACACCCCGGCTGCGGTCAGGTCGGCCAACGGTTGGTTCTCGGTACTCATGTGTGTCTTCTTCCTTGTCGATACCGCGGCGGGGTGACCCGAGGGTCAGCCGGTGGCCGCGAGAGAGGTCTGGGCCGCCGCGACGGCGGCCTCGGTGGTGATGCCGAACTCGCGGTACAGCGTCTGGAAGTCCGCCGACGCCCCGTAGTGCTCGATGCCGATGTGCCGACCGGCGTCGCCGATCCAGCGGTACCACGGCTGGGCGATGCCGGCCTCGACCGAGACCCGGGCCCGGACGGCCGGCGGCAACACGGTGTCACGGTAGGCCTGGTCCTGCTCGGCGAAGAGATCCATCGACGGCATGGACACCACCCGGGCGCCGATGCCCTGCTCCTGCAACGCCGTGCGCGCCTCGACGGCGATCTGGAGCTCCGAGCCGGTGCCGATCAGGATCACCTGCAGGTCGCCGTCGGCCTCCTGCAGCACGTACCCGCCCTTGGCCACGCCCTCGGCGCTGGTGCCCTCGAAGACGGGCACGTTCTGCCGGGTCAGACAGATCCCGACCGGCCCGCCCTGCGGGTCGATGTGCCGCTCCAGGGTGGCCTTCCAGGCATAGGCGGTCTCGTTGGCGTCCGCCGGCCGGTACACGGTCAGGTTCGGGATCGCCCGCAGCGCGGCCAGGTGCTCGACCGGCTGATGGGTCGGGCCGTCCTCGCCGAGACCGATCGAGTCGTGCGTCCAGACATAGGTGGCCGGGGCCTTCATCACCGACGCGAGCCGGACCGCACCGCGCATGTAGTCGGAGAACACCAGGAACGTCCCGCCGTACGGGCGGGTCGGGCCGTGCACCGCGATACCGGTCAGGATCGAGCCCATCGCGTGCTCACGGATCCCGAAGTGCAGCGTCCGTCCGTAGGGATTGGCGTTCCACTCCAGGGTGGCGGCGGCGGTCGGACCGAACGAGTCCGCACCCTTCATCGTGGTGTTGTTGCTCTCGGCCAGATCCGCCGAGCCACCCCACAACTCCGGCAGCACGTCGGCCAGCGCGGTCAGTACCGCACCGGAGGCGGCGCGGGTGGCGACACCCTTGGCGTCGGGCGCCCACGACGGCAGCGCCGACTCCCAGCCGGCCGGCAGCTCACGGGAGTGCAACCGGTCCCAGAGCTTCTTGTTCTCCGGGTTCGCGGTGGCCCAGGCGTCGAAGCGCTGCTGCCAGGCGGCCTTGGACTTGATGCCCTTGTCCACGGTGCCGCGGGTGTGGGCCAACACCTCGGCGCTGACCTGGAAGCTCTGTTCCGGGTCGAAGCCCAGGACCTTCTTGGTCGCGGCGACCTCGTCGGCGCCCAGCGCCGAGCCGTGGATCTTGCCGGTGTTCTGCTTCGTCGGCGCCGGGAACCCGATCACCGTCCGGACCTCGATGAACGACGCGCGGTCGGTGACCTTCTTCGCCTCGTCGATCGCAGCCATCAGCGCCTCGACGTTCTCCGCACCGTCGACGACAGCGGTGTGCCAGCCGTAGGCGGCGTAGCGCGCCACCGTGTCCTCGGACAGGGCGATGTTGGTGTCGTCCTCGATGGAGATCCGGTTGGAGTCGTAGAAGACGATCAGATTGCCCAGCGCCTGCCGGCCGGCGATCTGCGAGGCCTCGGAGGTGACGCCCTCCTCGATGTCGCCGTCGGAGGCGATCACGTAGATGAAGTGGTCGAACGGCGACTCGCCCGGCGCGGTGTCCGGATCGAACAGACCGCGCTCCCGGCGGGCGGCCATCGCCATCCCGACCGCGGACGACAAGCCTTGGCCCAGCGGCCCGGTGGTGATCTCCACACCACGGGTGTGCCGGTGCTCCGGATGACCCGGGGTCAACGAACCCCAGGCCCGCAACGCTTTCAGGTCGTCCAGTTCCAGACCGAGGCCGTGCAGGTACAGCTGGATGTAGAGGGTGAGGCTGGAGTGACCGCAGGACAGCACGAAACGGTCCCGGCCGACCCACTGGTCGTCCTCGGGATCGATGTCCATCACCTTCGAGTACAGCGTGTACGCCAGCGGCGCCAGCGACATCGCCGTACCCGGGTGGCCGTTGCCGACCTTCTGCACGGCGTCCATGGCGAGCACGCGGGCGGTGTCCACCGCGCGGGTGTCCAGATCCGACCAGTCGGCCGGGTGGTGCGGGGTGGTCAGCTCAGCGATCTGCTCAGCGGTGTAATTGGCGGCAGCCATTCGGTGTCAACGCTCCTCGGAGGCAGGGCACTCCCGGACCTGCATCGCCCAGGGCAGCGCACACGAATCTTCCCGATGAGACTAGTCGCAGGCCGTCGGGGGTCGCACAGCGGGTCACGTAGGGTGACCGCCCACACTCGCCCGGGTATCGCAGGTCGCCTCGTGGCATCCGGTGGCGTCCGGTGACGGACCGACCCCAGGCCCGTCGGACACCCGCGCCGGCCGCGTACGACCTACGATGATCCGAGCAGGCGGCCCGCACGGGCCCCCGAGAACGTGACGACCCAGCGAGGAGCGGCCAGCGTGCGACCGGCAGCAGCGTCCGACCATCAGGACCCGGTCCCGGACCGCATCGTCGACAGCTCCGTGCTGCCCGGGTCCGACCCGGTCGGTGGCACTGCCGACGTCAGCGCCGCGGCGGTCGCCGCCGGCGGTCTGCGCGCCACCGTCGGTGCCTACATCGGGCTGACCAAGCCGCGCATCATCGAGTTGCTGCTGATCACCACGGTGCCGGCAATGATCGCCGCGCAACGCGCGGTGCCGTCGCTGACGCTGGCCCTGGCCACCCTGGTGGGCGGGACGCTGGCGGCGGGCTCGGCCAACGCGCTCAACTGTGTGGTCGATGCCGACATCGACGCGATCATGCGCCGGACCCGGGGCCGGACGCTGGCCCGGCAGTTGGTACCCACCCGCAACGCGCTGATCTTCGGCGTCCTGCTGGGGGTGGCCGCCGTCGGTTTCCTCGCCGCCACCACCACCTGGCAGGCCGCCGCCCTCGCGCTGGTCGCGATCCTGTTCTACGTCTTCGTGTATTCACTCTGGCTCAAGCGCCGGACCAGCCAGAACATCGTCTGGGGTGGGCTGGCCGGGTGCATGCCGGTGATCATCGGATGGTCGGCCATCACCGGCGGGATCGGCTGGCCGGCGTGGGTGTTCTTCGGGGTGATCTTCTTCTGGACACCGCCGCACACCTGGGCGTTGGCCATGCGCTACCGCAAGGACTACGCGGCGGCCGGGGTGCCGATGCTGCCCGTGGTGGCCACCGACGCCGTCGTCGTCCGCCAGATCGTGCTCTACAGCTGGGCGATGGTGGTCTGCTCGCTGCTGCTGATCCCGGCGTCGAGCTGGATCTACCTGGCCGTCGCGGTGCCCACCGGGCTGTGGTTCCTGGCGGTGGCGCACACCCTGCACCGCCGGATCGTGCTCGGCGCGGAAGCCAAGCCCATGGTGCTGTTCCACATCTCCAACGCCTATCTGACGTTGATCTCGGTCGCCTGGGCGGTGGATGCAGCGATCTCGTTGCCCGTCCTCGGGTGGCCCGGGCACTGACCGCATTCACCCTCTGTACCCGGCGTCGAAGGGATTCATCGTGGGACTCGGTCCGGCGTTGCCGCCACCCGCACCTGGTGAGGACATCGAGGATGCCCAACAGCGCTACCAGGCGCAGGTGCGCCGATCGACGACCAGGGCACTGGCCCGGTTCCGGGCGTTGGCCGATCGGCACGGCGACGGCACCGTCGCGTTGGCCAACATGGGCGGCTACGGGGTGCGGATGGTCTACGTCGCCGCCGACGGCACGTTCGGCGACGTCGTGGTGCCCAGCGCCGCGGCCGCGCAGCAGGTCTGTGCCGAGGGTGGCTGGACCATCTCCGGCTGGGACCCGGCGACCACCAGCCGACTGCAGCCGTCGGACACGGACCGTCGTCGGATGGCCGGCACCGGCCGGTGAGGTCGGATCTGCGCTGAGCGGGGGCCGTCCGAGGTCACCGATCAGCCGAGCTGCACCAGGGTGTCGCTGTCGTCCAGCGGCAGGTCGCCGGTCACGGTGGCGGTCACTGTGGCCAGATCCAGGATCACCACGCCACCGTTGTTGGACATGAAGGCGGTGTCGGCGGCGTCGCGGCCGGTGGCGATCCGCAGCAGGGACTGGCGAGGGGCCATCGACGTCGCGTCCAAGACCTGCCAGCGGCCGCCCAGGTCGGCCTCCACCACCGCGTGGAAGTCCATCGGCGCACAGCCGGGGGCGTACACGGCGACCACTCTGGCGGCGACCCCGCGGGCCCGCAGCATCGCCGCAGTCAGATGGGCGTAGTCCCGGCAGACCCCCGCCCCGAGATCCATGGTCTGACCGGCCCCGTCCATCGGCCCGCTGCTGCCCGGTACGTAGCTCAGCGTCTTGCCGACCCATGACGTGATCGCGAGCATCAGCCCGGCGGGATCCCGGATGGAGCCGAACAGGTCGCCCGCGACGTCGTTGAACCGGTCCGAGTCGACGAAACGGCTGGGCCGCAGGTACTCCCAGCGCTCCGGTGCGGTGACCGTCGGCGGGTCGAAGCGACCGGTCACGGTGGCGCGGTACCGCACGCTCAGGCGACCGACCGGCGAGTGCACGACGTGCATCCGGGCACCCGAGTGGGTCAGTGCCTCGATGACGGGTACCGGCCGGTCGTCGACGGTGAGGAGCAGCTCGTCGACGATCTCGGCCCCGGGGAACGGAGCCACTGCTACCTGGAGAGCCACCTCCGAAGGCTCGACCACAGTGGCCTCGAGAGTGGCCGCCACGTAACGCTTCATCCGCACTGCGATCGGCCTCCGGCTCCTGGTGCGAGGGTTCCCCGGAAGTGTGCCGGGCGTGCGTTTCCGGCGGATGACGTAGGGGTCGGCCGGCCCGGCGGGGCCGGCGGGGTCAGGCGGCGCGGCTGCGGGTGGCGAACACCATCCGGGCGGCCGCGGTGACCAACAACACCACGCCGGTCACGTGCAGCACCACGAGTGCCTCGGGCACACCGAGCTGGTACTGCACGAGGCCCAACACGCCCTGGGCCAGGGTCACCCCGACCAGGACCCACAGCCGCCGGCGCAGCGGCGCCGGGGCCCGGACGGCCAGCAGCGCGACCCCGAAAGCCACCAGTAACCCGAGGTAGGTGAACATCAGGTCGGCATGCACCTGGGCCAGCACGCGGACCGGGAGGTCCAACCGGGGGGTGGCGCTGTCACCGGCGTGCGGGCCGGCGGCGGTGACGAGCGTCCCCGCCACGGCCAGCAGCAGGAGCACCCCTGCGGTGCCCCAGGCCAGCGCGCCGAGCGGGCGGGGCACCGTCGGGGTCGCCGGGCCGTCCCCCTCGCCGAGCCGCTGGTGGACCCAGACTGCGACCGACAGCAGTCCCAGCGAGATCAGCATGTGCGGCGCCACCGTCCACCAGGCCAGGCCGAACAGGACGGTCATCCCGCCCCACACCGCCTGGACGAGCACCAGGATCGGCAACGTCGCCGCCAGCCCGACCAGTGAACGGCGCTGTGGCCGGGCCCGCCAGATCAGCAGGAACGTGCCCAGCGAGGCCACCAGGACGACGCCGGTCAGCGTCCGGTTCCCGAACTCGATGAGCTGGTGGAACGTCGAGTTCTCGGCCCGGATGACCGGAACCACCGACCCGGGATGGCACTCCGGCCAGGTCGGGCAGCCGAGGCCGGAACCGGTCACCCGCACGACGGCGCCGGTGACGGCGATGGCCCCGTTGGTGATCACGGCCGCGAGGGCGAAGCCGCGCTGCAGCCGCGGCGACGGGGGTCGGGCCATCAGCCCGGCCGGGCGAACGGTCGCCGGGGCTTGAGTCACTGCCATGCCGATGTCGGTGCCTTTCCTGCGGTGCCGGGGTGCGGCTGTGCGCCGGACAGCGGGGTCGGGTACTGCCGGTCGCTGCCCGGCCTCATTGCCACTTGAACCACTGTAGGGTCGCCGCCCACCCCGCCAACCCCCAGCCGAGCAGCACCAGCAGCGCGCCGGCCGGCGGGGCGGTGCCGTCGGTGAGCACGGCGTGCAGGGCAGCGGAGAGGGCGCCCGCCGGGGTCGCCGCGCCGACCGCGGCCAGCCACCCCGGCGCGCTGCTCAGTGGGGCCACGATCCCGCCCAGGGCTACCTGCACCAGCCACAGCAGGTTGGCCAGGGCCAGTACCAGCTCTGCCTTGAAGAACCCGCCCAGCAGCAGCCCGAGCCCGGTGAAGGCCGCCGCACCGAGAACGACGACCGGCAGGGCCAGCACCGCCGACGCGCTCGGTCGCCAGCCCAGCAGCACCCCGATGACGCCGAGCACGACGACCTGACCTGCGACGACACAACCGACAGCGGCGGATTTACCGGTCAGCAGCGAGCGTCGGGGGACGCCGGCACCGATCAGTCGTTTGGTCACCGCGTAGCGGCGGTCGAAGGCGGTGGAGATGGCCAACGAGGTGAACCCGGTGGACAGCACGGCGAGCGTCACCACCCCCGCCAGCACCGTCGCCACCCGGGGCTCGGGCAGGCCGATCGAGGTGACGGTGCTCAATCCGATCAACGCCGCGATCGGGATCACCAGAGCGAGCAGCAGCTGCTCCCCGTTGCGGATCAGCAGCCGCAGCTCGAACGCGGTCTGGGCCCGCAGCATCCGGCCCACCGGGGCGGGGCCGGGGCGCGGGGCGAACAGGCCCGGGCGGAGGTCGGTCATGAGCGCACCTGCCGTCCGGTCGCGGCCAGGTAGACGTCCTCCAGGCCGCGGCGGCCGATCGCCAGGTCGGTGGCCAGCACTCCTGTCTGGGCGCACCACGCCGTCACGGTGGCCATCATCGCCGGGGTGACCGGGCCGTCGACGCGGTACCGACCCGGCCGGGGCTCGCCGAGCAGGTATCCGTCCGGCAGTGCGCCCCGAAGTCTGGAGAGGTCCAGCCCGCCGACCGCACTGAACGTGAGGTGTTCGTCGCCGGCCACCAGGTCGGCGACGGTGCCCTGGGCGACCACGGCGCCGGCGTCGATGATGACCACCTGATCGGCCAGCATCTCCGCCTCGTCCAGCAGGTGGGTCGTCAGCAGCACGGTCACCCCGTCGGCCCGGGCGGACCGCAGCAGGTCCCACACCAGGTGGCGGGCCTGCGGGTCCAGCCCGGCGGTGGGTTCGTCCAGGAAGAGCAGTTCCGGCCGGCCGACCAGTGCCATCGCCAGGTTCAGACGCTGCGCCTGGCCGCCGGACAGCCGCCGGACGGGCGTCCGCACCGCCGGCGTCAGCCCCAGCACGTCCAGCAGCCAGTCCGGGTCGTGCGGGTCGGCGGCGCAGGCGGCCACCAGCCGGAGCATCTCGCCGGTCCTGGCCGACAGGTGCGCCCCGGCGGACTGCAGCATCACCCCGATCCGGGGCCGCAGTGCCGGCGCCTGGGTCCACGGGTCCAGGCCGAGCACCCGGACGGTGCCGGCGTCCGGGCGGGCGAATCCCTCGCAGATCTCGACGGTGGTGGTCTTGCCGGCGCCGTTGGGGCCGAGCAACGCGAGCACCGTGCCGGCCTCCACCGTGAGGTCGAGCCCGTCGACGGCGGTCAGTGGACCGTACCGACGGACCAGCCCACGCACCTGCACTGCGGCTGTCATGACTGTCCTCGTGGTGGCGGGGTGGTGCCGGTCGGGCGGGGGGCGGTGGGCGGATCGGTGCCGGCGACGGGCGGTGGGATGGGCGGCAGGACGGGAACGGAACCCCCCGGGCGGCCCGCTACCACGCTCGGATGTCGGAGCCGGGCCAGTGCCGCTGCGGCGGTCAGCCACCGGTCCCGTTCGCTCACCGGCACCAGCCCGTACCGACGCAGCAGCCAGCGGGCACCGAGGGCGACCAGGGCCGCCGCCAACGCCGCCTGGGCGATGATCAGCGGCCGGATGATCGAACCGCTGGGCATGATCATCACCGACAACGCCACCGTGATCACCACCGTCACGTTGCGGTAGCGGGCGACCGCGGTGGACGCGGCCAGCGGCAGCGCCGCCCAGAGGAGATACCAGGGTTGCAGCACCGGCGACAGGATCACGAACATCCCGATCGAGACCCCGAGGCCCAGGATCGGGTCGAAGCCACGTCGCCAACACCGCCACCACACATAACCCGCGAGGACCGTACCGACCACGGTCCCCAACGGCTGCATCACATCGAGCACACCCTGGGTGTGGTCGCCCAACCCCAGCAGGCTGCCGAGCCACCCGGTGATCACGCTCACCGCCGTCGTCGCCGACAGGAACGATCTGACCAGGCCGGGGGTGTTCAGCGCGGCCAGCCAGCCGACGCCCACCCCGGCCGCCAGCGTCAGCACCGCGAACGTCCCGACGAAGACCGCGCCGACCCGGAGCCCCCACCGCCAGAGGTCCTGCCAACTCCCGCCGGCCCGCAACGCCAGCGCGACCACCAGGAACGCCAGCGCCAGCCCGGCGGTGGCCTTGACCCCGACGGCGCCGGTCAGCAGCACGGTGCCCAGCACCACCGAGCGGTCCAGCGCGACGACCAGGCCGGCCATCATCATGCCGATCATCAGGGCCTCGTTGTGGCCGCCACCGACGAGGTGGAACAGCACGAGCGGGTTCAGCGCCCCCAACCACAGCGCCGAGATCGGGTCCACCCGGAGCCGCCGGGCCAGCCGGGGCACCGCCCACACCATCAGCGCGACACCGACCAGTTCCACCAGGCGTTGCAGCAGCACCGCGACGATCACGTGCGACCCGGTGACCCCGACGATCGCCCGGGTGATCAGCAGGAACGCCGGCCCGTACGGGGTCGCGGTGTGCTGCCACTTCGCGTCGACCTGATGGGCGAACACGTCACCGTCGCCGAGCACGTCCAGCGGGCCGCCGTCGTAGGGGTTGAAGCCCAGCTGCATCATCTTGCCGACGGCAAGGTAGGAGTAGACGTCCCTGGAGAACAGCGGTGGGGTCACCAGGAGCGGCACCACCCACATCGCCAGCGTGTGGGTGAGCTGCGAGCGGGTCAGCCGCCGGGTCCGGCCCGGTGTGGTCAGCCGGCCGAGCAGGTACCACGCCACCACGACCAGCCCGATGCCGGAGTAGGACACCGCGAGTGACGCCGGACCGATCCGGGAGAGCAGCCCGATGATGCGCAGACCGTCGACCGGGTTCGGGATCGGGATCGCCGCACCATAGGAGGACACCGAGCCGACGGTGATGAGCAGCGCACCGGTGGTGCCCAGTCGCCGCAGGATGCGCAGTTGACGCAGCTCCGCCCGGTCCAGGGTGGTGTCGCTCTCAGTGCTGTCGGGTCCAGTGCTGTCGGGCCCGGTGCGGTCGACGCCGGGGCCGGCGGCGGCCTCGGCGCCCTGGGTGCTCACAGCGTGCAGTCTATGGTCGGCGCGCGGCGGCCCTGCCGGTTGCGGACAGGGTCCCCGACCGCCTTCCCGGCGGGCCTGGACGGCGGCGTGGCGAACCGAACACAGGCTCACCCCCGGTCGGCTTTGATGTCGCGGCCGAAATACGTCACACTGGTGTTGTGAATATCGCTGCGACGACCCGTGACGGTGCCCTGGGCACTCGTGACGCGGTGGTGCAGCTGGTCCTTTCCCAGGGCCCCGTGGCCGCCGCGACGTTGGCGGCGACCCTGCACCTGTCCGTCGCCGGTGTCCGCCGGCACCTGGACGCACTGGAGCAGGAAGGTGCGATCGAGTCGCGCCTGCAGCAGACGTTCAACCCACGCGGTCGGGGCCGGCCCGCCCGGGTGTACCTGTTGACCGAGAGCGGTCGGGCACGGTTGCCGCACGCTTACGACGATCTCGCGGTGCAGGCGCTGGAGTACCTCGCCGAGCACGGCGGTGCGGCTGCCGTCACCGAGTTCGCCCGCCGTCGGGCCGAGAGCATCGTCGCAGGGCACCGCGCCGAACTCGCTGCGGCGCCGGACGTGCCCACCAGGATCGCCATCCTGGCCGGCGCCCTGACGGAGTCCGGGTATGCCGCGTCGATCGAGCCGATGAGCAGCGGGAGTCAGCTCTGCCAGCACCACTGCCCGGTCGCCCACGTCGCCGAGAAGTTCCCGCAATTGTGCGAAGCGGAAATGAACGTCTTCACCGAGGCGTTGGGTACCTATGCCCAGCGACTCGCCACCATCGCCCGGGGCGACTCGTTCTGCACCACCTTCGTTCCCGCCGTTCACGGCGCCCGCGCCGTCGCGGAGCTGCCGATGCCGGGGGTCCCCGCCCACCGGCCGACCGCCACCGCCGCGTCGTCCTGACCTGACACGACCGACAGACACCAGGGCACCCTGCCCGCTCGACCGCATGACCGCACCACCGCAGTACCGGGCCAGCCCCCGCGACGCCCGCGACCACAGATGGAGGATCACCTGATGACCGCCGATCTCACCGACGCCCCCGCCGCCGGCCTCGACACCCTGCTCGCCGATGGCCGTCCGGTGCCCGCCAAGCTGACCCAGGACGAGACGATCAGCTCGCTGGGCAATTACGCGTTCGGCTGGGCCGATTCCGACACCGCCGGCACCAACGCGCGACGCGGCGTCAACCCCGAGGTCGTGCGCGACATCTCGGACAAGAAGAGCGAGCCGGAGTGGATGCTCGCCAAGCGCCTCAAGGGCCTGGAGCTGTTCGAGAAGCTGCCGATGCCGACCTGGGGCAGCGACCTGTCCGGCATCTACTTCGACACCATCAAGTACTTCGTGCGGTCCACCGAGAAGCAGGCCGCCACCTGGGACGACCTGCCCGAGGACATCAAGAACACCTACGACAAGCTGGGTATCCCGGAGGCCGAGAAGCAGCGTCTGGTCTCCGGTGTCGCGGCGCAGTACGAGTCCGAGGTGGTCTACCACCAGATCCGCGAGGACCTCGAGCAGCAGGGCGTGATCTTCCTCGACACCGACACCGCGCTGCGCGAGCACCCGGAGTTCTTCCAGGAGTACTTCGGCTCCGTCATCCCGGCCGGGGACAACAAGTTCTCCGCGCTGAACGCAGCCGTGTGGTCGGGTGGGTCGTTCGTCTACGTGCCGCCGGGGGTCCACGTGGACATCCCGCTGCAGGCCTACTTCCGGATCAACACCGAGAACATGGGCCAGTTCGAGCGGACCCTGATCATCGTCGACGAAGGTGCCTACGTGCACTACGTCGAGGGCTGCACCGCGCCGATCTACAAGTCCGACTCGTTGCACTCCGCGGTGGTGGAGATCATCGTCAAGAAGGGCGGCCGGTGCCGCTACACGACCATCCAGAACTGGTCGAACAACGTCTACAACCTGGTCACCAAGCGGGCCCGCGCCGAAGAGGGCGCGACGATGGAGTGGGTGGACGGCAACATCGGCTCCAAGGTGACGATGAAGTACCCGTCGGTGTGGCTGACCGGTGAGCACGCCAAGGGCGAGGTCCTCTCGATCGCGTTCGCCGGCGCCGGGCAGCACCAGGACACCGGCGCCAAGATGCTGCACCTGGCGCCGCACACGTCGTCGACGATCATCTCCAAGTCGGTGTCGCGCGGCGGTGGTCGGACCTCCTACCGCGGTCTGGTCCGGGTCAACCCCGGTGCCCACCACTCGAAGTCCTCGGTGCAGTGCGACGCGCTGCTGGTGGACAACATCTCCCGCTCGGACACCTACCCCTACGTGGACGTGCGCGAGGACGACGTCCAGCTCGGCCACGAGGCGAAGGTCAGCCGGGTCAGCGAGGAGCAGATGTTCTACCTGATGTCGCGGGGTCTGGCCGAGGAAGAGGCGATGGCGATGATCGTCCGCGGCTTCGTCGAGCCGATCGCGCGCGAGCTGCCGATGGAGTACGCACTGGAACTCAACCGGCTCATCGAGCTGCAGATGGAAGGGTCCGTGGGCTGACCGTGGCCGCACCGACCGTTTCCGCACGACCGACCGACGAGGACATGGACAACACCGTGAACACCATCACTACCGACGCCGACACCGTGATCGACGGCCTGCCGGTCGCCGATCCGTCGGCGTCGGGTGTCCAGTCCGAGGCACACGGCCTCGCCGAGCACACCCACGTCGGGGGCCGCACCGTGAGCCCGGGCGCGCACATGGTGCGCAGCGTCTCCACCGACGTCGCCGACCACCCGGTGCCGACCGCGAAGTTCGAAGCGTGGCGCTTCACCCCGCTGCGCCGGCTCCGCGGCCTGCACGACGACGCCCCGCTGACCGGGCGCGCCGGCGTCGATTTCGAGGTCGAGATCGACGCGCCGGAGACGGTGTCGGCGGTCTCGCTGGCCGGTGCCGCGGCCGACTGGGTCCGAGGGTCCTCCGGGGACCACCCGGTCGACCGGACCGCAGCGCGGGCCTGGAACGCCGCCGCCGACGTCTTCCTCGTCGACATCCCGGCGGAGACGGTGGTCGACGAGCCGATCGCGATCGTCGTCCGTGGGCTGTCGGCGGCCAACGCCAGTGCCGCCCACCTGGTCGTACGGGTCGGGCACCACTCGACCGCCCAGGTGACGGTCACCTACGAGGGCAGCGCGACGCTGACCGAGAACGTGGAGATCATCGTCGGCGACGGCGCCACCCTCACGTTCGCCTCGGTGCAGGAGTGGGCCACCGACGCGGTGCACCTGAGCCACCATCGGCTGCGGGTGGGTCGCGACGCGGCGCTCAGGCACAGCGTGCTGACCTTCGGTGGCGACCTGGTCCGGATCTTCACCACCGGCGCCTACGACGGCCCGGGTGGTGACCTGGAGCTGCTCGGTCTGTACTTCGCCGACGCCGGCCAGCACCTGGAGCACCGACTGGTGCTGGACCACAGCGCTCCGCACTGCAAGTCCCGCGCCTACTACAAGGGCGCGCTGCAGGGTCGCAACGCCCACACCGTCTGGGTCGGTGACGTTGTCATCCGGTCCTCGGCCGTGGCCACCGACACCTACGAGATGAACCGCAACCTGCTGCTGACCGACGGCTGCCGCGCCGATTCGATCCCGAACCTGGAGATCGAGACCGGCGAGATCGTCGGCGCCGGCCACGCCAGCGCCACCGGCCGGTTCGACGACGAGCAGCTGTTCTACCTGCTGTCGAGGGGCATCCCGGACGAGGTGGCCCGCCGGCTGGTGGTGCGCGGCTTCTTCAGTGAGGTGCTCGCCCGGGTGGGCATTCCGTCCGTCGTCGAGCACGTCAACACCATCGTCGAGCGCGAGCTCGAGATCGCCGGAATCTAGATCCGCCGGTGCCGGCCGGGTGCCGGCGCCCGCACTCCACCTTTCGCCTGAACCACCTCCTGGGAGTACACCGATATGGCCACACTGGAAATCCGCGACCTGCACGTCTCGGTGCTGACCGACGACGCACCCAAGCAGATCCTGCGCGGCGTCGACCTGACCGTGAACAGCGGTGAGACGCACGCCATCATGGGCCCCAACGGCTCCGGCAAGTCGACCCTGGCGTACTCGTTGGCCGGTCACCCGAAGTACGAGATCACTTCGGGTTCGGTCACTCTCGACGGCGTCGACCTGCTGCAGATGCGGGTGGACGAACGCGCCCGGGCCGGGCTGTTCCTGGCCATGCAGTACCCGGTGGAGGTTCCCGGCGTCTCGATGAGCAACTTCCTGCGGGCCGCCGCCACCGCCGTCCGCAGCGAGGCGCCGCCGATCCGCAAGTGGGTCAAGGAGGTCAAGGGCGCGATGAGCGACCTGGGCATCGAAGGGGAGTTCGCCGACCGCAGCGTCAACGAGGGGTTCTCCGGTGGCGAGAAGAAGCGCCACGAGATCCTGCAGCTGGGCCTGCTCCGGCCGAAGTTCGCCGTGCTCGACGAGACCGACTCCGGTCTGGACGTCGACGCGCTGCGCATCGTGTCCGAGGGCGTGAACCGGTACAAGGCCGCGTCCGCCGAGAACGGTGACGGCGTCGGTGTCCTGCTGATCACCCACTACACCCGCATCCTGCGCTACATCACCCCGGACCACGTGCACGTCTTCGCCGCCGGGCGCATCGTCGAGTCGGGCGGCGCCGAGCTCGCCGACGAGCTGGAGACCAACGGCTACGTGCGCTTCGCGGGAGCTGGTGCGTCGGCATGACCGTGGCCTACCGCGTCCCGGCCACCGAGGTGACCGGGCCGGTCGCCGCGGGTGGGTCCGCGGTGGCCGACCTCGCGCTGGACCTGCCGGCCATCCGGGCCGACTTCCCGATTCTGGCGCGCACCGTCCGCGACGGAAAGCCGCTGGTGTACCTGGATTCCGGCGCTACCAGCCAGCGTCCGGTGCCGGTGATCGACGCCGAGCAGGAGTTCGTCACCACCTCCAACGCGGCCGTGCACCGCGGCGCACACCAGCTCGCCGAGGAGGCCACCGACGCGTTCGAGTCGGCCCGGCAGCGGATAGCGGCCTTCGTCGGGGTGACCAACCCGGACGAGCTGATCTTCACCAAGAACGCGACCGAGAGCATCAACCTGATCGCCTACGCGTTCGGCAACGCGGCGTTCGTGCCCGACTCGTCGTCGGGTGCAGCCTTCGCTCTCCGGCCGGGCGACGAGGTCCTGGTCACCGAGATGGAGCACCACGCGAACCTCATCCCGTGGCAGGAGCTGTGCCGGCGCACCGGGGCGACGCTGCGCTGGATCCCGGTCGGTGACGACTTCCGGCTGGATCTGACCGACCTGGACACGCTGATCAACGACCGGACCCGGGTCGTCGCGTTCACCCACCAGTCCAACGTGCTCGGCACCGTCAACCCGGTCCGGACGCTGGTCGACGCCGCCCACGCGGTCGGTGCGCTGGTGGTGCTCGACGCCTGCCAGTCGGTGCCGCACATGCCGGTCGACTTCGTCGCGCTCGGCGTCGACTTCGCCGCGTTCTCCGGGCACAAGATGCTCGGCCCGTCCGGGATCGGTTGCCTCTACGGACGTTTCGAGCTGCTGCGGGCGATGCCGCCGTTCATCACCGGCGGCTCGATGATCGAGCAGGTGTTCATCGACCACGCCACCTACGCGTTGCCGCCGGCCCGGTTCGAGGCCGGCGTGCCGATGACGAGTCAGGCTGTCGGGCTCGGCGCGGCGGCGGACTACCTGTCCCACCTGGGGATGGACGCGGTCGCCGCCTGGGAACACCGGCTGACCGCGTTGGCCGTACAGGAGCTGTCGGCCATCGAGGGGGTCCGGATCATCGGACCGACCGATCTCGTCGACCGCGGCGGCGCCGTGTCGTTCGTCGTGGACGGGATCCACGCCCACGACGTCGGGCAGATCCTGGACGACGGTGGCATCGCCGTGCGGGTCGGGCACCACTGCGCCTGGCCGCTGCACCGCAGGTTCGGCGTCCAGGCCACCGTGCGTGCGTCGTTCGCCGTGTACAACACGCCCGACGAGGTGCGGGCGTTGGCCGCGGCGGTCCGCGAGGCACAACGGTTCTTCGCCACCGGCCCCGCCGCCACGATCGGGAGTTGACACGTGCAGATGCAGCAGCTGTACCAGGAGATCATCCTGGACCACCACCGCCACCCCCATCACGCGGGGCTGCGGGCGCCGTTCGGCGCCCAGGTCCACCACGTGAACCCGACCTGCGGCGACGAGATCACGCTGCGGGTGCAGATCGAGGGTGACGGCCGCGAGGCCAAGGTCGTGGACGTGTCCTACGACGCGATGGGCTGCTCGATCTCGCAGGCGTCGACCTCGGTGATGACCGACCTGGTCATCGACCGCACGCTCGGCGAGGCCTTGGACGTGTTGGGGGAGTTCACCACGATGATGACCTCCCGCGGCACCCTGGAGGGTGACGAGGACGTGATCGGGGACGGCATCGCCTTCGCGGGCGTTTCGAAGTACCCGGCCCGGGTGAAGTGCGCCCTGCTGGGCTGGATGGCTTTCAAGGATGCGGCGGCCCAGGCCGCCATGGCAGAGGAGTCGACATGAGTGAACTGACCGAGGTGACCGGTGTGGACCGTGCAGGTCGGGACGCGGCCGCGCTGGATGCCCCCGGTGCTGCCGCCGGCCCGTCCGGCGGGTCCGGGATGACCGACGTGCAGTTGGACGAGGTCGAGGAAGCGCTGCGCGACGTCGTCGATCCGGAGCTGGGCGTCAACATCGTCGACCTGGGGTTGATCTACGACCTGCAGCTGGCCGGCGAGAAGCTGACCATCGACATGACGCTGACCAGCGCAGCGTGCCCGTTGACGGACATGATCGAGGACCAGATCAACTCCGCGCTGACCGGCCCGGATTCCACGACCGATCTGGTCAGCGAGTTCACCATCAACTGGGTGTGGTTGCCGCCGTGGGGCCCGGAGAAGATCACCGAGGACGGCCGCGATCAGCTGCGGGCGCTGGGCTTCAACATCTGATCGATCGCGCCGGGCCAGGCTCGACTCGCGGGGTCAGGTCACTCGCAACCGCCCGCGGGTAGTCGCCGGACGCCCACATGGCGCGGTGCTTAAATTTCGGGGCGGCGTCGGTGGCCTGCGGATCCGGATCGATGAGCGTGCCGGTCATGGCGTCCTCCTCGGCTCGGTGGGTCCGTGGGCGGACGCGGCTTTCATCGACGCTGGGCGCGCAGTCGCCGACCCTCCAGTGCAGGATCTGTACCGGCCTCAGCAGCCCGACTCGTCGGCGGTCAGCACCGCGGCGGGTAGCCAGGAAACCCCCAGGATCTCGGCGATCCCGGCGAGTGCGGCGCTGTCCGCGCCGGCGGTGTCCGCGGCGGCCCGCAGCCGGTTCACCATGAGCTGGGCGATGTCGTCCTCGACCGTGGCCTCGGCAAACGCGAGGTGCCACGGGCAGATCTGGTGGTCGCGGTGCGAGCGGCCGAGGATCTGCCGGGCGGCGATGCCGGAGTAGCGCACGTTGTGCATCACCGCCGCGCGCGGCGCGGCGGAGCCGGTGTCGCCGCCGGCCAGTTGCTCGTGCGCCTGCAGGCTCAGGCTGCTCGACGGGGTGAACACCACTGCCCGGGCCGCGCCGGTCTGGAAGCGCAACCGTTCCGCCTCACCGTCGCGGGACCCCGGGCCGCCGAAGATCCGGGCCACCGGAACCCCCGCTGCCTCGATCGCCGCAGCGATGGGCTCGGCGGCGGCACCGACGAACTCGCACGACACCGGCACCTGTCGGCCCGCCTCGACCGCACGCAGCACCCAGTCGACCGTGGCCGGCACCCGCAGCAGGGAGGCCTTCTGCCGGAACCGCAGGATCGCGGCGCGCCCCTGGGTGGCGGCCGCCCGCCGCCCGACCGGGACCCGCTCGTCGGCGAGCGCGGTCAATGCCGCCCGGAACTGCTTCCAGGCGATGTCGTAGGCGATCCGTTCGGCGGGGCTCAACGTGACCGGCATCAGGTCCAGCGGGGCGGGCCCCCACGGGGCGGCCCGGTAGAGGGTCAGCGGCGCGTCCCGATCGGCCAACCACGACCGCACCGTGCCGGTCGCCTCCTGCTGGCGGGCGGGCGCCGACGCCACCTCGGGTGCCCACAGCCATTTCCCGTACGGGCCCTTCCTGATGGGCAGTCCGGATGATTCCAACCGGCTGCCGAAGTCCGTCCAGGCCGCCGTCGGTTCGTCGTGCACCTGGGCCAGAAGTGGTGCCAGATACGTCATCTCGGCCGGATGGTTGCCCGGGGTCGCGGTCATCAGCACGGTGAACGGGGCGCTGCCGTGGGGTGCGGCGAACCGGGACACCGCGCGGAACCGCTTGACCCGGGCTGTGTCGGCGTTGCGGTACAGCTGGGCCTCGTCGACGGCGAGCAGGTCCCAGGTCCACCTCGCGCGACTGCCCGTCATCAGGTGCGGCAGCTCGTCCGGTGAGGCGATCAGGATGTCGAGCCCACCGTCACCGAGGGCGGTGATGGTGCGTCGCCAGTGCGGGATGGTGATCTCCTTCGGCCGGTCGACCAGGATCAACAGCCGACGCAGCCCCCGGATCCGGCCGATCTCGCGCAGCGCGAGGAACGCGGTGATGGTCTTGCCGACGCCCGTGTCGTCGGTGAGCAGGAATCCGCGGGCCGGTACGCCGTGCACCACGGTGGCAGCGGCGGCGATGATGACCTGTGCGCCGTCGGTCTGTAGCTGCCGTGGTGTCATCGGCGCGACCGGCGGGGGCGGCGGCCCCGGCGTGCCGTTCTCCTGGTCCTCGCGCCATCGCAGCACGGTGTAGGGCTGCGAACGATAGGGGACCAGCGCCGCCGGCAGCTCGTGGGCGACGTGGGTGTGGGCCTTGCGTGCCGGGTCCCAGCGGGCGCCCTCGACCTGCTGCTGGAACGGCACCGCCAGGAACCACATCCGGCCCTGGCCCGGGTCGTGCGGCGGGGCGGTCGGCGTGGGCCGTCGGCCGGCCGGCGAGCGGCGGGGCTTGCGGAGGCGCGCTTCGCACCTGACGCACGGGTGGTCGGCATCGGATGATTGTCCGCCGGTCCAGGCGCTGTCCGCGGTCACGACGCGGCGGCCGGGGCATCGAGAACCTCACGTCGGGGTGGCCCCGACGCCGGGTTCGCGCTCACAGACCGAAGAGGGGTCTTCCTACCGGCAGTTCTGCCCGGTCGCCAAGGCGGTGGCGCTGCTCGATGAACGCTGTGGGTTGCCCGGGTGCCAAGGCCAACGGCGTGACCCCCGCCGGCCTGTCCCGGCCGTTGGCCTCGATCTTCGTGCTTTGCCCGGTGGTCGCCGATCCGGGCTCGGTGCCGCTCGACGGGCTCCTATTTGCAGTGGGCCGGCTCGTGGAGCGGTTGCCGGTTCCACCTGACGGTTGACGAGGTCCAAGAAGAACCAGGACGGGATTGCCGTCAGGAACGGTATTCGGGGTTGGAATAGTCGAACCTGGCTCCGGCGGCCCATTGGTTGCGGTCGTTCCCGTGGGTGGGGAAGCCCCCCGCACCGGTGATGAGCCCGGCAAGGTTCAAGATGTTCCAGGTCATGAAGGTGGTGTTCCGCTGGGTGAAGTCGTTGCTCACCCCGACAGTTGTGCCGTCATCGAGAATGTCGCCGTAGCTGGGGCCGGGTCCGGCTTCACCGATCCAGCCGGCGTCCGCTTGCGGGGGAATTGCGTAACCGATGTGCTGCAGGCTGTACAGCACATTGGACGCGCAGTGCTTGATGCCGTCCTCGTTCCCGGTGATCAGGCAACCACCGACCTTGCCGTAGAACAGCGACTGGCCACGATCGTTGAGCTCGCTGGAGTGCGCATAGAGACGCTCGATGATCTTTTTCATCTCGCTGCTGTTGTCACCGAGCCAGATCGGGCCCGCGAGGACCAGGATGTCGACGGCGCGGACTCGTTCGAACAGCTCCGGCCACGCGTCTGTTTCCCAGCCGTGCTGGCGCATGTCGGGATAGATGCCGGTGGCGATCGGATGATCGACGGCGCGAAACGTGTCAACCGTGACACCCTGCTTCGTCATGATCGACGCACTGGCGTCGATCAGCACCTGGGTGTGGCTCATTCCGGGCGAGCGCGTCAGAGTGGTGTTGATGAACAATGCAGTCAGCTGCGAAAAATTCGGCGTCTTTTCGTTCACGCGACCCATCCTAGTTGCGTTTCCGGAGCAGGCCGCCGAAGAAATCAAGCCATTCGTCTGAACTGCCACTGGTGTCGTCGACAGCAATGATGACCATCAACTCCTTGATGTGTGAGTCACGTGAAATCGTCAGCAGCCCGTCTTCATCAGGCGTCTTCACCCGAGGAGCGATGTCAGAGCCGGGCGGGTGTCCGCTCGTTCTCGAGCGCCGATGCGGACTCCAGACCCAGCATCCGGTCCACTGACAGCATGCCCGGTCCGATGAACAGCAATGCGACAAGACCGGCCAACAGAGCGATGTCGAGTTCGGCGCCGGGCATGGGGGAGCCCGCCCCGGCGATCACACCGAGGTCGGCCTTGACCAGGATGATGGCGCCGATCATGGTCGCGATCAGCGGGAGGGTGGCAAGCCGGGTGAGCAGACCGATCAGCAGCAGCACCCCACCGACCAGCTCGGCGATCGTCACCAACCAGGCGAAGAGGGCGGGGGCGACCACACCCAAGCCGGTGAGCATCCCGCCGAAGCCGGTAGCAGGGCCGCCCCTGAGCTTGGACACACCGTGCACGACGAACACGATGCCCAGCCCCAGACGTAGCGCCAGGGGAGCCAGATGGGCCATGCGGTGGAGAGCGGGAAGGCCGAGAGCTCGCATGAGTGCGTCCTGTTCGTCGGTGCGGCGCCGCCGTCGGCTCCGCGTCTGGGTGGGGAACCCGGGTGTCTGCGCTGCTGATTCCATCCGACCCGATTCGGCACGGAATTCGACGGCGTGCGCCGTCCCGACGGCTGGCTGGGCGCACTCCGGTTGATCACGATCCGGCGCCGCCATCAGGCCGGCCTGTCCGTCCACGGCCGCAGGGACGCGTCATCGACATTCCGCTTCAGAAACACCCCGGGACGTGGACCCGGCGCCCCGGCCGACACCCGGACAGAGGTTAGGCTGCGGACGGCCGGCGGGCACGCCGCCACGACCGGCGGGAGCGGCGATGTCACGGACCCGGCACGCCGCCGGCGGCGGGATCGTCGTCGAGGTCCCGGTCGACCGGTTGACCGGCTGGGTGAACCGGTTCAGCGGGCGCAACGACGGTCTCGGTTCGATCGCGAGCACCCCCACCGACGTCGTGCTGACCGCCGGTGACGGAACCACCGCGACCTTCGCGGTGCCGTTCGCTCCGATGACGGTGGGGGACCGGGAGCCGCTGGAGGCGCTGATGGCCCACCTGCTGGGCCTGGGTCCGGTCGGGATCATCGCGGTGCGGGCCGGTGCGCATTCGGTCGGGATCGCCCGCCACGGCGTGGTCGTGTCGTCCAAGACCGACCGGGCGTACGTGCAGGGTCGGACCGCTGCCGGTGGCTGGTCACAGCAGCGCTACGCCCGTCGGCGTGGCAACCAGCTCACCGCGTCGCTGGCCGACGCCGCTGACGCGGCGAACCGGGTGCTGGTGCCCTCGATCAGGCTGCTGGACGCGGTGGTGCTGGCCGGCGATCATGCGGCGCTGCGCACGGTGCTGGCGGATCGGCGGCTCGCGGCGCTGGCCGCGTTGCCGCGTCGCGAGTTCGGCGACATCCCGGAGCCGCGCCGGACCGTGCTGGACGATCTGGCCGAGCGGATGACCGTCATCGAGGTCACCGTCCGGGACGCCACGATCATGGGCGGATAACTCTCACCCCTGAGAGTTATCCGCCCGAAGTGTGGGCGCGTGTGACAGGCTCCCATCCCCGGTAGACTCGTCCCACGTGATCACCGCTACCGGCCTTGAACTGCGGGCCGCCTCGCGGATCCTGCTCTCCGACGTGAATCTGCGCGTCCAACCAGGCGACCGCATCGCCTTTGTCGGCCGCAACGGCGCCGGGAAGACCACCACGCTGCGGGTGCTGGCCGGTGAGGGCTCGCCCTACGCCGGGTCGGTGGTGCACAACGGTCCGCTGGGGTACCTCCCGCAGGACCCCCGTGAGGGCGATCTGAACATCACCGCGCGGGACCGGGTGCTGTCCGCCCGCGGGCTGGACGTGCTGGCCCACGAGCTGGCCAAGGTGCACATCGAGATGAGCGAGCTGGTCGAGGGCCCGGAGGCCGACGCTGCGATCAAGCGCTACGGCCAGATCGAGGAGCGCTTCGCCGACCTCGGCGGTTACGCCGCCGAGTCCGAGGCGGCCCGGATCTGCTCCAACCTCGGCCTGCCCGACCGCATCCTGAGCCAGCCGATGCACGAGCTCTCCGGTGGTCAGCGCCGGCGAGTGGAGCTGTCGCGCATCCTGTTCGCCGCCGCCGACAACACCTCGGCGGGTGGGGTGATGCTGCTGCTGGACGAGCCGACGAACCACCTCGACCACGACTCCATCGTCTGGCTGCGCGACTTCCTCAAGGGCTTCTCCGGCGGGCTGGTGATCATCTCCCACGACGTGGAACTGCTCGCCGCGGTGGTCAACAAGGTGTGGTTCCTCGACGCCGTCCGCGGCGAGTTGGATCCGTACAACATGACCTGGCAGCGCTATCTCGACGCCCGCAGCACCGACGAGCAGCGCCGCCGACGCGAGCGCGCCAACGCCGAGAAGAAGGCGTCCGCGCTGGTCGCGCAGGCGGCCAAGATCGGCGCCAAGGCGACGAAGGCCGCGCAGGCGCACTCGATGGTCAAGCGGGCCGAGAAGATGCTGGGTGAGCTGGACGAGGTCCGGGTCGCCGACAAGGTCGCCAAGATCCGCTTCCCGCAGCCCGCCGCGTGCGGCCGGACCCCGCTGATGGGCAGCAACCTGTCCAAGGCCTACGGGTCGCTGGAGATCTTCGCCGGGGTCGACCTCGCCATCGACAAGGGCTCCCGGGTGGTGGTGCTGGGCTTCAACGGCGCCGGCAAGACGACCCTGCTCAAGATCCTGGGCGGCCGCGAGAAGCCCGACACCGGGCGCATCGAGCCCGGTCACGGGCTCAAGCTCGGCTACTACGCACAGGAGCACGAGACCCTGGACCCGGATTCGACGGTCTGGGAGAACATCCGGCACGCCTCGCCGGACACCGGCGCGCAGGAGCTGCGCACGCTGCTGGGCACCTTCATGTTCAAGGGTGAGCAGCTCGAGCAGAAGGCCGGCACCCTGTCCGGTGGCGAGAAGACCCGGCTCGCGCTCGCCGGGCTGGTGTCCTCGGCGGCGAACGTACTGCTGCTGGACGAGCCGACCAACAACCTCGACCCGGCGAGCCGGGAACAGGTGCTGGATGCGATCCGCAGCTACGCCGGCGCGGTGGTGCTGGTGACCCACGACGCCGGTGCGGTGGCCGCGCTGCACCCGGAGCGGGTCATCCTGCTGCCGGACGGCACGGAGGACCACTGGAACGACGAGTACCTGGACCTCGTCGAACTTGCCTGACCCGGCCGGGTGCCGAGCGCCCGGGATGGGTGCGCACCGGGCAGTCGCATACGGTGGTGCTGCAGTCGCGCAGTGATCCGCGCGCCCACCGTCGGGTGGGGTGGGACGGACGGAGACGTATGGCCGAGGCCGGCAGCGGCGCCGCGGGAGCACCGTCGACCCCGCACACCACGGCAGGCCGGTTGGCCGATCTCGGGGACCGCATCGAGCAGCACCTGCACGCCGGGTCCGCCGCCGCCGTCGAGCGCCAGCACGCGAAGGGCAAGTTCACCGCGCGGGAGCGCATCGACCTGCTGCTGGACGAGGGCTCGTTCACCGAGTTCGACGCGTTCGCGCGGCACCGGTCCAGCACGTTCGGGATGGACGCCCACCGGCCCTACGGCGACGGCGTGGTCACCGGTTACGGCACCGTCGACGGCCGCGATGTCTGCGTCTTCTCCCAGGACGTCACCGTTTTCGGTGGGTCACTCGGCGAGGTGTACGGCGAGAAGATCGTCAAGGTGCTGGATTTCGCGCTCAAGACGGGCCGGCCCGTGGTCGGGATCAACGAGGGCGGCGGCGCGCGGATCCAGGAGGGCGTCGTCTCGCTCGGGCTGTACGCGGAGATCTTCAAACGCAACGTGCACCTGTCCGGGGTGGTCCCGCAGATCTCGCTCATCATGGGTGCCGCCGCCGGCGGACACGTCTACTCGCCGGCCCTCACCGACTTCGTGGTGATGGTCGACGGCACTTCCCAAATGTTCATCACCGGCCCGGACGTGGTTCGCGCGGTGACCGGTGAACAGGTCACGCTGGAGGAGCTCGGCGGGGCCCGCACCCACACGACCCGGTCCGGCAACGCGCACTATCTGGCCTCCGACGAGACCGACGCGATCGGCTACGTCAGGGACCTGCTGTCCTACCTGCCGTCCAACAACCTCACCCGCACCCCCGAGATCCCCGCGGTGGTCGACACCACCCGCACCGACGCCGACCTCGCGCTGGACACGCTGATCCCGGACGCGCCGAACCAGCCCTACGACATGGCCGAGGTGATCGCGGCGATCGTCGACGACGCCGACTTCCTGCCGGTCGCGGAGCTCTTCGCGCCCAACATCGTCACCGGTTTCGGCCGGGTGGCCGGTCGGGCGGTCGGGATCGTGGCCAACCAGCCCCGGCACCTGGCGGGCACCCTGGACATCGACGCCGCAGAGAAGGCCGCCCGGTTCGTGCGCACCTGCGACGCGTTCAACCTGCCGGTGCTGACCTTCGTCGACGTCCCGGGCTTCCTGCCCGGCACCGACCAGGAGTGGAACGGCATCATCCGGCGCGGCGCCAAGCTCATCTACGCCTACGCCGAGGCGACCGTCCCGCTGATCACCGTGATCACCCGCAAGGCATACGGCGGGGCCTACGACGTGATGGGTTCCAAGCACCTGGGCGCCGATCTGAACCTGGCGTGGCCGACCGCTCAGATCGCGGTCATCGGGGCCGCCGGCGCGGTGAACGTGCTGTACCGACGCGATCTCGCGGCGGCGGCCGCCGCGCACGGTGCGGACAGCCCCGAACTGGCGGACCTGCGGCACCGGCTGCAGACCGAGTACGAGGACACCCTGGTCAACCCCTGGACAGCCGCCGACCGCGGGTACGTGGACGAGGTGATCGCCCCGTCAGCCACCCGAGCCGCCATCACCAGCGCGCTGCGGGTGTTGGCCGACAAGCGAGTGACCCGCCCGCCCCGCAAGCACGGGAACATTCCGCTGTGAGACCGTCCGAATTGCGCGACGCCCAGGAGTGCGCCGTGGTGGTGGCGGTGCTCACGGCACTGGCGGCTGCCGGGCCCACTCCGTCCCGGCCGGTGGACCGCGGCTGGGGGTCCCCCGTGCTGCGCGGGGCGCTGCCGGATCCCGGTCCCACCGCCTGGTGGCGGTCCGGGGCACCGGGATGACCCGCCCACACGCACCGGGCTGCCCCACGCTGTCTGCACACCTGCCGAGAGGGTCCCGCACGTGCACACCGTCCTGATCGCCAACCGCGGCGAGATCGCCGTGCGGGTGGCCCGCGCCTGTCGGGACGCCGGTCTGCATTCGGTCGCGGTCTACGCCGACCAGGACAGGGACGCGCTGCACGTGCGGACGGCCGACGAGGCCTACGCCCTGCCCGGTAGCACGGCGGCCGAGACGTACCTGAACATCCCCGCGCTGATCGAGGTTCTGACCCGCTCCGGTGCCGACGGGGTGCATCCCGGGTACGGCTTCCTGTCCGAGAACGCGGACTTCGCGCAGGCGGTGATCGACGCCGGTGCCACCTGGATCGGCCCGCCACCGCAGGCCATCCGCGACCTGGGGGACAAGGTCACCGCCCGACACCTGGCGCTGCGGGCCGGGGCGCCGCTCACGCCGGGGACGCCGGACCCGGTCGACGGCCCCGCAGAGATCCTCACGTTCGCCACCGAGCACGGCCTGCCGGTCGCGATCAAGGCCGCGTTCGGCGGCGGCGGGCGGGGCCTGAAGGTGGCCCGGACCAGCGCGGAGGTTCCGGAGATGTTCGCCTCCGCCGTTCGGGAGGCCACCGCTGCCTTCGGCCGCGGGGAGTGCTTCGTCGAGCGCTACCTGGACCGGCCGCGGCACGTCGAGGCGCAGGTGCTGGCCGACCGGTACGGCGCGGTCGTCGTGGTGGGGACCCGCGACTGTTCGCTGCAGCGGCGCTACCAGAAGCTCGTGGAGGAGGCGCCGGCGCCGTTCCTCACCGACGACCAACGCGCTCGGATCCATTCAGCGGCGAAGGCGATCTGCCGGGAAGCCGGCTACACCGGCGCCGGCACGGTGGAGTTCCTGGTCGGGCAGGACGGGCTGGTGTCGTTCCTTGAGGTGAACACCAGACTCCAGGTGGAGCACCCGGTCTCGGAGGAGACCAGTGGAATCGACCTGGTGCGGGCCCAGTTCCGGTTGGCGGTCGGCGAGAAGCTCTGGCTGACAGCAGATCCCGTGCCCCGAGGACACTCGATCGAGTTCCGGATCAACGGCGAGGACGCCGGCCGCGGGTTCCTGCCGGCGCCGGGAACCATCAGTGCGCTCATCGTGCCCGCGGGGCCGGGGGTCCGATGGGACGCCGGCGTCGAGGCGGGTACGACGGTCTCGGGGGCGTTCGACTCGCTGCTGGCCAAGCTGATCATCACCGGCGCCGACCGCGGCGAGGCCCTGGACCGGGCCCGCCGGGCGTTGGCCGAACTGACGATCGAGGGCATGGCCACGGTGGTGCCCTTCCACCGCGCCGTGGTCGACGATCCGGCGTTCACCGCCGCGGACGGCACCTTCGCCGTGCACACCCGATGGATCGAGACCGAGTTCGCCACCGTCATCCCGCCGTTCACCGGCGCCGGTCCCGGCGCCGCCCCGGACGTCCCCCGGCGCGAGGTCGTCGCCGAGGTCGACGGTCGACGGGTGACGGTGCGCCTGCCCGGTGACCTGTTCACCGGTGGGACAGGCCTCCCCGCCGCGACGCCCCGGCGGCAGTCCCGCCGGACGGCTGCTGCGACGCCGACCGGAGGTGACGTGGTCACCGCACCCATGCAGGGCACCGTGGTCGCGGTGGCTGTCGCCGCCGGGGACACCGTGTCGGCGGGGGACCTGATCGCCGTCGTGGAGGCGATGAAGATGGAGAACCCGGTGACTGCACCGCGCGCCGGTGAGATCGCCGCGGTCGAGGTCACCGTCGGCGCCGGGGTCGTGGCCGGGGCCGTCATCGTCCGGCTCACCCCGGTGACCGACGCGTCCTGACGCTGAGGCACCCACCGGCGGCCAAGTCCGGTGGTGCGACCGAGGGTGGTCCGTACGATGTCCGGGTGCAGCAGGCCGGATCCGGACCGTCGACGCAGGCTGGGGTACTGGCGGCGACCGCGACGTTCGCCGCCGACGAGGGCCGTCGGCCGCGCGTCCTGGTCACCGCGCCCGGTCCGCACGGTGGTGACCCGGACTCGGTCGTCACCGCCTTCGCCGGGTTCGGCTTCGACGTCGACGTGGCCCCGGCGGTGACCGAGTCGGTGTCCGAGTCGGTGGCGACCGTCGCGGCGGTGGCCCGACAGGCCGTGGACAACGACGTCCACCTGGTGTGGGTCACCCATCCCGGCACCGCGGACGACTCGATCCTCTCGACCTTGCAGGCGGCGCTCACCGAGCAGGGCAGACCCGACATCCGGACCGCCTGCGGGTCCGCGGTCCGGCCCGCAGACGTGCTGGCTCTGCTGCCCGACCTCCGTGCCCACCATGACTGACCTCGCGCCCGGCCGGACCGTCACCGCGCTGGCCGACCGGGTCCGGGAGGGGGACCGCGGGGCCGTGGCCCGGGCGGTGACGCTGGTCGAATCGACGCGGGCCGATCACCGGGAGCAGGCGCGCGCGCTGATCGGGCTGCTCGCCGGGTCGACCCGGGACGCCCCGCTCACGGTGCGGGTCGGCCTGTCCGGGACCCCCGGCGCCGGGAAGTCGACCCTGATCGAGCGGCTCGGCACCTCGTTGACCGCGCAGGGGCATCGGGTCGGGGTGCTCGCCGTCGACCCGTCGAGCGCACGCACCGGCGGGTCGGTGCTCGGCGACAAGACGCGGATGCCGTCCCTGGCGGGTGACCCGCTGGCGTTCGTCCGGCCGTCGCCGGCCGCCGGGACGCTCGGCGGGGTGACCAGGGCGACGGCGCAGGCCATCACCGTACTGGAGGCCGCGGGGTACGACGTCGTCATCGTGGAGACGGTCGGGGTGGGTCAGTCCGAGGCCGCTGTCGCCCGGATGGTGGACACCCTGGTGCTGCTGGGGTTGGCCCGGTCCGGCGACCAGTTGCAGGGTCTGAAGAAGGGCGTGCTGGAGATCGCGGACGTGGTGGCGATCAACAAGGCCGACGGTGACCGGGCGGTCGAGGCCCGCGCCGCCGCCCGCGAATTGGCCGGGGCCCTGCGGTTGGTGCGGTCCGGGACGACGGACTGGGTGCCGCCGGTGGTCACCTGTTCGGGGCTGACCGGGGACGGCGTCGACCGGCTGTGGCAAGCGGTCCTCGACCACCGCAGCCAGCACGGCGAGCCCGGGGTGCGGGACCTGCGTGCGGGCCAGCGCTGGGATCTCGTGGAGGCGTTCGTCCGGGACGAACTGGACCGGCGATGGATGCAGTCCGTGCAGGTCGCAGCGCTGCGTGATGACGTCCGGGCCGCAGTGGTCAGGGGCGAACTGTCCGCGCCCGCCGCCGCAGACGCGCTGGTCGCGGCGTTCCTGCCGGGCGCCGAATCGGCAGCGGACGCACCCCGCTGAGGCTGCCTCGGCACCTGCTCGAACCGGACTCGGCGGGGCGGAACCGGCGTGCCGGCGGTGAACTCAGTGAGCGCGCGACGCCCGACGGGGTGAGGATGGACGCCTACCCGAACCACTCTTGGGGGCGCTTCATGACGAACGTGCCGACGCACAAGGGCGCGCGGATCACCGGTCAGGACCGAGCCGCGCTCGCGACGGAGATCTGCCGCCGCTATCAGGACGGCGAGTCGATCCGGGCGCTGGCTGCCCGGACCGGCCGGTCCTACGGCTTCGTGCACGGCCTGTTGGTGGACGGGCACGTAGCCCTGCGTGGTCGAGGCGGTCCGACCCGGCGCCGGGCCACGGCCTGACGAGGCGCAGCGCCGTACCCCCTCCCGCCGGCCTGCCGAGCCGCCCGGCCACGGCCCTACCTCAGCGCCGCACCGGGAGCCACCATGCCGCCGCCGCCGCATCACCCATGTCTGCCCCGGGCTCCGGCGCCGCCCGGGAAACCGCCGGCACCGGGCTGGACCTCGTCACCGGTGAACACGTGACCGACGAGTGAGAACGTCGCCATCATCGCGAGGACCGCTACGACCGCTGCGATCCCCAGCCGCAGGCGACGCCGCTTGCCGGTGCCGCCGATGATCAGGATCAGCGCGGTGAGCGCGCTGCGCAGCGTCCCCGCCGCGGCGAAACCCCGTGCCCGCCAGTCGAATCCGGGCGCACTGCGGCAGCCGGCGCGCGGGCCGCGCCGCGACCACTTCGACCACGGAGCCGGCTCGGCCGGCGGCAGGTCCGCGGTCAACGGCGGCAGGTCCGCGTGATGCGTGGCGGCGTAGGCGGCCTCCATCCGGACACTGCCCTCCTCCGGCGTCAGCAGCCCGCGGGACACTGCGTCCTGCAGGGCCATCACTGTCAGTTGGCGGTCGGCGTCGGAGGCGCGGAAGCCGCGGTCTCCCGGGCGTGGGGTGGGGTCGACATGGACGTCGCCATCGACGGGGTGGGACACCGGGTGCTCCTCAGGGTCGGCGGGACGGTACGGATCGCCGCCCCTGCTGTCGCACCCATCGTGCGTACGGCAGGTAAGAGCCTCGTCAACACCCGGTGCGACTCCGGTGAGGCTGCCGTCAGAGCGCGCCCTTCGCGCCGCCGACGGGGTGCGGCTGCAGCACGGTGACCACCGTCCGCTCGCCGAGCAGTTCCGCGACCCGGGCGTTCATCTCGTTCATCGCCGGACTCACCAGGTGAGCCTCGTAGGCCTGCGCGTCGCTCCATTTCTCGATCATCACGATGGTGTCGGCCTCGGTGTGCATCGCGTAGAGCTCGCAACCCTGGTCCTGGTCCTGGACCCGGGCGATGGTGGTCTCGAACAACTCGACGACGGCATCCAACGAACCGGGCTGTGGGTGGACGGTGGCGACGACGACGACGGTCATGCGTGGTTCCTCTCAGTGGACAATGCGCTACGGCCGGCACGGGCGGCAACGGCTGCCGCCGACCCCCCCGTGCCGGTATGCACTACCCAGCCGGGCCGGAACTCGGACCATCCGGCGGCCGGCGCTGCATGTGACGTACCGTGCTGACGTCACGACCCGGACCCCCGGGTGGGCGAGGGGAGCGACCGTGGTCAGTCCGATCAAGACGCTGCTGATCCTGGGCGCCAGCGGTGATCTGGCGAACCGGCTGCTGCTGCCCGCGCTGGGGCGGCTGCTGACCAGCGCCGAAGGCCCGCCGACCCTGACGCTGGTGGGTGCGGGGTCCGAGGACTGGACCGACGAGGTCTGGCGGCAGCGGGTGCGTGCCGCGTTCGCCACAGTCGATGCCGACGGCCCCCGGGTGGACGCGATCCTGGCCGAGACCCGTTACCGCGCCGCGGATGTCACGCGGCAGGAGGACCTTGGGCAGCTACTGTCGATGTGCGACGGCGCCCCGGCGATCTACTTCGCGCTGCCCCCCGCGGTCACCGGACGCGCGTGTACGGCACTGCGCGAGCTCACCCTGCCGACCGGTACCGCGCTGGTGCTGGAGAAGCCGTTCGGGGTCGACGAAGCCAGCGCCGCGGCGCTGAACGCGCAACTGACCGCACTCGTCCCGGAGGCCCAGATCCACCGGGTCGATCATTTCCTGGCCAAGACCACCGTGCTCAACATCCTCGGGCTGCGGTTCGCCAACCGGATCTTCGAGCCGCTCTGGAACGCCGATCACATCGAGCGGGTGGACATCGTCTTCGACGAGCCGCTGGCGCTGGAGGGCCGGGCCCGCTACTACGACGGCGCCGGGGCGCTGGTCGACATGATCCAGAGCCATCTGCTGCAGGTGATGGCGGTGGTGGCGATGGATCCGCCGCTGAGCATCGACGCGCGCGACCTGCGGGACCGCAAGGAGGAGGTCATGAGGTCGACGAGAGTCTGGGGCGGCGACCCGGTCACGGCCGGCCGACGCGCCCGCTACACGGCCGGCACCATCGCCGGCCGGGAGTTGCCGGCCTACGTCGACGAGTCCGGCGTCGACCCGGCCCGCGACACCGAGACGCTCGCCGAGATCACCCTGGAGATCGACAGCTGGCGGTGGCCGGGGGTGCCGTTCCGGCTGCGCTCCGGCAAGGCGCTGGCCGACCAGCGCAAGGAGGTGGTGATCACCTTCAAGCCGGTGCCCCGGCGGATCCCCGGCCTGGTCGGCAGCGCACCGCCCGCCCAGTTGCGGATCTCGCTGGGACCGGAGCGTCTGCAGCTCGACATCAACATCAACGGTCCTGATCAGCCGTTCGAACTAGATCGGGAACACCTGGTCGCCGAGTTCCACGCCGGTCGGCTGCCGGCCTACGGCGAGGTGCTGGACGCGGTGTTCCGCAGTGACCCGACGCTGTCGGTGCGCGGGGACACCGCACAGGAGTGCTGGCGCATCGTCGATCCGGTGCTGGCCGCGTGGAAGTCCGGCGCGGTGCCGATCGAGGACTACCCGGCCGGGAGCACCGGTCCGGCGTCGTGGGCCGACCTGTCGGAGCCCACGCGCACCGAGTCCTCGATGACGTCCAGCACCGGTCCGAGGCCGTCCACCGGCCTGCCGGACGCCAGCCGCGACACCAGTCCGTCCAGCACCAGCTCCAGGTAGTCGGCCAGCACGTCGACGTCCACATCGGCACGCAACACTCCCAGCTCGCGCTGGCGGTGCAGCCGGGCGCGGGTGGCGGCCCGGAGGGTGGCGTCGCGCTCGACCCAGGCGTCCCGGAACGCCGGGTCGGTGCGCAGCCGACGGGTGATCTCCAGCTGGGTGCCGAGCCACCCGGCGTCGCGCTCGGCCAACAGGTCCCGCATCACCTGCACCAGGCCCTGGTCGGTGACGACCCGGACCATCTCGACGGCGTCCTGCTCGGCCAGCGCCAGGAACAGCGCCGGCTTGTCGGTGAAGTGGTGGAAGATCGCCCCGCGGGACAGTCCGATCTCGTCCTCCAGGACCCGCACGGTGGCGCCCTCGTACCCGTGCCGCGCGAACGCGGCACGGGCTCCGTCGAGGATCTGCTGTCGGCGGGACTCCAGGTGCTCCTGGCTGACCCGAGGCACCGCGGTCCTGCCGGGCCGCTACTTCGAGGCCGCGAGCAGGTTCCGCAGCACGTACTGCATGATCCCGCCGTTGCGGTAGTAGTCGGCCTCACCGGGGGTGTCGATGCGGACCTTGGCCTGGAACACGATCGGCGCCGCCGCCTCGCCCACCGGGGTCGCGGTGACCGTGACCGACTTCGGCGTCGGTGCCGTCGTTGAGCGCCGTCGACGCCGGTCGATGTCGAACGTCTCGGTGCCGGTCAGCCCGAGCGAATCGGCGGATTCGCCGGCCGGGAACTGCAGCGGGATGACGCCCATGCCGATCAGGTTCGACCGGTGGATGCGCTCGTAGGACACGCGCGATGACGGCCTTGACCCCGAGCAGCGCGGTGCCCTTGGCGGCCCAGTCGCGGGACGAGCCGGAGCCGTACTCGGCGCCGGCCAGGATCACCAGCGGGATGCCGGCCGCCTGGTAGGCGGCCGAGGCGTCGTAGATGAAGGTCTGCTCGCCGTCGGCGAGGAAGTTGCGGGTGTAGCCGCCCTCGACGTCGTCCAGCAGCTGGTTGCGCAGCCGGATGTTGGCGAAGGTGCCGCGGATCATCACCTCGTGGTTGCCGCGGCGCGAGCCGTAGGAGTTGAAGTCCTTGCGGGACACCCCGTGCTCGGTCAGGTACTGCGCGGCCGGGGTGCCGGCCTTGATGTTGCCGGCCGGCGAGATGTGGTCGGTGGTCACCGAGTCACCCAGCTTGGCCAGCACCCGGGCGCCGGCGATGTCACGCACGGGGGCGGGAGTGGCCGGCATGCCGTCGAAGTACGGGGGTTTGCGGACGTAGGTGGAGTCGGTGTCCCACTCGAACACCTTGCCGGTCGGGGTCGGCAGCGAGCGCCAGCGCTCGTCGCCGGCGAAGACGTCGGCGTAGCCGCGGGTGAACATCTCCTGGTTGATCGCCGGACGCGATGACCTCCTCGACCTCCTTCGGGGACGGCCAGATGTCGGCCAGGTACACCGGCTTACCGTCGCTGTCGTCGCCGAGCGAGTCCCGGGTGATGTCGATGTCCATCGAGCCGGCGATCGCGTAGGCGACCACCAGCGGCGGGCGAGGCCAGGTAGTTCATCTTGATGTCGGGGTTGATCCGGCCCTCGAAGTTGCGGTTGCCCGAGAGCACCGAGACCACGGCGAGGTCGGCTTCGTTGACCGCGGCGGAGATCTCGTCCTGCAGCGGACCGGAGTTGCCGATGCAGGTCATGCAGCCGAAACCGGCCAGCGCGAAGCCGAGCTTCTCCATGTACGGCATCAGGCCGGCGCGCTCGTAGTAGTCCATGACGACCTGGGAACCGGGGGACAGCGTCGTCTTCACCCAGGGCTTGCGGGTCAGGCCCTTCTCGACGGCCTTCTTGGCCAGCAGCGCGGCACCGATCATGACCTGCGGGTTGGAGGTGTTGGTGCACGAGGTGATGGCGGCGACGGCGACGTGACCGTGGTCGAGGTCGAAGGTCTGGCCGTCCATCGTCGACCGAGGTCGGCTTGGATGCGCGGCGGCCGTGCGATGTCACTGCCGGGGGTGTGGCCGTTGGCGCCGCTCCGAGGAGGCGGTGACGCTGGACTCCTGGTGGGACGGCGGGTCCGAGGCCGGGAAGGTCTCCAGCAGCGACTCGTCGCACCGAGTCGCAGGTCGTCCTTGCCGACGTAGGCCTGCAGGGCCTTGCGGAACACCGGCACCGACTCGGCCAGGATGACCCGGTCCTGCGGCCGCTTCGGGCCGGCGATCGACGGCACGATGGTGGCCAGGTCGAGCTCCAGGTACTCGGAGAACACCGGCTCCTGGGCCGGCGTCGTGCCACAGCCCCTGGGCCTTGGCGTAGGTCTCGACCAGCGCCAACGACTCCTCGGAGCGGCCGGTGAGCCGCAGGTAGGCGATGGTCTCGTCGTCGATCGGGAACATCGCGGCGGTGGAGCCGAACTCCGGGCTCATGTTGCCGATGGTGGCGCGGTTGGCCAGCGGGACCGCGGCGACGCCGTCGCCGTAGAACTCGACGAACTTGCCGACCACGCCGTGCTTGCGCAGCATCTCGGTGATCGTGAGGACCAGGTCGGTGGCGGTGGTGCCGTCGGGGAGCGAGCCGCTGAGCTTGAACCCGACCACGCGGGGGATGAGCATCGAGACGGGCTGGCCGAGCATGGCCGCCTCGGCCTCGATGCCGCCGACGCCCCAGCCGAGCACGCCGAGGCCGTTGACCATCGTGGTGTGCGAGTCGGTGCCGACCAGGGTGTCCGGGTAGGCCTGCCCGTTGCGGACCATCACGGTGCGGGCCAGGAACTCGATGTTGACCTGGTGGACGATGCCGGTGCCCGGCGGGACGACCTTGAACTCGCTGAACGCGGTCTGGCCCCAGCGCAGGAACTGGTAGCGCTCACGGTTGCGCTCGTACTCCAGGGCGACGTTGCGCTCGAAGGCGTCCGGGCTGCCGAAGACGTCGGCGATGACCGAGTGGTCGATGACCATCTCGGCCGGTGCGAGCGGGTTGATCTTGTTCGGGTCGCCGCCGAGCTCGGCCATCGCCTCGCGCATGGTGGCCAGGTCCACGATGCACGGGACGCCGGTGAAGTCCTGCATGATCACCCGCGCCGGGGTGAACTGGATCTCGGTGTCGGGCTCGGCGTTCGGGTCCCAGTTGGCCAACGCGGTGATGTGATCTGCGGTGATGTTGGCGCCGTCCTCGGTGCGCAGCAGGTTCTCCAGCAGCACCTTCAGCGAGTACGGCAGCTTCGCGGCGTTCTCCAGACCCGGGACCCCGGCGATCTTGAAGTACTCGTAGCTCTGCTCGCCGGCGTCGCCGGCGACGACCAGGGTGTCCTTGGCCTTGAAGCTGTCCGGGTGTACCGAAGTCGATCCAGTCACGGGGTCCTCATATCTGTCGGCGGCGTTCCGGCGGCAGCGGCAGGCCACCGGAGGGGATTGTTCCAGGCGTGTCGTCCTATGGTGCTATGCGCCCGAACCGCGGCGGCGGCGGGGTGCCGTCACAGCGACCGGCGGGACGCCCCAAACCGTACGCTTGTCCTGTAAGAGTGGCAACTCCACCCGACGCCGGGACGCCGCCGTACCGTGGGCTCCCATGACCGGACCGACGGAGCCGCAGCCCGGGCCCTCCCGCACCACCCGAGCGTGGGTCGATGACGCGATCCGCACGGTGGAGGCGGACGCGAACCGCAGCGCCGACACCCACCTGCACGTCTATCCGCTGCCTCCGCAGTGGGGGATCGACCTCTACCTCAAGGACGAGTCGGTCCACCCGACAGGCAGCCTCAAACACCGGCTGGCCCGCTCACTGTTCCTCTACGCGCTGGTCAACGGCTGGATCACCGAGGGCACCGTGGTGGTGGAGGCGTCGTCGGGGTCGACCGCGGTATCGGAGGCCTACTTCGCCAAGATGCTGGGTCTGCCGTTCGTCGCGGTGATGCCCCGTCGGACCAGCGTGGAGAAGATCGCGCTGATCGAGGCGGCCGGCGGTAGCTGCCACTTCGTCGACGACCCGGCGGCGATCTACGACGAAGCCGCCCACGTCGCCGCCGTGGCCGGCGGCCACTACATGGACCAGTTCACCTACTCGGAGCGGGCCACCGACTGGCGCGGCAACAACAACATCGCCGAGTCGATCTTCGGACAGTTGGCACTGGAACGGCACCCGATCCCGAGCTGGATAGTGGTCGGAGCGGGCACCGGCGGCACCAGCGCCACCATCGGCCGGTTCCTGCGCTACCGGCGGCACCGCACCCAACTGGTGGTCGTCGACCCGGAGAACTCGTCCTTCTATCAGGGCTGGCGGACCGGGGACGCATCGATCAGCACCGGGATCGGCTCCCGCATCGAGGGCATCGGCCGGCCCCGGGTGGAGCCGTCGTTCCTGCCGTCGGTGATCGACCGGATGGAGCAGGTCCCGGATGCGGCATCGATCGCGGCGATGCGGTTCCTGCTGGAGCAGACCGGTCGACGGGCGGGTGGGTCGACCGGCACCAACCTGTGGGCAGCCCTCGGGCTGGCTGCCCGGATGCACGCCGTCGGTAACCGCGGCAGCATCGTCACGCTGATCTGCGACTCGGGCGACCGGTACGCCGGGACCTACTACGACGATGCGTGGGTCGCGGCCACCGGGCTGGACCTGGCGCCCTACCGCGCGACCCTGGACCGATTCGCCCGGACCGGCGAGTGGGTGCTGCCCGGGGAGCGATCGGACCCGTGACGACGCTCGGCCCGGCCCGGGGATGTCCGGGGCCGGGCCGAGAGTGTCAGTGCCGGGGTGTGAGGCGGGGTCGCCGCCGCCGGATCACTCCTGCAGCAGGTCGATGAACATCTCGAAGTCGCGCTGCTCCATGCCCCCCAGCAGGGTGGTGAAGAGCCCGGAGTAGCTCCGCAACGGGCTTACGTACCAGCGGTCGTCGACCTGGGTGGCGACGATCCCCAGCCGTACCGCCGCAGACAGCATCCGCTGGACGAAGTCGGTCATGTTCGGGTGCACGTCGGCCAGTTCCTGGGTGCCGATGAGCTCGGCAATGGTGTCGACGTCGAAGGTCTGGACGTCGGAGCCGTTGATCACCGTGATCGAGTTGGCCGCCTGATCGATCTCGATCCGGCCGCTCTCGCCGCCGGCAGTGAACTCCAGGGTCCGGATCGACAGCAGCTTGCCGCCGGTCACGTCACTGACGTTCCACTCCGCCTGAAGGCTCACGTCGGGCTCGGCCACCGGCTCGGCGTCGATCGCCGCGACGATCTTGCGGCCATAGGCGTGCACCGCCGCCATCTCGTCCGGCGGCAGCAGTCCGATCACCGCGGTGGCATCCTGCGCGATCAACGCCCGCACCATCGCGTCGACGGCGGCCTCCGGCCGGTCGGCACCCACAGCGGGGAGCGCATCGGCGGCGGTCACGGTGCCAGCGTCGGTTGCCTGGGCCCAGTAGTCGGCCAGCGTGTAGAACAGGCTCGGGTACCAGTTCCCGTCGCGCTGCACGGTCGAGATGCGGATCGGCTCGCCGTTGTTGTCGTCGCGGATGACCTGCGCGATGTCGATCACGGTGGGTTCGGTGGTCGAGGTCATCGGGATGTCGGCATCGGCAGCCCGGTCCGAGATCGCCGCGATCAGCCGCTTGAACAGATCGGTCTCGACCCCGCTGCCCGAGGTCGGGCGCAGCGTCAGGGTGCCGCCGGTCAGCTTGACGATCGTCAGGTCCGTGAGCGGCTTCTCCTCGGCCGTGGTGTCGAAGGTGATGCCCTTGATGCTGATGTTGGCGCCGGTGGCGTTGTTGACCGTGGCGTCGTCGGTCAGCAGGCCGAGCCGTTTGAAGTGCCCGATCAGGTCGGTGCCGAAGTCGTTGACGAAGCGCGCCTCGACCGGGTCGAAGGTGTCGGTCAGGCCGACCAGGTCACCGTTGTCGAGGTCGGCGAAAAGCTGCGTCACGGCGGCCTGCGGCGAGGCCTGCCCGCCGCCGGAGCTGTCGCGGACGGCGAAGAAGTAGATGCCCAGGCCCGCGAGCAGCGCGACCACCACCGCCACCGCCGTGACCAGCACGCCCTTGTTCCGCGGCGTGCCGCCGGCCGGTCCGCCGGACTTGACTGCGGTGTCGACGCCGAAGTCCTGCTGCGGCTGTCCGTACTGCGGCTGTCCGTACTGGTCGGCTGGTCCGTACTGGGGCTGTCCGTACGGCGGTTGGCCGTACTGCTCGGGTTGGCCGTACTGCGGTTGGCCGTACTGCGGTTGGCCGTACTGCCCGGGCTGGCCGGACTGTGGTTGGCCGTACTGCTCGGGCTGGCCGTACTGCTGCGGCGACCCGAACTGCTGGGTCGGCTGTTCGGCCCGGTCAGGTCCGCCGGGCTGCTGCCACGCCGAGTCGTCGGCCTGCCCGGCCTGCTGCGGGTCGGACCAGGAACCGTCCTGGCCGGACGGTTGTCCGGCGGCGCGGTACGGATCGTGCGGTGTCGTCATTGTTGTGTGCTCCCCTCGCCCACCCCGACGGGCGGACGTCGTTCCTTGCGGCCTGCGCGACGCCGTCGGTCCCGGCGCCACCACGACGACACCGACCGCACGGCGACCCGATGCTGAACGGGAGTCGCCTGGCGTCCGGTTGATGCCGTCCCGCACCAGTTTCCCCCATCCGGCGGTGTCGGGTGGGCGGTTCGGGTCAGGAGGGCTCCGCTCGCCGGGCAGTTGTGACGCGACCGTTACCGCGCCGGCGGCGGCGCTGTCGGGGGCCGGGACCTGCGCAGACTCGCAACGCTCGCCGTCGCGACCACCGACGCGCCGACGGCAGTGACCAGCGGGCCGGTCGCCACCACGGTCACTGCGACGCCCGGACGCAGCGCCAGCACGAGGCAGCCCAGCGCCACCACTCCGGAGACTGCCGCCAGCACAAGTGCCAGAGCAGGGGCGGCCCGGGTCCGGCCGAGGATCATCAGCACCACCGCAACCGCCCACAGCGGGCCCAGGTACGGCCAGGTCCGCAGCAGGGCCACCCACCAGTCCGCAGCGTCGGACAACCGGGAGCCGACGCCGGCCAACTGGTAGCTGTTGCGTCCGACCCGCCCCGACCTGGCCCAGGGGAGGAAGGTCCCCACGACCACCAGACCGATGCCGACACCGACCGGCCATTGGGCGCGCCGGGTCGACGTCGCCGCGGCGAAGGCGTCCGGCGACCCGGTCGGCTGCGACGACGGCTGTGACGGCGGCGGCGGCGGGAGTGGTGGCGGGAGTGACATCCGCCCAGTCTGATGGCGACAGGCCCGCGCGACGCGTTCTTCCGGCCGAGGGGCCGGGGATGGCCACAAATCTGTCGGCCCCGGCGGCGGTGACTGCCCGTATTCGACGGTCATCGGAGCGGAGTCGGTGACGTATGTCCGGTATGGGAGTGATGGGACCAAAGTTGTGGACGAGGCGGCTGGCTAATGAGGGGAATCAAGTGGCATCCTGAGTCCCAAGCGTGTCGCATTGACAACGGTGTTGTCGGCAGCACGCCTCATGTCCCCCGTCTGCAGGAGTGTCCGTGGCGAACGCACGAACCCGGTTCCGACCGCCCGCCCGCCTGTCCGCCGACGCGGTCGGGGGACGACCCCGTCGGGCCGCCGGGATCTGCGTCACGGTCATCGCCTCGTTGCTGGTCGGGTTGACCCTGCCGGCGGGCGCACTGCCGCCGCCGCCGGAAAACCCGTCGGACGACCAGATCTCCGCGAGTCAGAGTCAGGCCGCCCAGATCAACGACATGGTCGGCAAGCTGTCCGCCAAGGTGGCCAACACCCAGGGTGAGATCGACCGGCTGAACAACGACATGGCACTCAAGGCCGAGCTGTCCCAGAAAGCCGCAGTCGATCTGGATGTCGCGGTGTCCGACGCCGCCGACGCCGACTCCGCAGCCACCGCGGCCGGCGCCGCCGCAACCGCGTCCCAGGAGGAGATCGACCGGGCACAGGCCCAGGTCGACAGCTTCGTCGCCGCGTCCTTCCGGCAGGGCTCGACGCTGGGTTCGATGACCGCGCTCTGGGACGCCGGCAGCGCCGACGAGCTGCTGCAGCGCACCCAGTTGCTGGAGTCCATCTCCGGCAGCCAACTCGACGTGATCGGCAACCTGCAGCGGGCCAGGGTCGCGAAGGCCAACCTCGACGCCGCCGCCCGCGCGGCGCTCCAGGTCGCCCGGGACAAGCAGGCGGAAGCCGACGTCGCCAAGCAGAACGCCGACCGCGCCGCGGCGGAGGCGGCCACCGCCCTGCAGGTCGGCCAGGCGCGGCTGCGCCAGCTGGAGTCCGACCTGTCGGCCGAACGGACGTCCTACCAGGCCGCCGTCAACACGGTGAACAACCTGCAGGGCCAGCGTCAGGCGTACACCGACTGGCTGGTGCTCAAGGCCGCCGAGGAGGAGCGACTGCGCAAGGAGGCCGAGGAGGCTGCCCGCAAGGCCGCCGAGGAGGAGGCTGCCCGCCAAGCCGCGGCCGCGGCCGCCGCGGCCGCCGAGGCCGCCCGGATCGCCGCCGAACAGCAGGCCCAGCGCCAGGCGGCCGCTGCCGCGGCAGCGGCCGCCGCCACCGCCCAGCGGCAGGCAGCCCGCGACGCCCAGGCCGCATCCGCGGCCGCCGCGCGCACGGCCGCCGCCGCCGCATCCAGGGCTGCCGCCGCCCCATCCAGGGCCGCCGGCAGCGCCCGCGCCGCCACCCCGGCCCCCGTGCAGGCGCCGGCACCGGCGGCTTACAACGGCGACATCGGCCAACGGGTGGTCGCGGCTGCCCGGTCCTGGCTCGGCACCCGGTACTCCTGGGGCGGCGGCAACGCCAGCGGCCCCACCGTCGGTATCCGCGACGGCGGGACAGCGGACAGCTTCGGCGACTACATGAACGTCGGCTTCGACTGCTCGGGCCTGACGCTGTACGCCTTTGCGCAGGTCGGGGTGTCCCTGCCGCACTACTCCGGTTACCAGTTCTACAAGGGCGCCCGGATCGCCCGCTCCGATCTGCAAGCCGGCGATCTGGTGTTCTACGCCAACGACACCTCGGACCCGGCCACCATCCACCACGTCGCGATCTACATGGGTGGCAACCAGATGCTGGAGTCACCGCAGTCCGGGTCCTACGTGAAGATCTCGCCGATGCGCTGGGACGGCTACATCGGCGCCGCCCGCCCGTACGCGTGACGGACGGCACCACCGGCGACGACCTCGTCAGCACCGACGGCCCGGCCCCGTCGGCGGGCCTGGTGCTCGCCGGCGGGGCCGGTCGCCGTCTCGGCGGGGTCGACAAGCCGGGCCTGATCGTGGGCGGCGCGACCCTGCTGGACCGGGCGGTGGCCGCGCTCGGCGACGCCACGGTCATCGTGGTCGGGTCCAGGCGCGGCGGTGCTGCGCCCGGTGCGGTTCGTCGCCGAGGAGCCACCCGGGTCCGGTCCCGCCGCCGCGGTGCACGCCGGGGTACGGGCCCTGGCCGCGTTCGACGGCCGGGCGACGGTGGCACTGCTGGCCGCCGACCTACCCGCGGTGTCCTCGGACACCGTCGGGCGGGTGCTCGCCGCGCTGGTCGGGGCCGACGGGGCTGACGGGGCGGTGCTGGCCGACGCCGATCGGCCGGGAGCAGTTGTTGCTGAGCGTGTGGCGGCTGTCGGCGCTCCGGACGGCCTGCCACATCCGGCAGTCCTGGGCAGGTGCCCCGCTGCGGGCGCTGCTGGCCCCGTTACGACGGATCCCGGTGGCCGAGGTGGACGGCGAGGGCGCCGACATCGACACCGTTGCGCAGTGGCGCCGCTGGTCGGACGAATGAGTACCGTCGCCGCGGGCGTCGGCCGGCGTCCCGTACGGTTGGCCGCACTACGCCTTCCGGCCGGGCAGCACCACGGGTGCGGCCCGGCCGCCGCCTCACCGAGACCTGATCCCACCCGTTCCCTTGAGGAGAGATGCCGGTGATCCCGGATTCGACCAACGGTCATCCCGCTCCGGCCGTGTCGCCGTCGCCACCCGGCTCGGACGCCGCCCTGCTGGAGCGCACGGTCTTCGAGGTCAAACGGGTCATCGTCGGTCAGGACCGGCTCGTCGAGCGGATCCTCGTCGGGCTGCTGGCCAAGGGGCACCTGCTGATCGAGGGCGTGCCCGGGGTGGCCAAGACGCTGGCCGTCGAGACGTTCGCGCGGGCCGTCGGCGGCACGTTCTCCCGGATCCAGTTCACCCCCGACCTGGTCCCCTCCGACCTGCTGGGCACCCGGATCTACCGGGCCGGCCGGGAACAGTTCGACACCGAACTCGGGCCGGTGGTGGCCAACTTCGTCCTCGCCGACGAGATCAACCGGGCGCCGGCGAAAGTCCAGTCCGCGCTGCTGGAGGTGATGGCAGAGCGTCAGGTCTCCATCGGCGGCACCACGTACAAGATGCCGGATCCGTTCCTCGTGCTGGCCACCCAGAACCCGATCGAGAACGAGGGCGTCTACCCGCTGCCCGAGGCGCAGCGCGACCGGTTCCTGTTCAAGCTGCTGGTCGGCTACCCGGAGCCCGACGAGGAACGCGAGATCATCTACCGGATGGGGGTCAGCCCGCCTTCCGCGACGCAGGTGCTGCCGATTGGCCGACCTGGAGCGGCTGCAGGACGTCGCGGCCAACGTGTTCGTCCACCACGCGCTGGTGGACTACGTGGTACGGCTGGTGTTCGCCACCCGGACACCGGCCGAGCACGGCCTGACCGAGGTCGCCGGCTGGCTTTCCTACGGCGCGTCCCCGCGGGCCAGCCTGGGCATGATCGCCGCGTCCCGGGCACTGGCCCTGGTGCGTGGCCGCGATTTCGTGATCCCGCAGGACGTGATCGACGTCGCCGCCGACGTGCTGCGCCACCGGTTGGTGCTGTCCTACGACGCACTGGCCGACGGTGTCCAGGTCGAGACGATCCTCACCCGACTGCTGCAGGCGATCCCGTTGCCGCAGGTCAGCCCGTACGCCGTCGCGCACTAGGGGCTGCAGGGGATGGTGGGCTGGATGAGTCGTCGGGACGGGTCGGCGGCGCCGCAGGATGCGGTGGCCGCCGCTGCGGACCCGGTGTCGAGCCTGCTCGGTTCGCCGCCCCGGTTCGCCGACCCGGCCCGGATCGATTCCGCGCTGGCCAACCTCGAACTGACCGTGCGCCGCCGGCTGGACGGTCTGCTGCAGGGCAACCACCTCGGTCTGGTCCCGGGCCCGGGCAGCGAGCCGGGCGACGCCCGGCCCTACCACCCCGGTGACGACGTCCGCCGGATGGACTGGTCGGTCACCGCCCGCACCACCGAGGCGCACATCCGGCAGACGGTCGCCGACCGGGAGCTGGAGACATGGATCGTCGCCGACCTGTCGGCGTCGCTGGATTTCGGATCCGCGCGGCTGCGAGAAGCGGGACCTGGTGATCGCGGCGACCGCGGCGATCGCCCACCTCACCCAGGGCGGCGGCAACCGGGTCGGGGCGGTGCTGGCCACCGGGGAGCGGCATCGTCCGGGTGCCGGCCCGCGGCGGCCGCGCGCATCTGCAGCACCTGCTGCGGACGCTGGCGACCACCCCGCGCGCACCGGTGGGCCAGCGCGGTGATCTCGCGTCGGCCATCGAACAGCTGCGACGGCCGCCGCGACGCCGCGGGCTGGCGGTCGTGGTGTCCGACTTCGTCGGACCGGTGGACTGGCAACGCTCGCTGCGGGCGCTGTCGGGTCGGCACGAGCTGATCGCGGTCGAGGTGCTCGACCCGCTGGACCTGCGGTTGCCCGACATCGGGCTGGTCACCCTGCTGGACCCGGAGAGCGGCCGGACCCGGCAGGTGCAGACGACCGCGTCGCTGCGCAGCGACTTCGCCGCGCCAGGCGGCTGCGCACCGCCGGGACGTCGCCGCGGCACTGCGCCGGTCCGGCGCCGGCCAGCTGACGCTGCGGACCGACCGGGACTGGATCGCCGACGTGCTGCGGTTCGTGATGGGTCGCAAGCGCGGCTGGACCGGTGCCACCGCCACCGCGCCGCCGGTGCGCACACGAGGGGGGAGGCCTGGTGACGTTCGCCCATCCGGTGTGGTTCGCCCTCGGCCGCGGCGGTGGTGGCACTGCTGATCGGATACGTGCTGGTCAACCGGCGACCGCCGGCGCTACCTGTTGCGGTTCGCGTCGCTGGAGCTGCTGGAGCGGGTCGCGCCCCGGCGGCCGGGCCGGGTCCGGCACCTGCCGACCGCGCTGCTGCTGGTCGCGATGCTGATCCTGACGCTGGCCGCTGGCCGGTCCCACCCAGGAGGTCAAGGTGCCCCGCAACCGGGCCACCGTGATGCTGGCCATCGACGTGTCGCTGTCGATGATGGCCACCGACGTCGCGCCGAGCCGGCTGGCCGGCGGCACAGGACGCCGCCACGCAGTTCGCCGCCGACCTGACGCCCGGCGTCAATCTCGGCATCATCTCCTTCGCCGGCGTGGTCAACGTGATGGTGTCGCCGACCACCGACCGGGCCGCCGCGATCCAGGCCATCGACGACCTGAAGCTGGACGAGCGCACCGCGACGGGCGAGGCGATCACCTCGGCGTTGAAGAGCATCGAGACGTTCACCACCAGCGATTGCCGGCGCCGCAGGGACCGCCGCCGGCCCGGATCGTGCTGATGTCGGACGGCAAGGAGACCACCGGACGCTCGGCGATGGAAGCCGCCCAGGCGGCCAAGGACGCCGGCGTGCCGATCTCGACGATCTCCTTCGGCACCGACCACGGCACGGTCGCAGATCGAGGGGACCACCCAGTCGGTGGCCATCGACGAGGAGTCGATGCGGCAGATCGCGGCGATCTCCGGTGGGGACTTCCACTCCGCAGCCACCGCCGAGGAGCTGCGCACCGTCTACGCCCAGCTCGGCGAGCAGATCGGCTACGAGATCAAGAAGCAGGACAACTCCCGGCCGTGGATGATCGCCGGGACGCTGCTGGTGATCCTCGCGGCCGGCGCGTCGCTCGTCGTGACGCAGCGGATCCCGTGACGAGGCCGGCCGGCCGGGCTGGGAGACTGCGGCGGTGAGTCGAGAGCACCTGTACCGGCTGGCCGTGGAGTGGACGGGCAACCAGGGCAGCGGGACCAGCAACTACCGCGCGTTCAGTCGCAGCCACGTGGTCAGCGCCGAGCACAAGCCCGACATCCTGGGCTCGTCGGACCCGGCGTTCCGCGGTGACCTGACCCGCTGGACCCCGGAGGACCTGCTGGTCGCGTCGGTGGCCCAGTGCCACATGCTCTGGTACCTGCACCTGTGCGCGGTCGCCGGGGTGGTGGTCACCGCCTACCGCGACGATCCGATCGGGGTGCTGGTGACCGACGACGAGGCAGCAGGTGGGGGTGGGCAGTTCGTCGGCATCACGCTGCGCCCCACCGTCACCGTCCGCGATCCGCAGGCGCTGCTCACCGCCGAGGCACTGCATGGCGACGTCGGTGCCCGCTGCTTCATCGCGCGTTCGGTGAACTTCCCGGTCACCCACCAGCCGAGGGTGAGTGCCGAGCCCGCGCCGATGAGGTGGCGCCGGGGCCGCGGCGAGCCGTCGGCGGCGGGGGAGCGCTCGCGGCACTAACGTGAGAGGCCGCGCGCCATCCGGCGTCGCCGGGCCGACCCAGGAGGACACACGCGTGACTCGAGCAGACCGGCCGATCGGTACTGGTGACCGGCGGCAACCGGGGCATCGGACTGGCCATCGCGCAGGCGCTGGCCGCGGCCGGGCATCGGGTGACCGTGACCTCACCGCAGCGGGCAGGCCCCGGACGGACTGACGGCGGTGACGTGCGACGTCACCGACGCGGCATCCGTGGATGCCGCGTTCACCGAGGTGGAGGCCGACTCAGGGCCCGGTCGAGGTGCTGGTCGCCAACGCCGGCATCACCGACGACACCCTGCTGCTGCGGATGTCGGAGGAGCAGTTCACCGGGGTGCTGGACGCCAACCTGACCGGCTCGTACCGGGTCGCCAAGCGGGCCGCGTCAGATGCTGCGCAAGCGGTTCGGCCGGATCATCTTCATCTCCTCGGTGGTCGGGCTGTCCGGTGGCGCCGGCCAGGTCAACTACGCCGCGTCCAAGGCCGGCCTGGTCGGCGTGGCCCGCTCCATCGCCCGCGAACTCGGATCGCGCAACATCACCGCCAACGTGGTCGCCCCCGGTTTCGTCGACACCGACATGACCCGCGAGCTCTCCGAGGCCCGCCGCGCCGACATCATCGAGCAGGTGCCGCTGGGCCGGTACGCCGCCACCGACGGAGATCGCCGCCGTCGTGGTCGTTCCTGGCCTCCGACGGCGCCGCCTACATCACCGGTGCGGTGATCCCGGTCGACGGCGGCCTGGGCATGGGGCACTGACCCGCCCGCACCTTGCTCCGCATTGCCGCACCCGCCTGTCATCCGCGCCTCACCCGGACGAGAAGAAGCAGCACACCGACATGACCGGACTCCTCGAAGGCAAGAACCTGCTGATCACCGGGGTGATCACCGAGGCCTCGATGGCGTTCCACACCGCGCGGATGGCCCAGGAGCAGGGCGCCACCGTGGTGCTCACCGGCTTCGGCCGGCTGTCGCTGGTGGAGCGGATCGCCAAGCGGCTGCCGACGCCGGCGCCGGTCGTGGAGCTCGACGTCACCGACCCGGCGCAGGTCGATTCGCTGGCCGCCCGGGTCGGTGAGCACGTCGACCGACTCGACGGCGTGCTGCACGCCATCGGTTTCGCCCCGGCCTCCGCGCTGGGCAACAACTTCCTCGAACACCCCGTGGGAGGACGTCGCCACCGCGGTGCAACGCGTCCACGTTCTCGCTGAAGGCGCTGGCCGTCGGCTGCCTGCCGCTGATGACCGAGCGGCGGCAGCATCGTCGGCCTGGACTTCGACGCCCGCCAGGCCTGGCCGGCCTACGACTGGATGGGCGTGGCCAAGGCGGGCCTGGAGTCGCCTGCTCGCGCTACCTGGCCCGCGATCTGGGTGCGCAGGGGATCCGGGTGAACCTGGTTTCGGCCGGACCGGTACGCACGATGGCCGCCAAGTCCATCCCCGGCTTCGCCGACCTCGAGGACGCCTGGACCTCCCGCGCCCCGCTGGGCTGGGACACCAGCGACCCGACCCCGGTCGCCAAGGCCGTGGTCGCGCTGCTGTCCGACTGGTTCCCGGCGACCAGCGGCTCGATGGTGATGGTCGACGGCGGCTTCCACTCGCTGGGCTTCTCGGCCGGCGAGATCAACCAGCCGGTCTGACCGGTGCCGCGGCGGCTGTCGGGTACGGACTTCACCCGCGGTCGCCGCGCTCCTGATCGGCGCGCAGTCGGTCCCGGCCGACGGCGGGCGGCTGACTGTTCAGGCTCAGTACGTCCACCAGCTCGTTGACCGCGGCCAGCCGGCCGAAGCGCACCGCTGACGCCAGCGGCCGCAACGCGTCGTCGAGCGACGCCGAGCTCGTGCCGGGTGGTCGCCGTCGGTCCGATGATCGGCAGCCACCCGCAGCAGCGCCTCCAGCGACGACCACCTTGGCCAGCAGCATGGACCCGTGCCGGTGCCGGGTCCCGACCCGGGCGGGCACGTTCACCGCGCCGCGCGCGCATCTCGTCGGCGATCCGGTCCCGCACCCCGTCGGCGTCGCGGGCGACGTCCAGGCTGGTCAGCCGGCTGGTGGCCGTCCGGATCGCCGCGTCCAGGTCCCGCTCGGCGTCGAACAGGGTGGGCGCGCCGACCGGGTCGGGCACCGCCGGGACCTCGACCCCGTCGTCAGCGCGGATAGACCCGCCAGTGACCCTCGTCCGGCACCACGACGACCTGCTCGATCGGGCAGGACCACCGCGGCGCCGGCGTCCAGGGCCGGCACCAGTGCGGGCGACCCGGCGGCAGCCCCCGGACGTCCCCGGCGACCGGCAGCATCAGCTGCGGGCGGCCGCCCCGGCGCAGCAGGTCCAGCAGCGCGACCGTCCCGGCGCCGGCCTCGCCCGGTCCCGGCAGGTCGACCCGGTCGGCGGTCGCGGTGTCGGCGGCCCGGACCCCGGCGGTCCGGCCGGCGCCGACGCCGATCTCCGCCAGCACCGTCGTCCGGTGCGGCGGCGGCGGCACGGTACGCCGCACCCCACAACGCCAGCACCGTGGCGGCGCGCACTCCGGACATGGCGTCACCGTACGCGACCGGATGTCGCGGTCGGCAGGATCCCGGCAGGATCACCGACCGCCGACCGGGCTGTGCCCGGACTGTCGGCTCGTGCCGGGACTGACGGCCCGTCGCACTCGCGCGCCGGACCCGCCTCCCGCAGCGGACGGCCGCCGGGTCGTACCCTCGCCGCGGTGTCGACTCCCCGCCGCCCGCTGCCCGGACCGGACCCGGAGCCGCGGTCCCGCGCCCGCACCATCGACCTGAACGCCGGGCAACCCGCCGCCGCGCCTGCGGCCCCGCACCGTCGACCTGGACCGGGCCGGCCGCTACGGCGGCGGCGCGCTCGCAGCCGGCGACCCCGCGCGGTGCCGGACGTGCCGGCCGACCCCGGACCTGGTCGCCGAGGACATCGCCTCCGGCTTCTGCGGCGCGGTGACCGTCGTGCACCGCCGAGCACCGTGACGCTGGAGGACCTCCGCGGCCGGACCCGGACCTTCCCGCTGGACCCGGCGTCGTTCGCCATCGACGGCGAGGTCGTCACCCTGGTCCGGCCGCGGCCGGCCGCGGCCGACCGGCCCGCGGCTGTCCGCGTCCGGGTCGGTCACGGTCGGCCGGCCACACGCGCCCGGACCGCCCGGGCCGCCCGGATCTGGGTCGAGGGCATCCACGACGCCGCCCTGGTCGAGCGGGTGTGGGGGCACGACCTGCGGGTCGAGGGCATCGTCGTGGAGCCGATCGACGGCCTGGACAACCTGGCCGACGCGGCTCGACGAGTTCGGCCCGGCGCACCACCGCCGGGTCGGCGTGCTGTGCGACCACCTGGTGCCCGGCTCCAAGGAGACCCGGATCGCCGACGCCGTCGGCCGCCGGCCGCGACGCGGCGCACGTGCTGATCACCGGCCATCCCTACATCGACATCTGGCAGGCGGTCCGGCCCGACGGCGGTCCGCATCCCGGCCTGGCCGGACGTGCCCCGCGGCGAGGACTGGAAGAACGGGGTCTGCGCCCGGCTCGGGCATCTCCGAACCCGCGGTGATGTGGGGCCGGGTGAACGGCTCGGTCCGGACGTTCCGCGACGTGCAGACGCCGCTGATCACCGCGGTGGAGCGGCTGATCGACTTCGTCACCGCCGTACCCGGATGACCGCCGTGCCGCCCGGCCGCCCGGCGCGCGTCCGTGCTGGTCACGGACTGGTATCGGTATCACCGCGAGCGGTCGGCGGCGCGGTCGGACGCCGGTGCGCTCTGGCAGGATGACGTCATGCCCGGATGGATCTGGTTCAGCGCCGCCGTCGTGCTGTCGATCGCCGAGGTGCTCGGCGGGGAGTTCGTGCTGCTCATGCTGGGCGGCGGTGCGCTGGTCACCGCCGGGCATCGCGATCTTCGTGCCCGGACGTGCTGTGGCTGCAGCTGCTCGTGTTCGCGCTGTCCTCGGTCGCGCTGGTGATGGTCGCCCGGCCGGCGCTGCTGCGCGGTACCACAGCCGTCGCACAGATCAGGAGCGGGGTCGAGGCCATCGTCGGTTCCAAGGCCACCGTCATCGTCGACCGTCGACGCCGCACGGCGGTCAGGTCAAGATCGGCGGCGAGATCTGGTCGGCCACCGGCCTGGACGGCCACCGGCCGCTGCCGCCGGGCACACCCGTCACGGTCGTCGAGGTCCGCGGCGCGACCGCGGTCGTCATCTGGGGGCCATAACCGCAGTCATGGATCCAGTCACTGATCGTCGCCATCGTCGTCGCCGTGCTCGCGGTCGTCATCGTGTCATCCGCTCGGTCAAGGTGATCCCGCAGGCGCAGGCCGCGGTCATCGAACGGCTCGGCCGCTACAACAAGACCAGCTCCGCCGGCCTGGTCTGGCTGGTGCCGTTCCTGGACCGGATCCGGGCCCGGATCGACATGCGCGAGCAGGTGGTGTCGTTCCCGCCGCAGCCGGTGATCACCCAGGACAACCTGACCGTGTCCATCGACACCGTCGTGTACTTCCAGGTCAACGACCCGCGGGCGGCGGTCTACGAGATCGCCAACTACATCGTCGCGGTCGAGCAGCTGACCACCACCACGCTGCGCAACGTCGTCGGCGGCATGAACCTGGAGCAGACGCTGACCCGCCGTGACTCGATCAACGGCCAGCTGCGCGGCGTGCTCGACGAGGCCACCGGCAAGTGGGGGATCCGGGTCGCCCGGGTCGAGCTCAAGTCGATCGACCCGCCGCCCTCCATCCAGGACTCGATGGAGAAGCAGATGCGCGCCGACCGCGACAAGCGCGCGATGATCCTGACCGCCGAGGGTCAGCGGACCGTCGTCGATCACCACCGCCGAGGGCCAGAAGCAGGCCGCCGTGCTGTCCGCCGAGGGCCAGAAGCAGGCCGCGATCCTGGCCGCCGAGGGTGAGCGGCAGTCGCGCATCCTGCGCGCCGAGGGTGAACGGGCCGCCCGCTACCTGCAGGCGCAGGGCCAGGCCAAGGCCATCGAGAAGGTCTTCGCCGCGGTGAAGACCGGCAAGCCGACGCCGGAACTGCTGGCCTACCAGTACCTGCAGACGCTGCCGCAGCTGGCCCAGGGCGACGCGAACAAGGTGTGGATGATCCCGAGCGGCTTCGACAAGGCGCTCGAGCGGTTCGCCACGATGTTCGGCGACAAGGGCGACGGACGGCGTGTTCCGCTACGAGCCCAGCCCCGGTCGAGGAGAAGACCACCCCGGCCGGCGCGATGGACGACGACGTCAAGGACTGGTTCACCGGCGACACCAGCACCGACCTGGCCGAGATGGACCGGCAGCGCGCGGCCGAGGCCGCCGAGCAGGCCGCCGAGATGCTGGCCGCCGCCCAGCTCAGCGCCGCCGCCGCCGATCAGCCTGCCGCCGCGTGACGCCAGGACACCGCGCGGAACCCGCAGATCCGGCCGGCCGCAGCCGGTCCGGCGGACCGCGGCCCGACCCGGGTCCCGACCGCAGCCGAGCCGGTACCAGCAGCCGCCGCCAGCTACCCGGCGCCGCGGCCGTCGGGCCGACGGCTGCTCCGAGCGACGCGGTGACCTGACGAGTTGCCCGCACCCGGCGAGCCATGGAGATTCCCGATCGTCAGGCGAGGAGATCCGATGTGGGGCAAGCGATTCGCGGCGCTGACGGTCGGCCTGGTGGTCCGTGCTCGCGCGTGTTCGGCCGGTCGACCCCGACCCCGACTCGGGTCGCCACCGGCCGCCGGCTCGTCGGCCCGGCGGCGACCGCCACGGACGGCCGGACCGTCCGCCACGCCGCCGCCGCCGGGCGACGGCGCGCTGGCCATCGGGTTCGTCCTCGAACCGACCAGCCTCGACTTCACCCAGACCGACGGTGCCCCGATCACCCAGGCGCTGCTGCTCAACGTCTACGAGACGCTGGTGAAGCAGGACCAGGACGGCACGATCGTGCCGCTGCTGGCCGAGAGCTTCGACCGTCTCCGACGACGGCCTGACCTACACCTTCCAGCTGCGCGACCGGACGTGACGTTCTCCAACGGCGACGCCGTTCACCGCCGAGGACGCGGTGTTCTCCATCGACCGGGTCAAGACCGACTGGAAGCCGTCGGTCAAGGCCGGGATGGACGTGGTCGCCAGCGCCACCGCGACGTCGCCGACCGAGCTGACCGTGGTGCTGAGCCGGCCGTCGCGGTCGTGGCTGTTCAACATGACCACCCGGATCGGCGCGATGTTCTCCCGCACCGGCGTCGCCGACCTGGCCACCACCCCGGTCGGCACCGGCCCGTACACGCTGCAGGCCTGGAACAAGGGCGACTCGATCGTGATGGAGCGCAACGCCGGCTACTGGGGCACCCCGCCGCGCGGTGAAGACGATGACGCTGAAGTACTTCGCCGATCCCGAACGCGATGAACAACGCGCTGCTCACCGGCGGCATCCAGGTGGTCGTCGACCGTGCAGACGCCGGAGGCGCTGTCCCAGTTCGACGACACCAGCCAAGTACCAGGTCATCGACGGGCACCACCACCGGCGAGGTGCTGCTGAGCATGAACAACCGCACCGGGCCGCTGGCCGATCCGAAGGTGCGGCAGGCGATCTCCCACGCGCTGGACCGGCAGACCATCCTGGACGCGGCGTGGAGCGGCTACGGCACCCTGATCGGCACCCACGAGGCACCGACCGACCCGTGGTTCGCCGACGTCGACAAGTACCCGTACGACCCGCAGAAGGCCCGGGACCTGCTGGCCGAGGCCGGCGCAGTCGAACCTGACGCTGCGGCTCACGCTGCCGCCGGTCGGGCTACGCCGCCGCCGCCGCGCCGATCGTCATCTCGCAGCTGGCCGAGGTCGGGATCACCGTCCAGGACACCGACGTCGACTTCGCGACCTGGATCAGCAGCGTGTTCACCGACCACGACTTCGACCTGACGATCATCAACCACGTCGAGCCGCGGGACGCCGCGACCCTGTTCGGCAACCCCGACTACTACATCGGCTACGACAACCCGACGGTCCGCGACCTGTTCACCAAGGCCGACAGCGAGCTCACCGACGAGGCCGCGAACGCCGACTACCAGCAGGCGCTGGACCAGATCGCCACCGACGCCCCGGTGGTGTGGCTGTGGTCGTTCCCGAACCTGATCGTCGCCGACGCGGACGTGCAGGGCATCGTCGCAGAACCAGATCAGCGCGGCCTTCGAGCTCGCCACGATCGCCGCCGGCTGACCGCCCATGCCGAACCGTTCGCAGCTCTAGGCGGCCCGCGTGGTCTGGTCGCTGCTCCGCCGGGCGCTGATCTTCGCTGGTCAGCGCCCTCGTCGCGTCGCTGCTCGTGTTCTGGGTGCTCGACAACGGCTGCGAGCCGGCGCGGAACGCGCTGGGCGTCAGCGGCACCCCCGAGGCGGTCGCAGGCGCTCTGCCGCCAGATGGGCCTGGACCGGCCGCTCCTCGTGCAGTACCTGGACTGGCTCGGCGGCGCCGTGCGCGGCGACTTCGGTGTCTCCTACGTCAGCAAGGTCGCCGATCGGCCCGACGCTGTTCGACCAGCTCGCGGTGACGTCGTGGCTGGTGGTCGGCAGCATGGTCGTCGCGCTGCTGATCGCGGTGCCGTTGGGCATGCTCGGCGCGCTGCGCAACGGCCGGCCGACTGGGCTACCTGCTGTCCGGCTCTCGCAGATCGGGGTGGCGGTGCCGGCGTTCCTCGCCGCGATCCTGCTGGTGCTGGTGTTCGCGGTGCCGGCTGCGGCTGGCTGCCGGCCAACGGCTACGTGGTGCCGGCCGCCGACCCGGTCGAGTTCCTGCGGCACATGGTGCTGCCGTGGGTGTCGCTCGGCGTGGTGCAGGGGGCGGTGCTGGCCCGCTACGTGCGCAGCGCGGTGCTGGACGAGCTCGGCCAGGACTACCTGCGGACGGCCCGGTCCAAGGGGCTGACGCCGTTCCGGGCGCTGACCCGGCACGGCCTGCGCAACGCGTCCATCCCGGTGCTGACGGTGATCGGGGTCAACCTGGTGACCGTGCTGGTCGGCGCGGTCATCATCGAGCGGATCTTCACCATGCCCGGGATCGGCAAGGGCCTGGCCGACGCCGCCGAGCGCCGTGACCTGCTGACCGTGCAGGCCATCGTGGTGACCCTGGTGCTGATCGCCCTGCTGATCTCGTTCCTGGTCGACGTGGCCTACAGCGCTGATCGACCCGCGGCTGCGGACCCGGGTGGCGGCGTGACCGACCTCGCTGCCGACCGGTCGCCGCGGCCGGCCGCGGCGCCGCGTCGGGCCGCTGATCGTCGTCGGGGCGGTGCTGGTCGCGGTCGATCGCCGTCGCCGCGGTCGTGTCGTTCTTCTGGACGCCGTTCGACCTGCTGGACCTGGACTACCGGCACCGCAGCGCCGGGCCCGGGGTCAACGGGCACTGGCTGGGCACCGACCTGCGTGGCCGCGACATCGCCACCCGCCTGATGGTCGGCGCCCGGACCACGCTCTACGTCGGCATCGTCGCGGTCGGCATCGCCGCCGTCGTCGGCACCCCGATCGGCATCCTGGCCGGCATGGTCCGGCCCGGGGTGTCGGAGTTCGTGATGCGGGCCAACGACATCCTGCTGGCCTTCCCGGCGCTGCTGGTGGCGATCATCCTGGCCGCGAAGTACGGCGGGTCGGTGACCACCGCGATGGTCGCGATCGGGGTCGCGTCGATCCCCGGCTTCGTCCGGGTCATCCGGGCCGGGACCATGCAGGTGATGAGCACCGACTACGTCCGGGCCGCCCGGGTGGCCGGCCGCAGCGGGCCGGCCATCGCCGTGCCGGCACGTGCTGCCCAACGTCAGCGGGCTGATCATCGTGCAGGCGTCGTCGGCCTACGCGATCGCGATCCTGGCCGAGGCCGGGCTGTCGTTCCTCGGGCTGGGCGCGCCGGCCAGCGTGCCGTCCTGGGGGCGGATGCTGTCGGAGGCGCAGTCGCAGCTGACCACCGCGCCGCTCACCGCGGTCTGGCCGGGGCTGGCCATCGCGCTCGCCGTGCTCGGTTTCAACCTGCTCGGTGACGGCCTGCGCGACCGGCTCGATCCGCGGCTGCTGGGCCGCTGATGGCGCCGCTGCTGACCGTGTCCGGGCTGACCGTGGCCGCCGCCGGATCGAGCTGGTGCACGGCGTCGACCTCGAGCTCGCGGCCGGGTGAGCGGGTCGGCATCATCGGCGCCAGTCGGGTCCGGGCAAGACGCTGACCTGCCTGGCGATCGCCGGGCTGCTGCCGCCGGAGCTGCGGGTCGGCGGCTCGATCCGGATGGACGGCGTGCGACTTCGACCTGGTCGGCGCGCGCGAGCGGCAGCTGGCCGAAGCTCCGCGGCAACCGGATCGGGATGGTCTTCCAGGAGCCGATGACGCGCGCTGAACCCGACGATGCGGATCGGCCGGCAGGTCGCCGAGGTGATGCTGCTGCACACCGCGATCGGCCGCCGGGAGGCCGCGGCCGCGGCGACGCTGGAGCTGCTGGACGGCCACCGGGCTGCCCGAGCCGGAGCGGATCGCCCGCAGCTACCCGCACCAGCTCTCCGGCGGCCAGCGGCAGCGGATCATGCTGGCCATCGCGCTGGCCAACTCGCCCGACCTGCTGATCTGCGACGAGCCGACCACCGCCCTGGACGTCACCGTGCAGGCCACCGTGCTGGCGCTGATCGACCGCCGGGTCCGGGAGGAGAACGCCGCGCTGCTGTTCATCTCGCACAACCTGGCCGTGGTCGCCGAGGTCTGCGACCGGGTGCTGGTGATGTTCGCAGGGCCGCATCGTCGAGGCCGGCACCGTCGAGCAGGTGCTCACCGACCCGCAGCATCCGCACACCCGGGCGCTGCTGGCCGACGCCGAGTTGAGCGCGACGTGACCGACCGTCCGCCGGACATCGAGGCGCCGCGGTGGTGCGTCGACGACGTCAGCCGGGTGTTCCGCCGCCGGGCCGCGCCCTGTTGCGGCCGCCGTCGGAAACGCGGTCGCGCTGGACCGGGTGTCGCTGACCGTGCCGCGGCGGTCCCGGTTCGGCATCGTCGGTGAGAGCGGCTCCGGCAAGACGACCCTGGTCCGGCTGATCGCCGCGCTGGACCGGCCCACCAGCGGCACCGTCACCGTCGACGGCACCGACATCAGCGCGCTGCCGGAGCGCGGGCTGCGGCCGCTGCGGCGGCGGCTGCAGCTCGTCTTCCAGGACCCGATGGGCTCGCTGGACCCGCGGATGCGGATCGGCGACATCGTCGCCGAGCCGCTGCACGCCCGGGGCGCGTCCGGACGTCGACGCCCGGGTCCGCGAGGTGCTCGCCGAGGTCGGGCTGGACGACGGCGGTGCTGCGCCGCTATCCGCACCAGTTCTCCGGCGGGCAGCGGCAGCGGATCTCGATCGCCCGGGCGATCGCGCCACGACCCAGCATCCTGCTGGCCGACGAGGCCGTGTCGGCGCTGGACGTCACCAGCCGCGGCCAGGTGCTCGACCTGCTCGACCGGCTGGCCGCCAGCCGAGGACTTCACGCTGATCTTCGTCTCGCACGACCTGTCGGTGATCCGGCGGGTCTGCGACCCGGTCGCCGTGCTGCGGCAGGGCCGGGTCGTCGAGAGCCGGGCCGACGGCGCAGGTCTACGCCGACCCGCAGCACGCCGTACACCCGCGAGCTGCTGGCCGCGGTGCCCACGCTGGAGCGCGGCCTGACCGCGGCGCGCCGCCGGCGCCGGCGCTGAGCCGACCGTGCGGGAAGGCCCGTCGCCGGACGGCGCCGTCGGGCAGGATCGATGCCATGACCCGATCGCGCCACCGCCGTGCCTGGACCACCTCGACGACCGGCGCCGTGCTCGAGCTCACGCAGGCCAGCTGGTCCGGATCCGCTCGGTGAACGACGCGGGCGCCACCGACGTCGAGGCGCCGGTCGCCGCCGTGGTCGCCGACCTGATGCGCGGTTTCGGCTGGGCGGTCACGGTGACCGAGGTGGCCCCGGGCCGGCCCAACGTCGTCGCCGTCGTCGAGGGCGCCGGCCCCGGCCGCACGCTGATGTTCGAGGGCCACAGCGACGTCGTCACCCCCGGGGACGCCGCCGACTGGACGTTCGACCCGTTCGCCGGCGACATCGTCGACGGGCGGCTCCGGGGTCGCGGCTCCGCCGACATGAAGTCCGGGGTGGCGGCGATGATCCACGCCGCCCGGGCCGTCGAGCTGGCCGGTTTCAGCCGGCCGGATCGTCGTCGGGGTGCTGGCCGACGAGGAGGGCATGATGCTCGGCGTCAAGCACTTCGCCGCGTCCCCGGCCGGCGCGGCGGCATCGACGGCGTGATCGTCTGCGAGCCGGAGGGCGGCGAGATCTGCCCGGTCGCCAAGGGGGCGATCCGGCTCCGGGTCGACCTGCGCGGCCGGATGGCGCACGGCGCGATGCCGCAGATCGGGCTCAACCCGCTGCCGGTGGTGGCCCGGCTGATCCTGGGCCTGGCCGAGCTGCGAGGAGCAGCTCGGCGAGCGCTACCCGGCCCATCCCGACCTCGGGCCGTTCTACCTGACCCCGACCGTGCTGCCGGCCGGCGAGCCCGGAGCAGGTCAACGTCATCCCGGCGCTGCGCCTCGGTCTGCCTGGACCTGCGGACGATGCCCGGCATCGACCACCGCGGGCTGGTCGACGTGGTCCGGATGCTCGCCGAGCCAGGTCGCCGGCGAGGCCGGGGTGACCGCGCGCGGTCACCGTCATCGACGACCGGCCGCCGGTCGACACCGCCCGGGACGCACCGGTCGTCCGGGCGCTGGTCGGCGCCCACGAGCTGGTCGGCGAGTCGCCGGTGGTCTTCGGCGGGGTGCCCGGCAGCACCGACGGCACCATCCTGACCCGCGACGCCGGGCTGGACACCGTCGTCTACGGCCCGGGCGGGAAGTGGATCGCCCATCAGGCGGACGAGTTCGTCGAGGTCGCCGACATCCTCCGCTGCGCCCGGGTCTTCGCAGTGGCGGCCAGCCGGTTCCTGGAGTCTGTGCGACCGGCGACGCGCACCGGTGGACTGGTCGACGTCGCCGGGTCTGCGGGTCGGCCACCGGACCGCCGACGCCGACGGGCTGGCTGACCGGCACCACCGTCGTGCTCGCGCCGCCCGGCGGGATGGTCGCCGGCGTCGACATCCGCGGCGGTGCCCCCGGGACCCGCGAGACCGCGCTGCTGGACCCGACCGCCACCGTGCGAGCGGGTGCACGCGCTGGTGCTGACCGGCGGCTCGGCCTACGGGCTGGCCGCCGCGTCCGGGGTGATGGACGCGCTCGGCGCGCGACCGGGATCGGCGTCCCGGTCGGGCGCGGACCCGGCGTTCGTGGTGCCCATCGTGCCCGCCGCGGTGGTGTTCGACCTGGCGCGCGGCGGCTCGTTCGCACGCTCGGCCCGGACGCCGGGTTCGGCCGGGACGCGGTGCGGGCGCGCCCGCCAGCCGCGACCGGCGACGAGATGCTCGCCGAGGGATCGGTCGGGGCCGGCACCGGCGCCTGCACCGGTCGGCTCAAGGGCGGCATCGGGCAGGCGTCGACCGTGCTGCCGAGCGGGGTGACGGTGGCCGCGCTGGTCGTGGCCAACGCCACCGGCTCGCGCCTACGACCCGCGGACCGGCGAGCTGTGGGCCGCGCCGGTGGTGGACCGACGCCGACGGCCCGACGCCGCAGCGGCCCGTCGCCGCCGAAGGCGCGTTGCTCGCCGACATCGCCGGCCGGCTGGGCGCCGCGCTCGAGGCCGGTGCGATCCACGACGATGCCGCGGCCGGGGTTCGACACACCACGCTGGGGGTCATCGCCACCGACGCTGTACTGACCAAGGCCCAGTGCACCAAGCTGGCCGCCATCGCCCACGACGGCCTGGCGCGGGCGGTGAACCCGGTGCACACCCTGTTCGACGGTGACCTGTTCTTCGGCGTCAGCACCGCCACCGGGCCGGCCCCGGACGCCACTGGCCCTGTTCACGCTGCTGGCCGCGGCTGCCGACGTGGTGACCCGGGCGATGGGACGGGCGGTGCTGGCCGCGTCGTCGGTGACCACCCCGGCCGGCAGCTGGCCGCGTACCGCGACCTCGCACCGTCCGCGCTCCACGAATCCGGCGCGGCGGGCACGGGTTAGTCTGCGGCGATGACCGGTGCCGCCAGTCGTCGTCCTACGCAGACCTGTTCTCCCTGGCCGGCCGGCATGCGGTGGTCGTCGGGGGCGGCGGCGGTATCGGGCGGGAGGTCGCCCGCGGGACTCGCTGCCGCCGGCGCGACGGTGACGGTCGCCGACGTGGACGGGCAGGCGGCCGCCGCGACCGCCGCAGCTGATCGGGGCCGCTGCGACCGGGACCGCGCTCGACGTGGTGGACCGGGCCGCAGTGGAATCGCTGGCCGCGGCCCGGCCCGGCCGACATCGCCGATCACCACGGTCGGGGTGAACGTCCGCAAGCGGATCGCCGACCTGACCGATGCCGACTACGACCGGGTGCTGGACGTCAACCTGCGCAGCGTGTTCCGGATGATCCAGGCGTTCGCGCCGGGGATGGCCGCCGCGCGGCCGGGGGAGCGTGCTGGCGTTCGCGTCGATCCGGGCCCAGACCGTCGAGCCCGGGCAGGGCTCTACGCCGCCACCAAGGCCGGGTTGATCCAGCTGCTGCGCACCGCGGCGGCCGAGTACGGCCCGGACGGCGTCCGGTTCAACGCCGTGGCGCCGGGGGTGGTGGCCACCGAGCTGACCGGACCGATCCGGGCCGATGCCGCCTGGTCGGACGCCTATGCGCGCAAGTGCGCGCTGGCGCGCTGGGCCGAGCCCTCGGAGATGGTCGGTGCGGCGGTGTTTCTCGCCTCCGACGCGGCGTCCTACATGACCGGCAGCGTGGTCACCGTGGACGGCGGTTGGACCGCCGTCGACGGCCGGTTCGACCCCTTCGCCGCCGGCTGAGCGGCCGGCCACCCCGGGTCAGCGCAGCTCGTTGATCCGGATCAGGTTGCCGGCCCGGTCACGGAAGGCGCAGTCGCGTACCCCGTACGGCTGCTCGATCGGCTCCTGGACGACCTCGGCCCCGGCGGCACTGAGTCGGCCGAACACCCCGTCCAGGTCCGGGGTGGCCAGGGTGATCGCGCCGTAGGTGCCCTTGGCCATCATCTCGGTGACGGTCCGGCGCTCCTCCTCGGTCACCCCCGGGTCGACCGCCGGCGGGTGCAGCACGATCGAGGTGGCGGAGCCGGGCGGGGCGACGGTGATCCAGCGGAGCCCGCCGTAACCGACGTCGTTGCGGACCTCGAAGCCGAGGATGTCGCGGTAGAAGGCCAACGCCTCCTCGGGGTCGGTCTGCGGTAGGAAGGCGTAATGAATGCTGATGTCCATGCCGTCACGGTAGGTCCGGCACGGCGGGCGGCGCTTCTCGATTCCTGACCGGTCGGGTGACCTGGCGGGCGACGCACGCCGGGATGCCGGCGGCACTGGCGCCGGCGGTCTGGCGGTAGACACTCGGCGCGACACCGACGAGTTCGGTGAACCTGGTGCTGAACGTGCCCAGCGAGGAGCAACCGACGGCGAAACAAACCTCCGTCACCGTGAGATCACCGCGCCGCAGCAGGGCCATCGCCCGCTCGATCCGCCGGGTCATCAGGTAGGAGTAGGGCGGCTCGCCGTAGGCCCGCCGGAACGCCCGGCTCAGGTGCCCGGCCGACATGTGCACCCCGCGGGCCAGCGCGGCCACGTCCAGCGGTTGCGCGTACTCCCGGTCGATGCGGTCCCGGACCTGGCGCAACCGGACCAGATCACGCAGGTGTTGGGCCGCAACGGTGGTGCTGCTCACCTGGCGATCGTGCCATGCGCGTCCGGGGTGTCGCCCGGTGGTCGTCGGCGGTGTCGCCCGGTGGTGGAGAATGCGGGCGTGGACAGGTGGTGGCGGGCCGGTGCGCTGCTGACCGTGCTCAGCACGGCGGCCGCCGTGGCGATGCAGGCCGTCGCCGGGCAGTGGTTCCCGCCGCCGGTCTCGGTCAGCCAGTACGGCGATCGGCCCTGGGGATGGATGTTCAGCGTCTTCGTGGTGACGATGGGCGGCGGCGCCGCTGGTGCTCGAACGAGTGTCGACCGCCGGCCGGCCGCCGGTCGCCGGCTGCTCTGTGGATCGGGCCTCGTCGGCGCGCTCGTGATGGCCGTGGTGCGCACCGACAGCCGGCGGCGCCCAGGCCAGCGTCAACGCCAAGGTGCACATGGTCGGGTCGATCGTGGCCTGGCGTTCGTGCCGCTGGGGATTCTGGTGCTGTTGTGGCTGCGGGGCGGGCGGCCCGGGTCGTCGGGGTGCTCGAGATCGCGCTGGTCGAGGCGTCGATCGGGCTGCTGCTGTGCGCGGCCGCGGGACTTGGACACCGCCGGCCTGGGCCCGGCCCGGTCGTGGGCCTTCTGGCAGGCGGTCGCCTCGGTGGCCTGCGTCGTGATGGTGCTGACGATGGCGGTGGCGCTGCGACGCGCAGGGCCGTCCGTCGGCGCCGGCCGGCCACGAGGATCACACCCCGACGGCACCCGCCGCCCGGTGAAGGCCCTTCTATACTGGTACAGGAATGATCGTCGCGACGAGGGCGTTGCCAGTGGATCATCGACACCCCTGACCCGGAATCGAGGCGCCAGATCTGGCTGGCCGCACAGACACCGCCCTGCCGCCACCGAACCCGCTGACCGCCCGCAGCCGATCGGCCGGCCGCCGGCCGAACAGCCCGCGTGACGGCCGCACCGGTGGCCGGTCGCCACCGGCCAAGAACACCACCGTCGCCATCATCGCGATGGCCCTCGGCGGCTTCGCCATCGGCACCACCGAGTTCGCCTCGATGGGTCTGCTGCCCAACATCAGCCGTTCCCTCGGCGTCACCGAGGTCGAGACCGGCCACCTGATCACCGCCTACGCGCTCGGTGTGGTCGTCGGCGCGCCGATCCTGGCCGTCCTGGGCAGCCGGATGCAGCAAGCGCAACCTGCTGCTGGCCCTGATGGGCATCATCGTGGCGGGCCACCTGTTCTCCGCGTTCGCACCCGGGCTTCGGCAGCCTGTTCGCCGCCCGCTTCGTCTCCGGCCTGCCGCACGGCGCCTACTTCGGCGTCGCCTCGGTGCTGGCCGCGTCGCTGGTCCCGGCCGACCGACGCGGCAGCGCCGTGGCGGGCATCATGATGGGCCTGTCGGTCGCCAACATCGCCGGCGTCCCGTTGACCACCGCGATCGGGCAGGCGCTGGGCTGGCGCTCGGCCTACCTGCTGGTGGCGGTGCTGGGCCTGTTGACCGTGCTGCTGGTGCGGCGGTTCGTCCCGGCGGTGCCCGGTCGAGGACGGCGCCGGCATCAGGACCGAGCTCGGCGCGATGCGCAACGGCCGGATCTGGTTCATCCTGCTGCTCGGCGCGATCGGGTTCGGCGGCATGTTCGCCGTCTACACCTTCATCTCGCCGATCATGACCAACCTCGCGGGCATCGCCGAGAGTCCTCGATGCCGTGGGTGCTGGCCACCTTCGGGGTCGGCGGCACCGTCGGCATCGTCTTCGGTGGCCGGCTGGCCGACCGCAGCCCGACCCGCGGCATCCTGGTCGGCTTCGTGCTGACCATCGCTGACCTTCGCCGCGTTCTCGATCACCTCGACCTCGGTGTGGGCGTCGTTCGTCAACGTCTTCTTCCTCGGGCTTCTCCGGCTCGATGCTGATCCCGTCGGTGCAGACCCGGTTGATGGCCATCGCGCAGGGCGCCCAGTCGCTGGCCGCCTCGATGAGCCACTCCGCGTTCAACCTCGCCAACGCGCGTGGGCGCCTGGCTGGGCGGCGCGGTGATCGCCGCCGGCTGGGGCTACCTCGGCCCGTCCCGGGTCGCCGTGCTGCTCGGCGTCGGTCGGCCTGTCGATGTTCCTCGCCTCGCTGCTGCGTCGACCGCGGCACGGCGGTCCCGCCGGGAGCGCGGTCCGAACCGGCGCCGCTTCCGCCTGCGCATGCCGGGGTGTCCCGGTAGGCGTTAAGGTGTGACGCGAGTTCAGCGTCCGAGCCTGATCTAGCCACTGCTCGTTTCACCTGTCCCGTCCCGAACCGTGGTGACGGTGTGCTCCCTTCGAGACCGCGAGGATTCTCCATGAGCGTTCAGCCCGCCGCGCCCCGACCGGCCACCGCCGGCCGTCGTCGTCCGCACGTCGTCATCCTGGGCGGCGGCTTCGCCGGTCTGGGCGCCGTCCGCGCGCTGCGCAACACCGACGTCGACGTCACGCTGGTCGACCAGCGCACCTACAACACCTTCCAGCCGCTGCTGTACCAGGTCGCCACCGCCGGCCTCAACGCCGGCGACGTGACGTTCTTCCTGCGCGCCACCCGGATGAAGCAGCTGAACCTGTCGTTCCGCCACGGCGAGGTCGACAGCATCGACAGCGAGGGCAACTCGGTGCACTTCACCGACGGCAGCACGCTGGACTACGACTACCTGGTCATCTGCACCGGCGTCACCACCAACTACTTCAACACCCCCGGCGCCGAGGAGAACACCCTCGCGATCTACTCCCGCGCCCAGGCGCTGACGCTGCGGGACCGGATCTTCACCCAGCTCGAGCACGCCGCGGCCTCCGGTGACTTCATCGGCTCGCCCGGAGCTGACCATGGTCGTCGTCGGTGCCGGTGCCACCGGCGTCGAGACGGCCGGTGCGCTCGCCGAGATGCGCAACGACGCGATGGCCGTCGTCTACCCCGAGCTGGACCCGCGCCGCACCCACATCGTGCTGGTCGAGATGGGCGGCGTCGTGCTGCCGCCGTTCGACAACACGCTGCGCGAGTACGCGGCCAAGGAGCTGCGCGAGCGCGGCGTCGAGCTGCGGCTGAACACCTCGGTCAAGGAGGTCAGCCCGGAGGGTGTGACCCTCGGCAACGGCGAGTTCCTGCCGGCCCGCGTCGTCATCTGGGCCACCGGCGTCACCGCGCCGAAGGTGGTCGCCAAGTGGGGCCTGCCGCAGGGCCGCGGCGGCCGGATCACCGTCGACGCCGACATGCGCGTCCACGGCTTCACCAACATCTTCGCCGCCGGCGACGTCGCGGTCACCCCGGACGCGCTGCCGCAGCTGGCCCAGCCCGCCCTGCAGGGCGGCAAGCAGGCCGGCAAGAACATCGCAGCACCTGGTCGCCGGCGAGCCGACCACCGACTTCCACTACAAGGACAAGGGCACGATGGCGACCATCGGCCGCCGGGCCGCCATCGCCGACATCGCGCTGCCGTTCGGCAAGTCGCTCAAGCTGACCGGCACGCTGGCCTGGCTGATCTGGCTGTACGTCCACATCGCCACGCTGCTGGGCAACCGCAACCGGCTGGCGACGTTCGTCAACCTGGTGACCAAGTACCTGGCGCCGTCGCGGCGGACCAACCCGATCGTCGGCGACGTGCCGGTGTTCGACCGCGAGGCCGTCAAGAAGAAGTAGCGAACCGTTCCGGGAAGGGGGCGGTGCGGTCCGGAGCGCACCGCCCTTCGCCGTCTCAGTCCGGGCGGTCCGGCGAGCACGCCGAAGCCGTCGAGATCCGGCAGATCAGCCGGTCCCGTCGAACTCGACCGGAATCGCCGCCACCACCGCGTCTCTCGGAACCGGGCCGTAGACGTGCGGGAAGAGCTGCCGTCGGCGGATCCCAGCGCACCGGGAGCCGGCCGCCTCGGTCGCGGCGATGTCGATCACCAGCAGCAGCAGCGGTTCCGGATCGTCGGCGTAGAACCGCTGCGCGACCACGGCAACTGCGCGCGGTGCTGGTGTGGATGAAGCCCTCCTCGGCCAGCGTGCGGCCGCGGGTCGAGCGGTCGAACCAGCCGGTCAGCAGCGCCGGTTCCACTCGTCGACGTGGGCCAGGTGCAGCACCCGGCCGGTGGTCTCGGTCATGGGCTCTCCTGGGGTCGGGGCTGTCGATCCTGCCAGAGCCGGATTTCGCCGGTGGCCGCGGAGCTGGGAGGATGGCGTCCCGTGACAGATCCCCGCACCCGCCGCCGCCCCGCTCTCGACCCTCGCCGGACACCGCCGTCGCGGCATCTACGACCTCGTCATCATGGCGTTCTGCGTGCTTCCTGCTGCTGAGCAACATCGGCGCCACCAAGCTGATCGAGTTCGGCCCGATCCTCACCGACGGCGGCGCCATCCTGTTCCCGCTGACCTACATCCTCGGCGACGTCCTCACCGAGGTGTACGGGCTCCGCGGCGCCCGCCGGGCGATCATCGCCGGCTTCGCGGTGTCGGTCCTGGCGGCGTTGACGTTCTGGCTGGTGCAGATCGCGCCGCCGGCCGCGGACTGGCCGAACCAGGCGGCGTTCGAGGCGGTGCTCGGCTTCGTGCCGCGGATCGTGCTGGCCAGCATCTGCGGCTACCTGGTCGGGCCAGTTCCTCAACGCCTGGGTGCTGGTCAAGATCAAGCAGCGGACCGGGCGAGAAGGCGCTCTGGGCGCGGCTCCTCGGCTCCACCGTGGTCGGCGAGTTCGCCGACACGCTGGTGTTCGGCGCTGGTCGCCTGGGTCGGTGTGCTGGCCGCGCCGAGTTCGCGCAGTTCGTGCTGATCGGGTTCGTCTACAAGACGCTGGTCGAGGTGGTGATGCTGCCGGTGACCTACCGGGTGATCGCGGTCGATCAAGCGGCAGGAAGGCATCCGCCGGATCCGGCTGACGCGATGCTGCGACCGCGCGTCGGGTAGTACCGCCGCAGGGTCTCGGTCGCGGAGCTCGTCGAAGTACCCGCCGTCGATGCTCGTCCCGGATGTCGTCCACCATCCGCACGATGAACCGCTCGTTGTGGATGGTGGCCAGCGTGAAGCCGGTCATCTCCTTGGCCTTGAACAGGTGGTGCACGTAGGCCCGGCTGTAGTGCGCGCAGGTGTAGCAGTCGCAGCCGTCGGCGAGCGGGCCGAAGTCGCGCTTGTAGCGGGCGCCGGTCAGGTTGTACCGGCCGTCCGGGGAGTAGATCGCGGCGTTGCGGGCGACCCGCGACGGCGACACGCAGTCGAAGGTGTCCACGCCGTGCTCGATGGCGGCGAACATGTCGTCGGGCTCGCTGATCCCGAGCAGGTGCCGCGGCTTGTCGCGGGGGAGTTCCTCGGCGACCCAGGACACGATGGTGCCCAGGTTCTGCTTCTCCAGCGCCCCGCCGATGCCGAACCCGTCGAAGTCCATCGCCCCCAGGTCGCGGGCGGCCTTGCGCCGGAGGTCCTCGTACTGGGCGCCCTGCAGCACCCCGAACAGCGCCTGCGGCGGCCGGTCGGCGCGCTCGCGGCGAGCCGCTGGTGCTCGGCCACGCAGCGCACCGCCCAGCGCCGGGTGCGCTCCAGCGACTGCTCCTGGTAGCCGCGGGTGTTCATCAGGGTGGTCAGTTCGTCGAAGGCGAAGATGATGTCGGCCCCGAGCTGGTGCTGGATCTGCATCGACACCTCCGGGGTGAAGCGGTGCACGGTCGCCGTTGAGGTGGGACCGGAAGGTGACCCCGTCGTCGTCGACGTGGGCCAGCCGGGTCTTGCCGTCGGCGATCACGTCATCGGCCCGCGCGGTGGTCGAGTCCATCGACAGCACCTTCTTGAACCCGGCGCCGAGCGAGAGCACCTGGAATCCGCCGCTGTCGGTGAAGGTCGGCCCGTCCCAGTGCATGAACGCGCCGAGACCGCCGGCCTCGTCGACGATGTCGGCGCCGGGCTGCAGGATACAGGTGGTAGGCGTTGGCCAGCACCGCCTGCGCACCCAGCTCGCGCACCGACTCCGGCAGCAGCGTCTTGACGGTCGCCTTGGTGCCGACCGCGACGAACGCGGGGGTGCGGATCTCGCCGTGCGGCGTCGCGATGACGCCGGTCCGGCCGCCGCGGCCGCCGTCCAGTTCCGACGTCACGGTGAACACGCGCTCCACCCCACCACACCGCGCCGTCCGGATCCCGCATCCGGCGGCGCCCGACCTCGCCCGTGGGGTCCGCGCCGCGATGGGGCAGCCACGCCGCGGGTGGGAGAGGATGTCGGCAATGAAACGAGCACAGCCCGCCGTTCCCCGCCCCCGGGCCGGGATCGTCCCCGGTCGGCTCACCGGCGCCGTCGCCCAGTTCCATGCCCGCAGCTCGGCCCCAGACCCCGGCGAAGGTCGCGGCCGCCGAGCCCGACTCGTGACCGCACCTGACGAGGCCCGGTCCGCCAGGATGGCCGCCGCCGGTGACACGGTGCTGGCCGGTGCGCCCGCGCATCGGCGGGAGCTGTTCGAGGTCCGGCTGGCCAAGTGGTGGCCCGACCTCTGGGAGGGTGTCGCCGAGCTGTACCCGGCGGCGGACGGCCGAGGCGCTCGGACGCCGGCTGGTGGAGTTGGCGGCGACGCTCGTTCGCCGAGCCGCGACCCCGAGCTGCAGCACCTGGACCTGGTCCGCACGCTGAGCCCGGACTGGTTCCAGAGCCAGTCGATGCTCGGCTACGCCGCCTACGCCGAACGGTTCGCCGGTGACCTCGCCGGCGTCGCGCGACCGGATCGACTACCTGCACGAGCTCGGCGTCACCTACCTGCACCTGATGCCGCTGCTCACCCCCCGCGAGGGCGACTCCGACGGCGGCTACGCCGTCGCCGACTACCGCAGCGTCCGGGCCGATCTCGGGACCACCGAGGACCTGCGGGACCTGGCCACCGCGCTGCGGCACGCCGGCATCAGCCTGGTGCTGGACCTGGTGCTCAACCACGTCGCCCGCGAGCACGAGTGGGCGGTGCAAGGCCCGAGCCGGGCGACGAGAAGTACCGCGACTACTTCTACGTCTTCGACGACCGCGACGAGGTCGACGCCTTCGAGGCGACCCTGCCCGAGGTGTTCCCGGACTTCGCGCCGGGCAACTTCACCTGGGACGACGAACTGCAGGGCTGGGTCTGGACGACGTTCAACGAGTTCCAGTGGGACGTCAACTGGGCCAACCCGGACGTGCTGTTCGAGTACGCCGACATCGTGCTGTTCCTGGCCAATCTCGGCGTCGAGGTGCTGCGGATGGACGCCATCGCGTTCATGTGGAAGCGGCTGGACACCAACTCGCAGAACCAGCCCGAGGTGCACGCCATCGCCCGCACCCTGCGCGCGCTGGCCCGGATCGCCTGTCCCGCACTGGCTTTCAAGGCCGAGGCGATCGTCGCGCCGGCCGACCTGGTGCAGTACCTCGGCCAGGGCCGGCACTACGGCAAGGTCAGCGACATCGCCTACCACAACTCGCTGATGGTGCAGATCTGGTCGATGCTGGCCGCCGGTGACGTCCGGCTGGCGGTCGAGGCGCTGCGCGGCCTGCCGCCGGTCCCGCCGACCACGTCCTGGGTGACCTACGTCCGCTGTCACGACGACATCGGTTGGGCCATCGACGATACCGACGCCTGGCGGTCCGGGCTCAACGGCTGGGACCACCGGCAAGTTCCTGTCCGACTTCTACAGCGGCGAGTACCCGGGGACACCCGCGCGGGGGCTGGTGTTCCAGAGCAACCCGGCCACCGGTGACCGCCGGATCAGCGGCACCACCGCGAGTCTCACCGGGCTGGAGGCCGCGCTGGCCGCCGGCGACGGTGCCGGCGGTCGACACCGCGATCGCCCGGATCGCGCTGTCCTACGCGCTGATCATGGGCTGGGGCGGCATCCCGGTGATCTGGTCCGGCGACGAACTCGCCCAGCTCAACGACCCGGACTGGGACACCGAGCCCGGGCACGAGGCGGACAACCGCTGGGCGCACCGGCCGCGGCTGGACTGGGAGCTCGCCGAGCAGCCGGCACGAGCCGTACAGCGATCCAGCAGCGGGTCTTCGACGCGCTCGCCCACCTGCAGCGGGTCCGGTCCGCGCAGCCGCAGTTCCACGCGTCGGTGCCGGCCCGGATCACCGAGGTGTTCGACACCGGCGGTGCTGCCGGTGCTGCGCGACCACCCGCTGGGGCCGCTGCTGGGTCTGTACAACGTCAGCAACGACTGGCGGTCCCTACCCGCGGGCCGTGCTGGCGGCGCTCGGGCTGGACCGGACGGGCGTCGACACGGGTCAGCGGCGAGCGGCTGTCCTACGGCGACGACGGCAACCTGTGGCTGCCGCCCTACGGGTTCCGCTGGATCGTCGCCGGCTGACGCGCGCGGGCTCGGTCACCGGGCGGGAGCCGGCTGCGGGCGATCGTCGGTCGGTGGGTCGCCGACACCTGGGCCATCCGCCGCAGGGAAGCCATCAGGGCGTCGTCGAGGACGCCGGCCACGACGGTGCTGCTCGGTGTCCCGCTCAGGTCGCTGCCGTTCGGCGTCCGCGTCGGCGCGAGGGTGGCGGCCGCTGCGTAGGCCCGCAGCGACGCCGCGGTGTGGTGCAGGTCCAGGCTGCTGCATGATGCCCAGCAGAGTCGCCGCGGTCAGCCGGTGCTCGTCGTTGCCGGTGAGCCGCCAGCCCTGCTCGCGCATCACCGCGTCGACGAGCTGGAAGCGGGGCTGCACGCCGGCCGCCGGCCGATGCGCCGAGCTTGGCGGTGACCGTGCGCGGACAGGATCGCCGACAACTGCCGCGCGGCGGGGCGGTCGGTTCATCGGCGACGTGCAGGATCGTCGGCCACAGTGGCCAGCGAGTAGCCGCCGATCTCGGTCAGGCTGCGGATCAGCGCGAGCCGGCGGACGTGCTCGTCGTCGTACTGCGACTGATTGGGGCTGGTGCGGTGCCCGGGCGGCAGCAGACCCTCGCGGAGATAGAACTTGATGGTGGGCACCGGCACGCCGGAGGCCTCGCTCAACGCCGCCATCCGCATACCGGGAGTGTAGTCAGCGAGCGCCGGGCTGCCCCCGTTATGGACGGATCTGTCATCACTGCGCAGTGACGGAGCGCGGCGATCAGCTCGCCCAGCCGGCTGAGCACCACCACGAACGGTCGACCGAGGCCGTCATCGGGCGAACCGCCGGTCGTGGCGAGCGAGGTCGCGCGGGGCGTCGGTGGCGGCCGCGGTCCATACTGGCCCGATGCCGGAGCTTCCCGAGATCACCGCGCTGGGCGCCTTCCTGACGGAGCACGCCGCCGGGGACCCGATCGCCTTCGTCCAGGCCGCCGCGATGGGCCTGCTGGCCACCGTGCAGCCGCCGATCGGTGCCCTGGTCGGCGGGACGATCACCGCGGTGGGCCGGCACGGCAAGTTCCTCGACATCACCGTGAGCGGCGGGGCGACGCCGGAGCCGCTGCACCTGGTCCTGCACCTGGCCCGGGCGGGCTGGCTGCGCTGGTCGGACGCCATGTCCACGGCGATGATCAAGCTGGGGGGCCCGATCGCGCTGCGGGTCCGGCTGGACGTCCGGCTCGGGCTTCGACGTGACCGAGGCGGGCACGAAGAAGTCGGTGACCGCCTGGGTGGTCGCGGACCCGCTGACGGTCCCCGGCGTGGCCCGGCTCGGGCCGGACGCACTGGAGATCACCTTCGACGAGTTCGCCGCGCTGGCCGGCGGCGTCCGGCGCGCAGCTGAAGTCGTTCCTGCGGGATCAGAACCTGATCGCCGGGGTCGGCAACGCCTACTCCGACGAGATCCTGCACACCGCGAAGTTGTCGCCGTACCAGGCAGGCAAGCGGCTGACCGAGGAGGAGACGCACCGGCTCTACGACGCGCATGCGCAGCGTGCTGACCGCCGCGATCGAGCGGTCCGTGGGTCAGGAGGCGGCCCGGCTGAAGGGCGAGAAGCGCACCGGGCTGCGGGTGCACGCGCGGTTCGGCCAGAAGTGCCCGGTCTGCGGCGACACGCATCGCCCAGGTCGAGTTCGCCGACCGGACGTTCCAGTACTGCCCGACCTGCCAGACCGGGCGGCCGCAAGCTCGCCGACCGGGCGATGTCGCGGCTGCTGAGGTGACCGATCACCGGATCGGGTCTCCGCAGCGCACTGTCGGTGACCAACGCAGCGGGCGGCGTCCCCCGGTGCGGTGAGTCCGGCGAGAACCCATGCGGCAAGCCGGTTCCGGCGTCGATCATGATCGGATGAACGCTGACACGGTGCAGATCCGACGGTGGCGACGGTTCGGCAACGACCGCCTCTACATCTCGGCGGCAGGCGGCACCGATCTCGGATTCTGGGACGTGGCGACGAGTCGGGCCCACCCGATCGCACCCGAGTACGAGCGCGCGGTCATCGACGCGGCGGTGGACTGGCTGGCAGACCAGTTGCGCGCCGGCCCGGACGCGGCGGCCCCGGTCGCGCCGGCGGTGGTACCGGTCGACCCGGCGGTGGTGTCGGTCGACCCGGCGGTGGTGCCGGTCGACCCGGCGGTGGTGCCGGTCGACCCGGCGGTGGTGTCGGTCGACCCGGCGCCGCGGCCGTGGCGGGACCTCGCCGCCAACGAGGCGGGCGCGAGCGCGCGCGAGCAGGCTCACGCCGCCCGCGACGCCGCCCCGATCCGGACCTTCTTCGCCCGGGCGCTGGGCGTGCACAACGACGAACGCGCCTGGCGGATCGGCGCCGACGGGGAGCAGAAGGTGGCGGCTCAGCTGGCCCGGCTCGGGCAGCAGGATCCGCGATGGCGGTTCATTCACGCGATCCCGGTGGGCAGTCGCGGCGCCGACATCGACCACGTCGTCATCGGGCCGGGTGGGGTGTTCACCGTGAACGCCAAACACCATCCACGCGCGCAGATCTGGGTGGGCGGCAAGACGTTCCTGGTGAACGGGACCCAGCAGCCGTACCTGCGGAACAGCCGCTACGAAGCGCAGCGCGCCGCCCGGCTGCTGACGGCCGCCACCGGCCTGGACCTGCACGTCGGAGGGCTGATCGCCGTCGTCAACGCCGGCGACCTCGTCGTGAAGAACACCCCGCGACGGGGTGCACGTCGTCGCCCGGCGGCAGCTGGCACGTGGCTTGCAGGGGCACGATGATGTACTGCCGGCGACTCGGTCCGTCGGCTGTACGAGGCGGCCAGACGGTCGACGACCTGGACGGCTGACTGCCCGGCCGGCCGTCGGTGGGCCCGGCTGCGCTGCTCGGATGCGGTTGAATGAGGCACATGACCTCACTGCAGAAGCCCACCGTCGACGCCCCCACCGGGCCCGGCCCCGACCGACCTCGAGATCACCGACATCACCGTCGGCGACGGCGCCGAGGCCCAGGCCGGTTCGACCGTCGACGTGCACTACCTCGGCGTGTCCTTCGACTCCGGCGAGGAGTTCGACTCGTCCTGGAGCCGCAACCAGTCGATCAACTTCCCGCTGCGCAGCCTGATCGCCGGCTGGCAGCAGGGCATCCCCGGGATGAAGGTCGGCGGTCGCCGCCAGCTGGTCTGCCCGCCGCACCTGGCCTACGGCCCGAAGGGCGGCGGTCACGCGCTGTCCGGCCAGACCCTGATCTTCGTCATCGACCTGCTGGGCGTGAAGTAACCCACCCGTCCGACGGTGCCGGCGGGGTGACCCGCCGGCACCGATCGGGCAGGTGATGAGGCATGACGTTCCCGCATGTCCCGCCCCGGCTCCCGCGACCGGTCGTCTTCGACCAGGTCTGGGCCGATCTGACGTTCCTGCACTGGGCGGTCGACCCGGCCGACGTCGCCCCGTACCTGCCGCCCGGCACCCGTCCGGACGTCTGGTCCGACGGCGCCACCTACGTCGGGCTGGTGCCCGTTCCTGATGGCCTCGGCCGGACCCGGGACCGGGCTGCCGGTGCCGTATCTTCGGCCGGTTCCTGGAGACCAACATCCGGCTGTACTCGGTGGACGACGCCGGCCGTCACGGCGTGGTGTTCCGTTCGCTGGACGCCGACCGGCTCGCCGTGGTGCTGCTCGCCCGCTGGGGGATCCGCATCCCGTACCAGTGGTCGCGGATCTCGCTGGCCGCCGCCGGGCCGGTGCGGGTCTACCGGACGCGAGCGCCGCTGGCCGCGACCGCGGGTCACCAGCGAGGTCGCCATCGAGATCGGGGACGCCGACCGAGGCCGACCCCGGTCGAGGAGTTCCTGACCCGGCGGTGGGGGATGCACAGCCGGCTCGGCCGCCGCACGATGTGGACGCCGAACCGCCACGACCCCTGGGTGCTGCACGAAGCCACCCTGCGGCATCTGGACGACCGCCTCGGCGCGGCCGCCGGGTTCCCGCTCGACGGGCCGCCGACGCTGCGGCCGTTGTGGACCCCGGGTGTGGCCACCCAGTTCGGCCGACCCGCACTGCTCTGACCGGCCGCCGCCCGACCCGAGGAGAACCCATGCAGGACAACGCACCCGGCCCGCTCCTGCAGATCGGCGGAACCGCCGACCCGGATGACCGAGGTGACGCCGGGCTGGACACCGCCGTCGCGTGGGCCCTCTGCTGGCGGGACCACTGATGCGCGCCGTCGTCTACCGCGACCATGGGGCCCGACCCGTCCTGACCGAACTACCCGCGCCCGGCTGCCCGGCCGACGGTGTGCTGGTCGCGGTCCGTGCGACGGGGGTCTGTCGTTCGGACTGGCATGCCTGGCGGGGACACGATCCGGTGGGGCTGCCGCACGTTCCCGGCCACGAGTTCGCCGGCACCCTGGCCGAGATCGGTTCCGCCGTCTCCGGATTCGCCGTCGGCGACCGGGTCACCGTGCCGTTCGTGTGCGGCTGCGGCCAGTGCGGGGTGTGCCGGGCGGGTGAGGCGCAGGTGTGCCCGTTCCAGCGCCAGCCAGGCTTCACCGACCACGGATCGTTCGCCGATCTCGTCGCGGTGCACGCCGCCGACCACAACCTCGTGCGGTTGCCCGACGCCGTCGACTTCGTCACCGCGGCAGCCCTCGGGTGCCGGTTCGCCACCGCATTCCGAGCGCTGACCGTGCACGGGCGCCCGCTCGGCGGCGGTTGGGTCGCGGTCCACGGCTGTGGTGGGGTCGGGCTCTCCGTGGTGATGATCGCCGTCGCGCTGGGCTGCCGGGTGCTGGCTGTCGACATCTCGACCGCAGCACTGGCCCGTGCCCGTGACCTGGGTGCCGCGATCACTCTCCACAGTGGCTCTTTCGCTGATCCGGCGGCGGTCGGCGCGGAGATCCAGCGGCTCACCGACGGGGCCGAGGTCGGCGTCGACGCGGTGGGCTCCGAACCCACTGCGGTGGCCTCCATCCTGGGGCTGCGCCGCCGGGGCCGTCACGTCCAGATCGGGCTGCTGTTGGGCGAGCGGTCCAGGCCGGCACTGCCGATGGACCGGGTGATCGCCTGGGAGTTGTCACTGCACGGCTCGCACGGGATGGCGGCCCACGAGTACCCGGCGATGCTGCAGCTGATCGTCGACGGCCGGCTCGACCCGCGGCGGCTGGTCGCCCGCGAGATCGGCCTGGCCGACGCCGGCGCGGCGCTGGCGGCGATGGACCTGCCACAGTCCGACGGCATGACCGTGGTGGTGATCTGATCCGGCCCGGCCGGACCCGCGGTCAGGACCTGGTGCCGACGCCCACGATCACCTCCACCGGAAGCCTGCTGGCGTCGTCGGAGTAGTGCTGCTGCACAGATTCGACGAACGTGGCACGGAGTCTGTCGACCTGCGCGGCGGGCAGGCGCCCAGCAGCTTCGCCAGATCACCCATCCCGGTGCTCACGACCTCCCAGGCCCCGGCCGGGGACCCGACCTCGACGTCGAGCTCGAGGGTGTGCAGCCGCACCCGGACGTACCCGGCCGCGGCCAGCGCTTCGGCAGGGCTCACCATCCCGTCCATCACCTCCGTGCGGACGCCGCTCACCCCGGCAGTGCTCGCGCGCTCCCGGAGCAGCTCGAGCATCCCCGGCGCGAGGTCGGTGGCGAGGACCCGGGCACCGAGCTCGGCCGCGGGGATGCTCAGCGCACCACCGCCCGCGGCCACATCCAACAGTCGAAGACCCGGCTGCACATCCGCATGCCGCAGCGCGGTCCGGGCAATCGCGGGGAACGACAGGCCGAACGCCGACTCGTAGGCACTGCCGTGGGCGTCCCAGCTGTCTCGCACCGCATCGGTGTCGTCCATGGTCACCCTCTCGGCTCCGGCGTGTCGCTGCGCTACGGGAGCTGCGGCGCCGCTTTCGACCCTGCGTCCGGGTGTCCACGGGACGTGGGAGCGAGCCTGAGGTGCCGCGTGCGGTCGGCGCGGCCGGGGTACTGCACAGACACACCCACCGCCCTTGGAGGACACCATGACCAGCTACGCGCTCACCGTCACCGTGGACCGGCCCTACGAGCTGGTCGTCGATCAGGTGCGGTCGGCGCTGACCGATCAGGGTTTCGGCATCCTCACCGAGATCGACCTGCGCGCCACCATGCAGGCCAAGCTCGACGTGGAGATCGACCCGCACCTCATCCTCGGCGCCTGCCGCCCGCCGCTGGCGTTGGCCGCACTCCGCGCCGAGCCCGCCATCGGTCTGCTGCTGCCGTGCAACGTCGTGGTCCGGGCGACCGGTGCGCAGACGACCGTTGTGGAGGCGGTCGACCCGCAGACCATGGTGTCGATGACGGGCAATCCGCAATTGCAGGAGGTCGCCGACGAGGCGGCCACCCGACTGCAGGCGGCCCTGGATGCGGTGGGTTCGGCCGTCTGACCCTACTGGGCCGCAGTCAGCAGGGGCGACGACGCGGGGTCAGCCGCACCTGTGGGAGCGGCGGCGCCGGGATGCGATCCCGGCCGTGTCCGGCCACTTCGCCGAACCGGGGATCGCGGTCCGCCCAGGCCAGGCGGGCGGTCACGATCTCGGCGTGACTGCGCCCGACGAAGTTCCACCACATCACCAGCTCGTCCGGGAAGGGCTCACCGCCGAGCACGATCAGCCTGGCCCCCGTAATGGTACTGAGTTGCACTGAGTCCCGACCGGGCCCGAGGTAGAGCAACGGGCCCGCCTCGAGTGGCGCGCCGGCCACGACCACAGTGCCGTCGATCACCAGGACGCCGTGCTCGAAGTCCGTCCGGAGCTCCACCGTCGACGTCCCCGGTGCCACGGCGACCTCGGCCCCCAGCAGCGGGCTGAAAACGGTTGCCGGCGAACGGACGTCGCCGAGTTGTCCCACGAACACCACCGCCCGCACCCCGGGAGCGGTGAAGACCGGCAACTCCCGATACTGCTCGAACATCGGGTCCCCGGCTGCGGCATTCCGGGGCAGTGCCACCCACAGCTGCAAGCCGTGCAGCAGCGACCCCGGCCGGACGCTCATCTCGGAGTGCGCGATGCCCCGGCCACTGGTCATGATGTTGAGCTCACCCGGCCGCAACATGACATCGCTGCCCAGGGAGTCCCGATGCCGGATCTCGCCCTGGAACGGCCAGGTCACCGTCTGCAGGCCGATGTGCGGATGGGGGAGCACCGTCATGCCGACCGGCGCCGGGCCCATCTCGTCCAGGAAGCACCAGGCGCCGATCAGCGGGATCTGCCTGGACGGCAACGTCCGGCGGACGGTCATCGAACGGACCCCGCCCAGCGGCACCTCCCGAGCGGGCAGCAGCCGGCTGGTGGGGACATCACCGGCGGCGCAGCGAACGTCGGTCTCGGTCGGCGCCGCGTCCAGGTTGCTCATCGGTCGGTCCTCTCCGGCGCGGTGTGTCACGGCGGTACAGGGTCGGGACCGTCCGGCCCCCAGCGTAGGTTCGACGCCGTGACCTCGCCGCCGACCCCGGCCCCGGCCGACCACGGTCCCCCGGCCGATCACGGTCCCTCGGCCGACCCCGGGCGATCGGCTGACCACGGTGCACCGGCCGGCCACGGTGCGCGCAGGCCGGCCATCTCGACGGTCCTCGCGGTGGTGGCGGCGGGAGGCGTGGTCGGTTCCCTCGCCCGCTACCAGATCGGCAGGTCGTGGCCTACTCCTGCGACGGGATTTCCGTGGTCGACGTTCGCCGTCAACGTCTCCGGATGCCTGCTGATCGGCGTCGCGCTGATGATCGTCACCGAGCTGTTCGTGGTGCATCCGCTGGTGCGCCCGTTCGTCGGCACCGGGATCCTGGGCGGCTACACGACGTTCTCGGCCTACACCGTGGACCTGCACCGGTTGCTGAGCAGCGGGCAGCCGGGTACCGCGGCCGCCTATCTGGCGGGCACGCTCGCCGCGGCGACCGCCGCGACCGCGATCGGTGTCCAACTGGCCCGCCGGGTGTTCCTCCGATGACCTACCTGTGGATCGCGCTCGGCGCTGCGCTCGGTGCGCCGCTGCGCTACCTGACCGACCGGTACGTGCAGTCGCGGCACGGTAACCGACTCCCGTGGGGGACGTTCACGGTCAACGTCGTGGGGTCGCTGCTCCTGGGCCTGCTCACCGGTGTCGGACTCGCCGGGGACGCCGCGTGGCAGCTGATCGTCGGGACCGGTTTCTGCGGCGCCCTGACCACCTATTCCACCTTCGCCTGGGAGACGGTGCGGCTCGCCGAGCAACGGGCCGGACTGCTCGCGGCGGCCAACGCCGTCGGCAGCGTCGTCATCGGTGTGGGAGCCGCGACCGCCGGGTTCCTGATCACCGACGGGTTGCTCCGGTGACCGCGGTGCAGCGGTTGGGCGCGCTGCCCCTGGGCACCCGGATCGTGGTGCGCCACCTCCTCGACACCGGCAGTGCCACCGATGCCCTCGGCGAGCTGGTCGCGCTGGACATCGACACCTGCACCGTGCGGACCCGGCGGGGGGACGTGGTCATCGCCCTCACCTCGATCGTTGCGGCCAAACCGGTGCCGCCGGCGCCGGTCCGGCGGGAGCGGCCCACGCCGCGCTCCTGACCTCACCGACGCCCACCCGGGCCGCGGTGGCAGGCTGACGGCATCCGGTCCGGACGGAAGGGAACGAGCATGACGTCATTCACCCGAGGTTTCGGCGGCCGGGCCCGGCGTGACCGGGACCCGCGACTGCCACCGGGGCAGTACGACACCGGCACCGACTGGCCGGTTCTCACCGCCGAGGTCACTCCACACGTCACGCTTGATCGCTGGTCGTTCACCCTCGACGGCCTGGTCGAGGACGCAAAGACCTGGAGCTGGCCCGACATCCAGGCGCTGCCGTCGTCGGACTACCAGGGCGACATCCATTGCGTGACGACGTGGTCGAAGTTCGACACCCGTTTCCACGGCGTGAGTCTGGACGTTCTGCTGGATCAGGTACAGATCGCCGACGAGGCGAGGTTCGTCCTGGCGTCGTCCAGCAGCGGTTACACCACGAACATGGGGCTGGCCGACATCCGCGGTGGCCGGGCCTGGCTGACCTGGGAGTTCGACGGGAAACCGTTGCCCCGGGAGCACGGCGGCCCGGTCCGGCTGCTCGTCCCGCACCTGTACTTCTGGAAGAGCGCGAAATGGGTCAACCGGATCACCCTGATGGAGTCCGACCGGCCGGGTTTCTGGGAGCGCAACGGCTACCACGACCACGGTGACCCGTGGCGGGAACAGCGCTACCAGGGTGACTGAGAGCGGCCCGGCGGCAACGCATCTCCCGGTCGGTGCGGCACCGACCCGGTGGCAGACCGCGGTGGTGCGGGAGGTCCGCCGACCGACCGGTCGGCTGGTGATCCTGCGACTCGAGCTGCCCCACCGCCAACAGCAGTTCGCCGGGCAGCACCTCGTCGTCCGGCTGACCGCCGAGGACGGCTACACGGCGAGTCGGTCGTACTCGGTGGCCTCGGACCCCGCCGACGAGCTGATCGAACTGTGCGTCGAGAAGCTGTCCGGCGGCGAGGTGTCGGGCTATCTCTACGACGTCGTCGAGCCCGGCGACACGCTGGAGGTCCGCGGGCCGATCGGCGGCTGGTTCGTCTGGGACGGCAGCGTGCCCGCGGTCGCCGTCGGGGGCGGCACCGGGGTGGTTCCGCTGGTGGCGATGCTCCGGCAGGCTCGGCGACTCGGGGTCCCCGGGCGCCTCCGGCTGGCGGTCTCCGGCCGCACCGCGGGCCACATCCCGTACGTCGAGGAGCTGGTCGACGCCGGCGCCACCGTGGCCCGCACCGGCGCCGGTGAGCGGCTGGGCGCCGAGGACCTCAGACCCTTGGCCGTCGGCGCCGAGGCCGGCTTCGTCTGCGGTTCGGCCCGGTTCGCCGAGGCCCTGAGTACCGCGCTGGTCGACTCCGGCCTGGCGGCCACGCGGATCAGGGTCGAACGGTTCGGCCCGACCGGCTGATCCTCACCCCCGGACGACCGCCGCCAGTGCCGCGGCCCGCTCGCTGCCGAAGACGTCCTCCAAGGACATCGGGGCGCCGTCGGGGCCGGCCAGCGGGACCCGCCAGTTCGGGTACTCGTCGATCGTTCCGGGTTGGTTCTGGGTGCGCCGGTCGCCGACGGCGTCGGTCAACGAGACGCACAGCAGGCGGGACGGCGTCCAGGTGAGGTAACGGTGCAGGGCCGCGACCGTGGTCTCGACGTCGGCGTCGGCCGGCAGCGCGCCGCGGGCGCCGCAGGTTGTCCAGCCAGGCCTCCCGTTCGGCGGCGTCGGCGGCCAGTTCCTCGGCGAGCGGCCGGGTCAGCAGCCCCAGCTCGTGCCGGAGCCGGACGTGCTCGCCGGCGAGATAGCCCGCACTCGGCGGCAGGTCGTGGGTGGTGACGGAGGCGAGGCAGTACTCCCGCCACCACTCCGGCCGCAGCGGCGCCCCACCCGCGTCGTGCTCGAACTCGAACCACAGGATCGAGGTGCCGAGGATGCCCCGTTCGCGCAGGTAGGCGCGCGCGCACGGCTCGACGACGCCCGAGGTCCTCGCCGACCACCAGGGCCGGCGACCGGGCCGCCTCCAGCGCCAGGATGCCGATCAGCGCCTCGTGGTCGTAGCGGACATAGGTGCCCGCGGTGGGCAGCCGGCCGGCGGGCACCCACCAGAGCCGGAACAGGCCGATGATGTGGTCGACCCGCACCCCGCCGGAGTGCCGCAGCACCGTCGACACCAGGTCGCGGAACGGCGCGTAGGCGACCTCGGCCAGCCGGTCCGGGCGCCATGGCGGCTGGCGTCCAGTCCTGGCCGTTCTGGTTGAACGCGTCCGGCGGGGCCCCGACCGACACGCCCTGGGCGAACACGTCCTGCAGGCTCCAGGCGTCGGCGCCGCCGGGGTGCACCCCGACCGCCAGATCGTGCATGACCCCGATCGTCGCGCCGGCGCCCGTGGCCGCCCGCTGCGCGGCGCCCAGCTGGCTCGTCGAGCACCCACTGCAGCCAGCAGTGGAAGTCGATCTGTCGCCGGATGCGCGTCGCGGAACGCCGCCACCGCCGGTGACGACGGTCGCCGCAGCTCCGTCGGCCAGTCGCGCCAGTCCAGGCCGTGCTGCTCGGCGATCGCCGCCCAGGTCGCGTAGTCCGAGCAGTCCCGCACCTTCGCGGCGCTGGTAGGCGCGATAGTCGATCTCGCGCCCGGCCGACCTCGGAACCGCGTAAACCTGTTCCAGGGCAGCACGTTTGGCCGTCCACGAAGCGTCCCGATCGATCTTGTCGACGCCGTCCAGGGCCGGCTGCAGCGAGTTCCGCAGGGCAGTCACCGTGTCCCTGGCGGTGGCGTCGAGATCGGCGTACTCCGGGATGCGCTCCACGCGGAGGTAGATCGGGTTGGCGAACCGGCGGCTCGTCGGCAGGTAGGGGGAGGGCTCCATCGGCGCCAGTGGCTCACCCGCGTGCAGCGGGTTGACCAGGACGTACCCCGCGCCGTGCTCGGCGGCCGCCCAGACGGCCAGATCGCCGAGGTCGGTGAGGTCACCGACGCCCCAGGACTGCGCCGACCGGACGCTGTAGAGCTGGGTGGCGAGTCCCCAGGTGCGGCGGTCGCCCATCCGTTCCGGAAACCCCAACCAGGGCGGCGTGATGATGACGGTGGTGGCCGACTCGCGGTCGCCGGTCCGGGCCCGCAGGGTGTGGTAGCCCAGCGGCAGATCATCCGGCAGCTCGAAAGCTCGCCTGCCCGGTCCAGCTGCCCGTCGACCTCCCGGTCGGGAGTGTCGTCGGGCAGCTGGTGCAGCCCGTCACGTACGCCACCGTTCTCCAAATCGATCCACAGGTGGACCGACCAACCGGCAGGCACGTGCACCGGGAAGGCCGGTCGGTGGCCCTGCCTCGCGACCAGGCACGGGGGCAGCATCCGCCGCCACGCGCGGCGGTGATGCTCGGCCAGCGCGGTCTGCGCGCCGTCCGCGTCCGCGGTGTCGATGTCCAGCGCGGCCAGCACCGCGGTCACCGTGTCCGCCGGGACAGGTTGGTGATGTCCCTGCCAGTCCCAGAACTCGGTGGCGATGCCGAGCGCATCGGCGAGCTCCTGCAGGGCGGGATCCAGGTGGGACATGAGGGTCCTCGTTCGTCGGGTCCGGCTGCTGCTGGACGGGTCCGGGCCGCAATATTCCAGCACAGCCGCCGCGGGGGCGCAGTCAGGCGGGGAATGGCGGGGGTGCCGTCGGTGGTTACGGTGAGTACGGCCGGGCACAGGACCGCCGATGACGTGAAGGAGATCCAGGTGTCACTGGCTGACAAGGCAACGCAGTTCCTCGCTCTGCACCGCAAGGGCGACCCGGTCGTGCTGCCCACGGTGTGGGACGCGTGGAGCGCCACGGTGGCGGCCGGGGCGGGTTTCGCGGGCCTCACCGTCGGCAGCCATCCGGTCGCCGACGTCGATCGGTCGGCGGGACAACGAGGGTTACACGTTCGACGAACTGTTGGCCCAGGTGCGGGTGATCACCTCCGCCGTGGACATCCCGGTGTCGGTGGACATCGAGTCCGGTTACGGCGCGGAGCCGGCCCGGTTGGTCGAGGGACTGCTGGCCGCCGGGGCCGTCGGGTTCAACCTGGAGGACACCGTGCACAGCGAGGGCGGCCGGTTGCGTTCCGGCCAGGAGCACGCCGATCTGATCGGCGCCCTGCGTGCCGCGAGCGACGCCGCCGGGGTGCACCTGGTCGTCAACGCCCGTACCGACGTCTTCGTCAAGGCGGTGGGTCCGGCGGCCGAGCGCGTCGACCTCGCGGTGCAGCGGCTGACGCTGGCCGCGGCCGCCGGCGCGGACGTCGCCTATCCGGTAGGTGGCCACGACGCGGCCACCTGGGCGCGGCTGGCCGCGGCGCTGCCGGTGCCGGTCAATGCGATCGCGTTCCCGGACAAGCAGTCACTGGCCGAGTTCGGGCCCCTGGGGGTGGCACGGATCAGCTTCGGCCCCCGCTTCCAGGGCGCGCTCGCCGCCGCTGCGACGTCGATGCTGCAGGCCTGGAAGTAGGTGCCGGTCCCGCCGCTGCCCATCCGGGACGGCCTCAACCCCACCCGGCTGCACCTGCCGCCGGACGGGTCGTGGCCCACCGTGCTGGCCTACCTCCTGCACCGCTTTCCTTCCGACGAGGCCCGGCTGCGCAGCAAGATCGCCGCGGCCGAGGTCGTGGACGGTGACGGGACCGCCGTCCTCGTCGACACCCCCTATCGGGCCAGGACTTTCGTGTACCTGTACCGGGATCCGCAGATAGAGCAACGGGTTCCGTTCGAGATCGACATCCTGTACCGGGACGACACGCTGCTGGTGGTGGACAAGCCGCATTTCCTGGCGACGATGCCCCGCGGCCGGTTCATCGTCGAGTCCGCGCTGGTCCGACTACGGCGGGACCTCGACCTGCCGACGCTGAGCCCGGCGCACCGGTTGGACCGGGTCACGGCGGGCGTGCTGATGTTCACCGTCGACCCCGCGGTGCGTGGCGCCTATCAGACGATGTTCGCCGCGGGAACGGTCGGCAAGGAGTACCAGGCCATCGCCGCCGTCGACCCGGCACGGGAATGGCCGGTGACCGTGCGCAGTCGCATCGTCAAGCAGCGTGGGGTGCCGCGCGCCGAGGAGATCCCGGGCGAGCCCAACGCGGTCAGCGAGATCGAACTGACCGAGCAACGGGGGCGGTGGGGACGGTACCGGCTGCGCCCGAGCACCGGGAAGACCCATCAGCTACGGCTGCACATGAACTCGCTGGGCCTGCCGATCCGCAACGACAACTTCTATCCCGATCTGCTGGACACCGCGCACGACGACTACGCAGCCCCCCTCCAGTTGCTCGCCCGCGCAATGAGTTTCACCGACCCGCTGACCGGCCGACCTCGTCGGTTCGAGTCCGGGCAGGTGCTGACGCTGCCGACGGACTGACCGCGACCGCACCACCCGCAGCACGGCGGTCGGCCGCTGGAGGCGGTGTATGACAGACTCCCCGGGTGGCCTTCTCGATCACTGACATGGACGTGCAGCACACCGCTATCGACGACCTCGTGGTGGTGACGCTCAAGCAGGTCACCGACGACCGCGGCACTGTCCGCGAGTTCTTCCGGGCGACCAGTTACGCCGAAGGTCCGTTCGCCGGGCTCGGTGCCTGGCAGCAGATCAACGTCACCGAGACCAAGCAGGGCGCGGTGCGCGGGTTGCACGGCGAGGCGATGGTCAAGCTGGTCAGCTGTGTGTCCGGCGAGGCGCACGGCGTGTATCTGGACGCCCGCGAGGACTCGGCGACCTACGGGGCCGTGGTCACGGTGGCTCTGGTCCCCGGGACGCAGGTGTTGGTGCCGGCCGGCGTCTGCAACGCGTTCCAGTCGGTGTCCGAGGGTGGCACCCAGTACGTGTACTGCTTCACCGCGGAGTGGACGCCCGGGATGGCCGGCACCGCGTTCTGCCCGATCGACGCCGGACTAGGGATCTCCTGGCCGCTGCCGATCGACGAGAGCGACGCGTCGCAGATCTCGGCCAAGGACCTGGGCGCACCGAAGTTCAGCTCCGTCCGGCGGTCCTGAACCGCGTAGAACTGGCCCGGTCGGGGTTCGCGGGGAGGGTCAGCCGATCCGAACACCGTTGTCGGAGAACGTGACTCGCAGCAGGAACGCCGCCTCCGCGCCGATCACGATGTCGACGAGCTCGATCAGTCGGCCGGTGAACGCCGGGCCGTGAGCGGGCTCGACACCCTCGGCCAGGTGGTGGGCCAGCTCGTGCAGCAGGACGAGCTCCCGCAGCGCCCACTGGCGGCCGCGGCTGGTGCCGGGGACGGCGATCACCGCACCGGTCCGCTCGTAGTGCGCAGAGCCATCGCCGCGTCGCTCCCGGACCGTCACCGCAACGGCCGCGCGCGGCCATCGTCGGTGCACAACCGGTAGCGCGGCGACCCGGTCGAGGTAGTCCTGCACCGATGTCAGCGTGGCGAAGCGGCGCTCGACGGGCAGCGTCAGGCGGGAGCCGGCGATCTCCACCACCGGGAAATCCGCGGAGCGGTCCAGCAGCCGGTGCACCAGCTGTTCGGCGTCGTAGACCAGAGCGCGCTGGGCGTCAGCGCGTGTCGGCATGGGGGTGGTTGGTAGGCGGGGCGGTGGGGCCCTCAGTCCAGCGCACGGCGTCGCCCGCCCAGTGCCGTCTCGCCGCCGAGCCGGGCCGACCGACCGGCCCGGTCACCGGCCCGGCGGGACGCCTCGGAGTAGCCGCCGCCGACCCGGTTGCCGGCCCAGGTGCCGCGCGCGGTGCTCGCCGACCGGTAGTGGTCGGTCAGTTCCAGCTCCCGGTCTCGCAGCGCGAGCGCCACCCCGGCGGCTCGTGCGCCGTCTGCTCCGTCGGCTGTGACCGCTTCGTCGCGGGCCGCGGCCCGCGCCTCGTGCAGGCGTTGCCCGATCCGGCCGGCGAAGGCCTCCTGGAAATTGATCCGAGCCGTGGTGGCGTGCAGCGGGCGTTGCTGGCGGACCACCCGGGACCCGACCCGCCCGGCCCCGGTCGGCACCTGTACTCGGACCGGGGTCACCACGGTCTCGCCGTGGTGCGCTCCGGACTTGATGAAACTGTCCGACGCGCGGACCATCTGGACCACCAGCGAGGAGTACAACGCTTCGGTCGCGTCGATGTCGGCGGCGAAGCCGTAGGCGAAGACCCTCGTGGAGTTACGGGCGACGTCGCAGGTCAGGTCATTGGCCCGCCCGATCGCCAGGAAGAGTTGGACGTAGGTGCGCAAGCCCCGTTTTCCCGCGTCGCCGATCATGATGGCGCGTTGGGTGGGGGCCACCCGCTGCTCCCGCTGTGCGGTGTGCGCCCGTGCCACGGCCAGATCCACCGAGGCCAGTGTCGCCAGCCGTTGCGCGGCCTGCAGGTAGGCGTCGGCTTCGTGGTCGTTGTCGGTGCCCTCCGCCTTGCGCAACAGCGCCGCGATGCGGGCGAGGTTCCTGTCATCCATGGCGGAAACGGTATCCAATCTCTCGGGTGGCGCAGTGTCATCGGTGCGGGCGCCGGCCGGCCGCGGTCATCGCCCGCCGGCCGAGAAGTGTTGATCAGCAACCAGTGTCGCTCAGTCACCGCCCCTATCGGCAGCCGATGTCGGCGCGCTTTCCGTGGCCGCTGTGCTCCGCCGTGGCTGCTGCGCTTCGCCGTGGCCGCTACGCTTTCCCGGGCCGGGGTGCTCGGGTTCGTGGCAGTGCCTGCGCAGCAGTGCCTGTGGCGGTTCCTGCGCGGCGGTTCCTGCAGCGGCAGCCGCGCTTTCCGGCGCTGTCGCTGGTGACCGGGCGCCGGCCGGCACCTCCACGGACCAGCGACGCAGTGACGGACCAGCGACACCGTGACGACCTCCGGCTCCGAACCGACCCGAAAGAACCGACGACCATCCCGGCAGTGTGCGTCCCCGGGTCCGACACCTCGGCCAGTGTGGGTTCGTCGTTGCGAAGCCTGCAGCGCTGATTGGCGGGCGTGGTGCCCGGCCCAGTGGAGTGAAGGTCACGGGGTGGCCTCGATCCTGTCTCGGAGGAGCGGAATCGCCGCTCTTCGATGCGATGATCGGGCGGCCGGGTCGACCGCTGGTCGGACGAGTGTCGAACCGGTGCGCCGTCGACTCAGCAGGGGGACCGGATGGGACGCAGGACCAGGGGGGCCCGAAGCCTGATCGCTGGGGTCGCGCTCGCCGTGACGGCAGCGGTCACCGGCTGCGGTCCGGTGTTGTCCGGGCCCGTACCCGACACCGCGCCGACCACCCCCGCCGTGACGGCCACGACACTGTCGGTGCGCGCCGCGGACACCTCGATCGCGTTCGGGTCCGGCGTGGAGGTCACTTTCGTCCTCGACGCCGCGGGTGGCACCCTGCCGCCGGCCGCGGGAGCAGCTGTCAGCGTCGGCCGCGGGGTGGTCACCCAGCGGGCCCCGGTCGACGCCGCGGGTCGGGCCTCGATCCGACTGGACGCCGCGACTCTGATGCCGGGTGCGAACGTCGTCACCGTCGCCTATCCCGGCGACGCCCGGTACGCCGCCGCGTCCGGCACGACCACCGTCCGGGTGGCACCGGCCGCCAGCACGGTCGCCGTCACCCTCACCCCGACCGACACCGGCACCACCGGTGCGGTGGCCTCGGTCGTGACCGCCACCGGGGTTCCCGCCGCCGGCACGGTCGCGTTCGCCGTCGACAACACGCCGGTCGGCACCGCCCCGGTGACCGACGGGGCGGCTGCCGCGGACATCCCGGCCGGGCTGGCCATCGGAGAGCACACCGTCGACGCCACCTTCACCCCGGACGCCGCGGAGCAGATCTCCGCAGGTTCCGGCACCGCACTGCTCATGATCAGCAAGACCCTGACGACGGTGGTCGCAACAGGCCGGGCCGGTTCGCTGCGGTACGGCGACCACACCGGTTTCACGGTGGCGGTCACCCCACAAGGCCCGCCCGCCGACCTGACCGGCGCGGTGACCGTCTCGGCGGGCGGTTCGCGTGTCGCAGAGGGATCCACCGACGCGTCGGGTGCGGCCTCGCTGGACTTCTACAACACCGCGGACCCGGGTACGAAGACCTACACCGTGAGCTACGCGGGCAACGATCGCGTCGAACCGGCGGCGGCGGAGTTCGCCGTCAGACCACGACCAGGACCGACGTCGATCTCCGGATCGCCAAGCCGACCCTGAAACCGGGGGAGAGCGGCACCGTCACGGTGTCGGTCATCGGCACCCCGCAGACCCCGAGCGGCAGCGTGACCGTGACCTTCGACGGCGCCGTGATCGGCGAGGGACCGCTGGACGCGAGCGGGCAGGATCACCGCGCCGGTCACCGCGGTGACCGTGGGCAGCCACGATCGCGGTGCCCTACAGCGGTGACGTGCGGTTCGAGGCCAACAGTGCCGGCAGCACGCTGACGGTCAACCAGCCGGTCGTCGAACCCCAACGCCGAGGGTGCCGCCGCGATGAACGCCGACAACCCTTGCCCGGCCAAGGCGGCCGCCTGCGTCGACCTGTCGCACGAACGGGCCTGGTTGCAGAGCGGGGGCGCGGTCACCTACGGCCCGGTGTCGATCACCTCCGGCCGGAAGGGCTTCCGCACCCCGGCCGGCACGTTCACCGCGTACTGGTTCGACAAGGACCACAAATCGAGCATCTACGACAATGCGCCGATGCCGAACTCGGTGTTCTTCAACGGCGGCATCGCCTTTCATCAGGGCAGCCTTTCGCAGCAGTCGCACGGATGCATCCATCTGTCCGGGTCGGCGCGTCGGCGACGTTCTTCGCCACGCTGTCGGTCGGCGACAGGGTGTACGTGTTGGGGTCGCGCGCCGTACTGAGCCGCCCGGCCCCGGTCAGTCCGGCAGTCCCGTCAGTCCGGCAGCATCGGCACCGCCAGTCCCGCGTGCGGCCCAGCAGCACCGCGCGGGTGAATGCGGTCGTGCCGAACTTGGCCCGGACCTCGTCCAGGGCGACGTCGAGGCCGACACCGGGCTGCCCGTCGAACGGCGAGCTCCAACTGGACCAGCCGTCACCGTCGAAGTTGCCCACCGAGATGCCGAGCAGGGTCAGCCCGCGTTCGCGGATCATCGGCATCGCCGCGGCCAGCAGCAACCGCACCGCCGTCAGTACCTCCGCCGTCCCGGCGGTGGCCTCACGGCAGCGTCCGGGACCGGGTGGCCCGGGTGAAGTCGTCGAAACGGAGCCACGAGTACGACCGTGCGCCCGACACCGGTCGGCGGCACGCATCCGGCGGGTCACCCGATCCACCAGGCCCACGGCGATGGTGTCGATTCGGCCGGTGTCGGTGGGCCCGGCCGAGCGCACGCTGCGCGCCGATCGAACCGCGTCCGGCGGCCGACGACTACGGGTCGCGGATCACGGTTGTGGGCCAGCCGGTGCAGATGGTGCCCGGTACCGCGGCCCAGGAACGACACCAGCATGGACTCGCCGGCCGCGGCGACCTGACCCACGGTGGCCAGGCCCACCTCGTGCAGCTTCGCCGCGGTCACCCCGCCGACACCCCAGAGCCGCTCCACCGGCAGCGGGTGCAGGAACTACAGCTCATGGCCCGGCGCCACGACCAGCAGCCCGTCCGGCTTGGCGACGCCGCTGGCCACCTTGGCCAGGAACTTGGTGCGGGCCACGCCCACGGTGATGTTCAGGCCGACCTCGCGGGCGACCCGGGCGCGCAGGGTGGCCGCGATCTGCACCGGGGCCCGACCAGTCGGCGTAGCCCGCTGACGTCGAGGAACGCCTCATCGATCGAGATGCCCTCGACCAGCGGGGTGGTGTCCCGGAAGATCGCGAACACCGCCCTGCTCGCCTCACGTAGGCGTCGAAACGTGGTTCGGCGACCAGCACGTCGGGACACAGTCGACGCGCCTGCGGCCCGTCATCGCGGTGCGGACGCCCCATGGCCTTGGCCTCGTAGCTCGCCGCGAGCACGACGCCGCCGCCGACGATCACCGGCCGGCCACGCAGGCGGGGATCGTCGCGCTGCTCGACGGAGGCGTAGAACGCGTCGAGATCCGCATGCAGGATCGAGGCATCGGTGGACACGAACACATGTTCGCAGAGGGACCGACAGTGACCGAGACGCGGCATCGCCCAGGTGCCCGACGCTCCGGCGGCTTCGTCGGGGAGGTGCTCGGTTCGCGGGTCTGCTCACCGCGGGATGGGTGCCGACAGCCGGGTGGTAGCGGAATGTTCGCAGGGTTACCGATCGCGTGCCGAGACGTGTGGGAGACATCGCGACTCCCCGGCGCCGGGCCCGTCGGCGGGTGCGCACCACAACCGGGGGCACTGTCGGTGGGCGGGCGTACCTTGGCGACCATGCGACACACCCCTCCCGCCGACCTGCCCGACCACCGTCGGCGCGCTCCGCGCCAGCGGGCACGAGCTCCGCGGCGTCAAGATCGAGATCCGGGCCAATCTGCTGGCCGCGCTCGGGCCGGCACCGACCCGTGGCCGGGCATCGTCGGCTTCGAGGCACCGTGCGTCCCACAGCTCGAACGGGCCCTGATCGCCGGCCACGATCTGGTGCTGCTCGGGGAGCGCGGCCAGGGCAAGACCCGGCTGCTGCGGTCGCTGACCGGCCTGCTGGACGAATGGACGCCCGGTCATCGACGGGTCCGAGATCGGTGAGCATCCGTTCGATCCGATCACCGTCGCCGGCACAGCGCCGGGCCGCCGAGCTCGGCGACGACCTGCCCGTCGGCTGGCGGCATCGCAGCGAGCGGTACACCGAGAAGCTGGCCACCCCGGACACCGCGGTCGCCGATCTGATCGGTGACATCGACCCGGTCAAGGTGAGCCAGGGGCGATCGCTGGGCGATCCGGAGACGATCCACTTCGGGTTGGTGCCGCGGGCGCATCGCGGCATCATGGCGGTCAACGAGCTTCCGGACCTCGCCGAACGCATCCAGGTCGCACTGCTCAACGTGATGGAGGAGCGCGACATCCAGGTCCGCGGATACACCCTCCGGTTGCCGCTGGACGTGCTGCTGGTCGCGTCGGCCAACCCGGAGGACTACACCAACCGCGGGCGGATCATCACCCCGCTGAAGGACCGCTTCGGCGCCGAGATCCGCACCCATTACCCGCTGGAGCTCGCCGACGAGATTGCCGTGATCCGCCAGGAAGCGGAGCTGACCGCCGACGTCGGCGACCACCTGCTCGAGATCATCGCCCGGTTCACCCGGCTGCTGCGAGATCCGACCGCGGTGGATCAGGGCTCCGGGGTGTCGGCCCGGTTCGCCGTCGCCGCCGCGGAGACCGTGGCGGCGGCAGCGCTGCGCCGATCCGCGATCACCGGCGAGAAGTCGGCCACCGCACGGCCGATCGACCTGGAGGCCGACGCTCCCGGTGCTGCGCGGGAAGCTCGAGTTCGTCACCGGTCAGGAGGGCCGGGAGGACGAGGTCCTGGAGCACCTGCTGCGGCGAGCCACCGCCGACACCGCCCGGCCCCGGCTGCGCGGCGTGGACCTGACGCCACTGGCCGAGGCGGTCACCCAGCATCCGCTGCGCACCGGCGACCGGGTGACGGCCGCCGAGCTGGTCGCGTCGCTGCCGACGGTCGCCGCGCTCACCGCGGTCGCCAGCGGCTGGGTGCCGCCGGCACCGAGGACCCGGGGCCGATGGCGTCCGCGGCCGAACTCGCACTGGAGCTGCTGTTCCTGACCCGGAAGCTGACCAAGGAGCCCAGCGACGACGGGGACACCGTCAGCTATGGCTGAGCTCCCGGATCGCCCCGGGCCGTCGGCGCGGCGCGGATACTCCTACGGCCCGTACCTCGACGGGCCGGATCCGCTGGCGCCGCCGGTGGATCTGCGCGCCGCCCTGGACCGGATCGGCCGCGACGTGATGGAGGGCAGCTCGCCGCAGCAGGCGCTGCGCGAACTGCTCCGGCAGGGGATGCCGGACCGCCGCGGGCTGGACGAGCTGACCCGCCAGCTCTGGGAGCGCCGCCGGGACCTGCAGCGCGACAACCGGATCGACGGCACCCTGCAGGAGGTGCGGGAGCTGCTGCGAGCAGGCGCTGGCCGCCGAGACGGGAGGCGCTGGCCGCGACAGGACTCCGACGACGCACGGTTCCGCGAGACTGGATCTGGAGACCCTGCCGGACAACACCGGTCGCGCGGTCGCGGGCGCTGACCGAGTACGACTGGCAGTCCGCCGAGGCCCGCGCAGACGTACCAGGAGATCCAGGATCTGCTCGGTCGGGAGATGCTCGACCAGCGGTTCAGCCGGCATGAAGGAGGCGCTGCAGCAGGCCACCCCGCAGGACGTCGAGCGGATCCAGCAGATGCTCGACCGACCTCAACCAGCTGCTCGCCGACCACGCCGCCGGCGCGGACACCACCGAGAGCAGTTCGCCGACTTCATGGCCGAGCACGGCGACTTCTTCCCGGAGAACCCGCAGACCGTCGACGAGCTGGTCGATGTGCTCGCCGCGAGATCCGCTGCCGCGCAACGGATGATGCAGTCGCTGACGCCCGAACAACGCGCCGAACTCGCCGAACTGAGCCAGCAGGCGTTCGGTGATCCGCGGCTCGGCCCAGGCGCTGGCCGAACTCGACGCCCAGCTGCAGAACCTCCGGCCCGGGGAGGACTGGTCCGGGTCGGGCCGGTTCCGCGGCGACACCCCGATGGGCCTGGGGGAGGCGACCCGGGCGATGGAGGAACTGGCCCGGCTGGAAGAGCTCGCCGACCAGCTCGGCCAGAGCTACCCCGGTGCCCGGCTCGACGACATCGACCTGGACGAGCTGGCTGCGGCCCTCGGCGACGCAGGCGGTGGCCGACGTCCGGGACGCTGGCGGCGCTGGAACGCGAACTGCGCGAGCAGGGCGTGTTCGAACGCGCACCCGACGGCTCGCTGCGGCTGTCGCCCAAGGCGCTTCGCCGGCTCGGGCGAGTCGGCGCTGCGGGACGTGGTGGACCAGATCGGCTCCCGGCGCGGCGAGCGGCTGCACCCGGCGGTCCGGGGTCGGCAGGGGAGCCGACCGGCGCCGAGCCGGCCCTGGGCGTTCGGCGACACCGAGTCGTGGAACGTGCCGCGCACCCTGCTCAACGCGCAACTCCGGCGGGCCGGCGGCGACGCGCCGTGACCTGGACGTCGCCGACGTCGAGGTCATCGAGACCGAGCACCGGACCCGCGCGGCGGTGGCACTGTGCGTGGACACGTCCTGGTCGATGGTGCAGGACGGCCGGTGGGTGCCGATGAAGCGCACCGCACTGGCGCTGCACCAACTCATCTCGACCCGGTTCCGGTCCGACGACCTGCAGCTCATCACCTTCGGTCGGCGGGCCGACGAGGGTCGAGCTCGGCAGACCTGATCGGGCTGGAGGGTGCCTACGTCCAGGGCACCAACCTGCACCATGCGCTGATGCTGGCCGGCCAGCCACCTGCAGCGGCACCCGGATGCGGTCCCGGTGGTACTGGTGGTGACCGACGGCGAACCGACCGCCCACCTGGAACCCGGTGCCGGGCCGTACTTCTCCTACCCGCCCGACCCCGAGACCCTGCGGGTGACGGTGCGCGAGCTGGACGCGCTGAGCGGCCGGCGGGCGGCCGTCACGTTCTTCGTCCTGGGTGACGACCCGCGACTGGCGGTGTTCATGGACAACCTGGCCCGCCGCTGCCACGGCCGCGTCGTCGCCCCGGACCTGGACGGCCTGGGTGCCGAGGTGGTGGCGGACTACCTGCGCCGCCGAACCTGACCCCGCCGGCGGGTGGGCCGGAGTCGGCCGGCACCACCCACCGGGTCGGTCAGCGGCGCACGCGCAGCTCCGCGCGGGCCGCCTCTGCGGCTGCGACCATGTGACGCAGCGCCGGCTCGACCTCGGCCGACGTCCTGGTCTTGAGCCCGCAGTCGGGGTTGACCCACAGTCGCTGCGGGTCCACCGCGGCCGCGGCGCGGGCCAGCAGGGCGACGATCTCGGCGACCGGGGGCACCCGTGGCGAGTGGATGTCGTACACGCCCGGCCCGATGCCCCGGGAGAACCCGATGCCGGCCAGGTCGTCCAGCACCTCCATCGCCGACCGGGCCGCCTCCACCGACGTCACGTCGGCGCCGAGATCGTCGATGGCGTCGATGATCTCACCGAACTCGGAGTAGCACAGGTGGGTGTGGACCGCGGTCGCGGCATTCACCCCGGAGGTGGCCAACCGGAACGACCGGACCGCCCACTCCAGGTAGGCCGGCCGGTCGGACCGGCGCGGTGGCAACAGCTCCCGCAGGGCCGGTTCGTCGACCTGGATGATGCCGATACCGACGTTCTGCAGGTCTACCGTCTCGTCCCGGATGGCCAGCGCGACCTGCAGTGCAGTGGTGGCCAACGGCTGGTCGTCCCGCACGAACGACCAGGCCAGGATCGTCACCGGCCCGGTCAGCATGCCCTTCACCGGCTTGGTCGTCAGGCTCTGCGCATACGCCGACCAACCCACTGTCATCGCGGCGGTCCGGTCGACGTCACCGAACAGCACCGGCGGCCGCACGCAGCGCGAGCCGTACGACTGCACCCAGCCGTGGACCGTGGTGGCGAACCCGTCCAGTTGCTCGGCGAAGAACTGGACCATGTCATTGCGTTCTGGTTCGCCGTGCACGAGCACGTCGAGCCCGATCCGCTCCTGAAGTGCGATCACCGCGGCGATCTCGGCGCGCATCCGGTGCTCGTATCCGGCCCGGTCCAAGGTGCCGGCCCGGTGCTCGGCCCGCGCCGTGCGCACCGCCGCGGTCTGCGGGAACGACCCGATCGTGGTCGTGGGCAGCGGCGGCAGCGCCCATCTGCTGGCCTGGACCATCCGGCGGTGCGCCTCGTCACCGCGGCGGAAGGCCTCCGCGCCCAGTCCCTCGACCCTGGCCCGCACCCGGGGTCGTCTGATGCGTGAGGTGGACCGACGATCGGCCAGCGCCACCCGCGCGTCGTCCAGTTCCGCGACGGCGTGACCGTCCCGGGCGGCCGCGAGATGCACGATCTCTGCGACCTTCTCGTCGGCGAAGGCCAACCAGGACCGCAGTTGGGGGTCGATTCCGGTCTCGGCGACCAACGAGTACGGCACGTGCAGCAGTGAGCAGGAGGACGACACCGCAACCGGGGCCCCACCGAGTCGCTCGTCCAGGTCGGCCAGCGTGGCGAGCGCCCGGTCCGGGTCGGTCCGCCAGACATTGCGACCGTCGACGACACCCGCCACCACCAGCGTCCCGGCCCAGTCCGGGCCACCCTCGGGCACCCCGCCACTGACGAGATCCAGGGCCACTCCGTCGATCCCGGCGGCGAGCAGGTCCGGCAGCACCCATCCGGCGTCGCCGAAGTAGGTGGCCACCAGCACTGCGGGCCGGTCGGCGGCGGCGGTGATCGCGGCGTAGGCGCGGCGGACCGCGGCCGACACCGTGTCGTCGGGATCCAGCGTCAGGATCGGTTCGTCGAACTGCACCCAGCCGGCACCGGCCGCAGCGAGCAGCCGCACCAGGTCGACGTAGAGCGGCAGCAGATCGTCGAGGCGGTCCAGCGGCGCACCTTCCTCACCGGCCGGGACCTTGGCCAGCGACAACAGGCTGACCGGCCCGAGGATCACCGGCCGGGCCGGCACCCCCTCGCCCACCGCGAGGGTCACCTCCGCCAGCAGCGTCGAGGCGTTCAGCGAGAACGTGGTAGCGGCGGCGATCTCGGGCACGAGGTAGTGGTAGTTGGTGTCGAACCACTTGGTCATCTCCAACGGCGGCAGATCCGCGGTCCCGCGGGCCATCGCGAAGCTGCGGTCCAGGTCGTCGGTGATGCCGGCGAACCGCGCGGGCACGGCACCGAACAGCACGGCCGCGTCGAGCACGTGGTCGTACAGGGCGGTGCCAACCGGCACCGAGTCCAGGCCGGCGGCGGTCATCGCCGTCCGGTCGGCACGGGCGAGATCGGCGGCCACACCGAGCAGTTCGTGCCGGTCGGCGGCGCCGGACCAGTACCGCTCGAGGGCGCGTTTGAGCTCGCGCCGGGGGCCGATCCGTCCTCGTCCGAGGACGGTACGGGTGAACAGGGGAACCACGGGGACAGCAGAGGTCGACATCGGAGTCCTTCGGACACGGAGGGACGGACCGGCGCCCGACGTGCGGACACACCCGGGTACGGCACACCCCGGGGGGCCACCGCACACAGGTCTGCCCGCCCTCCCACGGGGCGGCGGACCACCGGGGACGGACGTCCCCGGTATGCGTGGCAGGTCTTCGGACTCGTGGGCGTCTCCCGGTGTCACCCGGGCGTTGCTACTGGCCGTCGCTTCCCGGGACGGATCCCAGTGCGGATGACGGCGGTCGTTCCCACTGACCGCTGCGGGGCAGTTCCGGAGTCACACCGGATTCCCTCTCGCCACTCCGGCCCGCCTCTGCGGACGCCGGGGAAAGCTCGACACCTCCGGTGATCGGTCGAAGCCTGACAGCGACCGGACCGCACCGGGGTGAACCACGAACAGGTGGAACATAACCACACCGCGGCACCCGACCACAACCGCCGACCCGATATCGGTGCTCTACTGGACGGGTGGCGACGTCGCGCGGTCTGCGGGCATCGGTGGCCGACTCGTGGTTCCGGTCGGCCGCCGCCGGAGTCAGCGCCGACACCGTGCACGCGCCGATCACCCTGCCCGACGACACCCTGCGGGACTACCGGGAGGCACATCCGCTGGCCCGTGTGTTCCCGCTCCTGGAAGACGTCCTGGGCGTCGCCGCGCGGGACTGCGACGCGATCATGGCGGTCAGTGACGAGGCAGGCCAGTTGCTGTGGGTGTGCGGCAGCCCGGCGTCGCTGCGTCGCGCCGAGCAGATCGGCTTCGTCGAGGGCAGCAACTGGGACGAGACGCTGGCCGGCACCAACGCGCCAGGGATGGCGCTGCGGTTGGACGAGCCGGTCCAGGTGATCCGGGCCGAGCACTTCCGGACCTCGGTGCAGCACTGGAGTTGCGCGGCCACGCCCATCCACGATCCTGACACGCAGGCCCTGCTGGGCGTTCTGGACATCACCGGAGGATCTGCGGTCGAGGTGCCCCAGACGATGGGGATGGTCCGGGCCGCAGCCAGGATGGCCGAGGCCGAGCTGGCCCGGGAGAGCCTGCAGCGCAGATCGTCCCCGGCGCCTGCCGGGCGGCCGGCGGCGATCACCGTGGGCATCGAGTCGCTCGGCCGCAGCGAGAGCCTGTTGACCGTCCGCACCGACGGACGCGCCCCCGTCACCGTCCGACTCAGCCCGCGACATTCCGAGATCATGCTGTTGCTGGCCAGCGCACCGCGCGGCCTGTCCGGTGACGAGCTGGCGGTGCTGCTGTACGAGCAGGACACCTCCGACTCGACACTGCGCGCGGAGCTGACCCGGCTCCGCGGGATGCTGGGTGACCAGTTGCTCGCCTCGCGGCCCTACCGGCTGGTCGCCGAGATCACTGCCGACTGGCTCGGTGTCGAGTCCCTGCTGGCCGCCGGTGAGGTCGCCGGTGCGCTGCTGGCCTACCGGGGACCGTTGCTGCCGCACTCCACCGCCCCCGGGGTGGGTCGGCTCCGGGTCGAGCTGGAGAACGAGCTGCGCCGGGCGGTGCTGTCGAGCCGGCAGGCCCACCTGATGTCCAGCTGGACGAGGACGGCGTGGGGGACCGACGACTACGTGATGTGGCGGGCCCAGTACGAGCATCTGCCCACCGGTAGCCCGTTGCGACCACTGGCCGCGGCCCAGTTGCGTCGGCTCGACCGTGAGCTCGGCGTGGACCGGCACACACTCCGGCCGACCGGACACCAGCCTCGGGTGTGACCCGCGCAACGTTGTCGCAACGTTGCTGCTCCTAGCGTGGGCCGAGGTCGTCCGGTGAGGTGCCGGGGGCCCGACACGACTACCCAGGGAGACAGCAATGACGGTGTACTCCGCCCCCGGATCGGCTGATTCGCCGGTCACGGTGCAGAGCCGCTACGGCCATTTCATCGGCGGCCGATTCGTCGATCCGATCAAGGGTCAGTACTTCGAGAACATCGCGCCGGCAACGGGTCAACCGTTCACCGAGATCGCGCGCGGCACCGCCGAGGACATCGAGGCAGCGCTGGACGCGGCCCACGCCGCGGCCGACGGCTGGGGCCGGATGGCACCAGCCGAACGTTCCAATCGGCTGCTCAAGGTGGCCGACATCATGGAGGCCAATCTCGAGGACCTCGCGATCGCCGAGTGCTGGGACAACGGCAAGGCGGTCCGGGAGACGTTGGCCGCCGACCTGCCGCTGGCCATCGACCACTTCCGCTACTTCGCCGGCGCGCTGCGCGCCCAGGAGGGCGGTGTCTCCGAGATCGACGAGAACACCATCGCTTACCACTTCCACGAGCCGCTCGGGGTGGTGGGGCAGATCATTCCGTGGAACTTCCCGATCCTGATGGCGGTCTGGAAGCTGGCCCCGGCGCTGGCCGCCGGGAACTGCGTGGTGCTCAAGCCGGCCGAGCAGACCCCCTGGTCCATCCTCAAGCTCGCCGAGCTGATCGGCGACGTGCTGCCGCCCGGGGTGCTCAACATCGTCAACGGGTTCGGCGTGGAGGCCGGCAAGCCGCTGGCGTCCAACAAGCGGATCGCCAAGATCGCTTTCACGGGGGAGACCACCACCGGTCGGCTGATCATGCAGTACGCCTCGCAGAACATCATCCCGGTGACGCTGGAACTGGGCGGCAAGTCGCCCAACATCTTCTTCGACGACGTCACCGCGGCCCACGACGCCTACTTCGACAAGTCGCTCGAGGGTTTCACGATGTTCGCCTTCAACCAGGGCGAGGTGTGCACCGCACCGTCGCGGGCTCTCGTGCAGAGCAGTATCGCCAGCGACTTCCTGCCCGCGGCGGTCGAGCGGGTCGAGGCGATCATCCAGGGCAACCCACTCGACACCGCCACCACGATGGGTGCGCAGGCCTCCAACGATCAGCTGGAGAAGATCCTGAGCTACCTCGACATCGGTCGTCAGGAGGGCGCCAAGGTGCTCACCGGCGGCGCCCGGGCCGACCTCGGCGGCGAGCTGTCCGGGGGATACTTCGTGCAGCCCACGGTGTTCCAGGGGGACAACTCGATGCGCATCTTCCAGGAGGAGATCTTCGGCCCGGTGGTGTCGGTGACCACCTTCGACGACGAGGCCGACGCGCTCAAGATCGCCAACGACACGCTGTACGGCCTCGGGGCCGGCGTCTGGACCAGGGACGGCGGCCGCGCCTACCGGATGGGCCGGGGGATCAAGGCCGGTCGGGTATGGACGAACTGCTACCACCAGTACCCCGCGCACGCCGCGTTCGGTGGGTACAAGCAGTCCGGCATCGGTCGCGAGAACCACAAGATGATGCTCGATCACTACCAGCAGACCAAGAACCTGCTGGTCAGCTACTCACCCGACGCGCTCGGCTTCTTCTGATGGGTGCGCTGACGGGTGGCGTCGACGACTCCCCGACGGGTGCCGGTGCCACCCCGGCCGTCGCCCGCCGCGTCGACGCCACCCCGTCGGCGGTGCACCTGTTGCAGACGATGACCGAGCGGCACGGCCCGCTGATGTTCCACCAGTCCGGCGGCTGCTGCGACGGGAGCTCACCGATGTGTTTCCCGGACGGTGAGTTCCTGCTCAGCGACGCCGATGTCCACCTGGGTGACCTGGCGGTACCCGGTCTGGACCGCGGCGTGCCGTTCTACATGTCGGTGTCGCAGTACGAGTACTGGAAGCACACCCACCTGACGGTGGATGTGGTGCCGGGGCGCGGCAGCGGCTTCTCCGTCGAAGCGCCGGAGGGGGTGCGTTTCATGATCCGCTCCCGCTTGCTCACCGAGGCGGAGATGCGACAGTTGGCCCTGTTGTGACGCCCGGGCGAACCGCGTCGGCGGGGTGCGTCACCGGGGCGTCGGCTGGGCACAGTTGCTGACGTGTCACGCTCCCAGCCGCCCGCACCCGTCGACCACGCCGCCGATCCCGCCACCACCCGCTGGCTGTTCGGCGACCAACTGGGCCCGCACTTCCTGGACCACCCCGACCAGCAGGTCCTGCTGATCGAGTCCCGGAAGGTCTTCGCCCGGCGGCGGTTCCACCGGCAGAAGGCCCACCTGGTGTTGTCGGCGATGCGCCACCGGGCGGCAGAGCTCGGTGCGCAGTGCAGCTACCGCCGCGACGACCGGTATGCCGACGCGCTGACCGCCTTCGGCGCCCCGGTCACCGTCTGCCATCCGACGAGCAGATCGGCACTGATACTGCTGCAGGCCCTTCCGCAGGTTCAGGTACTGCCGGCGCGCGGATTCGCCACCAGCACCGCCGATTTCGGCTCCTGGGTCAGCAGTCGCGGTCGGAAAAGGTTGCTGTTGGAGGATTTCTACCGGGACAGCCGGCGCCGGCTGGACCTGTTGATGGCCGGCGACGAGCCGGTCGGCGGTCGGTGGAACTTCGACGCCGAGAATCGGGAGCCGGCGCCGAAGTCGCCCACCCTCGGGGTGGCGGCCCCGTGGTGGCCGACAGAGGACGCCATCGACGACAAGGTCCGGGCCGATCTGGACCGGTGGGCCGCCGACGGTGACGTGAGCTTCGTCGGGGTGGACGGCCCGCGCCGGTTCGCGGCCACCAGGGCCGAGGCGCTGCAGGCGCTGGCCCATTTCGTGGACCACCGGCTGGACACCTTCGGTCCGTCGGAGGACGCGGTGCTGGCCGGCGACCCGTGGATGTCGCACTCGCTGCTCTCGGCCCCGATGAACCTGGGCCTGCTGCACCCGCTCGAGGTCGCACAGGCCGCGGAGGACGCCTACCGGGCGGGGACCGCCCGACTCGCGTCGGTGGAAGGTTTCGTGCGTCAGATCATCGGGTGGCGTGAGTACGTCTGGCATCTGTACTGGCAGCAGGACGACGACTACCGCGACCGCAACGCGCTCGGTGCCGACACCGCATTACCCGCCTGGTTCGCCGAACTGGATGCCGACGCGGTGCAGGCCCGCTGCCTGGCCACCGTGCTGGGCGGGGTCCGCGACCACGGCTGGGTGCACCACATCCCGCGGCTGATGATCCTGGGCAACTACGCCCTGCAGCACGGCTGGGAGCCGGCGGCGGTCACCGACTGGTTCCACCGGTCGTTCGTCGACGGCTACGACTGGGTCATGGTGCCCAACGTGGTCGGGATGAGCCAGTACGCCGACGGCGGGGTTGATGGCCACCAAGCCGTATGCCTCGGGGGGCGCCTACATCAACCGGATGACCGACTTCTGCGGCGGCTGCCGGTACGACCCGAAGGTCAGGGTGGGCGAGAACGCCTGCCCGTTCACGGCGGGGTACTGGGCGTTCATGCACCGCCACCGGGAGGAGTTCGCCCGCAACCAACGCACCGCACAGGCGGTCCGCGGGCTGGACCGGCTGGCCGATCTCGACCCGCTGCTGGCCCAGGAGGCCCGTCGTGGCCCGGCGGCACCGTGACCGGGGCGCCCGGGCGCCGCGGCCGGCCGGTGACCCCTCCGGGGTCGGGATGGGGCGATGCCGACATCACGATCCGTTACCGTGGAGGTGTCAAGCCTACGAGCCCCGCCGGGGGACAGTCTTGGGCAGCGCGGCCGACCCCTCCGACGGCGGGTTCGGCGCGTGCCCGCAGGAAGGGTCGTATGGCCGGGAACGCCATCCACAGGTTCCGCAACACCGCCGTCCTTGCTGTCTGCGCGATCGATGCGGCCCGGGTCATCACCTCTGACGCACTGGACGCGCGGCTGGCCGACGTGTATCGCCGGGTCGGTCTGCGCCCCGGGATGATGCAGCGGCTCGCCGGCATCAGTGAGCGACGCTGGTGGACCAAGGGCACGACGTTCGTCGACGGGGCGGCCATGGCGGGCGCCAAGGCGATGGCCGAAGCGGGTGTGCAGCCGAGTCAGATCGGTCTGATGATCAACACCTCGGTCAGCCGGGCGCACCTGGAACCGTCGACCGCGGTGTCGGTGCATCATCAGCTCGGGCTGCCCAGCTCATGCCACAACTTCGACGTGACCAACGCGTGCCTGGGCTTCGTCAACGGGATGCAGCTCGCGTCGGCGATGATCGACAGCGGCCAGATCGACTACGCCCTGATCGTCAACGGCGAGGACGCCGAGGAGTTGCACGAGGCGACCATCGCCCGCCTGGAGGAACGCGCGGCGACCGCCAAGCACGTCTTCGATAACTTCGCCTCGCTCACGTTGGGGTCCGGGGCCGCCGCGATGGTGCTGGGCCGCTCCGACGCCCACCCGGAGGGGCACCGCTATCTGGGCGGCGCCACCCGCGCGGCGAGCCAACACAACGAACTGTGCATCGGCGACATGGACGACATGCGTACCGACTCCACCGGCCTGATGAACGCCGGGCTGGAGCTCACCCTGGACATGTGGACCGAGTCGGCGGCGGAGTTCGGCTGGGAGCACGGCATCGACCGCTATGTCATCCACCAGGTCAGCAACGTGCACACCAAGGCGCTGTCCAAGGTGCTGGACCTCGACCAGGACAAGATCCCGCTGACCTTCCCGACCCGCGGCAACCTCGGGCCGGCGGCCATCCCGTTGACGTTGGCCAGCGTGGCGAGCGAACTGTCCGAGGGGGACCGGGTGCTGCTGATGGGCATCGGGTCCGGGCTCAACGTGTCCATCTCCGAGATCGCCTGGTGAGGCGCGGCACCCACCCCGCCCGTACCCGCGTGGCCCCGGCCCGGCTGCCACCGCCGGGGCTGCCGGAGCTGGACCCGGCGTGGTCCCGATTGGTCGGGATAATGGATGCCGCCGGGATCGAGCGGACCTTCCACGTGCTCGACGGCGGAGACCCGGCCGCGACCGTGGGCACCCTGCTCTGCGTGCACGGCAACCCGACCTGGAGCTACCTCTGGCGACGGTTGCTCGCGGCACCACCGACGGGCTGGCGGGTGATCGCCCCCGACCATCTCGGGATGGGTTGGTCCGAGCGGCCGGCCGCTGCGCGGACGTTGGCCGAACGGGTCGAGGATTTGAGCCGGTTGACCGCGGCGCTGGGGGTCGACGGCCCGGTGGTGACCGTGGCCCACGACTGGGGCGGCATCCTCTCGCTCGGCTGGGCCGACCGGCACCGGGGGCAGCTCCGCGCGGTGGTGCTGACCAACACCGCGGTGCACCAACCGGAAGGCTCCGCGGGTCCGATCCTGATCCGGCTGGCGCACCGCCGGTGGCTGAACCGACTCGCGGTCCGTTGGACCCCGCTGTTCGTGCGCACCACTACCTGGTTGAGCCGGCCGCGGCTGTCGGCCGATGTCCGCGATGCCTTCGCCGCGCCCTACCCGAACCCGGCCGCCCGCGCCGCGGTTTCCGAGTTCGTGGCCGACATCCCCTTCGCTGCAGCACATCCCAGCCGCCCCGCGCTGGACCGGATCGCCGACGGGGTGTCGACCCTGGGGGTTCCCGCGCTGCTGTTGTGGGGGCCGCGGGATCCGGTGTTCGGCGAGGCGCACCTGCGCGACCTCCGGGAGCGGCTGCCCCGGGCCGATCTGCACCGCTACGAAGGTGCCGGACACCTGCTGCCCGAGGACGCCCCGGGATACCCGGCGGTGATCCGGGATTGGCTGGGCCGGCTCGACGACACCGCGGTGACACGCGAAGACAGCACCTCTGCCGCCCCCGACGACGACGCCGCATTGCCCGGCGACGATCGCACCGAGCTGCCGTCGGTGCTCGCCGCACTGTACGACCGGCGCGACGACCGGAGCGCCGCCGTGGTCGAGGTGGCCGGCCGCTCGGCGAGCTGGGCCGAGCTGTACCGCCGGGTCGAACAGATCGCGGCCGGCCTCGCCGACGCCGGCGTGCGACGCGGGGACCGGGTGGCCCTGCTGATACCGCCGTCGGTGGACCTGACGGTCGCGCTGTACGCGGTCTGGCGCGCCGGTGCGGTGATCGTGGTGGCCGACAAGGGGCTGGGGCTCGCCGGAATGGGACGGGCGCTGCGGAGTGCCTCGCTGGATCATCTGATCGCCGACACCGCCGGTCTGCTGGCCGCCGGGCCGCTGCGGTTGCCCGGCACCCGGATCGGCGTCCGACCGCCGGCACCGCCGGTGCGCGCACTCGCCGGGGCCCGCACGTCGCTGGCCCAGCTCGAGCACCTCGGTGCCCACCTGCCGCCGCCGGCCGCCAACATGCCCGCCGATGAAGCGGCGATCCTGTTCACCTCCGGGGCGACCGGGCCGGCCAAGGGGGTCCGGTACCGGGACGGTCAGGTGCGCGCGCAGCTCGCAGTCATCCGACACACCTACGCGCTGACCCCCGAGGACCGGATCGTCGCTGCGTTCGCCCCGTTCGCGCTGTACGGCCCGGCGTTGGGGATCCCGTCGGCGGTCCCCGACACCGACGTCACCCGCCCGGGGACGCTGACCGCGGCGGCGCTGGCCGAGGCCGCGATCCGTATCCGGGCCACCGTGGTTTTCGCATCGCCCGCGGCGCTGCGCAATGTGCTGGCCACCGCGGGGGCGCTCTCCGACGAGCAGCGCCGGGCGTTGTGCGACGTACGACTGCTGATGAGTGCCGGCGCCCCGGTCCCGGCGGGATTGTTGATCGCGCTGCGGGGTGTCCTGCCGCAGGCGGCGATGCACACCCCGTACGGGATGACCGAAATCCTGCCGTTGACCGACATCTCACTGACGCAAATCCTGGAAGCCGGTGACGGCCCAGGGGTCTGCGTCGGCCGTCCCGTTGCCGGCGTCCAGATGCAGGTCGCGGCATTGGATCTCGACGGTCAGGCTGACAGTTCGCTGACCCCTCGAGTCGGGGTCACCGGCGAGATCTGGGCCCGCGGGCCACACCTTCGCGATTCCTACGACGCGCTGTGGGCGACCACCCGGGCCGCCGCTGCGCACCCCGGATGGCACCGCACCGGCGACGTCGGCCAGGTGGACAGCCACGGACGCTGGTGGATCGAAGGCCGCACTGCGCACCTGGTCCGGACCTCGTCGGGGCCGGTGACACCGGTCGGGGTGGAGCAGCGGATCGAACGTGCGCTGGCGGGGGACGACGCCGCCGGGCCGACCGCCGCCGTGGTCGGTGTCGGCCCGGCCGGGGTGCAACAGGTCGTCGTGGTGCTCACCGGTGCGCACGGGCCGGTGGCCGACCTCGCCCTGACCGACGCGGTCCGCGCCGCCGCCGCTCCCGTGGCAGTAGCGGCGGTGTTGCGCAAGGCCGTGCTGCCGGTCGACATCCGGCACAACTCCAAGATCGACCGCACCGCGCTGGCCGCCTGGGCGACCCGGACCCTGGCCGGCCGATGAGGATCCTGCTCACCGGCGCCACGGGTCTGCTGGGCCGGACGACCGCTCGGCAGCTGATCGACCGGGGTGAGGACGTTACCGTCCTGCAGCGCCGCCCCGCCGGCCTCGACTGTCGCGAGATCCTCGGTGACATCACCGATCTCGAGCTGGTCCGGCGGGCGTGCACCGGCCGGGACGTCGTCCTGCACCTCGCCGCGAAGGTGGACGCCTTCGGGACCTGGCCGGACTTCGAACGGGTCAACGTCCGCGGCACCCGGGCGGTGCTGGCCGGCTGTCGGACGGCCGGGGTCGGTCGGCTCGTACACGTGTCCTCCCCGTCGGTCGCGCACTCCGGGCAGGACCTGGTCGGTGCCGGTGCCGGGCCGGCGGATCCGGGCTCGACCCGCGGGCACTATGCGCGGTCCAAGGCCCTCGCCGAGCGGGAGGTACTGGCGGCCGGCGGGCCGGATCTGGCGGTATTGGTGGTCCGCCCGCACCTCGTCTGGGGACCGGGTGACACCCAGTTGGTGGCTCGCATCGTCGATCGGGCCCGGTCCGGTCGGCTGCCGCTGATCGGCAACGGGGCCGCCTTGATCGACTCGACGTACGTCGACAACGCGGCGGCGGCGATGGTGGCTGCGGTGGATCGGGTCGGCCCGGTGCGGGATGTGGCGCTGGTGGTCAGCAACGGGGAGCCGCGCCCGGTCGGGGAGATCCTGCGACGGATCTGCCTGGCGGCCGGTGTGCCGGGGCCACGCGGCCGAGTGCCGGCCCGAGCCGCCACGGTCGCGGGCGCGGTGATCGAGGCGATCTGGCGGACCGGGCCGCTGGCGGGGGAGCCGCCGTTGACCCGTTTCCTCGCCGAGCAACTGAGCACCGCACACTGGTTCGACCAACGCCGTACCCGGCAGCTGCTGGACTGGACGCCCACCGTCGGGCTCGACGAGGGGTTCCGTCGGCTCGCCGCTTCCTGTGCCGCCCGCTGACCGGGGTCCGGCAACGCCGATGACGTCCGCGGGAGCGCCGGGAATGAATCCGACGGGACCGTGGTTGGAAGCTCACGACGGACGCCTGGACATGCCCCGGGTACCAACATTTGAAACGTCGCTTCGAGCGACCACGCTGCCGAGAGGCGCACTGGCAGGCGTCCGTCGCCCACGTCACGGCAGTCACGTTCAGCCGGTGACGTCGACCTCGGAGAGAATCCTGAGCAACTCCTGCACGAGCTCCACCGGGCGGCTCAGGGTCACCAGATGGCCACCCGGGACCACCACCGGCTCGATTCCCAGGCGCGCGCGGCTGACAGTGCGCTGCAGCTCTGCCGGGAACAGCCGGTCATCGTGGCCGGCGATGGACCGCGTCGGGATCGACGGGTGCGGGGCCGTCAGCGCAACGTCGCTGAACAGTGATTCCGCCGGGGTGCGCGGTTCGTGCATCAACACGAACGTTCGCACCTCCGGCGGCACATCATGGAAGAACATCTGGTCCGGATCGAAGGCGGCTGCCGGATCTCGTCCGGACAACTCGTCGTTTCGCCGTCTGGCCGCGTTCTGACCGACCGCGTCCCACCATTCACCGGCGGTCTCCCCGGGCCGCGGGATCATCGCGTTGAGGTACACCAACAGGGCCACCGGCAGGCGTTGGCAACAGGACGGGGCGATGAGCGCGCCCATGGACAGAGCGACGAGGACGAGCGGACCGGCCGGGTCGTCCCCGACCGCGGTGACCACCGCGTCGACCTGGTCGGTCAAGGTGGTACCGGCGTGCTGGGGCAGATCGACCGGCACGACCCGGTGGCCGGCCCCGACCAGCAGTGGTGCGACGCGGTACCAGTAGACCGGATCGCCACCGGCGCCCGGGATCAGGACGAAGGTGGCCACCGGATCACCCTTCCGTTGTTCGAGGTCGTCAGCCCAGCTTCTCGTGCAGGAATTCGATGGTCCGCTGCCAGGCCACCGAGGCGAGATCGGCGTCGTAGGTCCCCATGTGGTCGTCCGGGTTCATGAACGCATGACCGGCAGGGTAATAGTGGAAATCGATGTCCGCCAGCGACTCCGCCTTCATCTGCTTCTCCAGCGCCATCGCGTCGGCGACCCCGAACATGCCGTCGGTCTGGCCGTAGTGGCCCATCACCGGCGCGGTCAGCGTCCGGTAGGAGTCCGGCACGGCCGGCCCGACCCCGTAGAACGGCACCGCGGCCCCGATGCGGTCACCTTCCTGCGCGGCGAGCAGCAGCACGAAGCCGCCTCCCATGCAGAAGCCGACCGCCCCGACAGCGGCCCCGATGACCGCTTCGTGGCCGAGCAGGAAGTCCACCGCACCGGCCAGATCCCGGGCCGCCTGCTCGACCGGCAGCTGCTGCATCAACGCATTCGCGGTGGACTGTTCGTGAGACACGCTGCCGCCGTAGAGGTCCGGGGCCAGCGCGACGAATCCTTCGGCCGCGAACCGGTCGACGTACTCGGCGAGGCTCGCGTCCAGCCCCCACCATTCCTGGATGACGATCAGGCCCGGTCCGCTGCCCGCGGGCGGCAGCGCCAGATAGCCGTGCGCCGTCCGCCCCGCGCTGTCGAAGGTGACGTTCTGGCGCGGGTTGTTCGTGGGGGCCACGGGTTCTCCTGAATTCGCGATCAACGGCCGGTGGCCGGTGACTACCGGGCCCGGGTCAGTACTGGGTCGACGCGGTGACCTTGGCGAGCAGGGCGGCGGCATCGGTGCCGTCCTGCGGGAAACGCACCCGATCCACCCGCAACCCGGTGCTCGTTCGGACTCCGGTCGGGAACCCGCCGACCACCTCCGGACCACTCATCTCGGTACGGACGGCAGCCACCACGTCGTCGATCACGTACCCGTCGACCGGCAACCGCAAAAGCAACGATCCGTCGCCCTGCAGCGACAGACACGCGTCTGTCGGCAGCAGCGACCGCAGACGTTCGAACGCGGACCGCCCCATCGATCGGACCACCCGAGCCGTCCGCCCCGCCGCTGTGCACCCGCACCAGTTCGAACCCGGCGGTGGGGCGGGCCAGAACGGCCGCCTCCAGATCGGCCAGCCCGGCTGCTGCGTTGGGTAGATCGGTACCGGCGTCGCGGTAGGCCAATATGCGCAGTTGCTGCTCACGCTCGACCCGTTCGCTCACGTCACTCTGGTAGCCGATGTAGTGGGTGATCCGGCCGGTGTCGTCGCGGACCGCGGACAGATGGACCTCGTTCCAGAACGGGGTGCCGTCCTTGCGGTAGTTGCGCAGCACCGTGCGCAGGTCCCGGCCGGCGGTGAGCGCCTCGCGCATCTCCGACACCGCTCGTTGATCGGAGTCCGCGCCCTGCAGGAAGCGGCAGTTGCGACCGAGGATGTCGTCCGAGGAATACCCCGTCAGCTGGGCGAAGGCGTCGTTGACGTAGACCAGCGGCCGCTCCGGGTCGAGCCAGTCGGCGATGGTGATGCTGACCGCGGCGACCGACACCGCCCGGACCATCGTGCGGGGCAGGTCGGCGATGGAGATCCGGCGGCCGGCGGTGGTGGTGCCACGGCGCAGGCTGGGAGCCGGGGACGGCTGCAGCGCGGTGATCGACGTGGGCAGCGACGGGCGCCCGCCCGACCCGCCGGGGCGCAGACCGTCCAGGATGGCGGTCAGCCGCTCGCGTGGTTTCAGGCCGACGAGTTCCGGGTCGACCAGCCGCTCCACCAACGTCGCGGCGACCTCACGGAGCTTGATGTTGTGGTGCGAGGAATGCCATCGGAGCAGGTCGAACGCCTGCCCCTCGTTCAGGTCGAAGATCACCATCATCATGCCCTTGGCCTGTTCGATCAGGTCCCGGGTGGCGGCGGCGTCGAGCACTGCACGAGAGGTCTCCTGCTCGCGGTGTCGGCGCAGCCCCGCCGTCAGGTCGATCACGAAGCCGCCCATGACGCTGACCGGACTGCCGGCCCCGGCGGCGCGCGCCGCGGAATACCCGACGGTGAGCACCGACCGGACCTTCTGCCGGGCGTCGACCAGGCGGTACCACTCGCAGAACGCCTCACCGGTGGCGAGGGTCTGCGCCACCGCGGCATCCACCCGGGACCGGTCGTCGGGGTGGACGTGACGCGACATCAGTTCCAGGGTGGGAACCACATCGCCCGGACCGAACCCGTACACGCCGAAGGTCGTCCGCGTCCAGGCCAGCCGCCGGGAGGCGACGTCGTAGGAGAAGCGACCGAACGGCGGTCCGGGGGATGTGGTCGTCGACCCCGGGGCCGGTCCCGTGCTGGTGGTGTCGGTCACCCGACGAACCTCATTCGAACTCAGTGCGTGCACCCTCGTCGCCCGTTGGTTCGAGCCTTGTCGATCCTATCGGCCCGGTCGGCTCCGCCGTCCCGAGTGAGGGAAGTTGTTTTCCCAGGTGTACCGAGTTCGGCTGGCACGCATAGTGCCCGAAGGGCGGCACCGGGACGTATCCGGATGGCGCCGTACAGTGCGATCGCCTCCGGCTGCATGGTGCCGGTCTCCAGGATGAGCCAGCCCGCACCCGCCCCGGCCGCGGACGCTTCCAGGTGGGTCAGCACCGCGCGGGCGAATCCCCGTCCCCGGCGGGACGGCACGACGTACATCCGTTTCAGCTCCGCGACCGGACCGGACGGGCGGCCCGACGGGCTCGCTGGGGATCCGGCGGCGGATTCGGCGGCAGCTTCGACGTCGGCGGCCGGGTCCGACTCAGGGTCCCCAGGGTCCGACTCAGGTTCCGGCTCCACCATCCGCCAGCCGCCGGTGGCAACCGGTTCCCCGTCGTCGTAGAGGATGACGAACAGCCCCAGTGGGGGGCTGAACTCGACGTGTGCCACCGGGGTCTCGTCGGGCCCGCCGTAGCGGATCACGTACTCCTGCTGGACCTCGCCGATCAGGCGGCGGGCGTCAGGATGGTCGTAGCCGACGGGGCGGATGTCCGGGGTGCGCACCCGCCCATCTTGCCCGCCCGGACCGGGTGCACCGCGACGCCGACCGGCGGGCGCGGGACCGCCGGGGAATAGTGTCCCGACCGGAGAGGTTGCACCGGGGCAGACAACGAGAGGAATCACCCATGGCAACGATCGACCTGACCGCCGACCTTTTCGAGACCACCGTGACCGACAACGACATCGTCCTGGTGGACTTCTGGGCCTCCTGGTGCGGGCCGTGCCGGGCATTCGCCCCCACTTACGCCGCCGCGTCGGACAAGCACCCCGACATCGTGTTCGGCAAGGTCGACACCGAAGCGGAGCAGAGTCTGGCCGCTGCCGCCAACATCCGGTCCATCCCTACCCTGATGGCGTTCCGCGGGGGGATCCTGGTGTTCTCCCAGCCAGGTGCGTTGCCCGCTGCGGGTCTGGAGCAGGTCATCGCCGGGGTGCGGGACCTGGACATGGCCGACGTCCGCGCCCAGGTCGCGCAGGCTCAGCAGTCAGCTCCCGCGCAGGGCTGACGCGGGTGCGGGGCGGCGCAGCAGCGTGCGGACGGTGAGGCAGCAGAGCAACCACCCGCCGCCGCTGAGCCACCCGCCCACGATGTCAGTGGGCCAGTGCACACCGAGGTACAGCCTGCTCACACCGATCGCGGCCGCTCCGAGCAGTGCTGCAGCGACCACGGCGACCCGCCACCCGGGCGAGTCCCGGTGTCTGTACAACACCACGGCCAGCACACCGAGGACGGCGGCCGAGGCCACCGCGTGACCCGACGGGAACGACTGATTGGTCTCGGTCACCAGCCGGTAGGGCTCCGGCGGGCGAACTCGGCCGATGATCGGCTTGGCCAGGATGACCAGCATGCCCGCGCCCGCGGTCACCGCCAGCACCAGGATCGCATCGTCACGACGGTGCAGCCGGAACGCGAGGATCGCGGCGGCCAGCACCGCCAGCGCGCCCATCACTGCGGTGCCGCCGACGTCGGACGCCACCGTCGCCACAGCAGTCAGGGCGGGACTGCGATGTCCGACCAGCCAGGACCAGACCGGGCGGTCGACCGCGGTGAGACCGTCGCCCTCAGCGGCAGCGTCGGCGAGCATTCCGAGCATCACCGCCAGCAGTACCAGCAGGCCGCCCCGGACGGCGAGCAGCTCCGCGAGCCGAGGTCGGCGGCCCGATCTCCGGAGCGCGACGACCGCGAGCACCATCGTCACGATCCCGATGACCGCGTAGGGGACCCACACCGAGTAGCTCATCCGGTCGCCACATCGCCCCAGGCGGCTTCGGCTCCGCTGTGGCCGATCAGCGCGATCTGGACCGCGGTTCCCACCGCGACCACGACGGACGCGGCCACCAGGGTGCCGATCAGCCAGCGCGGCAGCCGGCGGAACCGGCCGGGGAGCGCGCGCTCACTCTGCCGCCACCACCAGACGCCGAACGACACCGCGACCGCGCCGATCATCCACGGCAGCAGCCCGTCGGCGTAGCGGGAGTGCTGCTCGATCAGGGCGGTGCGCCCCAGTGCGTGCTCCAGGCTCTCCCCGGACTGCGTCGAGATCGGCACCAGCACCAACGCGATCAGGGCCAGGCTCAACGGTGCCGGACCGGCCCAACGCCGAAACTTCGACCATCCTGCGCTGACCAGCAGGGCGACAACCGCAGCGGGGACGAAGACGACGGTGGCGTGCACCACGAGCGGGTGCAACGGCAGGCCGAAGACAGAGTCGAACACGATTCCTCCTCCAGGATCGGTCCCAGTGTCGACGTCCGATCTCAGCGATTTCTCAGCGTGACCGCCCTGCGCCGAACCCGCTGCGGACACGCCCGCGGGGGCACACTCGACGGGTGACCCACGCCGACGGTCCGGGGACGCCGCCCGACCTGCCCACGCTGCTACTGGTGGAGGACGACCGGGAACTCGGTCCGTTGCTCGTGGAGGTGCTCGGCGGGGATTACCGGGTGTCGCTGGCCACCGACGGTCAGCGTGGCCTGCACCTGGGCCTGTCCCGCCGGTTCGACCTGATGGTGATCGACCGGGGGCTGCCCGGTATCGAAGGGGTGGACCTGGTCGGCCGGTTCCGCAGGTCGGGGCTGCGCAACCCGGTGTTGCTGCTGACCGCCCGCGGCACGCTCGCCGACCGCATCGACGGGCTCGACGCCGGAGCCGAGGACTACCTGGTCAAACCGTTCGAGATCGACGAGCTGCTGGCCCGGCTGCGCGCACTGCTGCGTCGACACGGCGACACCGCCGAGGTGCTGCCCGTCGGGTCACGGCAGCTGTCGGTGACAGCGCGGACGGTCACCGGCGGTCCGGCGCCGGTGACGCTGTCCGGACGGGAGACCGGGCTGCTCGAACTGCTGGCCCGGCGCCCTGGCCGGGTGTGGACCCGCCCCGAGCTGCTGGCCGCGGTCTTCGACGCCGAGGACGGGCCCGGCACGGTGGACACCTACGTGTACTACCTGCGGCGGAAGTTGGGTCGCGGCGTGGTGCGCACGGTGCACGGCGTCGGCTACCAGCTCGGGACGGTCTGACGTGCCCGACCGCACCACCGGAAACAGCGCCGACTCCGCGGTGGTCAGCGCGGCGGCGCGCCGGGTCGGACTTCAGCTGGCCCTCGTCTGCGCCGCGGTGGTGGTGGTCGTGGTGGTGCTCGCTTTCGCCTTGATCGGCCGACACACCGACCCCGGCTCGGTGTACCAGGAGCCGGGCGGCGACAACGACACCCTGGTCCGCGACGGTGTTCTCGTGGCCGGCGTGGTGGGCATCGTGATCGCCGGGCTGGTTGGTTGGTGGTCGGCGCGCAATGCCGTCCGACCGCTGGGCCGGGCGCTGCAGCTGCAGCGTCAGTTCGTGGCCGACGCCGGCCACGAACTGCGGACCCCGTTGACCATCCTGCACACCCGCGCTCAACTGCTGGCCCGCCGGCTCCCACCGGACAGCCCCGACCGTGATCTGGCGACCCAACTGTTGGCCGACTCCCGGGTGCTGGGCGAGATCGTCGAGGAGCTCCTCGCCAGTGCACAACTGAGTCAGGATCCGGCGCGCGGTGAGACGTTCGCCGCCGCTGCCCTCCTGGCCGAGGTCGTCGCGTCGGCTGCGGTGCTGGCCACCGACTCCGGTGTCGAGCTGACTGCCGACGTCGTCGACGGTCTGACGTTGACCGGCTCCCGGGTGGCGCTGCGCCGGGCGGTGCTGGCCCTGACCGACAACGCCCTCGCGCACACACCCGCCGGCGGCGTCGTCCGGCTCGCTGCACGCTCGGTCGGGCGGACCGCGACGATCACCGTCACCGATGACGGGGAGGGCCTCGATCCGGCGGTGGCCGCAGCGTTGTTGACCAGGTTCACCCGCGGGGGTGGCGATGCTGGTGCCACTCCGACGAGGCGGTTCGGGCTGGGGTTGTCCCTGGTCGCCGAGATTGCGCGTACCCACGGTGGTCGACTGGAGTTGACCGGTTCCCCCGGTCGGGGTGCGGTGGCCACCCTCACGCTGCCGCGCAATGCCGGTTGACCGCCACCGGACGGCGCGGCCGCTACCGCGCGTGAATCGCCGGTGGTCACCCTCAGCACATTCATTCCCGACGTCGTCACCCAGAGTAGTCCGGGATTGATTCTCCTGTGTCACGAACGCAACGGATGGACCTCTCCGGGTTCACTGACAGCAATTGATCGGTGTATTGCCGGGAAGACGCCGGGCTCACTCTCATCAATGCTGGAGTGATTCGGCGGCGTTATTCCACGAAGCGGTGGCGGCGCCCTGTTACCCGGTGTTTACTTCCTGCCAGGCGGGCCCGTGTCGCAATGTGCGCGAGCGACGGGACGTCACTCGAACCTCCAGGAAAAGGACCCCGTGGCCCGCTTCTCCCGCTGCGCGCTCGCGCTGCTGTTGCTCACCGCCACCACGATCGTCACGGTGGGGGGCAGTGTCGCGACCGCCACCGCGGCAGTGGTCGCCGCCGAGACCCCGTTGGTCCAGGGCCTCACGACGGTGACCCTGAACCCCGGCGGCGGCAGCCTCGAGGACGGCTCGGACGGGCTGAGCTTCTCGCTCAACACCGCGATGCTGGCCCAGCGACAAGCCTGGTCTCCGGGCCAGGACTCGCTGTGGTACCGAGGCACCCAGCAGTACTGCTGCGCTGCCGGTGCGCCGATGCTCAGCATTGGCGAGACGCTTTTCGGGCAGGCCGGCCCGGCCATCGGGCGGGACAACTGGACGTCGCTGACCTTGGTGTCGACCACCGGATCGACGGCGGTCGGGGATCTGACGACCACCACCGGTGACGCCGAGGCCGTCGTGCGCTATGTCGCTACCTGGAACGGCCGCCAGTACACGCTGGTGCGGACGATCGAGTACCGGTATCCGAACGATTTCGTGACCGACTCCTATTCTCTCACCATTCCGGAGGGCAATACCGATCCGGTGAAGTTCTACCTGGGCGGCGATGCCGCTCCGGGAGGTTCCGATTACGGATACGGCATCATGCTGACCAGTCCGGTGCGGTCGGTCATCTCGTTGAACACCTCGTCCGGAATCCAGTTCGGGATGCGTGAGGTTTCCGGATCCCAGCCTTTCGACGGCGCCACCTCGCAGGATTTCGACAATCCGTACCCGGCTGTGTACTCGGGTGGCGACATCGGATTCGTGGCGAACCAGGACGACCACGATGCCGGGCTGATGATCCAATGGAACTTCGGGACCGCCCCGGGCACCCGGTCGGCGGCGCTGCAGCAGTTCGTCAACCGGCAGGGCACCAACCTGTCCGCGACGTTCGACCGATCGTCCACGACGCCGGGTACCCCGGTCGTGCTGAACCTCTCCATCGAGAACACCCACCTCGGGCCGCGCCGTGACCTGGGTGTGGACGTCACGCTTCCGGACGGCATGACGGTGGCGGCCGGCGCCTCCACCAACACCTGCGGGGGCAATCTGATCGCCCCGGAGGGGGCCACCGAGATCAACGCGGGCGGTGGGGCGGTGGGTGGCGCCGCCAACTGCGTGATCGCCGTGCCGGTGGTCGCCACCGCCGCAGGCAGCTATGAACTCTCGTCCGCGAACGTCCGGACCACGGCAGGGCTGACCGACAACGTCGCCCGCTCGACGTTGGAGGTCCGGGCGCCGTTGTCCATCCCGGCCGCCGAACTGGACGTACTCACGGTGGGTGCGCCCACCGCGCAGAGCGTGGCAGCGGACGGCACCCCGCAGCCCACGTACGCCGTCACCGACGGCATCCTTCCCGCGGGTCTCAGCCTCGACACAGACAGCGGTGAGCTGACTGGTACCCCCCGCAGTGCCGGCCCGTACTCCTTCGTGGTGACCGCCACCAACGAGACCGGCACGGCAGAGCGGTCCTTCACCGGCACGGTGCAGCGAGGTCGGCCCGGGCTCTCCGGCAGCGCCGACGCAGCCACGGTCGAGTACGGCACCGCGGTCACGTTCGCTGTCGCCGATCTGCCCCCGGCGGCCACCGGAACCGTCGACCTGACCACTGGTGACAGCCAACTGTGCACGGTCACGTTGCCGTCGGCCGGTTGCGCCGGGCCGACCGATCTGCCCCCCGGCGAGTACCAGGTCCGGGCGGCCTACTCCGGCGACGCGAACTATCTGCCCCGCACCGAGACGGTGCTCGGTGTTGTCGTCACCCCGGCGGAGTCGAGGGTCACCGGATCCCTCAGCAGCTCGACCGTTCCCACCGGACAGCGCGTGGACGTCACAGCCGCCGTCGAACCGTCCGCTTCGCGGGGAACCGTGTCGGTCCGCACCGGCGATCTGACACTCTGCACGATCGAGCTGCCCGAGACCGCCTGCGCGACACCGGACACCCTGCCCCCCGGCTCGTACCCCCTCTCCCTGACCTATTCCGGTGACGACTTCCGCCGCGCCTCGACCGGGTCGGCCGGCGCGCTGGTCGTGTCGCGCGCCACCCCGACACCCACCGGCGGCGATTACAGCAGCACCTACGGCGAGGACGTCACGTTCGTCCTGCGCGATCTGCCCGCCGCCGCCACCGGCACGATCACCGTGTCGGTGGACGGGACCGAGCTGTGTTCCTACCGGATCGGCGACGACCCGCAGTCCTGTGCCGCCGGGTCCGCACTGCCCTCGGGGTGGTACCGGGTGGTCCACTACTACTCCGGTGACGCCACCTTCGCGCCGGCTTCGGCCACGTCCTACCTCACGGTCCACCGGGTCGGCACCGCTGTCGAATCGCCGGCGGAGGTCACCGGCACCTACGGCACGGCGCTGGCCGTTCCGGTCTCCGGTCTGCCCACTGGCGCCACCGGGCAGGTCGGCGGCAGCTTCGGGGACTTCGGCGCCTGCGAATTCGACGTGGGCACAGCAACCGACTGCGTGTTGCCGGCAGATCTGCCCGCGGGGCGCTACGACCTGCTCGTCAGCTATGAGGGCGACAGCAACCATCAGACGTCGAGGCGGATCACCGTCGTCGTCATCGAGCGTGCCCCGACCGCGATCGACGCCCACGACCTCTCGACCGTCGTGCGGACTCCCGCCGGCTTCGCCGCCACCGGCCTGCCTGCCGCGGCGACCGGCACCGTGACCGTCGTCGGTGGGCCCGAGGGAGTGCTGTGTTCCTTCGATGTCCCCGACGCCGACGGGTGCAGCACCACGGGTGATACCCCCGCGGGGTCCTGGCAGGTCACGATCACGTACTCCGGGGATGGCGACCACCTGGGCTCCGCCGCCACGGTGACCTTCGACGTGGCGCGCGTCGCCACCCGGATCACCACCCCGGGCACCCTCGCCGGCACCCACGGCACGCCGACCGTCATCACCGCGGGCGGCCTGCCCGGGGACGCCACCGGCAACGTCACCGTCCGGCCGACCGGACCGGCCGAGCTCGAAGCGCTGTGCTCCTTCTCCGTCGTCGGCGCCGACTCCTGCTCGCTGCCGGCCGGTCTGGCCGCCGGTGAGTACGCACTGACCGTCACGTACTCCGGGGACGACGTCTACCAGGGCTCCGCCGGCGCGGTCACCGTCGTCGTGGCCCGGGCGACGACGAGCGTGTCCACGCCGGCCACCTTCAGCACCGCGTTCGGTGGCACCGTCACCGTCCCGGTCCAGAACCTGCCGGCCGGTGCCACCGGCACCGTGACCGTCAGTGTCGGACAACTGTCCTGCACCGTGGACGCCGCGGCGGCCGGCCGCTCCTGCGCCGTCGCCACCGGCATGGACGTCGGCAGCTACCCGGTCACCGTCACCTACCCGGGAGACGCGAACTACGCCGGGTCGCGCGCGGCCGGCTCGCTGAGCATCACGCAGCTGGGGACCGGGGTGATCGTGGCGACCGTCACCGGAGCTGTCTACGGCGCACCGACCCTGCTCACGCTCGCCGGCCTGCCGGCGGGATCCACCGGTACCGTGACGGTCACCGACGGCGAAACCGTCGTGTGCACCATCGATGTCGCGATCACCCGGTCCTGCGGTGGACGGGCGGACCTGCCCACCGGCGCGTACGACCTGCTCGTCTCCTACTCCGGCGACACCAACCACGCGCCGTCCACCAAGCGACAGTCGATCCTGATCGCCCCCAGTGCGGCCGCCGCCGTCCTGGTCGCAGCGGTGGTCCAGCCGCACGGCAAGGCCCCGACCTTCCAGGTGTCAGGGCTCCCTGCGGATGCCACCGGGACCGTCACCGTCGCCTCGGGCGGAGTCGTGCTCTGCACGCTGCCGCTTCCGCGATCGAGCTGCTCAGGCCCAGCCGATCTGAATGGGGGCCGCTACCCGGTGTCGGTCAGCTACGGCGGCGACAGCAACTACCTGCCGTCGGCGACCGGGTCCACCCTCGACATCACCCCGGAGGAGTCCGGCATCGACGCACCTGCTGCCGTCGGTGGCACCGTGGGCGCGTCGAACGTGTTCGCGATCAGCGGCCTCCCTGCTGATGCGACCGGCACGATCACGGTGCTGTCCGAAGGCCGGGTGCTCTGCACGATCACCCTGCCGGAGCTGGCCTGCACGCTGCCGGAGTTGGATGCCGGGACCTACGACCTCGACGTCCGCTATTCCGGCGATGCCAACTACGCGCCATCGGCCACGACCTCCATCCTGGTGATCGGGTCCTCCCAGATCCCCGGTGCGACCGACACGGACCCGGCCGGCACCACCGGCAGCTACACCGACACCGACACCGGACACCGGTGACGGCAGTCTCGCCTACACCGGAGTCAGTGCGTGGGACTGGATCAGGATCTCCCTGGTGCTGCTCCTGGTCGGCTCGGTCACACTCGGTCTGACCCGGCGGAGCCCCACCGACGACTGAGGCGGGGGCTCGGACGGGCCCGCCCGGGACGGGTGTGACGAGTTCGTCGCCGTCCCGGGCGGCCACCGGGGGGTATTGTTCGCATGTAGAACGCTAGTGCGCTCTGCGAACAACTACCGCCCCGCGAGTCGAGCGAAGGACAATGATGTCGACGGACGTAGACCCGGGTGTGACCGGGAAGATCACCACCCTCGCGGCGGCGGTCCGCGACCTGGTCCACCACGGCGACACGGTCGCCCTCGAAGGATTCACCCACCTGATCCCGGTGGCGGCCGGTCAGGAGATCATCCGCCAGGGTCTGCGAGATCTAACCCTGGTCCGGATGACCCCCGACATCGTCTACGACCAACTGATCGGGGCGGGCTGCGCCCGCAAGCTGATCTTCAGCTGGGGTGGTAACCCTGGAGTCGGCTCGCTGCACCGGTTCCGTGAGGCTGTGCAGAAGAGCTGGCCGGTGCCGTTGGAGATCGAGGAGCACAGCCACGCGGGGATGGCCAACCGTTACGTCGCCGGCGCGTCCGGATTGCCGTTCGCGGTGTTGCGCGGCTACAGCGGGACCGACCTGGTCGACGTCACCCCTACCATCCGGCCCATCACCTGCCCGTTCACCGGCGAGCAGTTGATGGCGGTCCCGGCCATCAATCCCGACGTGACCATCGTGCACGCCCAGCGGGCGGACCGGTCGGGCAACGTCCAGTTCTGGGGGCTCGTCGGGGTGCAGAAGGAGGCGGTGTTGGCCGCCCGACGCAGCATCGTCACCGTCGAGGAGATCGTCGACGAGCTGACCCCGGTGCCCGGACAGGTCGTGATCCCGTCCTGGGCGGTGACCGCGGTCGTGGCGGTGCCCGGCGGCGCACACCCCTCCTACGCGGCCGGCTACACCCAGCGGGACAACGCCCACTACCAGGCCTGGGACCTGATCAGCCGCGACCGGGCGTCCTTCACCGCGTGGTTGGCCGGGATCATCGGCACCCCCACCAGCCCGGACCGGAGCGCCTCATGACCACCGACCTGACCGTTCCCGGCGCTGCCGCTGGGACCGGGTCCGGCACTGCCGCCGGGACCGGGTCCGGCGCTGGTGTTCCGGTCGCCCCCGCGACCCGCAACGAGCTGATGACGATCACCGCCGCGCGGTCGCTGCGCTCCGGGGACACCTGCTTCGTCGGTATCGGTAAGCCCAGTACCGCAGCCAATCTCGCTCGTCGCACGCACGCGCCCGGGCTGGTGCTGATCTACGAGTCCGGCTGTCTGGGATCCAAGCCCGACGTGCTGCCGCTGTCCATCGGTGACGGGGTGCTCGCCGAGACCGCCGACGCGGTGATCAGCGTCCCCGAGGTGTTCAACTACTGGCTGCAGGGCGGTCGGATCACCACCGGCTTCCTGGGTGCCGCGCAGATCGACAAGTTCGGCAACATCAACACCACGGTGATCGGCGGCAGCTACCACGACCCGAAGGTGCGCCTGCCCGGCGCGGGCGGAGCACCCGAGATCGCCGCGTCCTGCGGCGAAGTCGTGGTGATCGTGAACCAGAGCACCCGCACCTTCGTCGAGAAGGTCGACTTCGTCACGAGTTTCGGCCACGGCACCGGCAAGGGGGATCGGGCGCGGCTCGGCCTGCGCGGCCGCGGACCGGTCCGGATCATCACCGACCTCGGCGTCCTCGAACCGGATCCGCAGACCTGCGAGTTCGTCCTGGTGGCGGTACACCCCGGGGTGAGCGTCGAACAGGCCAGGGCCGCCACCGGTTGGGACCTCACGGTCAGTCCGGAACTGACCGAGGTCGCCGCTCCGACCGACGACGAACTCCGGGTCCTGCGGGCCCTCGAAGCCACCTTGGCGCCGTGATGACGGACGCCTTCGTCTACGACGCCGTCCGCACCGTGTTCGGCAGGCTCGGTGGCGGGCTCGCCGGTATCCGCCCGGACGATCTCGGGGCCGCGGTGCTGCGCGGGTTGCTGGCCCGCTTCCCCGACCTGGATCCCGTCCTCATCGACGAGGTCGTCTTCGGCAACGCCAACGGCGCCGGCGAGGAGAACCGCAACGTCGCCCGGATGGCCACCCTGCTCGCCGGTCTGCCCGTCGGCGTTCCGGGTACCACCGTCAACCGGCTCTGTGGCTCCAGCCTGGACGCGGCGATGATGGCGTCCCGTGAGATCGAGGTCGGGGACGCCGATGTCGTGCTCGTCGGCGGCGTGGAGTCGATGAGCCGGGCACCGTGGGTGGTGTCCAAACCCGCCAAGGGCTACCCGGCCGGCGATCTGGCCATGGTGTCCACCACCCTGGGATGGCGGCTGGTCAACCCGAAGATGCCGACCGAGTGGACGGTCTCCCTCGGCGAGGCGAACGAGCTGCTGGCCGAACGGGAGGGCGTCGCCCGCGACCGCCAGGACGAGTTCGCCGCCCTCTCACACGCCCGCGCCGACCGGGCCTGGACCGAGGGCTTCTACGACCGATTGCTGGTCGAGGTTCCCGGCGCGGTGCTGACCCGGGACGAGACGATCCGCCCCGGGACCACGGTGGACACGCTCGCCGCACTGCGGACCGCATTCCGTCCGGTGGACCAGGGCGGCACGATCACCGCGGGCAACGCGTCGTCGCTCAACGACGGCGCCGCCGCACTGCTGCTCGGCAGCGCGGCCGCCGCGACCGCGCTGGGCCGGGATCCACTGGCCCGGATCGCCGGCCGGGGGACCCACGGCAACGACCCGCGCTACTTCGGCGCCGCTCCGGTGGAAGCGGCGAACAAGGCTCTGGCGCGGGCCGGGATCGACTGGGACGACGTCGATGCCGTCGAGCTCAACGAGGCGTTCGCTGCGCAGTCGCTGGTCTGTGTCGACGCGTGGCAGGTCGACCCGTCGATCGTCAACGCCAAGGGCGGTGCGATCGCCATCGGTCACCCGCTCGGCGCCTCCGGCGCGCGGGTGCTCGGCACGGTCGCGCACCGGCTGGCCGAGAGCGGCGGGCGTTGGGGGGTGGCCGCGCTGTGCATCGGCGTCGGTCAGGCGCTCGCCGTGGTCGTCGAGAATGTGCAAGGGACCGGGTCGGCCCCGGCGGATCGAGGAGCAGCACGATGACCACCCACCCCATGCGCGTCCCGGACCTGAGCGCATCGCGGACGCAGCCACGAGTCGGTGCCCGCCGGTCCGGACGGCACGCTTGCCGCGGCGTTGCGTACCCCCACCCCGTCGCTGGAGCGGCTGATCGGCTACCCGCCAAGGGATCTCGCTCCGGGACCACTCCAGGTGTTCCCGCCCTACCGCACCACCGCCCTGCGGAATCCGAAGAATCCGCTGGAGCTGTTGCCGCAGCGGCTGACCGAGGTGACCGGGCCGGTCTTCGGGCACGAGCGGGTGGCTCCGAGCGACGGCGACCTGACCATCCAGTCGTCCGGCGAACCGATCGGCGAGCGCATCATCGTGTTCGGCCGGGTGCTGGACACCCACGGCCGCCCGGTGCCCGACGTGCTCCTGGAGCTCTGGCAAGCGAACGCGGCCGGCCGGTACATCCACGACGGGGACCGCCATCCGGCGCCGCTGGATCCGCATTTCCGCGGTGTCGGCCGAGTGGCCACCAACGCTGACGGCGCCTTCAGCATCACCACCATCAAGCCCGGTGCCTACCCCTGGCGCAACCATTCGAATGCGTGGCGGCCGGCCCACATCCACTTCTCGATCTTCGGTCGGGCGTTCACCCAGCGGTTGATCACCCAGATGTACTTCCCGGGGGATCCGCTGTTCTACCAGGACCCGATCTACAACGCGATCCCTGACGAGAAGGTCCGCCAGCGGCTGATCTCGAAGTTCGACCTGACCCGGACCCAGAACGAGTGGGCGCTGGCCTACGAGTTCAACATCGTGCTGAACGGCGCGTCGGCGACCCCCGTCGACGAGGAGGACGACGACTGATGACCACCGCCACCCCGGCCGGGCTGCCGGCGTCACCCGAGACTTCCGAGACTCCCGAAACTCCCGAGAACTTCGACGATCCGACGTTCGTTCCCGGCGGCCGACACGTGCCGGTCGAGGAGTTGCCGCTGCACAGCCCGGACCCGACGGTCACCTGGGGCCCCACGGCGACCCCCGACGAGGCCAACAGCACCGAACTCACGCCGTCCCAGACGATCGGCCCGTTCTGGCACCCCGCCCTGCCGTGGCCGGACGGCCCTGAGGTGGTGACGGCCGGGGATCCGGCCGCGATCATCGTCCGCGGTTCGATCCGTGACGGCGCCGGATCGCTGGTGCACGACGCGATGGTGGAGATCTGGCAGGCCGACGACGGGGGTCGCTTCGATCACGACGCCGACCCCCGGGGACGCGTCACGCGGGCCGGCTTCCGGGGTTTCGGCCGCTCCCGCTGTGACAACGAAGCGGGGGAGTTCAGCTTCCGGACGGTGCGACCGGGGGTCCTCCCCGGTCCGGACGGTGGCGTGGAGGCCCCGCACATCAACGTGACGATCTTCGCCCGTGGAATCCTGCAGCACCTGATCACCCGGATCTACTTCCCGGACGAGCCTGCCAACGCCGACGATCCGGTGCTGTGTGCGCTGCCGCCCGAGCGGCGGGCGACGCTGATCGCCGGCGCCGTCGACGGCGGCTACCGGTTCGACATCCGACTCCAGGGGCCGCAGGAAACGGTGTTCTTCCGGGTCTGAGTTCTCCGGGTCTTCGTTCTGCCGGGCCCGGGTTCACACAGGTCCGGTGGATGTCGGTCATGCTGGAGTCCCCACGCAGCGAACAGGAGTGACACGGTGATCCTCGGATGAGCCTGTACGGGGGACTGTTCGGATCCGACGTCGACGAGATGGTCGGTGACGACGCGTTCGTCCGTGCCCTGATCGGTGCCGAGGCCGCGCTGTCGGCCGCGTTGGCCGACGTCGGGATCATCGATCGGCCCACGGCCGACGCGGTCGCCGAGACCGCAGCAGCACATGGAACACAGGTGGTCCATCGACCCGACCCGGCTGGGCTTCGCCGCCCGCGGGGGCGGGAACCTGGTCATCCCGCTGGTCGCCGAGCTGGCCGCGGCGGTCCGGGACCGGCACGGTGCGGCAATCGCCGCGCATCTGCACACCGGCGCCACCAGTCAGGACATCCACGACACCGCAACAGCTCTCGTACTGCGGCGGTCGACAGACCGGGTGACAGCGGGGCTCGACGAAATCATCGGCGCACTCCGGGATCTCGCCGCAGCCCACCTGGACACGGTGTGCGTCGCGCGCACCCTGTCCCAGCAGGCGCTGCCGACCCGGTTCGGCTTGGTCGCGGCCGAATGGGGCTGGGCGCTGCTGGCCGGCCAGGGTGCAGTTGGCCGCCGTGGTGCTGCCGTGTTCGCTGTCCGGGGCGGCCGGCACACTGGCGTCGGTCGGGCGACCGCGCCGATGACCTGCTGGCGGCGTACGCCGACCGGACCGGGCTGCCGGCCGCCGAGGCCCCCTGGCACACGCTCCGGACGCCCGTACCTGCGGCTGGCCGCCGCGCTGGCCGAGATGGGGCAGGCGGTCGGGAAGGTCGCCGGCGACCTGGTGCTGCTGGGCCAGACCGAGATCGGCGAGACCTGGGAGGCTGAGCGACCGCCCCGGGGCCGGGTCGTCGTCGGCGATGCCGCACAAGCGCAATCCGGCCGGCGCGGTGCTGACCCGCGGGGTCGCCCAGCGCTTGGTCGGACTCGCCACGCTGCTGCTCACGCGCGCCGGCCCACGAGCATCAACGGGCCGCCGGCGCGTGGCACGCCGAGTGGGAGACGCTGCGCGACCTGATGTCCGCCGCCGGTGGTGCGGCAGCACGGCTGACCGAGACGCTGACCGACCTCGTGGTCGACTCCGTCCGCGATGCGGGTGAACGTGGACCGCACCGGGGACTGATCATGGCCGAGCGCGTCACGGTGGCGCTGACCCCGACGCTCGGGCCGGGTCGAGGCGCAACAGCTGGTCGCGGGCGGCAAGTGCCGAGGCGGTCCGCAGCGGTCGACCGCTGGCCGCACGTCGCTGCCGCGACACCCGGCGGCCGCCGCGCTGGATCTCGATGTGCTGCTCGACCCCGCCGGCTACACCGGCAACGCCGTCGCCGTCGGCCGGCGGCTGATCGACCGACTCGACGCGCCACCTCGCCGGCGTCGTGTCCCCGGAAAGGACGGCTGAGCCGTGCCGCTCGCCCCTGACTTCGTTCCCGCCCACACGGTGTTCCCGGCCCGGTCCGGCGCGGTGGACGCACCCGTGGTGCTGATCGGGTCCTCGATCGGTACCGCCACCGACGTCTGGTCCCGCGAGATCGCCGCGCTGGCCGAGGCTTTCACCGTCGTCGCGTACGAGCACCCCGGCCACGGCGGCGCGGTCGCGGCGGTGCCGGCGTCCGGCCCGGCCGGCCCCGGCCCCTATCACCGTGGCCGAACTGGCCGGTGGGCTGGTCCGGCTGCTCGACGCCGTCGGCGTCGGCCGGCCGCGCACGTGATGGGTCTGTCGCTCGGCGGGGTGCTCGCCCAGGGCCTCGCCCTGACCGCGCCGGACCGGGTGCGCCTCACTGGCCCTGGTGTGCACCGCCGCGGTCCTGCCGCCCCCGACGCTGTGGGAGAACCGGGCGACGGCGGTCCGCGCCGCCGGCACGGTGGCGACGCCGGCCGTCGCCGACAACCTCCCGCAGCGCTGGCTCTCCGAGCCGTACCGCGCCGCCCACCCGGACGGCCACGGAGCGGCTGCTGGCCGGCCTGGCCGCGGTCGACGCCGAGGGTTACGCGGGTTGCTGCGAGGCGCTGGCGGACTGGGACGCCACCGACCGGCTCGCCGAGATCACCGTGCCCACCCTGATCGTCGCCGGCGCCGTCGATCCGGCCACTCCGGTGGCGGCGTCGGTCCGGCTGCGCGACGGCATCCCCGGCGCCCGGCTCGAGGTCGTCGACGCCTCGCACCTGGCACCGGTGGAGACCGACCTGTCGGCACTGCTGCTGGACGCACCTGCACCGGGCGACGGCGCCGGTGCCCGACGCCCGAGCGCACCGATGCGCGACCGTCACCGCGACGGCATGCGGGTGCGGCGGGCAGGTCCTCGGCGACGCGCACGTCGACCGGGCGATCGCCCGCACCACCGAGTTCAGCCGCCGGTTCCAGGACCACATCACCCTCAACGTCTGGGGCGACGTGTGGACCCGCCCCGGTCTGGCCCGCCGGGACCGCAGCATCGGGGTGCTGTCGGTGCTGGCCGCGCTGGGCCTGGAGGACGAGCTGCGGATGCACGTCCGGGCGGCGCTGCGCAACGGGCTGACCCGCGACGAGATCGGGGAGGTGCTGCTCCAGGTCGGCGTGTACGCCGGGGTTCCGCGCGCCAACGGCGGGTTCGCGGTCGCCGACGAGGTTTTCGCCGAGCTCGACGCCGCCGACCAGGCATGAGGGGCGGGCACCGATGACGGCGGCGCCGGCGGTCGCTGTGGGCGCCACCGCCGAACCGCGAGCGCGGCGGCGACCACGTCCAGTCGCTGGTCCGTGGGCTGCGGTGATCCGGTCGTTCTCCGCCGAGCGGCCCGAGATGACCCTGTCCGAGGTGGCCCGGGAGACCGGGCTGACCCGGGCGGCGGCCCGGCGTTTCCTGCTGACGCTGGTCGACGTGGGGTACGTGCGCACCGACGGGCGCCAGTTCAGCCTCACCCCCCGCATCCTGGAGCTCGGTTACGCCTACCTGTCCGGGGCGGGTCTGCCGGGAATCGCGGAACCCCATCTGCGTTGGTTGGTGAGCCCAGGTCGAGGAGAGCGCCTCGGCCTCGGTGCTGGACGGTGACGACGTGGTCTACGTCGCGAGAGTGCCGACCCGGCGGATCATGTCGGTCGGGATCAGCATCGGGACCCGGTTCCCGGCGGTACTCACCTCGATGGGGAGGGTGTTGCTGGCCGAGGCACCCGCCGACGTCCGGGATGCCGTCCTGGCCCGGGCCTCGACGGTGCCCCGCACGCCGTTCACCGTCACCGATCCGGACGCGTTGCGGACCGAACTGGACCTGGTCGCAGCCGCAGGGCTGGGCGCTGGTCGACCAGGAGCTGGAGGTGGGTCTGCGATCGTTGGCCGTCCCGGTACGCCGGTCCGACGGCACGGTGGTGGCAGCGATCAACGTGTCGATGTCGGCCGGGTCCGCCTCGACGGCGCAGACCCGGGCCAGGCTGGTCGGTCCGTTGGTCGAGGCGGCCCGCCGGATCACCGCCGACCTGGCGGCCACCCGCCCCTGACCGGTGGTGAGCCCGCCACCAGGTGGCCCCGCCGGAATCGGGTAGCAAAACAGCCGGTATCGGCGGTTTTGCTACCAGATCTCGGGCGGGGTCTTGTGAATCCGGAGGCGGGCCGCTAGCGTTTGCCCGGACGGGCCATGACGGCCCGCAGGATTGTTACTCGGTAACGAGGCAAGACCTGAGAAGCGCGATCACATCGTGCATCTCAGGTCTTTTTTTGTGCCCGAAACCGGATCAGCCAGGGCCGACAGAGGAGTCGAAATGGGTTCAGTGGATTACCGGTCCCTCGCGGGGGACATCGTCGAGCGTGTCGGAGGCGTGCAGAACATCGCCAGTGCCACGCATTGCGCCACCCGGCTACGGCTGCGGCTCAAGGACGAGGACAAGGCCGACAAGGGCGCCATCGAGAAGCTCCCCGGTGTGATCACCGTGATGCGCGCGGGGGGCCAGTTCCAGGTGGTCATCGGCAACGATGTGGCCCAGGTGTACAGCGAGGTCGGCCGGATCACCGGCAGCACCGACGACGCCGCCGCTGCGGCCCCGGCCGGCGGAAACCCGTTGAACCGCTTCATCGACCTGGTGTCGTCGCTGATCCAGCCGCTGCTCTGGCCGCTCGCCGGCGCCGGGCTGTTCAAGGCCCTGTTGAGCCTGCTCACCAAGCTCGGGTGGCTCGACGCCACCACTCAGACCTACACCGTGTTGGCCGCCGCTGCGGATGCGCTGTTCTTCTTCCTGCCGGTCTTCCTGGCGGTGACCGCATCCAAGCGGTTCCGCGCGGATCAGTTCACCGCGATGGCCATCGGCGGCGCGATGGTCTACCCGTCGATCGTGGCGCTGAACACTGGCGAGGACGTGCACTTCTTCGGTATTCCGCTGGTGATGATGAGCTACGCCAGTTCGGTCATCCCGATCCTGGTCGCGGTGTGGATCCAGGGATATCTGGAGCGGGCGCTGAAGAAGGCCCTGCCGAGCGCCATCCGCAACTTCACCGTTCCGCTGCTGACCCTGCTGGTGATGGTCCCCTTGGTACTGATCACCGTTGGTCCCGTGACGACCTGGATCGCTGACGGCGTTTCCGCCGGCATCAACAACGTGTTCTCGACCGTGCCCTGGCTGGCCGGTGGCATCATGGGCGGGTTCTGGCAGGTGTTCGTGCTGTTCGGCCTGCACTGGGGGTTCGTCCCGCTGATCACCAACGAGATCGGCACCCAGGGCTACTCCCTCCTTGTCGGGCCGCTGTTCGCCGCCGTCTTCGCCCAGTCCGCCGCGGCCCTCGCCGTCATGCTGCGCACCCGCAACGCCGCGCGGCGGGCAGTGGCCGGTCCGGCGGCATTCTCCGGCTTCCTCGCCGGGGTCACCGAGCCCGCCATCTACGGGGTCAACCTGCCGTTGCGCAAGCCGTTCTACTTCGGCATCGCCGGCGGTGCGGTGGGTGGTGCCATCGCCGCCGCCGGTGGCAGTGCCGCCTCGGCCTTCGTCTTCCCCTCCATCCTCGGCCTGTCCGCCACCACCTCGATCGGCAGCTTCACCCTGCAGGTGACCGGCTGTGTCGCGGCCGTGCTCATCGGCTTCACCCTGACCTTCTTCTTCGTCGACCGCGAGCACCCCTCGGCAGCAACGGATGTCGATCCGGCTCCGGAGGCACACCCTGCTGACGACGACGCGCCGCACGGCGGGGGCGGCACCGCGCTGCTGACCCGCACGGTCGAGCTGATCGCACCGGTGGGCGGTCGTGTCATCGGGCTCACCGACGTACCCGACAAGGTTTTCGCCTCCGGTGCTCTCGGGCTCGGGGTGGGCCTGATCTCCAGCGACTCGCGTGTCCTCGCGCCGATCGAGGGCACCGTCGTCACCGCGATGGCCTCGGGGCACGCGTACGGCATCAAATCCGACCACGGCGCGGAGGTGTTGGTGCACATCGGGATCGACACCGTCCAGCTCAACGGTCGTGGCTTCACCCCCGCCGTGCAGAAGGGTCAGCGGGTGCGCCCGGGCGATCTGCTGGCCGAGGTCGACCTGGACGTCATCACCGGCGCCGGCTACGACCCGACCACCGTCATCGTGGTGACCAATTCCGCCCAGCTCGCGTCGGTCTCGATCGTCGCCGCAAACACCGTCGACCAGGGTCAGCCTGTGTTGACCATCGAGATCTGAGGACCGGACATCATGCAGCAGAGCAACGTTCGTAGCAATGCACCGTTCCCCACGTCGTTCCTGTGGGGTGGCGCCACCGCTGCCAACCAGGTCGAGGGTGGGTTCGACGCCGACGGCAAGGGCCTGTCCATCCAGGACGTGATGCCGCGGGGCATCACGGCCCCGCCGACCGACGCGCCGACCGCGGACAACCTCAAACACGAGGCGATCGACTTCTATCACCGCTACGCCGAGGACATCGCACTGTTCGCCGAGATGGGCTTCGGTGTGTACCGCTTCTCCATCGCGTGGAGCCGGATCTTCCCCAACGGCAACGACGACGAGCCCAACGAGGAGGGGCTGGCGTTCTACGACCGGGTGCTGGATGAGCTCGAGAAGCACGGCATCCAACCGCTGGTCACCATCAGTCACTACGAGACGCCGTTGCACCTGGCCCAGAAGTACGACGGCTGGGCCAGCCGCGAGCTGATCGGGTTCTACGAACGGTACTGCCGCACCCTGTTCGAGCGGTACGGCAGCCGGGTGAAGTACTGGCTCACATTCAACGAGATCAACTCCGTCCTGCACTTCCCGCTGATGTCCGGCGGCATCCTCACCCCCAAGGACCAGCTCTCCCCGCAGGCGCTGTACCAGGCAGTCCATCATGAGTTGGTGGCGTCGGCACGGGCGACCAGGATCGCGCACGAGTTGATCCCCGGCGTGCAGGTCGGCTGCATGATCCTGGCGGTGCCGATCTACCCGCTCACACCCAACCCTGACGACGTGGTGGCGGCCATGCTGGCCGATCGGGCCAACTATGCCTTCGGCGACATCCACTGCCGCGGTGAGTACCCCGGCTACCTGCTGCGGGCCTTCCGCGAGCAGGGCATCGAGCTCGACATCACTGACCAGGACCGCGAGGACCTGCGCCACACGGTCGATTTCGTGTCCTTCAGCTACTACATGAGCATCTGCGAGAGCGCGGATCCGGCCGCCGCCGTCGGACCGGGCAACCTGATGGGTGGCGTCCCGAACCCGACCCTGCCGAGCTCGGAGTGGGGCTGGCAGATTGATCCGCAGGGCCTGCGGGTGGTGTTGAACGATTTCTGGGATCGCTGGCAGAAGCCGCTGTTCATCGTCGAGAACGGGCTCGGTGCCAAGGACCGACTGACCGAGGTGGACGGTGAGCTCACGGTGGTCGACGACTACCGGATCGCCTACCTCAACGACCATCTCGTCCAGGTTCGGGAGGCGCTGACCGACGGGGTCGCGGTCCTGGGCTACACCACCTGGGGCTGCATCGACCTGGTGAGTGCCTCGACTGCCCAACTGTCCAAGCGCTACGGCTTCATCTACGTCGACCGGGACGACGACGGCTCCGGATCGCTGCAGCGCTACCGGAAGAAGTCGTTCGGCTGGTACCGCGACGTCATCGCGTCCGCCGGCGCCACCTTGCAGTAGGGAATGATCGGCCCGGGGCGCTCCCGCCCCGGGCCGCCCCGCGCTCTCGAGGAGGAGATTCGCGTGGAGATCCTGCGGGTCTTCAACAACAACGTGGTGCTGGCGCGGGAGCCCGTGCGCGGCGAGGTGATCCTCACCGGACGCGGGCTGGGGTTCCAGGCCAAGCCCGGACAGCAGGTGGATCCGGCCCGGATCGTGAAGATCTTCGTGCCGGACGAGGGTCGCGACCCGGACAACTTCGGACAGCTGGTGGCGGCCATCCCGCCGGAGCACCTCCAGCTCGCCGATGAGGCGCTGGAGATCGCCCGGTCGCGCATGAAGGTCCAGCTGTCGTCCAGCACGGTGGTCGCACTGGCCGACCACCTGAGTTTCGCGATCAAGCGGGTGCTGAAGGGGATTCAGTTGGAATTCCCGCTGCACGCCGAGATCGCCCATCTCTACCCGGACGAGCTCGCCATCGCCGAGCGGGTGGTGGCCTACGTCAATGGACGGCTGACCGTGCCGCTGCCCCCCGAGGAGGCGGTGCCGATTGCATTGCACCTGGTCAATGCCGGGTTCGCCACCGGGGATCTGTCCTACACGTACCAGATGACCGGTGTATTCCACCAGCTGTTCGACGTGCTGGAGCGGGCCTTCGACCGGGACATCGACCGCCAGTCGGTGAATGCGGCCCGCTTCATCACCCACCTGCGGTACTTCTTCGTCCGGGCGCACACCGGCCGTCAGCTCAGCGACGGGGCGACCGCCCTGGCAACCGCGATCCGAACGTCCTATCCCCGCGAGTACGTCGCGGCGACCCGCCTGCAGGCCGTGTTGGAACTGCGGCTGGGGGAGCCGCTCACCGAGGACGAGGTCACCTATTTGACCTTGCACGTCGCACGCATGATCGATGAGGTCCGGGCCTGAGGTCGCTCAGGAGGTGACGGTGTCGGCGGCGGCCCACGACGCGGCTTCGGCCAGGTCGACCGGGTCGGCGGCGAAAGGCAGCCCCGGCTGTTCCGGCCCGGCTCCCGACGGGTCGAACCCGACAGTCTCGGCGCTGCGTCGACCGTCGTGCTGGATCACGACCCGGCTGACGCTGGCGTTGAGCAGTGGCCGCAACGGACCGTCGACGGCCATCGCCAGGTACGCCAGCAGCGTCACGCCGTGGCTGACCACGAGCACATCACCCCCGCCGGGGTGAGCCTGCTCGATCTCGGTCAACGCGGCGGCCACCCGGCTGAGGTAGGCCCGGCCGGACTCGCCGCCCGGCAGCCCGGCGAAGGTGCCGGCGAAGACGTCCCGGTAGAGCTCGGCCGCCGGGATGTGGTCGTACAACTCGGGTTCCGGCCGTGCTTCCAGATCGCCGAACCCGAATTCCCGTAGTCCCGGATGTGGGATCGGCACCACTGCGGGGTGGGCGGCAAGGATCAGCTCGGTGGTGGTCAGGGTCCGTCCGGAAGGGCTCGTCCAGGCCGCTACGAAGGGCACGTCACGCAGGTACTGAGCCGTGGCCTGTACGCCGCGACGACCGGCCGCAGTGAGTTCCGAGTCGCACCATCCCTGCAGGCGCCCTTGGTCGTTGTAGCGGGTCCGGCCGTGCCGGACGAGGTGCAGGGTCAAGGGCGCCGACCGGCGAGCGGCGGGGGAGCGAGCGATCACTCGACGACGCTATCGCCTTGGCGGGCGTCGGTGGCCCGGTCTGGTCGGCTGCGCGCGACGAAGCGGAACCGGTCGCCTCGGAACAGCGAGCGGGTCCACTCGATCACCCTGCCCCCGTCGTCCCAGCCCGTCCGGTGCACCAGCAACAACGGCAGGCCGGTGTCGACCCGGAGCATCGCCGCCTGTGCCGGGTCGGCGAGCGTGGTCTCGACAAGGTCCTCCACCGCCGCGATCTCGATGCCGTAGGCCTCGCGCATCGTCCGGTACAGCGACCCACGTTGCTCCAGTTCAGCGGCCAACCCCGGGAGCGGGGCGGGTAGGTGGGCCACCTCGTGCGCGATCGGCTCGCCGGCAACCGTGCGCAGCCGCTCGACCCGGTGGACCGCCGCCCCGGACTGCACGCCCAGATGCCCGGCGATGTCGTGGTCGGCAGCAACGGTGTCGATACCAAGCACCACGCTGCCCGGCAGGCGTCCCTCGTCGTGGGTGTCCTGCGAGAACGAGGTGAGCTGCCGAAGTTGCATCAGCTTGGGGTGGGCGATGAAGGTGCCGCGGCCCTGGGTGCGTTCCAGTCGCCCGTCGATGACCAGTTCGGCGATGGCCTGACGCACGGTCGTCCGGGAGGTCGACAACAGCTCGGCCAGTTCGCGCTCCGTCGGCACTGCCGTCCCGGGTGTGAGCCCTGAGATCAGTCCGAGGATCTCGTTCTTCACCAGGTAGTACTTGGGAACCTTCAATGCCGGCACCTCCGACACGGAGTCCTGCAAGCCTGGACCCTTCAGCGCTGGAATCTGCGACGCGGGAATCTGCGACATGGCCGGCCTCCGGAGCGACGTGCGGCCTGGATCGGCCCCCTGGAACCCTACCCGATTGGCCTAGACCATTGCGGGAGTCTTCAGTGTCGCCGTGACTACCGCCGACCAAAGCCTCGCGTGATTCGCTCACGGGGTCGGCATGTGACACAGACCACACCGGTAGCCGTCTTGACCGGACAATTGGTCTATGCCAATCTATCATCGATGGATTGGTCCAGACCAATCCTCCCCTGGTGGGTCCGAACGTCCGGACCTACCGGCGCACCGGACTCGCAGCATCCATCACACCCGCTGCCGTACCCCACGGCGCCGGGTCACTCACAGCGGAGGTACTCGGCGATGAGCAAAGCCACCACCAGCACGGCGCCCGCGGCGCCACCACGGAAGAAGTCCGGGCTCCGGATTCCGGGGTTCGCCCAACTGCAGCGGCTGGGCAAGAGCCTGATGTTGCCGATCGCCCTGCTGCCCGCCGCCGGCATCCTGCTGCGCCTGGGCCAGCCCGACCTGCTCGGCGGCATCGACACGCCGGTGATCGGGCCGTTCTTCGACGCGATGAGCGCGGCCGGCGGCGCCGTCTTCGCGCACCTGCCGCTGCTGTTCGCGGTCGGCGTCGCGATCGGGTTCGCCAAGAAGGCGGACGGCTCGACAGCGCTGTCGGCAGTCGCGGGGTACCTGGTCCTGGAGGCGGTGTTCGCCGCGATGTCGCCGGTGGTCCTGGACGCCGACGAGATGATCAACTACAGCGTCTTCGGCGGCATCCTGATCGGCCTGATCACCGCCGCCCTGTTCGACCGCTTTCACAACATCCAGCTGCCGCCCTATCTCGGCTTCTTCGGCGGTCGGCGGTTCGTGCCGATCGTGGTGTCCGTGACCAGCTTGCTGCTGGGCTTCGTGCTCAGCTACGTCTATCCGCTGTTCGACGCCGGCCTCACGTCGGTCGGTCAGTTCATCGGCGGGGCAGGCGCGTTCGGCGCCTTCGCCTACGGCTTCGCCAACCGGATGTTGATCCCGTTGGGCCTGCACCACATCCTCAACACCTATGTCTGGTTCCTCTACGGCGACTACACGCCCGCCGCCGGCACCGCCGTCAACGGTGAGCTCACCCGCTTCGCCGCCGGCGATCCGACTGCCGGTCTGCTGACCTCGGGCTTCTACCCGATCCTGATGTTCGGCCTGCCCGCGGCGGCGCTGGCGATGATCCACGTCGCCCACAAGAAGCAGCGCAAGGTCGCAGTCGGCATCCTGTCCGCCGCCGGGCTCACCGCGTTCCTCACCGGGGTCACCGAGCCGTTGGAATTCGCGTTCATGTTCGTCGCCTTCCCGCTCTACGTCGTGCACGCCCTGCTCACCGGCCTGTCGCTGGCCATCGCCTACCTGCTCGACATCCACCTCGGCTTCTCCTTCTCCGCGGGTCTGATCGACCTGCTGCTCTACGGCACCGCCCCGGCCGCCAAGAACATCCCGCTGCTCATCGTGATGGGTGTGGTGTTCTTCGCCGTCTACTACCTGCTGTTCCGGTTCGCCATCAAGCGTTGGAACATGAGCACCCCGGGTCGCATGTCGGCGGCTGAGTTCGACGCCGAGCAGGCCGCCAACCTGACCGACGGCGCCACCGCCGGTACGTCCGGCGGGACCGCAGTGGACAGCCAGGCCGAACGCCTGATCGCAGCCTTCGGTGGTCGGGAGAACCTGGTCAATGTGGACGCATGCATCACCCGGCTCCGGATGGAGGTCGCCGACACCGCGAAGGTCGACCGCACCCGGCTGAAGGCGCTCGGCGCCGCTGGGGTCATCGACGTCGGCAGCAACGTGCAGGCGGTGTTCGGCACCCAGGCCGAGGCGCTGAAGAATCAGATCCTGGACACCCTGCAGGCCGTTCCGGTACTGGTCGGCGCGGTGTCGGGGACTGCCGACGCGATGCCGGCCCCGGCGGTCCCCGATGCTTCTCCCGCAGCCGGGACATCGCTGCCGAGGTCGGGAACCACCACCGTCCTGGCGCCTGTTCCCGGCCGGAGCGTCGCGCTGGTCGACGTGCCGGACCAGATCTTCGCCCAGGGGATGGTCGGATACGGGGTGGCGATCAACCCGCCGCAGCGCATCGTGGACGCGGTTGCGCCCGTCAGCGGGTATATCCACACCCTGTTGCCGCACGCGTATGTGGTGATGACCGACGAGAACGTCGGCGTGCTGGTCCATCTCGGGATCAACACCGTGCAGCTCAAGGGCGAGGGCTTCACCGCCCACGTCCAGAAGGGGGATCGCGTCGAGACCGGCCAGCCCGTCATGACCTACGACGTGCCTGCCGTCGCCGCGACCGGCCGCACCACGATCGTGCCGGTGGTCGTGATGGAGCGGAAGGCGACGGACATCCAGATCGCGGCCGCCGTCGCCGCCACCGGGGATGCCGCCGGCGACGTGGCGACCGGCGATCCGTTGTTCACCGTCTCGTCCTGATCCGTGCCGGAACCGGCCGGCGGGGAGTCCCGTCGGCCGGTTCCGCCCGCTCCACACCCGAATCTCACGAGGAGAACTGTCATGGAAATCGTCATCCTGGACGACACCGCCGCGATCGGCCGGTTGGGCGCGGAGGCGGTCGGTGCACTACTGACCCGGCGCCCCGACGCAGTGCTCGGCCTGGCCACCGGGTCGTCGCCGATGGCCATCTACGACGAACTGGCCGGTCGGTGCGCTGCCGGTGCGGTGTCCTTCGCCCAGGCGCGCGGCTTCACCCTGGACGAGTACGTCGGGCTGGCCGCCGACCATCCGGAGCGCTACCGGAACGTCATCGACACCGCGTTCGTGTCGCGGGTGGACTTCGCACCGGGGGCGGTGCAGGGCCCGGACGGACTGGCCGCTGACATCGCCGCCGCCTGCGCCGGCTACGAGGCCGCCATCGCCGACGCCGGCGGCATCGACCTGCAGATCCTGGGCATCGGTACCGACGGGCACATCGGGTTCAACGAGCCGGGCTCGTCACTCGCATCGAGGACCCGGATCAAGACCCTGACCAAGCAGACCCGGATCGACAACGCCCGGTTCTTCGACGGCAAGCTCGAGGCTGTTCCCACCCACTGCCTCACCCAGGGGCTCGGCACGATCATGGCGGCCCGGCATGCTGTCCTGGTAGCCACCGGCGCCGGCAAGGCCGAGGCCGTGCACCAGATGGTCGAGGGTCCCGTGAGCGCGATGTGGCCCGCGACGATCCTGCAGCACCATCGGCACGTGACGGTCCTGCTCGACGGGGCCGCGGCGAGCCGCCTGCAGTTGGCCGACTACTACCGCCAGACGTACCTGGCCAAGCCGGTCTGGCAGGGTCTCTAGTCGTGCTGATCACCGCCGACACCGTCGTCACCGGCAACGGGTTGCTGCGACCCGGCTGGGTCGACATCGCCGATGGCGTGGTGCGGGCCGTCGGCACCGGGAAACCCACGAGTGCGGTGGATCTCGCGCTGGGCGGCGGTCACCGTGGTCCCCGGCTTCGTCGACATGCACGTGCACGGCGGCGGCGGCGGGGCCTTTCCCGAGGCGACGATCGCGGCCAGCCGGTCGGCCATCGATCTGCATCGACGGCACGGGACCACGTCGATGGTCGCCTCGCTGGTCACCGCGCAACCGGACGATCTGCTGCGTCAGGTGAGCGTGCTGGCCGAGCAGGTACAGGACGGCGAACTGGTCGGTCTGCACCTGGAGGGCCCGTGGCTGTGTCAGCGCCGGTGTGGTGCGCACGACCCGGCCGCGTTGCGGGATCCCGAGAGTGCCGAGCTCGACCGGGTTCTCGCCGCGGGACGCGGGACCATCCGGATGGTGACCCTGGCTCCGGAGCGGGCCGGCGGGTTGGCCGCTGTCGCGCGGCTGGTATCCGCCGGAGTAGTGGCCGCGGTCGGTCACACCGACGCCACCTACGACCAGGTTCGCGGCGCGATCGACGCCGGCGCCACTGTCGGCACCCACCTCTTCAACGCGATGCGCCCGGTGCACCACCGCGAACCGGGCCCGGTGATGGCGCTGCTGGAGGACCCCCGGGTCACCGTCGAGATGATCACCGACGGCGTTCATCTGCATCCGGCGTTGTACCGGGAGGTCACCCACAGCGTCGGCACGCACCGCGTGGCGCTGGTGACCGACGCGATGGCCGCGGCCGGGATGCCGGACGGTGCTTACGTTCTCGGGCCGTTAGCGGTCGATGTGACCGACGGCATCGCCCGGGTCGCCGGGACCGACACCATTGCCGGCAGCACGGCGACGATGGATCGGATCTTTCGGTACGCGGTGCTCGACAGCGACCGGCCGCGGGACGAGGCGCTGGTGACAGCCGTCCGTCAGACGTCGGTGAACCCGGCGCGAGCGCTCGGCCTGCCGCCCGCCGGGCTGGTGGTCGGCGGCGCCGCCGACATCGTGGTGCTGGACGCCGAGCTCGCGGTGACCCGGGTGATGTTCCGGGGTGACTGGGTGCGCTGAATCGGACCGGCCGGATCCGGCGCAGCGGGTCCGTGCCGACCCCGATCGGCACGGACCCACTACGCCGCAGCGGCTAACGTGCGAAGCGCAGGGTGACGACCTGGAACGGCCGGACCCCCACTCGGACCGTGTTGCCCTCGGACAACACCTCCCGGGCACGCGGCATCCCACCGGCCAGTGGGCGCTCCATCAGGTCGACCTCGGTCACCGACGACGGCGTGAACCCGAGGAGCAGCACCGTGTTCGCCCGGCGGCCCAGCGCCTCGTAGAGCCGCACGATGACATCGCCGGAGCGGTCGTCGGCGAGCTTGACCGCTTCGATCCGGACGCCGGGGTTGGATCCGACGACCACACCCGGCGCGGCGGGCGCATCGCTGACCCCGCCGAGCACTCGCAGTGGCAGGTTCTGCTCGTACCCGGTGGCCACGATGTCGGCCAGCGTCGCCCCTGGGTGTACGGCGTAGCCGAAGGTGTGGTGACCGACGTCCTGGATCGGATCGGGGGAGCGGGCCGCCCGGACCAGGCTGAGCCGCACCTCGGTCTCCACCTCGCCGAGATCACCCACGGTTCGGGTGATGTCGTGGCCGTAGGTGCCGGCATTGGCGACTCCGATGCCGTACCCAGGTTCCTCGACATGCACCCAACGGTGTGCCATCACCTCGAAACGTGCGTCGTCCCAGGACGTGTTGGTGTGGGTGGGCCGGCGGACGTGACCGAACTGGATCTCGGCGCTGTGGTGGTGCGCGTGCACGACGAACGGCAACGACACCTTGAGCAGCTTCTCGTTCTCGCGCCAGTCCAGCTCGACATTCAGCTGCAGCACCGGACTGTCGGCATGCAGCGTGATGGTCTGGGTCAGCGACGATGCGCCGAAGGAGCGCTTCACCGAGACCACCGCCCGCAACGGACCGTCCTCGGCCAGTTCGAGCGCATCGACCTCGATGAGATCCCGCACGCTGCGACGGTAGTGGGCGTCGATGTCCCAGGCATCCCAGGCGTTGGGAAGGTCCTCGTGCAGCTGCAGGAGGTTCGCCACCCGGCCGGCCGGCACCACCTGGCGGTCGGCCGCGACATCGACGATGGACGAGATCAGGCCGCGGTCATCGATGGTCACCGTCACCAGTCCGTTGGACAGCACGATGTTCCCACCGTCGACCTGGGTGTCCACCGGATGCATCGGTATCAACGGGACCACCGGTGCAAGTCCGTGGCCGGGCGCGTCGACCAGGGCCAGCGGCTGTCCGGTGCCGGAGAACACCACCGATCGGCGGTGGTGATCGGCGGAGTTGACCACCAGACCGGCGGCACCGGCTGCGATCAGCCCCTCGTCGATGACCTTTTCGAGCTCGGCCAGGTTGTCGGCATAGTCCTGTTCGTTCTGCTGGTGCACCCACGAGATCGACGATCCCGGCAGGATGTCGTGGAACTGCTGCAGCAGCGTGCCCTGCCACAGCCGGTCCAGCTGCTCGTAGGGATAGGCCGCACCCCGGAGCGCAGCAGCGGTCCACCACAGTTCGGCCTCTCGCAGCCGGTGCTCGGCCACCCGGTTGCCGCGCTTCTCCCGAGCGTGCGAGGTGAAGGTTCCCCGGTGCAGCTCGAGGTAGAGCTCGCCGACCCACACCGGGGCGTCGGGGTATTCGGCCTGCGCGCGGGCGAAGAAGTCGTCCGGGTGCTCGATCTCGACCTTCGGTGAGCCCTCGAGGGACTCGACCCGACGCTGCCGCTCCATCATCTCGCGGATCGGCCCACCACCGCCGTCACCGTATCCGAACGGTACGAGAGAGGTTGTGGCGCCGCCCTTTTCTCGGAACTGCCGCACTGCGTGGTGCAGCTCGGACCCCTCCAAGGTGGAGTTGTAGGTGTCAATGGGGGGGAAGTGCGTGAACACCCGCGAACCGTCGAGGCCCTCCCACCAGAACGTGTGGTGCGGGAAGGTGTTGGTCTGGTTCCAGGACAGCTTCTGGGTCAGGAACCACTCCAGGCCGGCCAGTCGGGCGATCTGCGGGAATGCGGCGGTGTATCCGAAGGAGTCCGGCAGCCAGATGCCGTGCGTCTGGACCCCGAGCTCGTCCCGGAAGAACCGCAGTCCCTGGGTGATCTGGCGGACCATCGCCTCACCGCCGGGTAGGTTGCCGTCCGGCTCGATCCACTGCGATCCGACCACTAGCCACTGGCCGGTGCCGATTGCCGCCCGGACCCGGTCGAAGACCTGGGGGTAGCGCTCCTTCAACCAGGCGTACTGCTGAGCGGAGGACGCCGCGAACTTGAATTCCGGGTACTCGGCGCCCAGCGCCAGCACGTTGGAGAACGTCCGGCCGATCTTGCGTTTCGTCTCCCGCAGTGGCCACAGCCAGGCGGTGTCGATGTGCGCGTGCCCTATTGCGGACAGCCGGTGGGCCGAGGCCGACGCGGGGCGGGAGAGCACGTCCACGAGCTCGGCTCGCGCCGCCCCAGCTGTCCCGACGATGTCGTCCAGGGCCAGCACGTCCATCGAGCGTTCGAGTGCCCGCAGGACCTCGTGCCGCCGCGGCTCTGTCTCCGGAAGCTCCATCAGCAGTTGGTAGAGCACTTCGACGTCGAACCGCAGGGCCCAGACCTCGGGTTCGAACACGGCCAGATCCGCGGTCCGGAAGGTGTAGATCGGTGTCGCCGGCGCGGTTGCCTTGTCTCCGAACGGGGTCGGGACGAAATCGTTGACCAGGATGTCCGGGTTGGCTGCCGCCTCCAGGAAGAAATGGATCTGCTCCCCGCCCGCGACCTCGGCGGCGATGGGGACGTACTGGTTACGCGGATGGATGCCCTTGACCGGCGTGCCGTCCGGGGTGAAGACCAGGCCCTCGGCCTGATTGCCCGGCCAGTCACCCTGGAAGCCCGGATCGATCAGCAGCTCGACGTGCTTGCCTGCCCACCCAGCGGGGACCTCGCCGGTGATCTCGAACCACCAGGTGGACCACGCCCGGCCCCAGGTGTCACCGATCGCGAATTCTGTGTACGTGGCACTCAATGCCTCCTCGGCCGGGACAGGTTCATCCGGCACCATCCAGGCGCGCAACTGCACGGGGACCCGGGCCGAGTATGCGGCGGGGACGATGCGCTGGGTGAGGACCCGCTCGATACGGGCCTCGACGAGCTTCTGGTTCTGATGCACGGAAGTGCTCTCCTCGCAACGGATTCGGGTGAAGCAGCAGGCGGTGGGTGCGCGTCAGCGCAGGTAGGAAAGGTCGCCGGCGAAGCTGGAACGGGCGTCCTCGAGCAGTGCCCGAGCGACGTTGACCGAGTCCACCAGCGGGTGCGTGGCCAGCGCCCGCAGGGCAGCGGCACGAGAGCCGTGGGTCACGGCCTCGATGGTCTGTCGTTCGACGTACTTGATGCCGGAGACCAGACTGCGACCGAACGCGGGTATCCGGGAGCCGGCGATCGGATGCGCCCCGGTCGCGTCGACCAGACACGGCACCTCGACCACCGCGTCGTCGTCGAGTTCGGCAAGGGTGCCGGCGTTGCGGACGTTGAGGATGAGGCGGGCCCGCTGATCGTGTGCGATGCCGCGCATCAATGCGATCGCGACGTCCTCGTAGCCGCCGGAAACCAGGTCCTCGGCGTCGCGCTCGCCCATCCCGGCGGACTCCCGGTTCGTCGCCATGTAGGTCGACTCCCGCTCGTGACGGCATGCCTCCCAGGTGCGCAGCGGCTCGGCGGACCCGGCTGCTGCCGCCCAGAACCGATCCTGCTGAGCGACAAGGTAGCGGCCGCGGGTGTGCGAGGCGTACTGGTCGGCCTGCAGGACGTCCCGTCGGTAGGAGTAGTAGTGCAGGTACTCGTTGGGCAGCGCGCCCAACGTCTGCAGCCATTCCGCGCCGAAGAGCCTGCCCTCCTCGAACGTCTCGATCCTGCCGGCGTCACTGAGCAGGTCCGGTAGGACATCTCGACCGTCGACGCGCAAGGCCGACAGCCAGCCCAGATGGTTCAGACCCGCGTAGTCGATCTCCACCGCGGCCTGCTGGGTGATCCCCAGCGCGCCGAGCGCCCGGCGGGCCAGCCCGATGGGGGAGTCGCAGATGCCGATCACCCGCTCCCCGAGGATGGCCGACATCGCCTCGGTGACGACTCCGGCCGGGTTGGTGAAGTTGATGACCCAGGCGTCAGGAGCGACGTCGCGGATGATTTCCGCGAGCTGCAGGACGACGGGCAGCGTACGCAGCGCGTAGGACACCCCGCCGAAGCCGACCGTCTCCTGCCCGATCACGCCGTGGGACTGACCGATGCGCTCGTCCGTCGCGCGACCGGCCAGCCCGCCGACCCGGATGGCGGAGAACACGAAATCGGCCCCCCGGAGGCCCTCGGCAGCATCGGTGTGCACAGTGACCGTCGGTGCGTCCGGCACGTCCCGGGCTTGATCCGACAGGATCCGGGCCATTGTCGCGAGCCGGCCGCTGTCGGTGTCGACCAGTGCGACGGCGGAGATCCGCCCCGGTTCACGATCGCGCAGCAGGGCCGCGTAGACCAACGGCGTGCGAAATCCGCCGCCCCCGACCATGGTGAGCTTCATACGACCAGTACCTCCACGCTTCGGGCCGCGAGTGCGGCGGACGCCGTGACCGGTGGTTCGGCATCGGTGATGACCCGGACGACGGACGGCGGAAGGGCGATCCGCCCGGTTCCGCTACCGGGGAACTTGCTGGCGTCGGCGAGCACGGTGACCGCGTCACACGCGCCCGCCATCGCCTCCTTGATCGGTACCTGGGCGATGGTGGTGTCGCGGAGATCGCCGCCTGCGGAGATGCCACTGACCCCCAGGAAGGCGTGGTCCGCGCGGACCAGCCGCAGCGATTCGGTGGTCAAATGCCCGTGCACACACTGGTAGACGGGGTCGAAGTCGCCTGGCAGCAGGACGATGTGGGTGTCGGTGTCATCGCGTAGGACGTCGAAGGCGGCCAGGTTGGACGTGATGACGGTCAACCCACGGCCCCGCAGCAGCCGGGCGAGCTGCAGGGTGGTGGTACCGATGTCGAGAATGACAGTCTGACCGTCGTGAATCCCCCCGGCGGCGGCGTTCGCGATCCGCAGCTTGGCCGCGAGGTTGACCGACACGACGCTGGGGAACGGCGCATCGCCTTCGCCCTGCTCGGTCAGTGCCGCCCCACCATGGGTGCGTCTGACCAGGCCGGCCTCGTCGAGTCGCTGCAGGTCCCGTCGGATGGTCGCGATGCTGGAACCGGTGGCGGTCGCCAGGTCCGACACCGTGGCCGCCCGACTCTCACGCAGGTGCTCGAGGATCGTCAACTCGCGAAGGTCTTTCACACGATTGAGCGTAGCGCTCATGATCGCTCAAATCTAGTCCACAAAATATTGGGTCTTGCGCGACTTTGAGCGATTGGTGTTCTATCTGTTCTAACAACAGCCGTTACTCCCAGATGGAGCCCCGATGAACGTTCGGCATCCCCCCGCCACAGCCCCCGGGTTGTTGGCGGCCGGCGGCCTGTTCTTGGATGTCGTCTTCGCCGGGCTTCCTGGTGCACCGCGCCCGGGTGAAGAACAGTGGACGTCGGACTTCGGGTGGGGGCCGGGAGGTATTGCGAACTTCGCGATCACTGCGGCTCGCCTCGGATGCCCGACGGCGATCTGCGCGGCGGTCGGTGACGACCCGCTCAGCGACGTCTGCCGGGACGCGCTCGGCGTCGAGGGCATCGACGTCTCAGGTCTGGGTACGGTGCCGGGCTGGCGGGTGCCGGTCACGGCCTCGCTCGGGTACCCCGGCGACCGAGCGTTGGTCACCGGGGGCACCCCGTCTCCGATTCCGCTGGCAGACGTGCTCGACCGAGCGCCGGCGATGGCCGTGGCCACCGTGCACATGGAACCCGGACTGAGCGAGTGGGTTCGTAGCGCGACCGCTGCCGGCACCGCCGTGTACGCCGACCTGGGCTGGGACGGCAGCGGTGCCTGGGACCCTTCCGTGCTCGACGAACTCGACGGTTGTCACGCTTTCCTGCCCAATGACCGCGAGGCGATGGCCTACACCCGCACCGATGACGCGATCACCGCGGCGAGGAAACTGGCGGACCGCGTGCCGCTCAGCGTGGTCACGCTCGGTGCCCGGGGCGTGGTCGCTGTCGACGCCTCCACCGGCGAAGAGGTCGTCGCCGCTCCGGTGCCCATCCGGGCGCTGGACACCACCGGCGCCGGCGACGTCTTCGGTGCCGCGCTGGCCACCGCCGGTCTCACCGGCTGGGACCTGCGGGACCGCATCGACTTCGCCGCCCTGGTGGCCGCGATCACCGTCTCCCGGCCGGGCGGGGCTTCCACCGCCCCCCGGCTGCACGAACTCATCCCCTGGCTCGACGGCCACCCCGCCGCCGAGACAGGCGACCGCTACACGTTTCTCCGCAACGCCCTGGGCGACCGGACTTCCCCGTCGCTTCCGCTCCGTCACCTCGACCCCGTTCAGTAGGAGAAATACCGACCATGATGCGCACCTCGACCCGACACCGGCTGACCGCCGCCCTGACCGTCGCGGTCTCCGCCCTGACGGTGTCCGCCTGCGCCGGCGGTGGCACCACCGGCAGCAGCTCGTCGGCTGCGGCGGACAGCACCCTGACCGCCTGGCTGTGGCCCGGCGCCGTCGGCGACGACGTCCTCGCCTCGGTGACCAGCGAATTCACTGCCGACAAGCTGCAGATCTCCACCATCGGCGACAGTTTCAAGCAGAAACTGGTCACCGTCTTCACCGGCAAGTCCGGCATCCCGTCGATCACCGGTATCAAGGGCGAGGACATGCCCTACTTCCGCCAGCAGGCCGACCTGTTCACCGACCTGAAGACCCTCGGCATCGACGACCTGCTGTCGCAGTACCCGGCCTGGAAGCTGGCCGAGGCGACCACCGACGACGGCAAGCTCATCGGCTTGCCGCTGGACATCGGTCCGACCGGGATGTTCTACCGCACCGACGTTCTCGCGGCTGCCGGACTGCCGACCGACCCAGCTGAGCTCGCTGCGGCCACCGCCACCTGGGAGGACTTCTTCACCTTCGGCGAGAAGCTCAAGGCCGCCACCGGTGCATTCCTGGAGGTCTCGCTGGGTGACGTGTTCAGCAAGTCCATCGCCCAGTCCGAGACCGGCTTCGTCAGCGAGAGCGGCGAGTTCCTCGGCGACAGCCCCGCGGTCAAGGCGGCCTGGGACCGCGCGATCGAGGCGAACACCCGCGGCCTCTCGGCCAATCTCGAGGACGGCAGCCCCGACTGGGCCTCCGCGGTGAACGCCGGCCAGCTGCCGACCCTGCTGGGTGCGGCCTGGGCCGCCGGTGACATCAAGGGCGCAGCCCCGGACACCGCCGGCAAGTGGAACGTCACCACCACTCCTGGCGGCCCGGCCAACATCGGTGGCTCGTTCCTGACCATCCCGGCCGGCACCGCCGACGCGGCCGCGGCGATCAAGGTCATCCGCAGCCTGCTCGACCCGAAGAACCAGGCCATCACCTACTCCCAGGTCGGCAACTTCCCGTCGTCCTCGAAGGCCCTGACCGAAACCGCTCTGACCCAGGGCGACGCATTCTTCGGTGGTCAGGTCACCGCGCCTGTGTTCGAAAAAGCCGTCGAGGCCATGCCCACCCGCTTCACCAGCCCGTTCGACAGCGAGGTGTCCGCGGCGTACTACACCGAGCTGACCAACGTCGCGTCGCAGGGCAAAGACCCGGCACAGGCGTGGGCCGACGCCGTTGCCGCCGCCAAGCAGGCGCTGGAGTCCAGCCAGTGAGTCAGGCGCTCACGTCGACCCCGTTGCTGGAACATCCGGGGCGCGCCCCGCGGTCCCGGCGGCGGGGGCCGTCGTGGCCGATGTACCTGGCCATCGCGCCGTTCTTCGTGCTCTTCCTGGTGTTCGGGCTCTATCCGACCGCCTACTCCCTGGTGCTGGCGTTCCAGAAATGGAACGGCCTGGGCGCGCCGACCTTCGTCGGGTTCGACAACTTCGCCAAACTGTTCACGGACCCGACGTTCTACCTGGCCATCCGCAACACCTTCGCCATCTTCCTGCTGTCGACCATCCCGATGCTGATCCTGGCGCTGATCCTCGCCGCGATGCTCAACAGCGCCGTCCGCTTCAGCACGCTGTTCCGGATCGCCTACTTCGTCCCCAACATCACCTCGGTGGTGGCGATGGCGATCCTGTTCGGGTCGATCTTCGGGCAGAACTTCGGGCTGGCCAATCAGCTGCTGGAGTCCATCGGGCTGGGATCGGTGTCATGGCTGCAGACACCGTTCGGGATCCAGCTGACCGTGTCCCTGCTGATCACCTACCAGTGGACGGGCTACAACGCGATCATTTTCCTGGCCGGCATGCAGGCCATCGGCGACGACGTCTACGAGGCGGCGGCGCTGGACGGGGCCGGCGCGATCCGCAGCTTCTTCACCATCACGCTGCCGCTGCTGCGCCCGACCATCATGTTCGTGCTCGTCGTCTCGACCATCACCGGCCTCCAGAGCTTCACCGAAGCACAGGTTCTCACCGCCAGCTCCAGCACCACCAACCCCAACAGCGGTGGTGCCGGCCAGGGCGGCCTGACGATGGTCCTGTACTTCTACCAACAGGCCTTCGGCTACAACAAGTTCGGGTACGGGGCCGCGATCGCCTGGGGCGTGTTCATCATCGTGGCCGTCTTCACCATCATCAGCTGGCGCTTCACCGGCGGCCGTAAGGCGGACAAGGCGACATGACGACTGTGACCCCGGCGTCCCCGCGACCGGCCGCCACCCGCCCGGATCGTCCCTCGCTCGCGCCGAACCGTCGGCGCCGGCCCACGTTGTCGCGTGGGGTGCTCTACGGGGTGCTCGGGATCGGTGCGCTGATCTCGCTGTTCCCGCTGTACTGGCTGGTGGTGATGTCCAGCAACAGCACCAGCGACATCTACAAGTCGCCGCCGGTCTTCGTCCCCGGGCCGCAGCTCTTCGAGAACATCGGGAAGGTCTTCAACCGGATCGATTTCGGTGGCGCACTGCTGAACACGATCATCGTGGCCGTGTCGGTGACGGTGCTCGTGCTGCTGTTCGACTCGTTGGCCGCGTTCGCCTTCGCCAAGTACGAGTTCCGGTTCCGCAAGACGCTGTTCACCATCGTGCTGATCACGTTCGCGCTGCCGATGCAGCTCGCGGTGATCCCGCAGTTCATCATCATGACCAACTTCGGCTGGATCGGTGATCTGAAGGCGCTGGTGGTGCCGGCCGCGGCCAACGCCTTCGGCATCTTCTGGCTGCGGCAGTACATCCTGTCCAGCGTCCCGGACGAGCTGCTGGACTCCGCGATGATCGACGGGGCCGGCTTCTTCCGCCAGTACCTGACCGTCTGTCTGCCGCTGATCAGGCCGGGTCTGGGTTTCCTGGGGATCTACACGTTCATCGCCGCGTGGAACGACTACCTCTGGCCGCTCACGGTTCTCACCGACCCCAACAAGGTCACCCTGCAGGTGGGCCTGGCCCAGTTGAACACCACGGTCAAGAACGACTACTCGATGGTGATGGCCGGTGCGCTGTTGTCGGTACTGCCGCTGTTGGTCGTCTTCCTCATCGGGGCCAAGCAGTTCATGGGTGACATCGCCAAGGGTGCGGTCAAATGACAGCCGTCGGCGATGTCGTCCGCACCGGCACCCGGCCGACCGCGGCCAGTGTGGTGTCCGTGCCGACCGACGAGGTGGGGCCGACTGCGGCGGCGGTCGTCGCGGCCTTCATCCGTGAAAACCCCGACGGTGTATTGGGTGTCGCTACCGGCGCATCCCCGATGGCCCTGTACGCCGCACTCTCGGACCTCCGGCGGGGCGGCCTCGAGACCGCCCGGCTCACACTGGTCGCCCTGGACGAGTACGTCGGGCTCTCGTCCGACGACCCGCGGTCCTACCGTGCCTATGTCCGTGACCACATCGCAGGGCCGCTCGGCATCCCGGCGGATCGAGTGTTGGTCCCGGTTGGCGCAGCGGCGGGTGACGCTGCCAGGTACGAGGATCGCATCCGGTCGCTCGGCGGCGTCGGGCTGCAGATCGTGGGGATCGGTCGCAACGGGCACATCGGCTTCAACGAGCCCGGGGCGCCGTTCGACTCCCGCACCCGCGTCGTGACCCTGGATGCGTCCACCCGGGCTGCCAACGCCGCGTATTTCGGCGACGACGTCGGGGCGGTTCCCACGCACGCGATCACCCAGGGCATCGCCACCATCATGGCCGCTCGTGCAGTCCTGCTGGTGGCCCGGGGCGCGGCCAAGACCGCTGCTCTGACCGCGGCGCTGACCGGACCGCTCACTCCCGATCTGCCGGCGTCGATTCTCCAGCAACACCCCGACGTCACCGTCGTCGCGGACCCCAGCGCATGGGGAACGGTGACGGGATGAACCACATCGCCGACGTCCTGCCCGGCTCCGACACCCGGTGCCCGCCCCGCGCGTTCCTGCGCTCCGACGCCCCGTCCTTCTCGCTGAACGGCGCCTGGCAGTTCACCGTGCACACGGCGGACCCCGGCGACGCCGGGTTGCCGCCGTTCGCGTCCACCGGCTTCGACTGCGCGGACTGGTCCACCGTCGTGGTGCCGGGGCACTGGGTCCTGCAGGGCCACGGTCGCCCGATCTACACCAACATCCAGTACCCGTTCCCCATCGATCCCGCCGTATGTTCCGGACGAGAACCCCACCGGTGACTACCGTCTCGTGTTCACCATGCTCGCCGAGGTCGCCGCCGACGAGCGGGTGCGACTGCGTTTCGACGGGGTGGAATCCCTCGCGACGGTGTGGCTCAACGGCATCGAGGTCGGCTGGTTCACCGGAAGCCGGCTACCCACCGAGTTCGATGTCACCGATCACCTCGTCGACGGCGAGAACGTCCTTGCCGTCCGGGTCAATCAGTGGTCCGCCGCCAGCTACGTCGAGGATCAGGACCAGTGGTGGCTGCCCGGGATCTTCCGGGACGTGACTGTGCTCATTCGTCCCGCGCAGGGCCTGACTGATGTCGATGTCACCGCCGATTACGACCCGGTCACCGGGGTGGGCACGCTGGCGGTGGTGCCCGTGGGCGCGTTCCCGATCACTGTCACGTCGGCAGAACTGGGTGTGTCCGCGACCTGGGAGAACGTTAGCGGAAGTCGCCCCGCTGGTGGTCGGCCCGGTCGATCCCTGGTCGGCCGAGGCACCGCGGTTGTACGACCTGACCGTGTGCTCGCCCGGGGAGACGGTCGTGTTGCGCACCGGGTTTCCGGCGGATCGAGATCAAGGGTGACCGCCTGCTGGCCAACGGCCGACCACTGATCTTTCGGGGAGTGAACCGACACGAGACCAATCCCGACCTGGGGCGGGTGTTCGACGAGGAGTTCGTGCTGGCTGATCTGCACCTGATGAAGCGCCACCACATCAACGCGATCCGGTTCGCCCACCAGCCGCCGCATCCGCGCAACCTGGAGCTCTGCGACGAGCTGGGTTTCTGGGTGGTCGCCGAGTGCGATCTGGAGACGCACGGGTTCTGGGAGGTGGACTGGCTCGACAACCCAGGTGCCGACCCGCGCTGGCGGCCCGCCCTGCTGGACCGGATCGCCCGGACTGTGGAACGCGACAAGAACCATGCCTGCATTGCGCTGTGGTCGCTGGGTAACGAGTCCGGGACGGGCCGCAACCTTGCTGACATGGCGGCCTGGGTGCACGACCGGGATCCGTCGCGGCCGGTGCATTACGAGGGCGACTACGACGGTGCCTACACCGACGTCTACTCGCGGATGTACCCCACGCTGGAGGAGATCTCGTCCATCTGCGGCGTCCAGACGATGCCGGTCCACGAGACCGGCCCGGCCGAGGGGGCGCGGCAGCGGGCCAAGCCCTTCGTGATGTGCGAGTACGGCCACGCGATGGGCAACGGGCCCGGGTCGCTCGCTGACTACGAGGAACTCGTCGACCGCTATGACCGGTTGCACGGGGGCTTCATCTGGGAGTGGCGCGACCACGGGTTGCGCACGACGACTGCCGACGGGGTCGAGTTCTTCGGCTACGGCGGGGATTTCGGCGAGGTCGTGCACGACGGCATCTTCGTCATGGACGGGCTGGTGTTGTCCGACGGCACCCCGTCGCCGGCACTGGCCGAGTTGGCTGCGGTCTGGGCACCCTTGCGACTGACCGTCGACGGGGCCGATCTGGTGGTCGAGAACCGCCGGCACACGTCAGGGACCGAAGATCTGGCGCTGAGCTGGACCGCGTCGGCGGACGGGCGCCCGGTGCAGTCCGGATCGCTGGCGCTGCCCGAAGTCGCGGCCGGTGACACGGTGAGAATCCCGCTGCCTGTGCCGTTGGTGGTTCCCGGCGCCGGCGAGCGATGGCTCACGGTCTCGGCCGCACTCATCCGGGCAACCACATGGGCCCCTGAGGGTTTCGTGGTGAGCTCGGTGCAGCAGCAGATCGACTCAGTCGCCGTGACGCTGGCGTCACCGGACGCGTCGATGTGGGCTGCGGCGACCTTCGGTGCTGACGGGTCGATGACCCGCTGGCGTGAGCTCGCGATCGCCGGCCCACAGCTCGAACTCTGGCGGGCGCCGACAGAGAACGACCGGTTGGCCGGTCAAGGGTCCTACGAGACGGCCGATCCGACGATGACCCACGGCAAGGGCGACGAGAGCACGCCGTCGTCCGCGAGCCGTTGGTATCGAACGTGGTCTCGATCGGCTGGTGCACCGCACCCTGTCGGTGGAGGCGATCGGCTACCGGCGTCGTCCGACGAGTCCGGTCGATGGCCGCCGGCAGCGGAGCAGGCGTCGACACGACGTTCACCTGGACGGGCCGGGCCGACGGATTGCATCTGCGGTGTGTCGCCGTTCCGTTCGGTGTCTGGGATTGCACATGGCCACGTCTCGGCGTGCGGTTCGACCTGTCGGCGGCGATGGTCGAGGGTGAGGTGTCCTGGTTCGGCACCGGGCCCGCCGAGTCCTACAGCGACAGTGCGGCTGCGGCTCGGGTCGGCCGGTTCGCCGCCGGACTCGATGAGTTGAACGTGGTCTACGCCCGGCCGCAGGAGACCGGGCATCGGCCCGGGCTCCGTGAGCTGCAGATCGGCCCGCTGGACATCGCGACGGTGCCGCGGCAGGGCCGGCGGCCCGGGTTCCAGTTGGCCCGCCACACCGCCCAGCAGCTGGCGGCGGCGGCGCATCCACACGAACTGCCTGCAAGCGACAGGCTCTACCTGTACATCGATGTCGCGCAGCACGGGCTCGGTTCCCGGGCGTGCGGACCTGACGTACTGCCCCGGCACGCGCTGTGGCCGCAGGCGGCGGATTTCGAGATCATCCTGCGGTGACATGGCGCTTCGGCGTTGTCGTCCCTGCCCTCCGGTGACTGCGGTTCAATTGACCCTGAACGCCCAGGCAGATCGAGGTCAATCGTCGAATCGCGGAACACCTATCCAGGTTCGAACGGGACCGCTGGGACACGGCGTACCGGGCCAGCGGGAGATTCGGATCCGCGGGTGCTGATAGCGAGATGCCCGTATGGGGACGTACTGCAGGGTAGTCAGCAGTCTCGGGCGCGCCAGCAGGCCGGCTCGGACCGTCGGGGCGAAGGGGACCTCGGTCGTCGCGGAAATGGTGTCCCCGGCGCAGACTCGATCGCCGACCTGGACGTGCCCCGTCACGGCAGGATGCCGAGGTCGTTCACCGGGGTGCGGGCGCCGTCGACGTCGGGGATGTTCCTACGGTCCGGCTCGAGCCGTATGACTTCGAGCCGGGCGGCGTCGCTCACGGCGCTGCTGTCGAGGCGTCCCACGCAGTCATTCCGACTCGGGCCGCTCCGCGGCGCTCACTGCCCTGCGCAAGGCAGGTGCGAGGCCGAGCGCGGCACCCTGTGTTCGAAGCCTGCACGTCTGGTGGACAATCAGCCTGGATCAGGCGGTGATTCCGCTTGGAATCGCTGCGGACGGGTGGCACATGGAGCTCCGGCACTTGCGGCATTTCGTTGTTCTCGCAGAGGAGCTGAATTTCGGCCGAGCCGCTGAGCGCGAACACATCGCACAGTCGTCGTTGAGCCAGCAGATGCAACGTCTGGAGCGGGAACTGAACGTGCTGCTGCTGGAGCGGACTACCCACCACGTCCGGTTGAGCCCGGCGGGGGCGGTTTTCCTGATCGAGGCCCGGCAGATCCTTGCCCACGTCGATCGTGCCGCGATAGCCGCCCAGCGCGCAGCTCTTGCGGTGCCGAGCCTGCGCGTCGGCGTCGTGGACGCGAGCTACGACTCGATGCCGATGATCCTCCAGCGGGTCCAGTTGCGATATCCGCAACTGGAGATCCGCCAGATCGAAGCAGGGGTTCCAGAGCAGTTCGAGCGCCTTCTGGACGGACGGTTGGATGTGGGCATCGGTCGCTCGACGCTGGCGCCGAAGACCGTTGCAGCTGAGCTGTTCCGGCTGGATCCGCTCGGCGTACTCGTGTCCGTCGACCATCGCTTCGCCGCGATGTCAGAGGTGCCGGTCTCGACGCTTGCAGCTGAGCCGTTGCTGTTCGCCGAGGAGGACCGGGCCCCGGAGTTCAACCAGTTCGTCATCGAGTTGTGCCGTTCGGTGGGCTTCTCGCCGATTCTGTACCGCGGGACCGTAGACAGCATCCTGGCCTCGGTCGATCTGGTCATGCAGGGCCGGTGTGTGCTGTGCGCGCCATCCTCGTGCGTTCCGGCGGCGCCGGGGCTGGTGTGGAGGGCGTTGGTGGCTCCTCCGTCCCGCTACCCGTGGTCACTGTTGTGGCGGCGCGGTGACACCTCCGAATATGTCCGCGCCCTACTCGAATGCGCTCGGGAAATCTCGTTCGGGCACGGCTGGTTGGCGCCGCAGACCTCGGTGCCCGACTCCTGACGCCAGACCGGCGACAGTGAACGGTTATCGGCTGAGCCGATGAGTTGCGATCACATCCAGCCTTTCCCCCGAGCGAGGACTCGGCGACTCTGGGGAGTGGTCCCATCACGCACAGGTCGGTGCGAGCGTTCGTTGCGACATTGCCGTGATGTGAGTGCCACAGGCCTCCACCCTCGTCGAGGTCGGCGGTGAATAGGAGCCGGCGCCACTCGATCACAGATCTGTCGATCTCGGTTGGCTGACGTGAAGCATCGGGCAACGTTGCCCAAAGAATCGCGCGGTCGAGAGCCCGCGCAACTGGAGGATCCATGACGGCAATAGTCGAAATGCCGGTCGACCCGTTCACGGTGGAGCGAACACCGCACGAATGGGACCTACTGATCGACGGCGAGTGGGTGAAGGCCCAATCCGAGCAGACGTTCCAGTCCTACAACCCCGCAACCGGGGAGTTGTTGGCCACCTGCCAGCAGGCCGACGAGGTCGACATCGACATCGCCGTCAAGGCTGCGCGGCGTGCGTTCGAAAGCGGGCCGTGGTCGAGAATGACCGCCACCGAGCGGGGCAGGCTGATCTGGAAACTCGGCGATCTGCTGTTCGAGCACCTCGAGGAGTTCGCCGAGTTGGAGACCCTCGACAATGGCAAGCCGATCAGTGTCACCCGGGCAGTCGATGTGCCCCTGGCCGCGGAGCTGTTCCACTACATGGCCGGATGGGCCAACAAACTCGAGGGCAACACGATCCCGCTCTCGGTGCCATACACCCCCGGTGCCATGTACCACGCGTACACACTTCGCGAGCCGCTGGGTGTGATCGGGCAGATCGTGCCCTGGAATTTCCCGTTGTTGATGGCCGCCTGGAAGCTCGGTCCGGCGTTGGCCGGTGGAAACACCGTCGTATTCAAGCCCGCAGAGCACACCCCGTTGACGGCGTTGCGGCTCGGTGAGTTGATCCTCGAGGCGGGTTTCCCGGCTGGCGTGGTCAACGTGGTCCCTGGTCCCGGTTCGGTGGCCGGTGAAGCTCTGGCCTCCCACCCGGATGTCGACAAGATCGCGTTCACCGGCTCGACCCCGGTCGGCAAACGCATCATCGCTGCCGCCACTGGCAACCTGAAGAAGGTCACCCTGGAGCTCGGCGGCAAATCACCGAACGTCATTTTCGCCGATGCTGATCTCGATCAGGCGATTCCCGGGGCCGCCAGTGCGATCTTCTTCAACCAGGGTCAGGTCTGCTCGGCTGGATCCCGACTCTATGTCGAGGAGCCGGTTTTCGACGAGGTGTCCGAGGCCGTCGCCGAGAACGCGCGGCAACTGAAGGTCGGGCCGGGCATCGATCCGAACACTCAGATGGGGCCGCTGGTTGCCAAGGAGCAACTGGATCGGGTCTGGGGCTACCTCGAATCGGGATACTCCCAGGGTGCCCGCGCGCTCACCGGCGGCCAGAAGATCGATGGCCCCGGCCACTTCATCCAGCCGACCGTGTTGGTGGACACCACTCCCGACATGAAAGTGGTCCGCGAAGAGATCTTCGGCCCCGTGGTCACCGTCCACCCGTTCAGCCAGGACAGCGATGTGATGCCGGCGGCCAACGAGTCGATCTACGGTCTGGGCTCGGGGATCTGGACCAAGGACCTCAGCAAGGCCCACCGGATGGCAGCACAGATGCACGCCGGAACGGTCTGGGTCAATTGCTACAACATATTCGACGCCGCGTTACCTTTCGGCGGCTACAAGCAGTCCGGCTGGGGCCGCGAAATGGGTCATGAGGTCCTCAACGCATACACCCAGATCAAGTCTGTGTGTATGCGGCTCTCCTGACGGGGGCGACCCCACTCAGCCAGATCCCGGCAGCTTGCGGCCGTGGACCAGCGGGCAGCAACGCGCCGGTCCACGGCCACATTCCAGAGTCACGCGGCACAACAAGGAGACAGACCCATGAAGGCAGCAGTTGTCTACGATTTCACCAAGGAACTCAAGGTCGGCGACGTGCCGAAACCGGTACCCGGCCCCGGCGAGGTATTGGTCAAGGTTGAGACCTCGGGCCTGTGCCACACCGACATTCACGCCGCCCATGGCGACTGGCCGGTCAAGCCCACACCTCCGTTCATCCCCGGGCACGAGGGTGTCGGGATCGTCGAGGAGGTCGGGGCCGGAGTCCTCACGCCGAAGGTAGGCGACCGGGTGGCGATGCCTTGGCTCGGCTCCGCATGCGGAGTCTGCCAGTTCTGTACCGACGGTTGGGAGACGCTCTGCGAGGAGCAGGTCAACACTGGCTACGGCCGGGACGGGTCGTACGCCGAGTACGCCACGGCCAACGCGGCATACGTCGCGCAGGTGCCCGACGATGTTGATCCCTTGGACGCCGCCGTGCTGACCTGCGCCGGCGTGACAACCTACAAGGCGGTCAAACTGGCCGGGGCCCGGCCAGGCTCGCTGGTGGCGATCTTCGGCATCGGCGGGCTCGGCCACCTGGCCCTGCAGTACGCCAAGATCTGCGGCGCCAGCGTCGTAGCGGTCGACATCACCGACGAAAAGCTTGAACTCGCCAAAGAACTGGGCGCCGACTACGTCATCAATGCCCTGACCGAGGACCCGATCCAGGCCATCCAGGACCTCGGCGGCGCACACGCGGCAATTTCGGTGGCCGTAGCTCCGAAGGCGTTCGAGCAGGCATTCAACTCGCTACGCCGCGGTGGCACCTTGATCTTCGTAGCGCTGCCCGCGGACAATCAGGTCAGCCTGCCGATTTTCGAGACCGTCCTGAAGGGCATCACTGTTCGCGGGTCTATTGTCGGCACCCGTAAGGACCTCGCAGAGGTGTACGCCATTCATGCGCAGGGCCGAACCCGGGTGGTCCGCGAGACCCGCTCGCTCGACGAGGTCAACGAGTGCTTCGAAGAAGTCCACAAGGGCCAGGTGAAGGCTCGCATCGTCTTCGATCTGCGCTGAGCTCAGCCACCCTGATCGGTAATCGATCTCCCGAGCGGGTTGCAGTGACGGCGCGCGGATGGTGATCCGGGCGCCGTTACTGGTGGCCGTGGATCTCTTGACGGAAGTTCCACCCAGCCACGCGCCATCGAGTGGGCGGGGTCTGGCTGGGTGTGAGAAGAAGGCGAAATGACGCCGCGTCGGCGACAAGCAGGTGAAGGCAGCATCAGTGAATCCCGGACGATCGCCGGAGACAGGTAGCTGATCAAGGTGACGGTGGATCGATCCGAGGGATCACGAAAGCAGTTGGTGCGTAGAGGTTTTGCCACCAATCTCCGGCCGCGCCTCGGGGAGCTGCTGTAGTCGGCGCTGGCCGCGGGCCGGTTGTCGGCCCTGTTGGGCTGCCGAGCACGCGGACCAGGAGCAGCGCACCGCGTGGCTTCTGCTGGTCGTCTCCGGGATGCACCGCGGAGAGGTTCTGGCGCTGCGCTGGAAGGACGTCGACCTGGACGCCGGCACCGTCGGCGTGCGGCGGTCGGTGGGCACCATCAAGGCAAAGGGCAGAAGGCCGTCGAGGAGCCGGCCAAGACCGCCGCCACACGTCGGCGACACTGCAGCTCGGCGCCGGCGTCCACCCCAAGATCGTCCGGGAGCGCCCGTGGCACCAGACCGTCAGCGTCAGGCTCGACAGATGCTCGCACGCGCTGCCCAGGATGCAGCGGGAGGCGGCGGATGCCCTCGGGAACTTTCTTCACCGAGCCGGAGCGGATTCGTAGAATCAAGGACCCGATTCCAGGGCCCCCGCCGAACTGTTCCCGCTGTTCACAGCCTGTGCAATGTGGTGTCCGAGGGGGGACTTGAACCCCCATGACCACACCGACACGCAGATGCGTGCAGGTACATCGCACGCGGGCTGACCAGCACAAACACCGAATGCTCTCGGCCTCCACCGACACCGGCGAACCCCCGGATACCTCGACGGTGACACATGCGGTGACACATGAGACCGCGAGTCACTCACGTACCGCAGACCCGTTGTGGATATAACACTCCCGACTGCATAACCATTCACTAAAAACGGGGGGTTGGTTCTCCCCTGGCTGTCAGAAGTCGGGGGCTGCGTGGATCGCTGCGTCGAGTGTGTTGAAGCTTCCGAGGCTCTCGGATCGGTCACCTCTCCCATACAGTTGGTAGCGCCCGTCTGTTCCCCGCATGATGTAGCCCCGTTCGCCGCCGTCGGTGTGCGGTCCGCCGTCCTTCGGGTCGTAGAGAAGCCAGAGGTTGTCGCTGCTTCCTGCCAGTTGAGCCTTGATGGGCATGCGGGTGTGTCCGTTCTGTCGGCCTCAGGTGGCCTGTGGGCAGTTATCCGGGTGGGGGTGTCAACCTACCTTCGGCCGCGGTGCGGGTTGCACGCATGCGGGTCTGTCGGGGGTGCGCCTTACGGTGGTGTTCCACGATGGGGCTGTGCGTCCGCTCGGCCGGTCGTGTGCCGGGGGAGGTCGCTGTGCCGTTGCGTCGGTGTTGGTTGTGTTCAGGTATGAGCAACATGTCGTTGATGCAGCACTCATCGCGGGAGTACAACGCCCGGATTGGCGTCTGGGCCACGCATGCCTGTGACTCGTGCGGGGCGGTAAATGTTGCTCAAGTGCGTGTCCGGGAGCTGCTGTACAACAGCGAGAAGGAGACGATCAATCAGGGTTTCCGCACCGACGAGATCACGTGGTTCCCGCGCAGCCCAGCCGGCAAGGATTTTCCCGACGTGCCGGACTCGATCGCAGAGACAGCCAGTGAGGCTTACTCGTGTGCCAGCATCCAGGCGTTCCGGGGTGCCCTGCTGTTGGCGCGGGCCGCGATCGAGGCGACTGCGAAGGAGAAGGGGGTGACTTCCGGCAACCTCAAGACCAAGATCGTGAAGCTCGGGGAGGATGGCGTCCTGCGGCCTCACGTGGTGGAGACTGCGCACCTGATCCGGGATTTCGGAAACTCTTCGGCTCATGCGGACGAGATGGTAGTGACCGAGGCGGAGGCCACGCTGGTACTCGATCTGATGGACGAGGTGTTGAACGAGGTGTTCCAGTCTCCGGAGAAGCTCAAGCGTGCCCGGGCGGCGATCGACGCGGCGAAGTCGGGAGCCTGACGCAGCGTTTCCCATTACCGAAATGGTGGCTGCGATATGGAACCGAACCCGACAAAGAGCGAAGGCCCGGCCCCGCTGGTTGGCGGGGTCGGGCCGGTTGGCGTGGGGGGGCCGCTGGCCTAGAGGGCTTCCTCTCGGTCAACCACCCGGGCGTCCCACATGGTGTAGCCCCAGATCTGCGGGTGGAGCATGGCGAGCTGCAGCGCGGTGGCGAGGTCGCCGTGGCCGTCCTTCATGTTGGTGTCGTAGCTTGTGTTGCCGGCGGCCGAGATCTTCTGCCGCAGCGCTGATGGCGCTCACCGAAATTCCCCAGTCTCGCTCAGCGAAATTGGCCACTTGGTGACCGGTCGAGGGTAGCGGCTGCTGGTTGGACGGCGCGTCGGAGGTTGGTGGTGCGGGCTTGGTGGTCGCGGAGGCGGTAGGAGTCGCCGGTGATGTCGATGACGACGGAGCGGTGTAGGAGTCGGTCGAGAAGTGCTGCAGCGACGGTGTTGTCACCGAGGATTTGGCCCCATTCGGTGACCGGTCGGTTGGTGGTCATGATGATGGAGGACTTCAGGTACCGCTGGTTGACGACCTGGAACAGGGCTGATGCGGCTTCGGCGGGCAGCGGCAGGTAGCCGAGCTCGTCGATGACCAGGCACGCGGGTCCGGCGTAGAACCGCATGGTGGTGGCCCACCGGCCTTCGATGGCGGCGCGGTGGCAGCGGGCGGTGAGGTCAGCGGCGTTGGTGAAGTAGGTGCGGTGCCCGGCTTCGGCGACTTTCCGGGCGAGCCCGACGGCGAGCATGGTCTTGCCGACGCCGGGCGGACCGATGAGCAGGATGTTCGTGCCGGTCTCGAGGTACCGGTTCGACGCGAGGTCACGGATCAGGTCGGGGTCGACACCGGGCTGGGCGTCGTAGTCGAAGTCCTCGAGGGTGGCAGGGGTGGGGAGGTTCGCGAACCGGAGCCGGCCGGTGAGCCGGCGGGCCTCGGTCGCTTGCACCTCGATCCGCAGCAGAGTTCTCCAAAGCTGCTGTGGTGGTGAGGTTCTCGGTCTTGGCTTGGTCCAGGACGGCGGGTAGTGCGGCGGCCGCGTCGGCCAGCCGCAGGTAGTTCAGGTGGTCGCGGAGCTGCTGGTAGCGGCCCGCCTCAGTCGTGGTGGTCGTCGATGATGTCATACGATGGTTTCCCTTCAATAGATTAGCTATACGTGTGGGTGTGGGTTACTGCCGGTCAGGGCAGGGTGCGGCGGCGTTCGGCGGCTTGGGCGTAGCGGGCGAGGTCGATCACCGAACCGGCAGGCTGCGGCCGGTTCGCCGCGCAGGACAGCGGCTGCTTCGCGGGCGGCGGGGCCGGGTGGGATCCGCCGTTTCGACCGGTGCGGCGCGGCGGTGGTGAACGCGGCCAGGGCGGCGGTGTTCAACGCGGTGACGTGCACTGTCGGTGCGGACGCAGACGCCGGCGCCGTCGGGCCGTCGGTGGTGGACGGCGATGGTCACTCCGGCCGGGGTGGTGATCGACAGGGTCGTCGCGCCGAGCCGGTGGGTCACCGACACCGGCTGCCCGGCGTGGGCGGGTGGGACGGAGTAGGTGTTGCCGCGGAAGGACACCAGGGCCTGCGCCGAGACTTTCCGGGTCACCGTGATCACCGCGACCGGCGGTGCTGTCGGGACCGGGCGGAGTGGCTCCGCTGCGGCCAGATCGGCGACGGTGCAACGATTCCCGGTCTGGTCGGTGCGGGCGCGTTGGTCGGTGACGGTCGCGCAGAACTCGTCCAGCGAGGCCTGCGCCTGCGCGGCGGTGACCTCGTCGGGCAGGGTGCGCCACCAGCGTTGCGCGGCGGTGTGGTTCGCCTTCTCCACGACGCCTTTGCGGTTCCCGCGCCGCGGTGGGCACGGCCGCACGATGACGCCGAAGTGTTTCGCGATCGGGGCGTAGGTGGCGGTGACCTGACCGGACCCGGGGTGCACCACCGTGGCCATCCGGTCGAACCGCCACTCGGTGGTGACCCCACCCAGCTTGGCCGCGACCTGGTGTTGCGCTTCGGCCAGCTGCGGCTGGTTCATCGACTCGCACAGCACCCCACGCCACTTCGACGAGTGGGACAACGCCCCCACCAACAGGTATGCGCGTTTGCCGTAGCCGTCCCAACCGGCCGGCGGGTCGGGTAGCTCCACCCAGTCCCACTGCGTTTCCACGCCCGCAGGGTGCTCGATCACCGCCGCCGGGCGGCCCTTGGCCGGGTGGCACGGCTCGCACGCCGGCCGCAGACCGCGCAGCCGCAACGCCCGGGTGAACGCCGGATAGGACCGCTGGTAGCCCAGCTTCACCACCTCGTCGTGCAGCGCGGTCGCCCACAGGTGCGGGTCCTCGACCAGCCGGGCCGTGCAGTACGTCGACGAACGGGGCGAACGCGTCGCCGCCGGCCGGGGCCCGTTGCCCGACCTGCCGTTTCCCGTCCAGATAGGCCCGGACCGTCTTGCGGTCCCGGCCGACATGCCGGGCGATCGCCGAGATCGACCACCCCCGGCGTCGTAGTGCATGAATGTCCACGTCGTCCTCCTGTGTGAGCATGAAGCGGGGCCCTTCCGGCAGCTGGTGTGTGGTCAGAGACCGCCAGCATCGGGAGGGCCCCGCCTCGATTGCGGGAGCCACGCAGGTGGGGAATTTCAGTGAGCAGGTCTGGGGAAGTTCAGGTGAGCGCCATCAAGGGCGTCATTCTCGCTGACCGGCCCGAAGAACCCGCCGATCGAACCGGTTCCCAGGCTGACACTGGACACGACCAGATCCGTAGCGCCCAGTCGTGTGTACTTCATTCGTAGCCTCTCACGGCGGGTGGCCGCGGTCTGTTCGTTGGAGCTCTGTGTAGACCGCGGCACCCGCCCCGACGCGTGCAACTCAGGGTTGCAGGTGTCGGCTACTCCGTGCTGGGGACGTCGCCGGTGACGCTGTGCAGTTCGTGTTGGAGGGCTTCGAGTTCCGCGCCGCCCGACATCTGCTGGGTCAGTTCGGAGATGGTGATCTCACTCTTGGCGTAGTCGCCGACCGTGCGCCCACGTTGCAGCAGCACGAAGCGGTCGCTGACGGGGTACGCGTGGTTGGGGTTGTGGGTGATGAAAATGACCCCGAGACCGCGTTGCTTGGCCTGCACGATGTACTTCAGTACGACACCGGACTGACGGACCCCGAGCGCGGAGGTGGGTTCGTCCAGGATCAGGACCCGGGCGCCGAAGTAGACCGCGCGGGCGATCGCCACGGACTGCCGCTCACCGCCGGACATGGTGCCGATGGGCTGGTCCGGGTCGCGGACCTGAATGCCCATCTTGCGGAGCTCGTCGCGGACGATCTGCTTGGCCTCCTTGGACTTGAGCAGTCCACGGTTGCTGGGTTCGGATCCGAGGAAGAAGTTCCGCCAGATCGGCATCAGCGGCGCTACCGCCAGGTCCTGGTAGACGGTGGCGATCCCGAGAGCGCGGGCATCCCGCGGGGAGGTGAAGTGCACGGATTCACCCTCGACGAAATACTCGCCGGTCGTGGGTGGGTGCACCCCGGACAGCGTCTTGATGAACGTGGACTTGCCGGCGCCGTTGTCCCCGAGGACGGCGGTGACCTCCCCGGCCCGGACGGTGCAGGTGACATCCTGGAGGGCTTTGACCCGGCCGAAGGACTTACTGATGCTGCGGACCTCGAGCAGCGGCGCTGTGGTGGTCGTTGTGGTGGTCATGTTCGGCCTCCGGCGGCACGCTTCTTCAGGTACAGGTTGACCAGGACGGCGAGGAGCAGGATCGCGCCGAGGAAGAACTTGAACAGCTCGCTGGGCAGCCCGGCCAGTGGCATGCCCTGCTGGACCATGCCGAAGATCAGTGCGCCGATGGTGGCCCCCAGGACGGAACCCGCGCCGCCGGTGAGCAGGCAGCCGCCGATGACCGCGGCGATGATGAAGTTGAACTCCTGCCCGATACCGGTGGTGACCGTGGCCGAGCCGTAGCGGACCACGGTGAGCTGACCCACCAACCACGCGGCCGCGGCCGTACCCATGAACAGCCCGATCCGGACCCGGGCGACCGGCACACCGACCGCGAGCGCACCGGCAGCGTTCCCGCCGACCGCGGCGATCCAGTTCCCCGCGGTGGTCTTGTTCAGCAGAATCACACCGAGAACGGTGACCAGAATCCACCAGATCATCGACACCTGGAAACCGCCGGCAGAGGACCCGAACACCGCTTTGGCGCTGCCGTAGCCGCTGTACTCCGACAACCCGGTGACGGTGACCTGGTTGGTGAGCTTCGTGGTGACCGCGTAGTTGAGGCCCCACAGCATGAAATAGGTGGACAGCGTGATGATGAAGCTGGGCAGCTTCGTCTTCTGTACCAGGAACCCATTGAGGAACCCGACCGCCAGCGCGAACACCAGCGAGACCGCCATCGCGATCCAGATGTTGGTGTTGAGCTGGGTGGTGATCAGAGCGGTGACCAGGGCCGTGGAGCCGATCATGACGCCGGTGGACAGGTCGAACTCGCCGCCGATCATCAGCAGGGCGACCGCGACCGCCATGATCCCCAGGGTGGATGCCGGATCGAGGAAGTTGCCGATGCCGGCTTGGCTGGCGAAAGCCGGTGCGGCGATGGAGAACCCGATGAAGATCAGAACCGCAGCCGCACCGGACCCGAACTCCGGGGACATGAAGAAACGGCGCGCTCTACCGGTACTGACGAGCCGGTCGTCCTTGGCGTCGGCCAGCGGCGGTGCTTCGATGGTGGTGTGTGGTGCCGGGTTGCCCGCACCGTGGGCCGGTCTGGTCGTTGACACGACTACCGGGTTCCCTTGCCGACGAGATCGGCGACGGTGCTGACGTTGTCCTTGGTGACGAACGACGGGCCGGTCAGTACGGGGGCGCCGCCGCCGATGGTGTTGAGGTTGTCGTGGTACAGCACGAGCATCGCGATCGGCAGGTATCCCTGCAGGTACTGCTGCTGGTCAACGGCGAACAGGATGTCGCCGGCCTTGATGGCGTCCAGCACACCGGTGTTGATGTCGAAGGTGCCGACCTTGGCGGTACTACCGGAGTCCTTCACCCCGGCCAGGGCCGCTACCGCGACATCAGGATTCAACGCCAGGAGCCCGTCGAACGAGGGGTCGCCGAGGAGCTTGGACTTGACGGTGGACTGGATGCCCTGCGGGTTGGTCAGATCGACCTGCAGTTTCTCGACCTCGCCACCGAACGTCTCCGCCGCGCCCTTGCAGCGCTGCTCCAACGAGATGTTGCCCGCCTCGTGCACGATGCAGAGGAGCTTTGTGGCGCCGGCCTTCTTCATCTCCGCACCGGCACCCTCACCGGCGACGGTCTCGGTCTGCCCCACGTGGGCGATCGCCCCGTAAGCAACGGACTCGTCCGCACCGGCATTGATCGAAACGAACGGGATCCCGGCGCTGGTCGCAGCCTCCAACGACGACTTCAACGCATCAGGGTTGGCCATCGACACCACCAATCCGGTGGGCTTCTTCGCCAACGCAGCATCGATCAGCTTGGCCTGAGCGGCGCCTTCGACATCGCCGGTGATCTCGACGTTGACACCGTACTGCTTGGCGGCGTCCTCGGCGCCCTTCTTCACCACGTTCCAGAACGACCCGTCCGGAGGGCCGTGGATCACCATCGCGAAGTTCAGATCTCGAGTTGCACCACCGGCTGCAGGGGCTCCGGCAGCGCTGCTTGACGACGCAGCGTTACCGCCAGTGCCGCACGCGCTGAGCAGGGCCACTGCCACAGCGCCGACGCCAACCGCACGCAGGACTGATCTCTTCATTGAGACTCCAAAAGCTAGGGGGTGTGGGATGGGCCGGCAGGATGTGAGTGGCCGCACGGGTGTAGCGCCGATGCGGGGCTCAGGAACCAGTGACGGCGAACCCTTGACGGTTCAAAGCATAGAGCGCTCCAGTAGTTTGTCAAGACCTTCTTACCTCTCTGTACCGAGCCATCCGCACCGCCGCCGGAAGCGGCGATCGAGTCGGCGACGAGCCCAACGCTACGTCCACAGATGCGACCGGACCACGGTCGAGCACGGACGTCGGAGACCGGCATTCGGTTACTGCCGGCGCCAGTCGGGAGTGCCATTGGGCGGCCAAACACGTTGGAAATCAACCGATCTCGTCCGAATTGTCAGTCGTGGGCACCGGGCTGTCGGTACGCCCGTTGACGAAGGTGCCCTTGCCGTGATCGCGAATGATCAGGCGTCGGCGCTCGAGTTCCTGCCACGCCTGGCGGACCGTGGGGCGGCTGACATGGAAGTGGTCCGCGACGAACTGTTCCGAGGGCAACTGATCCCACGCTTGCAACGTCCCTCTCCTGATCAACTGCCCCATGACCTCGGCCAACTGGTGGTAGAGCGGGATCGGGGAGGGCATCTGAAGGACATCTCGCGCAATTGTGGTGATGGGAGATGTGCTTGGCTCAACGCGAGGGTGATAGCGGCGCCTGGCTTCTCGTGATGCCGCAGGGTTGCTGGAGATGAGCAAGGTGGGCCTCGGATGCAGGTTGCGCGGCGCGCAGTCGGTCAGATGTGCCGACGCGCCGATGGCAGCGTGCGGTGCTGTCCCATGCTAGAGCGCTCCATCGCAGTCTGTCCAGACCATCCGGTCGGTGGATTCACCGCAGTCGGTCAAGTGTGAGAGCTGCACTCGGGGCGGCGTTGTCCAGGGCCCAGGGGAGAGTGAGCGGGTAGACGGATCGGACGTCACCGTTGCGCAGTCGCCCGCAGGCCTGGATCACGGGCGGCTCGGTGAGGAGCTCGTCCTCTTCGTACGTGGCTCACGCTGGTGGATTTCTTCAGCACCCAGCGCACCAACGACGTGAACAACCCTGCGCCCGCCGACGTCGTAGATGGTCGGACGGTGCATGCCGCTGGCCATGTCAGGACCCAATCAGACACCCTGTTGGAAACAGGGCTTTGACATAACGAACTCACACCCGCAAACTTATAGAGCGCTCCAAGTGCAGCGCTCGAACCGGGAGCCCGCCGGCCTCATCCGGTACCACTTCAAGGGAGAAGCATGGTCGAGAGTCTCGGGGTTGCCGTGATCGGCGCGGGGATGGCGGGTAGGGCTCATGCCGCGGCTTACCGCACCGCTTCGACGTTGTACTCGCCGGTTTTGCCGGAGATCCGGTTGGTGTCGATCGGTGACGTGAATGAGCAGTTCGGGACGTTGGCGGCGCGGCGGTTCGGGTATGAGCGGTGGGATTCGTCGTGGCAGGCGATCGCGGAGAACGAGGACGTCGATGTGGTCAGCGTGGTGATCGCGAATTCGTTGCACCGCGAGGTGGTGGAGGGTCTGCTCGCGGCCGGTAAGCATGTGTTGTGTGAGAAGCCGTTGAGCGACACGATGGCCGATGCGAAGGCGATGGCGGCGGCTGCGAACGCTGCGAGCACGGTGGCCAGGGTCGGTTTCACCTACCGCCGCGCCCCGGGTATCGCCTACATCCGTGATCTGATCCGGTCCGGTGACCTGGGCGAGGTGCTGCATTTCTCGGGCCGGTACTGGACCGATTACGGTTGCGACCCGCGGGGGCCGATGAGTTGGCGTTTCACCGGACCTGCCGGGTCCGGGGCTCTGGCCGATGTCGGTAGCCACATGGCCTATATCGCCGAGTTCCTCTGCGGCGACATGACGTCGGTCAGCGGTGGTCAGTTGTCGACCGTGATCAAGCAACGGCCGGTGCCGTTGGGTGCGGTGATGGGCCACGACCACGCCGCCGTGTCGGATGTGTTCGAGCCGGTCACCAACGACGATTACGCGGCCTTCTCCGCCACTTTCGTGACTGGTGCCGGATCGATCGAAGCGTCGCGGGTCGCGGCCGGTCACGCGAACAGCCTGGTCTTCGAGGTGTTCTGCGAGAACGGTGCGGCCACTTTCGATCAGCGTCGACCGTCGGAGATCCAGCTGTTCCTGCGGTCGGGTGAGGCGGCCCAGAACGGTTACCGGCAGGTCATTCTCGGCCCGGACCACCCCTACATCGCCGGGGGTCTCGCGATGGACGCCCCGAGTGTCGGATTCGGCCAGAACGAGGCGTTCATCTACCAGGCCCGGGCGTTCCTCGAAGAGGTCGCGGGGATACCGGAGGCCGACAGCCTGCCCCGTTGTGCCACCTTCGACGAAGGGGTGCACAACATGGAACTCCTCGCTGCGGTTGCGCAATCAGCCGCGACCAACGGTGCCACCGTGTCAACCCTTGCCGGGGTGTCGGCATGAGGCTCGGTGTCTACAACGCGATCCTGCACGACCGGCCGCTGCCGGCGGCGCTGGAGGTCATCGCCGGGTTGGGCCTGACCGGGATCGAGCTGAACTCCGGTGGGTTCCTGCCGGCGGTGCACATCCCGACGTTGGACGACATCCTGGTGTCCGACACCGCCCGCGACGACTACCTCGGCATCTTCGAGGGCACCGGCGTCTCGATCGCGGGCCTGAACTGCAACGGCAACCCGCTGCACCCCAACCCGGTCATAGCCGACAAGCACGCCGAGGACATCCGCCGGTCGGTCAGGCTGGCCCACCGGCTCGGTCAGCACCGCGTGGTCACGATGTCGGGCCTGCCCGGCGGTGAGCCGGGCGCGAAGTCGGTCAACTGGGTGGTGAACGCCTGGAACTCCGCCGCGCTGGATGTCCTGGACTACCAGTGGAGCGTGGCGGTGCCGTTCTGGCAGGAGATCGACGCGCTCGCCGGTGACCACGACGTGAAGGTCGCGTTGGAGTTGCATCCGCAGAACCTGGTGTTCAACACCGCTGACGTGTTCACGCTCGTCGAGCGGTCCGGGGTGCAGCACGTCGGCGTCGAGTTGGACGCCTCGCACCTGTTCTGGCAGCAGATGGACCCGGTCGCCGTGGTCCGCAAGCTGGGCGGGCTGGTCTATCAGGCCGCCGCGAAGGACGTCCGGGTCAACCCCGACACCGCCGCGCTGAACGGTGTGCTGGACAACAGCTTCCGCCGGTTGTCAGCCGACGAGCCACGCACCAACCTCGGTGGCGACGAGTGGGCCAACGAATGGCCCAAGCCCGCCGCGTGGGACTTCGTCGCGCTCGGGAAGGGCCACGACACCACGTTCTGGACCGAGTTCCTGCGCGCACTGCACGAGGTCGACCCGGACATGCTCGTCAACATCGAACACGAGGACGTCGAACTCGGCCGCATCGAAGGCCTCCAGGTCGCCGCCACGGTCCTGCTCGACGCCGACGCGGCTCGGTGAGCCTGCATCGAATGGACCCAGTCTGCGTTCGGAGACGGGGGCACTTCGGTGATCGCCGTCACCCCGCGCAGCCATACCAGCATCTATGACAGGTCCCCGGTATGAGTGACCCTGGCTCAGTTGGGATGACCCTGTGTCACCCAGGACGACCGCACAGTGCTCCGAGCGGAGGCGACCGACGACCCGGCGGTACAAGGGGCGTGACGCGCGGGGATGACGAGGCGGCATGCAGCGGCGGGACGGGTGGTTGGCGCCAGATGTGAACGTGAGAGGGCGCATCACCGTTCAGTCGCCGGCGGTGCTGCGCAAGGCCGCCCGTGGCGGGTGACTGCCACGCGGAGGGCCCGTTCAAGCCCACCGATCTGGCGAGGTCCCGGGTCAGCTCATCCAGCCCGCCCTGACAAGATGGTCAGGGACAGGAAGCGGATGACCTTGAGCTACAGCAATACCTCTGGTAGGCGGCCGACCCTCGAGGACGTGGCCGCGGCCGCGGGGGTCTCACGGGCCCTCGTGTCGATCGTGATGCGGGGCGCAAAGGGTGCGGGACCCGATACCCGTGAGCGGGTTCTCCAGGTCGCCAACAGCATGGGTTACCGACCCGACGCCCGCGCTCGACTCCTCGCCGGCGGTACGAGCTCACCTTTGGTCGGTGTCGTTTTCCGGCGTTTTCACAGCTTCCACATGCTGTTGCTCGACGGCCTGTACACGGCCGCCGACGAAGCCGGTGTGGAGCTGATCCTCAGTGCGGAGACACCCAATCGGAGCGAGGGGCGGGCGGCGGAGACGTTGCTCGACTTCCGTTGCGACGCGGCGGTGCTACTGGGGGAGGGCGGCACCCCGCTCCTCGCGGGACGCCTTCCTGTGGTGGTCATCGGTTGGCATGTCAAGGACACGAATGTGGACGTCGTGCGGACCTCGGACAGCCGGGGCGCGCAACTCGCCGTTGATCACCTTGTCGAGCTGGGTCATCGGCGTATCGCGCATGTGGACGGCGGCAGCAACCCCATCTCCGCCGCCCGACGGGCGGCCTATCGTGCGGCGATGCGTCGTCACGGTCTAGGCGATCACATCGACGTCATACCCGGCGGGCCGGCACAGCGGGACGGTGTGGGCGCGGCCGCCACCCTGCTCGCACGGTCCGGGCGACCCACAGCGGTGCTGGCGTTCAATGACGACGCCGCGGCAGGGCTGCGGCAGATGTTGGCCAGCCAGGGTGTACGTGCGCCCGATCACATCTCGATCGTCGGCTGGGACGACGATCCCACCGCGAGCCTGCCGCTGTGGGACCTCACCACCGTCCGGCAGGATCCGGTTCTGATGGCGCGACTGGCAATCGAGCGGAGCGTGTCCCGCCTGACACCCGGCAGCAACTCCCCCGGGACCGACATCGTTCTTCCTCCGGAGCTCATCGTCCGCGGATCCACCGGACCGCCCCCACCCAGCTGACCACACCTGCGTCTGCCCTACCGTGACGCCACTCGGCTCATCGGAACCACTCGAGAGGCGCGTGGAGGCGCGACTACCGCCCCATTCTGGGTGGGGGAGACGCGATGACCGTCGGCCCATCGGTGTGATCTCCGGCCGGTCACCACCGGACCGTGTCCTCTGCACCGCGACGCCCCAAGTGGTGGACAGTGAGCTCAGATGCCCGCCCGCTGATCTTCAGGTCAACGTGGTCGCAGCGTTCGGCGAACCGGAACGAGGCCGAGCCGTTCCCGGCAAAGATCTCGATCAGGCCCACGTCGACGATGATCCTGATCCGATCATCCCGACGCGGCACCCTCACCGGGTCGCGGCCCGTCACCGAGATCTCGACGAATTGATCGACAGTCTGCAGGACCACCAGGTCACTGCCCGACTGGGTCAGCTCGAACGTGAGGTGGTCCCCCCTGCCCACTACTGCGTCTACATCAGTACCGGTTGCGTCCGTGAAGGTCCGATCGACGGAGGGCAGCTGATGGACCGGCGATGCTTGCCGGAGAGCGGTGACGTCGGGGTGTGGTTCAAGGGTGAGCGTTCGGTCGGGGCTGACGGTGGCGAGCATCGGGAGCGACAGCGCACCCGCCCAGTCACGTGCCGTGGGCTCGTGGTCGGAATCTTCGCGGAGCCAGAACATCACGCAGGAGCGTCCGGCCCGATCGACGAAAGACGTCATCGCATAGGCGATGTCATCGTGGGTCAACCGGGACCACTTCTCGGGCTCGAAGGTTCTCCCGTCGTAGCTGCCGATCGCGCCGGCACAGTAGAAGAGTGTGTCGTCGTCCCAGACGGAGACCACCAGGGCCCAGTCGTCGCCCACCTTGAACAGTTGCGGGCATTCCCACATGCTCCCGGTCCAGACGCCGTCGGTGTCGGCGGTGGGCCGGGAGCAGACGACTCCGTCGTAGGTCCAGCTCGTGAGATCGGTGGACGTGTACTGAACGACGAGACCGGTGCCACCCTGGACGCCGACCCCTACCACCATGGTCCAGCCATCGTCGGTCGCGAAGATGCACGGATCCCGGAAGACCCCGGCGCCAAGGCCTTCCGGTGGACCGTCGATGAGGACGTCGCCATCTCCGGAGTGCCAGTGGCGGAGAGCATCGTCCGGGTGGGCGCGGGCGATTCTGCCGAGGCTCCAGTCTGTTTCCGGCACGCTGGTGTAGAAGATCACCGGACGGTCGTTCTGGACGACAGTGGCTCCCGTCCAGCAGCCGCCCTCGCCGGGATGCGGTTCGAGGGCGATCGGCAGGTGTCGCCACTGCATCAGATCGGGAGCCACTGCATGGCCCCAGCCGACCCCCGATGACCACTCGTTGCCGGCCGGGTTGTGTTGGTAGAACAAGTGGTACTCACCCCCTGCCCAGCAGATGCCGTGCGGGTCGTTCAGCCAGCCTCTCGGGGCGGTGAAGTGCAGACGCGGACGCGCCGTCACCGTATCGTCGCGCGGGGAATTCATCAGCGAGTTCTCTTTCGATGGCTGGGTCTGGTCAGTGCGCGAGCTGCGGCTCGGCGGTGAAAGTCAGGTGCCGGCCGTCCCAGGACACTGGCCGCGGGTCGGAGATGTGCCCGACGAAGCGGCCGTCGGCGTCCTTGTCATAGAACGCCATGAAGAGCCACTGGCCGTTGTCGCGCCGGCGGATCAGTTTGCCGACGTACAGGGACGGATCCGCGGTCAGCTCGGGCGCCCTCGACGTCGAACGGCCCGAGCAGCGACTCGGCAGCGGCGGACCAGATCCCGCCGTAGTCGTGTCGTCGCGCGGCGACCCCTCCATCGGCGCTGGAGAAAATGAGAATCGGTCGGCCGTCGATGATCTCGACCTGGGCGACCTCGAGCTGGCCGAACCCTTGACCGGGCTCGGTCAGCGGCTCGCGAAGTTCCCAGTTCCGCAGGTCGGGCGACCAGGCATAGCCGATCACCCCGCGGTCATCGGCGGCGCCATGGTTGGCACGGGCAGTGATCAGCATGTGGAAGCCGGCGCCGTCTGGATCGGCGAAAACGAACGGGTCGCGAAACGCCTCGTCCTGCCAGAGGCCGGCGTCGAGTCGCTCGTACCAGCGCGGATCGGCCTCGAGAACCGGGTTACTGACGGACTTCTCCCAGGTGAGCAGATCGACCGAGGTCGCGTAACCGATGCGCTGAATGTTCTTGCCCTGGGCGGCGGGGGTGGCGCCGGTGTAGAACAGGAACCAGGTGCCGTCCGGATGCCGGATCACCGAGCCGGTCCAGGTAGCCGCATCGTCGAAGGCCGGTGCGTCGCCGCGCACCAGGGCGTCGGCCACCCGTTCCCAGGTCACCAGATCCTTCGACGATCGCGTGACCGATCGACGCTCGGTTGTGCCGGGCATCGGGGTCTCTGAGTGCCCGCGACGCGTACAGGAAGAACAGGTGATAATCCTGCCCGTCATCGGCGAGCCAAAAGTCCCAGACCCAGGCTTCGGGTAGTCGAAACATCAGCTCAGCCCTTCACGCCGGCAGAGGCGATCGAATTGATGAACGAGCGTTGGAAGGCGATGAACAGCGCCAACACCGGGATGGTGATCATCGAGGCGTACGCCATGAGCTGTCCCCACGAGACGTTCAGCTGCTTGAAGTAGTCGATGCCGACCATCGCCGGCCGGAGCTCCTCGGACTGGACCACCATCAGGGGCCAGAGGTATGAGTTCCAGGCAGGCAGGAAGGTCAGAATCGCCACGGTGGCGATTGCCGGACCGGACAGCGGCATGACGATCTTGCGATAGATCAGGAACCAGCCGGCGCCGTCGACGGTTGCCGCTTCGTCGAGTTCTTTCGGGATGGAGTCGAAGAACTGGTAGAAGAGGTAGATCGAGAACGCGTTGGCCACGAAGGGCAGGATCTGCACCTGATAGGTGTCGAGCCACCCGAATGAGAAGCCGTTGGCGTCGAGCCAGGGCAGCTTGTTCACCCACCACAGGAGCGGCAGTGCCAGAGTCTCGAACGGCACGATCAGGGTGGCGATGATGATCGTGAGAAGAAGCTTTTTGCCGCGGAAGTTCATGCGCGCCAAGGCGAATGCGGCCATCGAGTTGATCAGCAGGCCGAGTACGACCGTGCAGACCGAGATGATGACGGAGTTCATGATGAAGGTGCCGAACGGCACCCGGTCGAACACCGCGGTGTAGTTGTCGAAACTGAGGTCTCCGACGGGCAGGAACGCCTTGATCGAGGTGAGGTCGGCGAAGATCTGGTTGTCAGGTTTGAAACCGGAGATGATCATGAACACCAGCGGCAGGCCGAAGACGAAGCACAGCACGATCCGCCCGGCGTAGCCCAGGGCGAAGCGGGTCGGCTTGCGCGGGGCGCCGACCGCGTGTGGTACCACCGGCGCCGCTTCGGCGACGTGCGCGAGGTGATCGTTCGGGGTGTGGGTGCTCATCGTGCATCCTTGTCGCGGGTGATGAAGCGCTGGACCAGGGAAACGGCCAGCACGAGAACGAAGAACACCAGCGAGATGGCCGAGGCGTAGCCGGTCTGCTGCTGGGCGAAGCCGGCCCGAACCGCTTGGTAGACGACGGTGGACGTGCTGTCCAGCGGTCCACCCTGGGTCATGATGTTGATCTGGGTGAACAGCGCCAATGCCGAGATCGTGATGGTGATGAGGATGAATGTCCTGGTCTGCTTCAGCCCCGGCCACGTCACGAAGCGGAACTGCTGCCACGGCGTGGCGCCATCCAGCGAGGACGCTTCGTACAACGAGGGCGAAATGGTCTGCAGGCCGGACAGCCAGATGACCATGTGGAAACCGACGTTCTGCCAGATGGACATGAAAATGATGGCGGCGAGCGCGGTGTTCGTGTTGCCGAGCCAGTTGGGCCCGTCGATGCCGATCTTCGCGAGCAGGCTGTTGATGAGTCCGGTCGGCTGGTACATGAACGTCCAGAGCATGGCGATCACGACCATGGAGGTGACCACGGGCAGGAAGTACACGGTGCGGAAGAAGTTGACGCCTCTGATCTTGACGTTGATCAGCACCGCCAGACCGAGTGCGAACCCGGCCTGCAGCGGGACCACGAAGATGGCGAAGACCACCGTGTTCCGCAGCGATTTCCAGAACGTGCCGGACTCGAACAGGCGCGTGAAGTTGTCGAACGCGATGAACGAGATCGGTTCAGGGGAAACAAGTTTGGCGTTGGTGAAAGCCAACGCGAAGGTCAAGGCGATCGGCACCAGGACGAAGGTCACCAGGAGTACGGACGCGGGGGCGACCATCCAGGCTCCGACGGTGGTCTGTGAACGGGCCGGCTTGGATGCGCGGCGGCTCTGCTTGGTGATCGCGGCGGGGGGGACGGGTGGGCGGAACGTGACGGACTGGCTCATGCGGGTCTCCTAAGTTGACCCTGGGGACCGTGCCGACGCGTGATACACGCGTCGGCACAGTCGGTTCCGGATGGGTCAGGAGGTGGGTTCGAAGTAGTTGTTGGACTTCTGGTTGGCGTCGATGTCGGCGACCGCGGTGTCCAGCGCCTGCTTGGGGTCAGCGCCGTTCATGATGTCCTGCGCAGTCTTGGTGAACACCGTCGCAATGAACGGGTAGCCGGGCGTGGCCGGGCGGATCGTCGCGTACTTCGCCGAGAACTGGCGGAAGACGTCGTACTGGCCGCCGGCCTCATACCCCTTCACAGTCGCCGCCGCCGCGTCGGTGGCCGGGATGTTGAAGGTGGCGGTGGCGACAGCGGCGACGTACTTGTCGGCGGCCGCGAACTTCATGTAGTCCATGGCGCCGGCCTGGTTCGCGCAGCCGGAACTGACCGCCCACTGCCAGGAACCGCCGCCGACCTTGGGGCCGTTGCCGAAGTCGACCGGCGGAAGGAAGACGACGTCGTCCCCGAACTTGGTCTGCAGATTCGACGCAGACCACTGCCCCGACCACAGGATCGCGGACTTGCCGTTGGCGAAATCGGCGGCCGGGTCGGTACCGGACTTGGCCGGCATGTAGCCGTCGCTGACCAGCGAATGGAACCAGGTGGCCCACTCGACAGCGGCATCGCCGTTGAGGGTGCCGTCAGCGGTCTTGTAGTCGGTGCGGTCGATCAGATCGCCGCCGAAGCTCTGCAGCAGCGGCGAGTAGGCGTAGGGCCACCATTCACCCGTCGCGCCGGTGCCGAGATCGAGTGGGTAGTCGTACTTTCCGGTGGCCTTGAGGGTCTTCAGGGCGGCGTTGAACTCGTCACCGGTCCAGGGCTGGTCAATGGTGGGCACCCGGATGCCGTTGGCGGTCAGCACCGACTTCAGGCTGATCATGGCGAGCGAGACGTCGTAGTAGCCGAAGGAGTAGGTCTTGTCGTTGTACTTGCCGACGGTCGACGGGAGGTACTTCGACAGGATGTCGTCCAAGCCGGTCAGCGGCGACAGGTAGTTCGCCCACGCCCAGTTGGGTACGTTCGGGGCGTCGACGTCCAGGATGCACGGCAGGTTCTTCGACGCCGCCGCTGCGGTCACCGACTGGTTGTAGGAGTCCTGCGGGAAAGCCTGGATCTCGACCTTGTACTTCGTCTGGCTCCCGTTGTAGTCATCGACGATCTGGGTGATCGCCGAGAGTTCCTTGTCGTTTCCCGCGTTGTGCGTCCAGAGCTTCAAGGTGTTGGTGTCGCCGCTGCTCGCGGTGCTGCTGCCTTTGCTGCAGGCCGTCATGGTCACTGCGGTCGCGGCAACTAAGCTGATTGCTGCGAGGCGCTTGAGGATGTTCGGTGCCACAGGTTCCTCCGTGTTGTAGGTCCGGCATGCCGGGTTTGGAGAACCTTCCCGTGGCAACGGGACGGTTCTCGGATTGGGTTGGACTGCCCGCCGTCCCGTGGTGATGTGAGATCGTCGAGGGGCGGCGGGCTTGAAATGTGGTTCGGGCACAGCCTGAGATCGGCGGGTCGATCGCCGGTATCACCTCACAACGTCGAGTGGGGCAGATGGGGCGTGGCCGGCGAGTCAGCGTTCCGGCGGCGGGGCCACCGAGGCACGTCGTACCAGCGGGCATGGCAGGGCTGTCGGCTCCGTGGTGTCGGTGCCGTTCGAGTCGATCAACCTCATCAGGGCGTTGACCGCCCACCGGCCCATCTCGTAGTGGGGTAGAGCGACGGTCGTGAGACCGGGTCGGAGGCCGGCGGCGATGATCTCCTGGTTGTCGAAACCGATGACCGAGAGGTCGGCGGGGATGTTCAATCCGCGGTCGGCGGCAGCTTGGTAGGCGCCCATTGCCATCCGGTCGTTGAAGACAAAAAGAGCGGTGGGCGGTGTCGACAGATCGAGCAGGGTCGACGCAGCGCGGTAGCCGCCGGCGGCTTCCGACAAATCGGTGGCGACCAGGGCCCGCTCGAACTTCAGGTGCGCCTCCTTCAGGCCACGTCGGAACCCCTCCAGTCGGCCCCTGGTGGCCGGGATGTCCTCGCTGTTGGTGACAAAACCGATTCTGCGGTGCCCATGCGCGGCGAGCTCGCGCACTGCAGTCAGCGCGCCGTCCACCTCGTCCGGCACGACCGACGGCACACTGCCATCCGATGTCCGGGCGTCCAACAGCACCGTATGCGCCTCGTGCAGCACCGGCGGCGTCTCGACGACCCGGTGGTACTCGACGGCGTAGATGATCCCGTCGACCCGGCGGTCCAGCAGTGCGCGGATCTCACGCAGCTCGAGATCCTTGTCGGAACCGGAGTTCATCAACAGCAGCAGCGATCCGTGCTCGGCAGCGGCATCCTGAGCGCCGACGATGGTCAATCCGGCGTGCGGTGATGTGCCGATCTGATCGCTGACGAAACCGATCGTGTTGCTGCGCTGTGTTCGCAGACCCTGGGCCAGCAGGTTCGGGCGGTAGGCGAGCTGATCTGCCGCCATCCGGACCCGGTCACGTGTCGCGGCCGGGATCCGCTTGCCCGGAACATCGTTCAGTACGTGCGAGACGGTGGTGATGGAGAAGCCGGACAGCTCTGCGACATCGCGCAAAGTCGTCTTCGCCAGCACCATTGCCATCCGCCCAATCGTTTAACCAGTTGATGGCACTACTGTGACGCAGTTCCGCCCGCCTGTCAACAAGTCGTTTTTCGGTTCACTCGATCGGCACCCACTCGAATATCGGCTGCTCGGGCGCGGTAGCCTTCGAAGTCATGAGATTCGGGATATGCCGTGTGACACAAGCGATGTCGTCGAAGAAGGGGAGCGCCACTCGCGGGACTGGAGGTCTTCGATCTGGCGGCCGGGTTCATTGCGCGCAGGTCAGGCAGAGGCCACGGGTGCCCGTACGAATGAATCCGGGTAGCCGACGTGCTCGTAGGAGTATCGTTTGGGCGCACGATCAAACGTTTGAGCAGGGCCTGACATTCTCGGGGTCCGCCTTGACCTTCGTTCGGCCGGTCGCGTGCGCCGGGCGGCGGACTGCGATCAGGACGCGTGCCAACCCCTCCAGCCGCACGCATCCCGATCGTCGCGCAAATCCGTGGGCCGGGGTACGTCAGCCCGAGCCCGGATCGAACCCTATGTAACCGGTGTGCAACTCAAAGTTAGCATCGGACGGCGAGCAGCGATACCGGCCGACGCCCGGACGGGGGGTGAACAACACCACTCCCGTCCCGGCGCCGGCCTCCGGGCTCACTCTGCGGCGGTCGCCACGTCAGGCAGTTGATCGGTCTCGATCAGCCGCCGGTACCAGAGCGCACTGTCCTTGAGGGTCCTCTTGGCGGTGTCGTAGTCGACCCGGATGATGCCGAACCGCTTCGAGTAGCCGTAGCGCCCACTCGAAGTTGTCCAGCAACGACCACACGAAGTAGCCCCGGACGTCGGCGCCGGCCTCCATCGCGATCCCGACGGCATCGATGTGCCGGTACAGGTAGTCCACCCGGCAGCGGATCGTGGACCCGGCCGTCCGCAGACGACCTCGTCAGCGAACGCGGCGCCGTTCTCGGTGATCATCATCGGCTGCTCGGGGTACTCGTGGCTGATCCGCAGCAGCAGGTCGGTCATGCCCTGCGGCTCGATGTTCCAGCCCATCTCGGTGTACGGACCCGGCTGGACCAGGAAGTTCACGTCGTCCACGCCCACCCAGGGGCTCGCCGCGGAGTCACCGTGCCCGTCGGCCTGCTGACGCTCGCCGGTGCCGTCCCAATGACTCGCCAGGATCGTCGAGTAGTAGTTGATGCCCAGGACGTCCAACGGAACGTGCGCGGCGGCCTCGTCGCCGTCCTGGACGAACGACCAGTCGGTCACGTGTGCGGTCTGGGTCAGCAGGTCGGCCGGGTACTTCCCTTCCAGCATCGGACCCAGGAACGCGCCGTTGGCGATGTTGTCCAGCTTGCGAACGGCGGCCGCGTCCTCGGCGGAATCGGTGGCCGCCCGGATCACGGCCAGGTTCAACGTGACCGACAACTCCGCCGACGGGGCCAGGTCGCGGACGATCCGGCCGGCCAGGCCGTGCGCGAGGTTGAGGTGGTGGACCGCGGCGAGCGCGTCCGCCCCGCTGGTGCGGCCCGGCGCGTGCACCCCGGAGGCGTAGCCGAGATAGGCGGCACAGTAGGGCTCGTTGAACGTCGTCCAGGTGTGCACCCGGTCACCCAGCGCACCGATGATGGCGCTGGTGTAGTCGGCGAACCGCAGCGCGGTGTCCCGGACCGGCCAGCCGCCGGCGTCCTCGAGTTCCTGCGGCAGGTCCCAGTGGTACAGCGTCGCGACCGGCCGAATGCCGCGTTCGAGCAGCCCGTCGACGAGCCGGGCGTAGAAATCCACGCCCTTCGGGTTCAGCGCGCCGATCCCGCCGGGCTGCACCCGGGGCCAGGCGATCGAGAACCGGTAGGCGTCCAGCCCGAGCCCGGCCATGTGGTCGAGGTCCTCGACGTACCGGTGGTAGTGGTCGTCGGCGACATCGCCGGTGTCACCGTCGGTGACCTTGCCCGGGGTGTGGCTGAAGGTGTCCCAGATCGACGGGCCGCGGCCGTCCTCGGTGACGGCGCCCTCGATCTGGTAGCTGGCGGTGGCCGACCCCCAGATGAAGTCGGGCGGGAAACTGCGGTGGCGATCGGACAGCAGCGACATCGTTGTCTGGGTCCTCATCTGTTCGGGCTACCGCGCCGGCGGCCGCCCCGTGGTCGGCTCGGCGGGGGCCCGCCGGGCGCGTCGGGTCAGATCGTGGAGTGGTCGGCGCGGACGGTGCCGGCGATCTTCTCGGTCAGCTCATCGGCCAGTTGGTCCTGTCCGTTCAGATGCTGCAGGAAGAACGCGGTCATCAGGCTGCGGGCCACCGACTGGGTACGGCGTTGCGGGGCGCTGCCGTACAGCGCCGACGTCCAGTGCGGGCCTTCGGCCAGCCCGAGGTGCTCGCCCTTCTTGATGGTGCGCAGCTGCACCTTGCCCGCCCACCCCTGGGAGATCAGCTCGGCGTTGCTGCGCACCGGCGTGTAGTCGTCGCGGCCGCCGGCCAGGTGCAGACCAGGAGCGAGCACGAGACCGGCCGCGGTCACCGCGGACGGCCGGGTGTTGGCGGCGTTGACCGTCACGACCGCCTTGATCCGCTGATCGTCGGCGGTGGCCAGGATCGCCGCACCCCCGCCGGTGCCGTGGCCGGCCACGCCCAGCTTGTCCGGATCGACACTGACCGCGCTGTCGGCCAACCGGGAGTTGGCCACCAGTTCCAGCGCGGTGGAAAGGTCCTGGCCCAGCCCACGGTAGGACGGGAACGGACTTCTCTCGGTGGTGGGCGCGACCGCCACGATGCCCCAGGACGCCAGGTACCGCAGGGTCCCCAGGTACCTCGCAGCCGGCTGCAGCCAGTGATGGGCGAACGCCACCGCGGGAAGTTCCTGGCCGCTGACCGGTGCCACGATGATGCCCGGCAGGCCTGCCAGGGCGAGCTCGCCGACCGCGACCCGGTACGGACCGGGGTGGGTCAGGTAGTCCATGGTGGGTCGTTCGATGCTCGGTGAGCCGGCCATGCCGCAACCCTCGCTTCCGGGACGTGAAGAGTTCCTAGACTAGCCGGTGTCCTCCCGGCGGCTGGTCGGCCGCAGGGCCGTCGATCCGATGCCGTGCACGGTTCGTCGCGCCGGGACCGACACCCCAGGCACCATCCCACCACTGAGACGAGGCGCCCGATGGCTCCGGACTTCCAGGAGAACTTCCGGCAATTGATCCGGGCCCGGTTCCCGCTGCTCTATCTGCAGACCACCGAGGAGTCCCGGGCGCTGAACTCGATCGTCGCCGCCTTCGGGGGGCCGTCGGTTCGACACCGTGCCGTCCACACCTGGACCGCCACCAACGGGCTGGCCCTGCTGGGGGACGTCGGATCGGTCGAGACCCGCGACCCGGCACAGGCGCTGGCGGTGGCGGCGCGGCTGGATCTGGCGTCGGTGGTCGTGTTCTTCGACCTGCACCCGTGGCTCGGCACACCGAACCAGCCCGCCGATCCACGGCTGGTCCGGCAGTTGCGCGACCTGGCGCAGCAGTATCGCGACGGCTCGCAGCCACGGATGCTGATCCTCGTCTCGCCGGTGCTGCGGATCCCGGTGGAGCTGGAGAACACCGTCACCGTCGTCGACTTCCCGCTACCCGACCAGGCCCGGCTGCGCGAGTTGCTGGTCGGCATGATCGAGGCGAACCGGGCGTCGCAGTCGGTGGTGGTCGACCTCGGCGACGGGCCCGAGGGGACCATCGACGCGCTGGCCCGGGGTGCGCTGGGCCTGACGCTGTCCGAGGCGGAGAACGCCTTCGCGCGGGCGATGGCCAACAACAATCGACTGGACAGCAGCGACATCCCGGTCGTCCTCGACGAGAAGCGACAGATCGTCCGCCGGTCGGGGGTTCTGGAGGTCGTCACCTCGACCCTGGAGCTGTCCGACATCGGCGGCCTGGCGAACCTGAAGGCGTGGCTGGTCAAACGCACCGGCGCGTGGACCGCCGAGGCTGCCCGGTACGCGCTTCCGGCACCGAAAGGTGCACTGGTCACCGGGATCCCGGGCTGTGGCAAGTCGATGACAGCCAAGGCGATGGCATCCGCGTGGTCGATCCCGCTGATCCGGCTCGACATCGGCAAGGTGTTCGCCGGGCTGGTCGGCGCGTCGGAGGAGAACATGCGCAAGGCCCTGGACACCGCGGAGGCGATCGCGCCGTGCGTGCTGTGGATCGACGAGATCGAGAAGGGGTTCGGCTCGGCGACCGGGGAGCGCGACTCCGGGACCAGCGCGCGCGTGTTCGGGTCGTTCCTGACCTGGATGCAGGAACGCACCGAGCCGGTGTTCGTCATCGCCACCGCCAACGACATCTCCCGGCTGCCCCCGAGTTCATGCGCAAGGGCCGCTTCGACGAGATCTTCTTCATCGACCTGCCCACCCGCGCCGAACGGGTGGACATCTTCGGACTGCACCTGAGAAGCAGGCTGGCGCACGGTCCCGCGCTGGGTGCGTTCGACGTCGACGACGCGATCCTGGCCGACCTCGCCGACTCCACCGAGGGCTTCACCGGTGCCGAGATCGAACAGGCCGTGGTCTCGGCGTGTTTCGACGCCTTCGACGGTCGGCGACACCTCGCCGCCGACGACCTGCGGCACGCCATCCTCACCACGGTGCCGCTGTCGGTGACCCAGTCCGAGGACATCACCGCCCTGCGGGCGTGGGCGTCACTGCGGGCGGTGTCGGCATCCACCGTGGCCGACCGGACCGGCTACACCGTCGTCGCGCCGGCCGCGGAGCCGGCCGCCGACCCGGTGGCGGCGCTCCAACGCGGGGGTCGCCCGGTCGAGGTGTGAGCTGCCCGCCCGGGCGGCGTGACGACTAGGCTCGACCGCCATGTGCGGAATCATCGGATACGTCGGTCCCCAGCAGGCTCTGCCGCTCGTGATGGGGGGGCTGCGTCGAATGGAGTATCGCGGCTACGACTCCGCCGGGGTGGCCGTGCAGGCCCCGGACGGCAGCATCGGGGTCGCCCGGAAGGCCGGGGTGCTGGCGAATCTGGAAAACCTGATCATCGACACCGACCGGCAACTGCCCGGCACCACCGGCATCGGCCACACCCGCTGGGCCACCCACGGCGCGCCGACCGACCGCAACGCCCACCCGCACCGGGACGCCAGCGGCCGGGTCGCCGTCATCCACAACGGCATCATCGAGAACTTCGCGCCGCTGCGGGCGGAGTTGGAACGTGCCGGCGTCGAGCTGACCAGCGACACCGACACCGAGGTGGTCGCCCACCTGCTGGCTGCCGAGTACGACGCCGGGTCGGGCGATCTGGCGGCCGCGATGGGTGCCGTCTGCCGGCGGCTGCACGGGGCGTTCACCCTGGTCGCGATCCACGCCGACGCCCCCGACCAGATGGTCGCCGCCCGCCGGAACTCGCCGCTGGTGGTCGGGGTCGGGGTGGGCGAGATGTTCGTCGCCAGCGATGTCGCCGCGTTCATCGCCCACACCCGGGAGGCGGTCGAGCTCGGCCAGGACCAGCTGGTGGCGATCACCGCCGACGGCTACGAGGTGTCCTCGTTCAGCGGCGGCAGCGCCGACTACCGCACCTTCCACGTCGACTGGGACACCGACGCCGCCGAGAAGGGCGGTTACGAGTTCTTCATGGACAAGGAGATCGCCGAGCAGCCGCAGGCGGTCGCGGACACCCTGCGGGGCCACTTCGACGGCACCCGGATCGTGCTCGACGAGCAGCGCCTCGGCGACGACGAGCTGCGCACCGTCGACAAGGTCGTCGTCGTCGGCTGCGGCACGGCCTACAACTCCGGACTGCTCGCCAAGTACGCGATCGAGCACTGGACCCGGCTGCCGGTCGAGGTGGAGCTCGCGAGCGAGTTCAGGTACCGCGACCCGGTGCTGACCCGCGACACCCTCGTCGTCGCGGTCTCCCAGTCCGGCGAGACCGCGGACACCCTGGAGGCCGTCCGGCACGCCCGGGAGCAGAAGGCCCGGGTGCTGGCGGTCTGCAACACCAACGGCTCGCAGATTCCGCGGGAGTCCGACGCGGTGGTGTACATGCATGCCGGCCCCGAGATCGGGGTCGCCTCGACCAAGGCGTTCCTGGGCATGGTGGTTGCGAACTACCTGGTCGGGCTGGCGTTGGCGCAGGCTCGCGGGTTGATGTACGCCGACGAGATCGGTCGCGAGTTCGCCGAGTTGGAGAAGATCCCGGCGGCGATCGCGGAGACGCTCGGCCGGATGGACAAGGTCCGCGACCTCGGTCGCGAGATCTCCGACTCCCGCGCGGTGCTGTTCCTGGGCCGCCATGTCGGCTACCCGGTGGCCCTGGAAGGGGCGCTCAAGCTCAAGGAACTGGCCTACATGCACGCCGAGGGTTTCGCCGCCGGCGAGCTCAAGCACGGCCCGATCGCATTGATCGAGGAGGGCCTGCCGGTGGTGGTGGTCACCCCGTCCCCGAAGCAGCGCCCGTTGCTGCACTCCAAGCTGCTGTCCAACATTCGGGAGATCCAGGCCCGGGGCGCCCGCACCATCGTGATCTGCGAGGACGGCGACGACGTGGTCGCGCCGTTCGCCGACACACTCATCGAACTGCCGCCGGTCCCGGTGTTGCTGCAGCCGCTGGTCGCCACGGTCCCGCTGCAGGTGCTGGCCGCCGAGATCGCCCGCTGCCGCGGTTATGACATCGACAAGCCACGGAACCTGGCCAAGTCCGTCACCGTGGAATAGGCCGCCGACCGTGTCCGACCTGCCCGGGGTGATCGGGGTGGGCATCGACGTCGTGGCTATCGACCGGTTCGTGGTCTCGATGGAACGAACCCCGGCGCTGCGGACCAGGCTGTTCACCCCGGCCGAGTTGGTCTCCGGCGACGGCCGGCCGCGGTCCGCGGCGTCACTGGCCGCCCGCTTCGCGGTGAAGGAAGCGGTGGCCAAGGCGTTGGGCGTCCCGCACGGGATGGACTGGCACGACTGCTCGGTGATCTCGCAGCGCTCCGGCCGACCCCAGCTGTCGGTGACCGGGACCGTCGCTGCCGCCGCTGCGGCGACGGGGGTGACCGGCTGGCAGCTCTCGATGTCCCATGACGCGGGGATCGCCGCGGCTGTGGTGATCGCGTTGGGCCGATGATGCACAGCTATTCGGTCGAGCAGATCCGGGCCGCGGAAGCGGTGGCGCTGGCCCGGGAGGGTTCGCTGCCGTTGATGCGGCGGGCCGCCACGGCGGTGGCGCTCGCTGCGGTCCGCGAGCTCGGGTCCCCACTGCCCGGCCGGCGGGTCGTGGTGCTGGCCGGCGCGGGCCACAACGGCGGCGACGCGCTTTTCGCCGCTGCCGATCTCGCCCGCCGGGGCATGGGCGTGACTGCGGTGTGCACCGACCTCGACCGGACGCACCCGGCCGCGCTGGCGGCCTTCCGCCGGGCCGGCGGGAGGCTCGCCGACTCAGCGGACGCCGCCGGACTGCTGGGCCGCGCGGAGCTCGTGATCGACGGGCTGGTCGGCATCGGGGCCCGGCCCCCGCTCCGACAACCTGCAGCCCGGTTGGTGGAACTGGCGAACGCGTCGCCGGGCCGACGGCTGGCCGTCGACCTGCCCAGCGGGCTCGATCCCGACGACGGGACCGCCGACGGACCCGTGCTGCACGCCGACGTGACGGTGACGTTCGGCGGCCTGAAGACCGGGCTGCTGGTGTCCGACCTGGCCGGTCGGGTCGAGGTGCACGCGCTGGGGTTCCCGCTCGCCGGCGGACCGTACGACGCGATGGCGCTCGACGACGCGGACGCTGCGGCACTGCTGCCCGGCTCCGGAGCTACCAGCAGCAAGTACAGCAACGGGGTCCTCGGTGTCGCGGCCGGCTCCGCGCAGTACCCCGGGGCGGCGGTGCTGTGTACGGGTGGTGCGGTGCGGCTGCGGCCGGGAATGGTCCGGTTCGCCGGGGGCAGCGCGGCGGCCGTGGTGGCCCGCTGGCCCGAGGTGGTCGTCACCGACGACGTCGCCGCGGCCGGTCGGGTCCAGGCATGGGTGGTCGGGCCGGGGCTGGGCAGCGACGACACCGCCCGGTCCACCCTGGCGGCGGTGCTCGGCGCCGAGGTGCCGGTGTTGGTGGACGCCGACGGCCTGCGGCTGCTCGCCGAGCGTCCGGATCTGCTCCGGGGCCGCACGTGCCCGACGGTGTTGACCCCTCACGCCGGCGAGTTCGGCGCACTGTTCCCCGATCTGGACCCGACGCGACGGCTGGCCGCCGTCCGCGCGGCGGCCGCCCGGTCGGGGGCGATAGTGCTGCTCAAGGGCCACCGGACGCTCGTCGCCGCACCCGACGGACGAACGGCGGTCACGCTCAGCGGCACCGGGTGGCTGGCGTCGGCGGGTTCCGGGGACGTCCTGAGTGGAGCGGTCGGTTCGCTGTTGGCCGCCGGTCCGGACCCGTTCACCGCCACCGCGCTCGGCGCGTTCGTGCACGGCCGGGCCGGTGAGCGGGCGCAGGCCGCCGGCCACGCCGGCGCCCAGGCCCTCTGGGAGCACCTGCGATGACGCGTGCCGTCGCGCTGGTCGACCCCGCTGCCATCACCCACAACGTCGCGACCCTGAAGGCGCTCGCCGCCACCCCGGTGATGGCGGTGGTCAAGGCCGACGGCTACGGCCACGGCGCGGTCCCGGTGGCCACGGCCGCTCTCGCCGGGGGCGCGGACCTGCTGGGCGTCGCCTACCCCTTCGAGGCGCTCGCCCTGCGCGCCGCCGGGATCGCAGCCCCGGTGCTGGCCTGGCTGTGGACGCCGGCGGACGACATCGACGCGGCGCTGGCGGCCGGGGTGATGCTGGGGGTGTCCTCGGCGGCCCAGTTGGAGCGGGTGCTGGCCGGCCGGGTCGCGGGCACGGTCATCCATCTCAAGGTCGACACCGGTCTGGGCCGGGGCGGCGCCGGCCCCGCCGACTGGTCGGTGCTGTGTCGACAGGCGGCGGCCGCCGAGCGGGACGGCCGACTCCGGGTGGAGGGCGTGATGAGTCACCTGGGCAGCTCCGAAGTGCTCGGGGACGCCTCCATCGACGAGCAGCGGGCCGTGTTCGAGGACGCGTCGGGGGTCGCCCGGGCGGCGGGTCTCGCCCCCCGGTACCGGCATCTGGCCAACACCGCTGCCGCGATCGGCGCCCCCGCCACCCGCTACGACCTGGTGCGTTGCGGCATCGGAATCTACGGCCTGGACCCGCTGGACCCCGCCGGGCGCCGGGACAGCCACGGCCTGCGACCGGCGATGAGCCTCCGGTCCCGGATCGCGCTGACCAAACGGGTACCCGCCGGACACGGTGTCTCCTACGGGTTCACCTACCGCACTGTTGCCGACACCACATTGGCGTTGATCCCGATCGGGTACGCCGATGGTGTGCCGCGGGCCGCGAGCTCGCGGGCCGAGGTGGCGGTGAACGGCCGGCGGTACCGGATCGCCGGCAAGGTGGCGATGGACCAGGTGGTGATCGACGTGGGAGACGACGGCGTGTCCGCCGGGGACGAGGTGACCCTGTTCGGCGACGGACGGGACGGATCGCCGACCGCCGCCGACTGGGCCGCCGCCTGCGGGACCATCGACTACGAGATCGTCACGCGGATCGGCCCACGGGTACCCCGCGCCTACCGGGAGCCGACCGGATGAACGTGTTCGCCAAGGTGCTCTCGGCGGCGGGTGTGGTCGGCGGCGTCGTCGGCGCGGCCGCCCTCGGCGGCGCCACCGCCCAACGGGTGGCGGTCCGCCGCTACCACCATCGTTCGGTAGCGACCGATACCCCCGAGGGGTACGACGCGATCGACGGCGACCGGCGCTATTCCGTGGTGGCCGCCGACGGCGCGGCGCTGCAGGTGGAGGAGGTCGGCCCGGTCGACGCACCGCTGACCGTGGTCTTCGTGCACGGTTGGGCGTTACGCATGGGGTCCTGGCACTACCAACGACAGGGTCTGCGCGGCGTCGACGCCGGACTGCCGACCCCTGACGGCAGCGCCGGGGCCGCCCCGGCGGCTAACGTCGACGCCGGGGCTGCGATCCGGATGGTCTTCTACGACCATCGGTCGCATGGCCGGTCCAGCCGCGGCCCCGATCCGCACCCGTCGGTCGGGCTGCTGGGCCAGGATCTCGCCGCGGTGTTGGCGACCGCGGTTCCGCACGGACCGATCGTGCTGATCGGGCACTCGATGGGCGGCATGTCGGTGCTCGCGCTGGCCGGCGCCGACCCGGAGTTCTTCGCCGGTCGCGTCGCCGGGGTCGGGCTGCTGTCCACCTCGGCGACGCAGACGCCCAGTGCCGAGATCGGGAAGATCTTCCTGCGCGGCTCCAACCCGGTCGTCAAGGTGGCCGGCACCGCCGCGGCGCGCTGTTCGACGTTGCTGGAGCGGACCCGACCCGTGGCCCGGGACGCCGTCTGGCTGATCACCAGGCAGCTGGGCTTCGTCCGCCGTGACATCCCGACCGCGCTGATCGACTACCTCCACGAAATGCTCACCGACACCCCGATCGAGGTCATCGCCGATTTCATCCCCGGTGTGCTCGCGCACGACCAGACCGCCGCCCTGCCGGCCCTGGTCGGTATCCCGTCCTTGGTGCTGTGCGGCGACAGCGACCGGATCACCCCGCCGCGGCAGTCCCGGTTCATCGCCGCCGCGCTGCCCGACGCCGATCTGGTCCTGGTCGAACGGGCCGGGCACCTGGCGATGATGGAGGCACCGGTGGAGACCAACGCGGCGCTGCGCCGGTTGCTGCACCGGGCGCAGGAGTACGCGCCGCGACTGCCGACGCCGGCGCACCGTCCCGATACGCCCCACCACCCCCCGGTCCGGAGCTCCGCATGACCTACACCGTCGAACTGCCGACGCCGACAGACACGCACGAGATGGGTCGCCGGCTCGGTGCCGTCCTGCGGGCCGGCGACGTGGTGCTGCTGGCCGGCGATCTCGGGGCCGGTAAGACCGCCCTGACCAAGGGCATCGCGGTCGGGATGCGGGTCCCGGACCTGATCACCTCGCCGACCTTCGTCATCGCCCGGTCCCACCGCGCCACCCCGCCGCACCCGGGGTTGATCCACGTGGACGCCTACCGGTTGGACGGCCGGCTGGAGCTGGACGATCTGGACCTGGACACCGACCTGGCGCGGTCGGCCGTGGTCATCGAGTGGGGCGTCGGCGTGGCCGAGCAGCTGACCGACTCCCATCTGCTCGTCGAACTGGAGCGGCATCCCGACGACACCCGGACCGCGGTGCTGCATCCGCGCGGCTCGGACTGGGACAGCCGGGTCGCGTTCCTGCTCGGCCCGCACCCGGACTGAATCGCGCCACTGCCGGCGTGCCGGCGGCCGGTCAGTCGACGGTGCGCAGCGGGGTGCTGTCGCGCAGCACGACGGTGCCGGTGACCAGCTGCAGCTGTGGTTCCGGGCGACTGTCGAACGCCAGCCGCAGTGCGGTGCGGCCCATCTCTGCCAGCGGCAACCGGACGGTGCTGAGCCCCGGCACCACGTCCCGGAGCGCGGCGATGTCGCCGAAACCGGCCACCGCGATGTCGTCGGGCACCCGCATCCCCGAGTCCCGGAGGGCGGCGACCGCACCCATCGCCATCGAGTCGTCGACGGCGAAGACACAGTCCGCGGTGATGCCGTTGTCCAGCAGGTCGCGCATCGCCGCGTACCCGCCGTCCCGGCTCATCTGACTCGCCGGCACCTGCTCCTCGGGCAGCACACCACCCAGATCGATGACGGCCTGCCGGAACCCGGTGACCCGGTCCGCGGCGGTGACCAGGTACTCCGGTCCGGCGAGAACGGCGAACCGTCGGTATCCCGCGGACCACATCGCCCGGGCCAGATCCGCGGCGCCGCCGGTGTTGTCGACCACGACGGCCTGTGTCCCGGGGGCGGCCCGGCCGATCGTGACGACCCGCCCGCCGCCGGCGCGGATCGCCGCCACCTCGTCGTCGAGCCAGTGCTGGGTGGCGGACTCGGTGAACCGGGAACCGGCCAGGATGATGCCGCGGGTCCGCTGCCGACGGAGCGTCTCCACCAATCGGACCTCGGCCTCCGGGTCGCTGCCGCTGGCGCCGATGGTCACGATCAGACCCTGCTCGGCCGCGGCCGCGAGTACCCCGGACGCGATGGCGGCGGCCACCGGGTCGGCGATGTCGTGCACTATCAGCCCGGCGGTGGTGGTGGGGCTGCGCATCGCCTGAGCGTGCGCGTTGGGGGCGTAGCTCAGTTCCGCCGCCGCCGCCCGGACCCTGGCCCGCAGTTCCGGGCCGACCGCACTGCCCTTGGTCGGGCTCAGCGCCCGGCTGGCGGTGGCCAGCGACACCCCGGCCATCGTCGCCACATCGGCCAGGGTGGCCTGGGTACCCATCCGACCTCCCGCGCCGCCGGTGAACGAACGGGCCGGCCGGCGCCGGAACCGTCCCTGAACCGTACTGCGCGGTCGGACCACCCGGTGGCGGCCTCGTACCATCGACGCGTGCTCGTGCTCGCGCTGGACTCCGCCACCCCCGTCCTGACAGCCGGCGTGGCGGCGGTGACGCTGCCCGATCCGATGGTGGCGGTACTGGCCGAACGCACGCTCGTCGACGCGTTCGCGCACGCCGAACAGTTGATGCCGCTGGTGCGGGCTGCCCTCGGCGGCGCCGGTCGGTCGCTGCCAGACGTGGGGGCCGTCGTCGTCGGGCTCGGGCCGGGCCCGTTCACCGGTCTCCGGGTCGGGATCGCCACGGCCGCCGCGCTGGCGGACGGTCTCGGGGTGCCGGTGCACGGCGTGGGATCCCACGTCGGGCTCGCCGCCGGACTTCCCGGGACCGTGCTGGTGGTGACCGATGCGCGTCGCCGCGAGGTCTATGTCTCGGTCTACCGCGACGGGGTGTCGGTGGCCGGCCCCGCGCCGGTCGCGCCGGCGGCGGTGGGGGAGTGGCTCGCCGCTGCCGGGATCGCCCCCGACGTCATGACCGGTCCGGGCACCCCGCTGCTGGCCGGATTGTTGCCGGTCCGTGCACCGGCCGTGGGCCTGACTGCCGGGCTGATCGCCGCCGTCGGACCTCGGGTCGGTACCCGCGCCGCTGACGCCGCTGTACCTTCGCCGTCCCGACGCCGCCGAACCGTCGGGGGTCCGGCGGTCGGTGCTCGGCCGATGACCGCCGCCGCTGTGGGCGAGCTCCCGCTGACCCCGCTGCGCTGGTGGGACATCCCGGCGGTGGCGGCACTGGAGATCGAGCTGTTCCCCGGGGACTCGCCGTGGACCGAGGCGATGTTCTGGTCCGAGCTGGCCCAGGGCTTCCATTACATCACCGTCCGGGACGGTGCCGAGGTGCTCGGGTACGCCGGGCTGGCCGCCCAGCCCGAGGTCGCCGAGGTGCAGACCATCGGCGTCCGACCCCGCTGTCAGGGCACCGGCGTCGGCCGGCGGCTGATGGCGTCGCTGGTCGCCGAGGCCGGCGACCGGCAGATCCTGTTGGAGGTGCGGACCGACAACGAGCCGGCGATCGCGCTGTACCGCTCGTTCGGTTTCGAGGTCGCCGGCCTGCGGCGGCGTTACTACCAACCCAGCGGTGCCGATGCTTACACGATGGTGAGGAACTGATGACCGACCACGCCGCCCTGCACCCGGATCGGATCACGCTGGGACCCGGTGCCGTCGTGCTGGGCCTGGAGTCCTCCTGCGACGAGACCGGGGCCGGCCTGGTCCGGTTGACCACCGACGGGGTCGAGCTGCTGGGCCAGTCGCTGGCCTCCTCGCAGGATCAGCACTCGCGGTTCGGCGGGGTGGTCCCGGAGATCGCCTCCCGGGCGCATCTGGAGGCGATGACGGCCACCGTCCGGGGGGCGTTCGCCGCGGCCGGGCTGCGCCCCGCCGATGTCGACGGCGTGGCGGTGACCAGCGGACCGGGGCTCGCCGGGGCGTTGCTGGTCGGGGTGGCGGCGGCGAAGGCCTACGCCGCCGCCTGGGACGTGCCGCTGATCGGGGTCAACCACCTGCCCGGACATGTCGCCGCGGACACCCTCGAGCACGGCCCGCTGCCGCCGGACACGTTGGCGCTGCTGGTCTCCGGTGGGCACACCCAGCTGCTCCGGGTCGGTTCACTGGCCGACGACGTCGTCGAGATCGGCACCACGATCGACGACGCGGCCGGCGAGGCCTACGACAAGGTCGCCCGGCTGCTGGACCTGGGGTACCCCGGCGGTCCGGTGATCGACCGGCTGGCCGGCGAGGGTGACCCGGCGGCGATCCGGTTCCCGCGCGGGCTGACCGGGGCCGGGCGAGCCGACAGCCGCTACGACTTCTCGTTCTCCGGGCTCAAGACGGCCGTGGCCCGCTGGGTGGAGACGGCCCGCCGGGACGGCCGCCCGGTGCCGGTGGCCGATGTGTGTGCGTCCTTCCAGGAGGCGGTGGTGGACGTGCTGACCGCCAAGACCGTGCAGGCGGCACAGGATCTCGGGCTGGGCACGGTGGTGATCGCCGGCGGGGTGGCGGCCAACGGCCGGCTCCGGGCGCTGGCCGCCGAGCGCTGTGCGGCCGCCGGGCTGGCACTGCGGGTGCCGCGGCCGGGATTGTGCACCGACAACGGCGCGATGATCGCGGCCCTCGGGGCGCACGTGTTCCGGGCCGGAGTCGTGCCGTCCGAGCCGACACTCGGCGGCGACCCGGGGATGCCCGTCGCCCGGGTCGTCGCGGCCTGACCCGGCGCGCCTGGTGCGGTGTTGAGAATCTGGCACTCTCGCGGCTAGAGTGCTAATTGGCCACGGCCCGTGATGCCGGAACCCGCGACGACGGTATCGGCGGCCCGTAGCCAGGCATTCCCCAGGTAAGTCAGACAGTCTAGAAACCCCAGAAGGGGGACCCAACGTGGCGAGCGTGAAGATCCAGCCGCTCGAGGACAAGATCCTCGTCCAGGCCAACCAGGCCGAGACGACGACCGCTTCCGGCATCGTCATCCCGGACACGGCCAAGGAGAAGCCTCAGGAAGGCACCGTCAAGGCCGTCGGTCCGGGTCGTATCGACGACAAGGGCAACCGGGTTCCGGTTGACGTTGCCGAGGGCGACACCGTCATCTACTCCAAGTACGGCGGCACCGAGGTCAAGTACAACGGCGAGGAGTACCTCATCCTCTCCGCGCGTGACGTGCTGGCCAAGGTCACCAAGTAGTTCACCGGCGCTGAGCCGACGGTGGACCGCGGCACTGCCGCACCCCGCCGTCGTCGTTTCGCCCCGGTGGCCCGTTGATCGGGTCCCGGGGCGAAATGCGTTCGGCGGCAGCGGTTCCCGCCCGGCTCACAGTTCCGTCCGCATCACCTGACGCACCCACACAGGAAGAAGCAACCGCCCCATGGCGAAGCAGATCAACTTCGACACCGACGCCCGGCAGGCACTGCTGCGCGGCGTCGATCAGTTGGCCAACGCGGTCAAGGTCACCCTCGGCCCGCGCGGCCGGTACGTCGTGCTGGCCAAGAAGTTCGGTGGCCCCACCGTCACCAACGACGGCGTCACCATCGCCCGCGAGATCGAGCTGGAGAACCCCCGGGAGAACCTGGGTGCCCAACTCGCCAAGACCGCGGCAACCAAGACCAACGACGTCGCCGGTGACGGCACCACCACCGCCACCGTGCTGGCCCAGTCCCTCATCACCGAGGGGCTCAAGAACGTCACCGCCGGCAGTGACCCGCTGGCGCTGCGCACCGGCATCATGGCCGCGGCCGACAAGATCAGCGATGTGCTGATGTCGTGGGCGACCCCGGTCGCCGGCGACGAGGCGGCCATCGCCCAGGTCGGCACGATCGCCTCCCGCGACGAGACCGTGGGCGCGCTGCTCGGCCAGGCCCTGGTCCGGGTCGGCGCCGACGGTGTGGTCACCGTCGAGGAGGACTCCGCACCGGGCACCCGGCTGGAGTTCACCGACGGCCTGCAGTTCGACAAGGGATACATCTCACCGCACTTCGTCACCGACCTGGAGGCCGCCGAGGCCGTCCTGGACAAGCCGTACGTGCTGCTCGTCCGGGACAAGATCAGCGCGTTGGCCGACCTGCTGCCGTTGCTGGAGAAGGTGCTGGAAGCCAAGCGTCCGCTGCTGATCATCGCCGAGGACGTCGACGGCGAGGCGCTGTCGACGCTGGCCGTCAACGCCGTCCGCAAGACCTTCGAGGTCGTCGCGGTCAAGGCGCCCTACTTCGGTGACCGCCGCAAGGCGTTCCTGCAGGACCTGGCGATCAGCCTCGGTGCGGAGGTCGTCTCGTCCGAGGTCGGGCTGAAGCTGTCCGAGGTCGGCACCGAGGTCCTCGGCTCGCCCGCCGGGTGGTCGTCACCAAGGACGCCACCACGATCGTCGACGGCGCGGGTGACCCCGCCGCCGTGGCCGGCCGGGCGCAGCAGATCAAGGCCGAGATCGAGAAGTCGAGCTCGGACTGGGACAAGGAGAAGTTGCAGGAGCGGCTGGCCAAGCTCGGCGGCGGTGTCGCGGTGATCAAGGTCGGCGCAGCCACCGAGACCGAGGCCAAGGAGCGCAAGCACCGCATCGAGGATGCCGTCGCCGCCACCCGCGCCGCGGTCGAGGAGGGCATCATCGCCGGCGGTGGGTCCGCACTCGTGCACGCCGCCGCGGAGCTGCAGTTCCTGGAGCTCACCGGTGACCAGGCCGTCGGCGTGGACATCGTCCGGCGTGCCCTGACCGCGCCCGCGTTCTGGATCGCCGCGAACGCCGGCGCCGAGGGTGCCGTCGTGGTGGCCAAGATCGCCGAGCTCAAGCGCGGCCACGGCTACAACGCTGCAACCGGCGAGTACGGCGACTTGATCGCCGACGGCGTGATCGACCCGGTCAAGGTGACCCGGTCCGCCGTGGTCAACGCCGCGTCGATCGCGGGCATGGTGCTGACCACTGCTACCACGATCGTCGAGCGGCCGGTGGACGAGGTCGCCGAGCACGGCGGTCACGGTCACGGACACCAGCACTGATCGGCCGGCCCTGATCGGCCGGCCCTGATCGGCCGGCGCTGATCGGCCGAGCTGATCGGCAGCCCTGACCGGGCCGGCGTGCCCGGCACGCTGACGCCCGGCAGGCAATTGCAGCACCCAGACCCGCCGCCCGGCGGGTCCCCGGTCCAGAGCGGATCGGGGTCCACGGGCGGCGGGTTTGGTGTATCCGGTGGCGGGCGGCCCATGACGGGGCGTCATGGGTGGCCGCCCGTGTCACTCGAATGCGGTGTCGGCCCTCCCGATCCGGGCCTGGGACACCTGGATTCAGTGACCGTCGCGCAGTCGTGGACTACGTCGTAAACCATTCGGAGCACCGCACTCGGTGTGAGCTCGAAGTGCTCTGATGCCGGTCAGGCGCATGAGGTCCGGCTCTGCAATCCGAGTGACCCGGGGCGTCCTCAGCCGTCGCAACGCGATCTGCAACGTCCCGGACACACCATCGGGTGACAAACACGTGCACGCGATGGAGTGACCTTGGGGATTTCATCAGTTAGGCTGACGCCCATGTTCGATTCGACCGGTTCGGGGCCCCGTGGGGCTCTCGATCGTCCGACGGGCGAACCCTTGGAGGACCGGACGCAGCTTCATCGTCCGGTGCGAGGGGGACCGACGGGCCGTCGGCGGGGCGCGGAGCCAAGCCGGCTCCGGCGAAGTCCCGACCCGATACCGGGCCGGGACGCAGGGTCAGGGCCGAACGACGGCGACGGCCTGCAGGTGATGCCGCTCACCTTCGGACAGGCCACCCCAGATGCCGTACGGCTCGTGCACGTCGATCGCGTGTTGCCGACAGGCCAGCATCGCGGGGCATTCCATGCAGACTGCTTTGGCGTTGGCCTCGCGGCGGGCACGGGCCGGGCCGCGCTCACCTTCGGGGTGGAAGAAGAACGAGCTGGCCATCCCGCGACAGGCGGCATGCAGCTGCCAGTCCCAACGGTCCGCGTTCGGCCCGGGCAAGCGCCGCGTATCAGCCATTCAACCCACTCCTCTGGTCATCGGACTGCCCAGAGTGGCGCGGGGTGGGCGCAGACGCGCGTCACCTCAGCGGCACGCTGGAGCGGAGCCCAGACGTCGTTGTGCAACTGACCGGAAACATGCGACCCGATTCGCGTTACGAACCGACCGCAGGACTGACCCTAGAGGCGTTGGGCGTCACCTTCAATACCAAGATCAATTCAATCTGAAGTGTTTCGGGACGGCTCCGGTCCGTGCCGGCCGTCGCCGCGTCGGGGTTCAGCTGAATCGATTTGCGCTGGGGTTTTGCGAAGTCCTTACACCCGCGAGAGGTACCGCCGAACGGGTTGGATTCACCCCTGACGGGGTTGTTGCCGTAGGGCCGGATGGGCCGGCGAGTGGTCGGTCGTGCCCGTCCTGGTTCCGCCCCTGTATTGCTCGTCCAGCCGGCTGCGGTGTCCCTGTCGACCCCGTTCGATGCCGACCCCGTTCAATGCCTCCGCCGACAGCCACCATCCATCGCCCCACCGTGCGCCGTGCACCCCCGAAGAGAAAGTAGGTTGCAGTGACCAGCGTGTTGATCTGCGACGAACGCCGAAGTGCCCGTGACGGGCTCACCCGAGTGATGGCGGCCCTGCCGTCCATCGGCTCCATAGACTGCGTCGCCGACGGCGATGAACTGCTGGCCCGCTACGGGCGCGAGAGCGCCGACATCGTGCTGATCGGGACCCAGCGGGCCCTCACCGGCGGGATCGAGGCAACCAGACGCCTGTTGGCCGTCCACCCCAACGGGGTGGTGATCGTGTTCGGGTCGCCCGACGACACCGCGTCGATCGCCGCCGCGATCGCCTGCGGGGCGCGCGGTTTCCTGCGATGGGACGCCACCCAGCCGGAGATCATCGCTGCCCTGGCCGACACGGTGTCATCACCGCGGCTGCCGTCGCCGCGGGCCGCGGACGACAGCCAGGTCAATCTGACCGAACGTGAGCTGCAGGTGCTCCGCGGGATGAGTCAGGGGCAGTCCAACGGGGAGATCGGCCGCGAGCTGTTCCTCTCCGAGGACACTGTCAAGACCCACGCCCGGCGGCTGTTCCGCAAGCTCGGCGCCCGGGACCGGGCGCAGGCGGTGGCCGTCGGATTCCGGCGGGGCCTGGTCGCCTGAGACCCGCGGCGTGCCGGTGCCGGTCGGTGGAGACACCCGACCGGCGCCGGTTGTCCGTCGCGCGAACGGGGTGACGACGGCCACACCTCGTTCGCTGCGAATCTGAGAGTGTGACCGATTCCGTCAAACGGGCCAGGGAGCCGGGACGGCACTGGTACAAATACCTTCTGTCACCCGCTCTGCGAGGTGACCGATGTCGGCCAGGAATCACCCGCTAGAGGACTCGGGTGTGGATTCCGGGTGGGTGCGACCCGCCGACTGCAGGCCCGGTGACCACCGGGTGTAACGAGAGGGTGTCCGCAAGCGATGAACTCAGCAGCGGACGAGCTCGACGTCATCGTCGGCCGTGCAGTAGCTGGCGACGCCGTCGCGGTGGGAGCCCTGCTGGGCCACATCCACCCGATCATCGTCCGTTACTGCCGTGCCCGGGTTTCCAACGGGCACCGTTCCCTCATGACGGCCGACGACATTGCGCAGGAGGTGTGTATGGCTGTGCTCAACGCGCTGCCCCACTACCGGCGCGAGGGTCGACCGTTCCTGGCATTTGTCTACGGCATCGCGAGCAACAAGATCGTGGACGCCCACCGCGCTGCGGGCCGGTCCCGCAGCAACCCGGTCGCGGAGTTCCCCGACGTCGTCTCCGGCGACCCCAACCCGGAGCAGGTCGTGGTGGATGCCGCGGTCGCGACCAAGATGCACGAACTGATGCGGCACCTGCCCGCCAACCAGCGGGAGATCCTGATCATGCGCGTGGGTGCGGGCATGTCGGCCGACGAGACCGCGCAGGCGCTGGGGACCTCGGCCGGCGCGGTCCGGGTCGCGCAGCACCGCGCGCTGGCCAAGCTGCGTCAGATCGTCGCCGGCGACGACGGCCTTGCGGCGCAGCTGCTGTGAAGGGCATCCCGTTCCGGGCCGGTGACGACGACGAGCCGGTCGACCTCGCCCAGGTCCGCGCCGACGACGCGCTGATCGAGGCGCTGCGGCAGACTCCGCTGTTCGACGATCCCGCGACCGATTCGTTCGTCCGATCCCGGTCGGCCGACGACGACGATTCCGGCGACCTGGATTACGACACCGGCCCCGACAGCTTCGCAGCGTTCGCCCGACTCGCCGAGGACGCCTTCGACGGCGTCGACACCGGGCCGTTGGCCGACGTGGCCACCGACGCCCGCGTCGCCGCCCTCCTGCAGGCATGGCGCAGCGAGATCGAGTCCGTGCCGTTGCCGCCGCCCATCGATACCCAGATCGCCACCGCGATCGTCCGAGCGGCGCCGTCACGTCGGCGGTCGGTTCGCCCGATGATCGCGGTCGCCGCCGCCATCGCCGCTCTGCTGATGGGTTCCACCGCGATCGGGGCGCGCTCGGCGACGCCGGACGACACGCTGCTCTGGCCGGTCACCCAGCTGCTCTGGCAGGACCGGGTGGAGGAGGTCAATGCCAGCATCGAGGCCCGGACCGGCATCGACAGCGCCGCCAAGGCCGTGGACGCCGGACATCCCGAGCAGGCCGAGGCCGCGCTGGACCGGGTCACCGAGGTGATCACCAAGGTCCAGAACCCCAGCGAGAGCGAGACCCTGCGGTCGGACTTCGTTCGGGTCCAGTCCCAGATCGAGTCCAGCATGGCGACCGCACCGGAGAAGTCGACGTCGTCCACGGTCCTGCCGGTGCCGGGGGCAGGTGGCGTCACCACCGGGACTCCCGTCGCGCCGACGGTGGCGCCGTCCTCGGTGCCCCCGACCGTCACCACGGGCCCGTCCGTCACGGACCCTGGGACCGCCTCGGTCGTCCCGACCACCTCCGTGGACGTCACCACACCGCAGCCGATCCCGCCGGTGCCGACCGATACTCCGACGACGTCGTCGTCCACCGCGACCTCCTCGACGGATGTCGACACGCCGACCGCGACCGCCACCCCGACCGGTGACCCGGCGCCGACGGACCTCCCCACGCCGGCGGTCACCGACCCGGTTCCGGTGAACTGACCGTCCGAGCCGCCGATCAGGGGTGTGCGAGCGCACGCGCCGCCGGGCCGGGAAGGCCCGGGTCGGTCATTACGATGGGCGTACCGCTGCGATGTTCCGTCGCCCCGGGATGCCCGGTTCCGGGTGGCGAGTGAAAGGCACACCTGACTCATGGACACCGAGACGGATCCCTCCACCCACGGGGCCGAGTTCGCTGACAAGTTCGCCCTGATCGGGCTGACCTACGACGACGTCCTGCTGCTACCGAACGCGTCCGACCTGGTCCCCAGCGAGGCCGACACGTCGACCCAGCTGACCCGCAACGTCTCGCTCAAGATCCCGCTGGTCTCCAGTGCGATGGACACCGTGACCGAGGCCCGGATGGCGATCGCCATGGCCCGGCAGGGCGGAATCGGCGTGCTGCACCGCAACCTGTCCGCCGAGGACCAGGCCGCCCAGGTCGAGATCGTCAAGCGCTCCGAGGCCGGCATGGTGACCGACCCGGTCACCTGCCGCCCCGACGCCACGCTGGCCGACGCGGACGCCCTCTGCGCCCGGTTCCGGATCTCCGGGGTGCCGGTCACCGACGCCGCCGGTCACCTGCTGGGCATCATCACCAACCGGGACATGCGCTTCGAGATGGACAAGTCGCGGCCGGTCCGTGAGGTCATGACCCGGATGCCGCTGGTCACCGCCGCTGTCGGGGTGTCCGCTGATGCCGCGCTCGGGCTGCTGCGCAAGCACAAGATCGAGAAGCTGCCGCTGGTCGACGCCGACGGCCGGCTCCGCGGTCTCATCACCGTCAAGGACTTCGTCAAGACCGAGCAGTACCCGATGGCGACCAAGGACCACGACGGTCGGCTGCTGGTCGCCGGTGCGGTCGGTGTCGGCGACGACGGGTACCGCCGGGCGATGCAGCTCGTGGATGCCGGCATCGACGTGGTGATGGTCGACACCGCCCACGGACACTCCCAGCGGGTGCTGGACATGGTCGCCCAGCTGCAGAAGGAGGTCGGTCACCGGATCGACGTCGTCGGCGGCAATGTCGCCACCCGCGCCGGCGCCCAGGCACTGGTCGACGCCGGTGCCGACGCGGTCAAGGTCGGCGTCGGGCCGGGCTCGATCTGCACCACCCGGATCGTCAGCGGGATCGGCGTGCCGCAGGTCACTGCGATTCACGAGGCGGCCAAGGCCTGCCGGCCCGCGGGCATCCCGGTGATCGGCGACGGCGGCCTGCAGTTCTCCGGCGACATCGCCAAGGCCATCGCGGTCGGCGCGCACTCGGTGATGCTGGGCTCGCTGCTGGCCGGCGTGCAGGAGTCGCCGGGTGAACTCATCTTCGTCAACGGCAAGCAGTACAAGTCCTACCGGGGGATGGGGTCGCTGGGCGCCATGCAGTCCCGCGGCGACGGGCGTTCCTACTCCAAGGACCGTTACTCCCAGGAGGACGTGCTCGCCGAGGACAAGCTGGTGCCGGAGGGCATCGAAGGGCGGGTGCCCTACCGCGGGCGGCTGCAGGACGTGGCCCACCAGCTGGTGGGCGGTCTGCGGGCGGCGATGGGGTACACCGGCTCGGAGACGATCCGACAGCTGCAGGACGCCAAACTGGTCCGGATCACGTCCGCGGGCCTGAAAGAATCGCATCCGCACGACATCACCATCACCTCCGAGGCGCCGAACTACTTCATGCGCTGAGCGGTCGGTGGTACCCGCTGAGCTGAGGAGATGACCGCGTGGTGGATAGCGTCGAGATCGGCATGGGTCGGACGGCCCGGCGGACCTACGGGCTGGACGACGTGTCGATCGTCCCGTCGCGACGGACCCGCAGCTCCAGCAAGGTGAGCACCGCGTGGCAGATCGACGCGTACCGCTTCGCGCTGCCGATGTTGACCCATCCCAGTGATGCGGTGTCCTCGCCGACGGTGATCAACGAGGTGGGCAGGCTCGGTGGCCTCGGTGTGCTCAACGCCGAGGGCCTGTGGGCCCGCTACGCCGACCCGGAGGCCACGCTGGCCCGGATCCTGGAGAAGGCCTCCGACGACGAGGCCGAGGGGCTGATCGCCGGGTCGGTGGAGTTGCTCCAGGAGCTCTACGCGGCGCCCGTCGACCACGACATCCTCACCCAGGTCATCTCCGACCTGAAGGCCGCCGGTCACACCGTCGCGGTCCGGGTGTCGCCGCAGAACGCGGCGATCCTGACGCCGGTGGTGGTGGCCGCAGGGACGGACATGCTGGTCATCCAGGGCACCATCGTCTCCGCCGAGCACGTCGAACGTGGTGGCGAACCGTTGAACCTGAAGAGTTTCATCGCCGATCAGGACGTGCCCGTCATCGTCGGCGGCTGCAGCAACTACCAGTCGGCCACCCACCTGATGCGCACCGGCGCTGCCGGCGTCATCGTCGGCTACGGCGCCGGCTCCACCACCACCACCAACGGCGTGCTGGGCATCGACGTGCCGATGGCAACCGCGATCGCCGACGCGGCCGCCGCCCGGCGCTCCTACCTGGACGAGACCGGCGGCCGGTACGTGCACGTGATCGCCGACGGTGATCTGCAGACCTCCGCCGACGTGGTCAAGGCGATCGCCTGCGGCGCCGATGCGGTGATGCTGGGGGAGCAGCTGACCGCGGCCGAGGAGGTCCCCGGGCAGGGCTTCTACTGGGTCAGCGCCGCGGCGCACCCGCAGCTGCCGCGCGGACATGTGTCCTACTGCGGCAGCGCCGATGTGCCACTGGAGACGCTGCTGCTGGGGCCGGCGAGCACCACGCTGGGGGACACCAACATCTTCGGCGCGTTGCGCCGGGCGATGGCCAAGTCCGGCTACTCCGATCTCAAGCAGTTCCAGAAGGTCGAGATCACCGTCCGCTGCTGACCACCCTCGCCGGAATCGGGTAGCAAAACCGCCGCTGTCGGCGGTTTTGCTACCCGATTTCTGCGCTGGGGACAGGCCCGACCTGGAAACCGGCGTTCATAGCACCCTCCAGGCATGGGGGAACACCAGATCCTGGCGGCGCAGGACGGCGTGATCAGCCGCCGGCAGGCGATCGCAGCCGGCATGTCCGACGCCACCATCCGCCGCAGGGTGACCAGCTGCGCGTGGGCCAGGGTGTTCCCGGGCGTGTACCGGCACACCGCGCCGGTGGTCGACGACCGGCTGATGCTGCGGGCCGCCGTGCTCTGGCTGGGGCCGCAGGCGGTGGTGTCGGGGAGCTGGGCCGCGTGGTGGCACGGCCTGTGCGCCGAGCCGAGCGGTCCGATCGGGCTCACCATGCCCAGGGTCACCGGGAGCCGGCGACAACGTCACGTCCGGGTGCGGCGCCGCGACCTGGACCCGGCCGACATCGTCGTGGTCGACCGGCTCCGACTGACCAGCCGGGCCCTCACCGCGCTGGAGAACGCGGCATTCCCGCACGGGGACGACGTGTTCGACCGCGCCCTGCAGCGGCACGTGTCGGTGCACCAGCTGACCGACTCGTTGGGTCGGCTGCGCGGTGCGACCGGCGCGCCGGCCGCCCGGCAGCGCACAGCGCTGGCCGCTGACGGCACGGTGTCCCGGCCCGAGCGCGCCCTCGCCGCAGCGCTGCGGGCGGCCGGGTTGACCCAGGTCACCGCTGGTGTCCGGGTGCTGGCGGGTGATCGGTGGTGCTGGCTGGACTTCGCGGTGGAGGCGCGCAAGCTGGCGATCGAGGTCGACGGGATCTCCGCGCACTCGGATCCGGCGACGTTCCATGACGACCGGGACCGGCAGAACGCCCTCATCCTGGCCGGTTGGACGGTGCTGCGGTTCACCCCGTGGCAGATCCGCACCGACCTGCCGGGCGTGTTGCGGCAGATCTCCGCTGCGCTGTCCCGGATCGGGTAGCAAAACCGCCGGTGACGGCGGTTTTGCTACCCGATTTCTGCGGGGGCTCGGTCAGAGCCAGTCGCGGCGGCGGAACAGCACGATCAGCACACCCACCGCTGCCAGCATCACCACCGCTGCCCCGATGAAGCCGGCCTCGGTGCCGTAACCGGGGTAGGGGACGTTCATCCCCATGAAGCCGGTGATCAGGGTGGGGACGGCGATCAACGCAGCCCAGCTCGCCAGCTTCTTCATCACCGTGTTGAGCCGGACGTCAGCCAGTGACAGGTTGGTCTCGATCAGGGTGCTCATCACCTCGCGGAGCCCATCCACGCCCTCGGTGAGGTGGGCGACGTGATCGGCAGTGTCGTCGAAGCCCCGCGCGGTCGAGGTCGGGAGCTGCCCGACCAGCCAGTCCGCGCCGTCGCTGCCGTCGTCGGTGTTGTGTGCCGCAGTGGCCAACGACGTCGTGACGTCGCGCATCGGCATCCCGATCCTGCGCATCACGGTCAGGGTGCGGCGGAGGTGGAAGGACCGGATCTGCTCGTCGCGGGTGAGCGGCTTGTCCTCGAAGACCCGCTCGGACAGATCGTCCACCGCATCGGCCACCGCCTGAAATGCCTGGTCGTAGCCGTCCACGATCAGATCCAGCACCTCGTGGAGCAGGCGTCCCGCCGTCACCACGCCGGTGCACGCGCTGACCCGGCGGTCGAAGCCGGGCAGGAACGGCGTGGCATCGGCGATCGTGACGAGTACGCCGTCGCTGATCACCGCCGAGACCGGATACGTGTCGAGCTTGCAGGAGACCGGGTCGAAGACCATCCCGCGGGTGACCAGCACCGCGACGTCGGACCCCACGTCGAGCTTGGCGCGCTCCATCGGGCCGGTCAGGTCCTCCAACGCCTCGTCGTCAAGGTGCAGCTCATCGGCCAGGGAGGTGAGCTCGGCGACCTGGCTGCGTTCGAGATTCGCCCAGGCCACCCCGGCGCCCCCGCCGGGCCGGGACCGGCGGGCGGTGATCAGCCGGCGCAGTTCGGGCAGGTCACGGACCTGTTCGGCGGCGCCACCGTCCCACCGGAACGACCAGTGACCGACCTGCGGCTGGTGGAGCTCCATCGTCATGGACCCATGGTCCCCCACCGGCCGGACCGTGCGGTCGCGGTGCTGTCCGGCGCGGTGACCGGTGCGATCACTGCGGGCGGCGGTCCCGACGGGGCTGGCGCAGGCCGGCCGCGGAGATCCGGCGCAGCAGCTCCCGGGAGTCCACCGGCACCGCGCCGCCGGCGACGAGTGCGGCGTACCGGTCGGCGGGCACGTCGTAGTGGTCGTGGTCGAAGCCGCGCGGCGGGATCTCATGTCGGCCGGCGAAGGCGTGCAGCTCGTCGTGGCTCTCGTCACTGACCAGGTGCGCCCACAGGCGTCCGTGGGCGGGCCAGCGGGGTGGATCGATCAACACCGTCACGGCCCTCACCGTAGGGGGTGGCCTGCAGTGCGACACCGACGCCCGGTGCGGGTCGATAGACTTTCCCCGCTCCGGCGGGCACCACGTCGGGCCGCGGTCGCGGCCCGCCACCGACCGGCGCACCACCCGGACAGCAGGAAGGCGGCACCTCGTGGCCGACGCAGCACCCGACCGGATCTTCGCCCCGGTCCCGGCGGACCCGGCGGACCTGCCCGAGACCCCGGATCTCGGAGCGCTCACCGAGGTCACCGACCATCCGGTCCTGGTGGTCGACTTCGGCGCCCAGTACGCCCAGCTGATCGCGCGCCGGGTGCGCGAGGCCAACATCTACTCCGAGATCGTGCCGAGTTCGATGACCGCCGCGGACATGCTGGCGCGACGACCGGCCGCGATCGTGCTGTCCGGCGGCCCGTCCTCGGTCTACGCCGACAACGCCCCGCAGGTCGACGCCGCCCTTTTCGACGCAGGGGTCCCGGTGTTCGGCATCTGCTACGGCTTCCAGGCGATGGCCACCGCGCTCGGCGGTCGGGTCGACCGCACCGGGCGTCGGGAGTACGGCGGGACCAGGCTCGACGTCGCCGACACCGACTCGACGTTGTTCCACGACCTGCCGCCGGCACTGAACGTCTGGATGAGCCACGGCGACTCCGTCGCCGAGGCGCCGCCGGGGTTCACCGTCACCGCACGGACCGCCGACACCCCGATCGCAGGTTTCGAGAACCTCGAGCGGCGGCTCGCCGGCGTCCAGTACCACCCGGAGGTCGCCCACTCCGAGCACGGCCAGGAGGTGCTGCGCCGGTTCCTCCACGACGTCGCCGGGCTCCAGGCGTCCTGGACGGCCGACTCGATCCTGGCCGAGCAGATCGCGGTGATCCGGGAGCAGATCGGCGACCGCAAGGTCATCTGCGGGTTGTCCGGCGGGGTGGACTCCGCGGTGGCCGCGGCGATCGTGCACGAGGCCGTCGGCGATCAGCTGACCTGCGTGTTCGTCGACCACGGGCTGCTGCGGGCGGGCGAGCGGGAGCAGGTGCAGCGGGACTACGTCGCCGCCACCGGCATCAAGCTGATCACCGTCGACGCCGAGCAGCAGTTCATGGACGCGCTCGCCGGGGTGACCGAGCCCGAGACCAAGCGCAAGATCATCGGCCGCGAGTTCATCCGGTCGTTCGAGGATGCCGCGGCGTCGGTCGCCGAGGCCGAGGGCGGCGTGGACTTCCTCGTCCAGGGCACCCTCTACCCGGACGTCGTCGAGTCCGGCGGCGGCGCCGGCACGGCTACCATCAAGAGCCACCACAACGTCGGCGGGTTGCCCGAAGACCTGAAGTTCGCGCTGGTCGAGCCGCTGCGCAAGCTGTTCAAGGACGAGGTCCGGCTGCTCGGCCGCGAGCTCGGGCTGCCGCCGGAGATCGTCGGTCGGCAGCCGTTCCCCGGCCCGGGGTTGGGGATCCGGATCATCGGCGAGGTCACCCGCGAGCGGCTGGAGATCCTGCGCGCCGCGGACAGCATCGTCCGGGACGAGTTGTCCGCGGCCGGCCTGGACGGCGAGATCTGGCAGTGTCCGGTGGTCCTGTTGGCCGACGTGCGCTCGGTGGGGGTGCAGGGCGACGGGCGTACCTACGGGCATCCGATCGTGCTGCGCCCGGTCAGCAGTGAGGATGCGATGACCGCCGACTGGTCGCGGCTGCCCTACGACCTGCTGGCCCGGATCTCCAACCGGATCACCGGCGAGGTGCCCGACGTCAACCGCGTCGTGTTGGACGTGACCAGCAAGCCACCGGGGACCATCGAGTGGGAGTGAGGTAGGCGCCGCTGCCGCGGCCCGCCGCCGTGGCCCGCCGCCGTGGCCCGCCCGTGATCCGACGGCAGTTGCACTGACCGGCAGCTCGATGCCCGAGGAGAATTGCCCGACGGAGTTGACCGGCTCGCCGGTCCTGGTCGTCAGTTCCGACCGCGTGCCCGCTACCGTTCCAGGTGCCGAAACGTCCGGATTGCGGGGGAGTGAAGATGCCAGACGACGTCGCTGCGGTTGCGCCCGCGGTCCCGACCGTCGACACCGCGCAGCCGCCGTCCCGACAGCTGCGGTGGACGATGCTGATCGGTCTCGTCGCCGCGGTGGCGGCCTACCTACGGGTGCCGCCGGGTCTGCGGGACAACCTCTACGCCGAGGACGGGGTGCTGTTCGTCGGCGACTGGGCCTGGCGCGCCCACCTGGGCCTGCTGTGGGAGCCGTACGCGGGCTATCAGCACCTGCTGCCACGGCTGGGCTCCGGGCTGGTGGTGGCCACCATGCCGGTGGCGTCCTGGGGGTATGCGGTCACCGCGGTCGCGTGTCTGCTCGTCGGCGCGGTGGCTGCCGCCGTCTTCGCGTTCAGCGCCGGACTCGTGTCATTCTGGCCGGCCCGGGTGCTCCTGGCCCTGATCGTCGTGCTCATCCCGATCGCCGGGGTCGAAGCGCTGGGGAATCTGGCCAACCTGCACTGGTTCGTGCTGATCCTGGTGCCGTGGGCATTGCTGACCGAGCCCCGGGCGCGGTGGGGGGTGGGTGCCGTCGCCGTGACGGTGCTGCTGGCCACCCTCACCGAACCGATGTGCATCATCTTCGCACCGCTGGCGCTCTGGCGGTTCATCACCGCCCCGCGGCGGCGGGCGGTGATGCTCGCCTGGGCCGTCGGGGTCGCCGCGCAGGTGGTCACGACGCTGCTGTCACCCCGGCCGCGCACGCCCGGCCGGCCGCCGTGGATGTCGGTGATCCTCGGCTATGTCCGTGACGTGGGCATGTCGATGGTCACCAGCCGGCCGCGGCCGCTGGGTCTGGCGATCACCGGCGTGGGGTGGTGGATCGGCGTCGCCTGGGTCCTGGGACTGCTCACGTTCGCCGCCATCGCCGCCCGGTTCGCCGACCGGCACGTCCGCGTGCTGCTGGCCGCACTGGTGCTGGGTTCGATCGCCAGTTGGAGCGCCGCGTTCATCACCAACAACGCGGCCGCGTTCTACTTCAGCGTGCTGCCGGCGAGTGAGATCCTCACCGCCCCGCTGCTCCGGTGGGCCACCGCGGCGTCGGCGATGCTGGCCGCGACCGTGCCGATCGCGGTGAGCGTGCTGGTCGCCCGCTTCCCCCGGCTGCGGCCCGCCGGGTGGGCGGTGCTGGGCGTGATGCTCGCGGTGATGCTGGTCAACGCGGTGCCGCGGGAGGCCCGGGAGTTCGGCACCTGGTCGTCCCAGATCGACGAGGACATCATCGCCTGCCGCAGCACCGCGGTCGACATGCAGGTCTTCACCGCACCCGACAACTGGGTGCTGGGCATTCCGTGCGCCTACGCCCCCGACCGCTGACCCGGACGGTGGGCCGACGGCCGGCGGGCCCGGTCAGAGGGTCTTGCAGACCATGAGTGTCGCGGTCTGAGCCCCGACGCCGAACACACACACGGTGTGCGGACCGTTGCTGACCTGCACCGTTGCGCCGAAGCCGGGGGTGGGTGCGGCGTAGGCCGGGAACGTCGCGTTGACGTCCGCCCGCGCCGTCGTGGTGGCGATGTTCGCCGCTCCCACTCCGTCGACGTAGACATGGGCGGCCGTCCCGGTGGACCGGCGCGGGTCCACGACCCAGCCCCGGGCCGTCAGCGTGTTGCCGTAGCGGGTCAGCGCGTCCACCGATCCCCACGGTGACGCCGGCTGGTTCACCGCGCGGCAGCCCAGCAGCGCGTTGGACCCGGGCGGGACCTGGTCGATCGCGAACACGCACACGGTGTGGTTGCCCGCGGGGACCGCGACGTCGACGGCGAAGCCGTGCCGGTCGCCGTACCCGGGGAATGCGGCGGCCACATCGGCCCGGCCGGTGTCGGCGGTCGCGGTTCTGGAGAAGGCGCCGTCGACGTAGACGTGCAGCCCGATCGAGGCCGGCGTGCCGCGGTCCAGGGCCCACCCGGTGACCCTTGTCCCGCCGGTGACGATCGATGCGGTGTCCAGCGAGCCGATGGTGGCACTGTCCGCGGCGGCAGCCGCGAGGGTGACTGTGCGGCAGCCGAGCAGCGGACTTCCCGACGGCCGGAAGGCGTAGGCGCAGACCTGGTGTGCGCCGGCCGACACCCCGGACATCGTGAGGTCGAAGCCGTGGTTGCCGCTGACGCCGAACGACTGCGCCACATCGGCCCGGGCACCGCCCGTGGTGCCGGCGAGACCGCGGCCGTCGACGTACATGTGCACCGGGCTGGGGGTGTCACCGCTGGCCGGGTCCACTGCCCAACCCTGCATCCGGATCCCGTCCTTGCCCGCCGCGACGGCCTGGTCGAGGCTGCCGTAGGGCAGGCCGCCGGTCATCTGAACCGGCCCGGTCGACACCCCGGTCGCCGTCCCTGCGCCACCGCGGGTCATGGTGACCGCGACCCAGTAGGTTCCCGCGGGCAGGCTGCCGAGGGTCCAGCGGAAGGAGTTGACGCCCTGCGTGACCGGCACCGCCCGGGCCAGGGTGGTTTCGGGGCCGCCGGTGGACCCCTTCCGGACCGCGATGTCGGCGGTGGTGCCCGGGGCCCAGTTCGCGTCCTGGTACCGGACGTCGAAGCTGCCCGCCCCCTTGTCGTCCTCGGCCAGTTTGACGTCGTCGATCCGCCAGGTGCGGGCGGTGCTGGGATCTTCGTTGGGATCGAAGCGGACGTAGCTGATGCGCTGTCCGGTCCAACCGACGTGCAGCTGGCTGCCCGGGTCGATGACCTTTGCCGGGTCGTCGTTGAGGTCCATCGTGATGGTCTGGTCCCCGGTCGTCACCACCAGGTCCTCGCCGCTGTGCAACCCCTCCACCCCGGCGACGGCCCACACCCAGCGGGCCATCATGCCGCCACCCGGCGCGTCGGCGAGTGAGAACGGGCCGTCGTAGGAGGCCTTCACGGTGAGCCGGTGGAACCGGGTGCCGTCGATGAGTCCGGGCATCGTGAAGCTGACCACCGGATCGTTGATGGTCGGCCCGGCGTTGCGGCCGTTGAACACCCCGTTGGCGACCGACCCGGTCACGTTCGGGTGGCTGCTCACGTCGGAACTCTCGCTCATGTCCCAGCGGCTGTTGCCCATAACGTCGTTCACATCGGCGCCACCGGACACGTCCGGGTCGAGCACGACAGGCATCGGCGGCGGGTTCACGGTCAGGGCGGTCGGTGCGTAACTCACGCCACCGCTGGTCCGCGCCGCGACCTGCCAGGTGCCGGGGGCGAGCAGCGAGGAATCCAGCACGGCGGCCCCGTTCGCGCCGGTCCGCAAGGTCGCGTCGTCACGCCGCACCACGGTCTCGTTCCCGTTGGACGGGTTGGTGTCCTGGTCGAGCAGGATGTCGGCGTTGGCCGGGCCGGACACGGTCACCTGGCCGGTCGATGCGGGCTGGTAGAGCCGCACCCAGTCCAGTGCGATCCGCCCGCCGCGGTTGGAGATGGGGTCCAACCGGATCCCCACCATCGGACCGCTCCAGGCGGCCGAGGTGTCGGGCCGCTTCTGCAGCGCGATGTCGTAGACGCCCCAGCCGGCGTGGGTGGTGAACATGGCGGCGCCGTAGCAGGACAGCGCCATCTGCGGGCAGTTGTTCCACCACACCTTGGCGACGTCGGCCTTGTCGGAGTACATCCGGACCGAGAACCGGGTGTAGGCGGCGGTGTCGATCGGCATCGCCTGGCCGTCCCGGCCGTAGGCGTAGGACCCGGAAATGGTCTGAACCAGGTTCAGCCAGCCGCCGGAGGCGACGTCGGCGTAGTAGACGCCGTCCTGCAGGAACGGGTTGGAGACGCCGTTGCCGGCGCGGCCGGCGCTGAGCGGAAGGTCGGCGGAGTTCTCGAAATCCCAGCTGTCGGCGTAGGTCCGGGTCGCGAAGTCGGCGGCGGCCGCCACGCTGGTGTTACTCAGCGCTACCGCCGGCGCGGCGGAGGCGGAGAGGGCGGGCCCGGTCACAGCCATCCCCAGCATCGTCAGCAGCAGCAGGGTCACGGTGGCCCGGCGGGGACGCAATGGCATCAGGGAAGCTCCAGGTGGGGGTGCCCCGTCGTTGACGGAGGTCAGCCACACCGCGCCATACTGTTACGGAACGTGCCCAGCTGATATCTCTAGGTTACAAATCCGCGAGATGGTAGCGCAACGTGCACACTCGAATACACAGAGAAACCACTCGGGAGGAGATTCGTGCTCGCGCACGGTCAACACGTGGCCCGGTGGCCGCGCGGACCATCCGGTATACCGAGACCGTCCGGACGCCGACATTCCTGCACCACAGGGGCGTGCAGACGGTCTCAGGGCTGCGGGGAGCCTCCGTCGAGCCCACCGGGGCCGGACCTCATCGCCTCACGCTGAGTGAGCAGCGGGGCGGGGGGGCGACCGGGAGCGGACACCGGTCGACCGCCTGGACCGCGGGTCAGGAAGGTTGTTGGGACAGCACCACGATGACCAGGCCGCACGCCACCAGCCCGACGCCCACCCATGCGGTCGGCGTCACCTTCTCGTGCAGCAGCAGGGCACTGAGCCCGATGATGGTGAGCATGCCCAGGGCGTTGAACGGGTAGGCGACGCTGAGCGGCACCTTGGACAGGGTGGTCAGCCAGGCCAGTGCGGAGATGCCGAAGACCACGAGTCCGGTCCACACCCACGGGGCGCTGATGGCCCGGATCAGGACCGAGCCGCCGTCGCGGGCTACCACGGCGGCCACCCCGTTCATTCCGTGCTTGAGCAGCAACTGACCGCCGGCCGCCGCGCCGACGGAGAAGAGCAGTAGTGCGAAGTTGGCGAAGGTCAACGTGCGCTCCGTCGGTAGCCGATGCTCCCGGGACGGAAGTGCATCACTGAGGTCATCGATTTCTCTCACCTGGTCCTTGGTTCCGCGGCTGGGCACACGTGCGCCTGTGTCGGTGGGACCCTAACAGCCCAGCGGGCCCCCGTCCCGGCGCGCGACAGGGCGGGTGCCGACGCCCGGATCCGCCCCCGCCCGCACGGAAAGCGGCGGAATGTGCCGAACCCTGACATTGCGGTGGTCGCCCCGTTACCTTCAGTGATAACCCAATCACGCAGATCATCCGACGTCAGGCGACCACCAGAATGAGCGCACCTTCCGGGATGGCCGCGCGACCGCCGGGCGTTTTCCGGCCCGGGTACTTCAAGACCCGATTGTCCCCGCATCCGCGTCGGCAGGTCGTCTGGGCGCACATCTGCCGGTACCTCGAGCGCTGGATCGACGCGGACGACGCCGTGCTGGAGGTGGGCGCCGGCTGGTGCGACTTCGCCAACCTGGTGCGGGCGCGCACGGTGGTGGCGGTGGACATCGATGCGACCGTGCTCACAGTGGCTGCCCCCCACGTCCAGGCGCACGTCGCCGACTGCACCGACCTCGCCGTCCTGGGAACCGGCGGGTTCGACGTGGTGCTGGCGTCCAACCTGTTGGAGCACCTCGATCACGACGCCGCCGACCGGACGTTGTCCGAGTGTGCGCGGGTACTCCGCCCCGGCGGGCGCCTGATCCTGGTCCAGCCGAACTTCCGCCTCCGGCCACGGTCCTACTTCGACGACTTCACCCACGTCACGGTCTACACCGACCGGTCCCTGCCCGACTTCTTGACGTCGCAGGGATGGCTCATCGAGACCGTGCGGCGGCGTTTCCTGCCGTTGACGATGAAGCATCGGGCGTCGTGGCTGACCTTCCTGGTGCCGCTCTACCTGCGGTCGCCGGTCAAACCGTTCGCCGGTCAGATGCTGGTCGTGGCGAAGCGAGCCGCCGTACTGCGTCCGGTCTGAGCGGCGACGGCCCGGCCCGGGTGCTGTAGGAGCCGTGGGCTGCGTGGGCTGTGTGAGCCGCGCTGTGAGCCCTGTTGGGTGACGTAATCGGGTGGTCCACGAGCGGGACACGCGACCGATGAGCGCGCCGACGGGTCGTCACGCTGGTAGTTGTAGTCATCGAGAGCGTGGGCTCCGGTTACCCGGACGTGTCCGTCTCCATCCTCCGATCGATGCAGCAGACTCAGGCGTGTCGACTCTCAGTGAACAGGAGCCTCCACGGTGAGCGCAGCACATGACGCCGAACCGGTGACGGGCGGGGACGTCGTCCTCGCCGTGTCCCCGCGACCCGCGGTCCGGCCGGGCGGCGGGCCACATCCGCTGCGCTGGGCCGTGGCCTTCGTGATCCCGTATCTGCTGGTCGGCTTCGCCTGGGTCTTCTCCAACCCCCCCGGGGCCGGTCCGGACGAGGCGGACCACCTGGTCAAGGCGTTGGCGGCCGGCAACCTCCAGATCGGCGTCAAGTTCGCCGGCCCGCCGCCGGAGGACACCGCTCCGGCGATCCGCAACGCGTCGATCTCCCGCACGGTGAGCATCCCCGCCGCGCTGGCGCCGGACGGCTATTTCTGCACGGCGTTCAACCCGGACCGAACCGCCGACTGCCTGCCGGATCCGACCTATGCCGCCGGCATGGTCGAGCGCACCGCCACCGTCGGTGCCTACCCGGTGTTCTGGTACATCCCGCTCGGGTTCGCCGCACTGCAGGGACAGACCCCGGAGGACGCGTTCCACCTGGCCAGGTCGGCGTCGATGGTGCTGTCGATGTTGTTCCTGCTGCTGGGGGTCTGGCATCTGACCCGGTGGCTGGGCCGCGCGGCCGGCCTGGGGCTGGCGGTGGCGTTGACCCCGATGAGCATCTTCGCCGCGGCGTCGGTGTCCACCAGCGGCATCGAGATCATGGCGGCGGTGGCGATCGCGGCGGTCGCTGTGGTGGTCACGCGGGTCCCGGAGAGCCTCGCCGACGGCCGCACGCTTGCCCTGCTGGCGGTGACCGGCGTCAGCCTGATCCTGTCCCGGCAGCTGGGTGGGGTGACGCTGGCGGTGTTCGGCGTGATCGCGCTGGCCCGCGGCGGTGCGCCCGTGGTGTGGGAGCAGCTCCGGCGCCGCCGGTGGCCGATGATCGTCACCATCGGGGCCCTGGTCGCCGCCGGTGTGGTGCTGCTGATCTGGGAGCGTCGTTACGACAACCCGGAACTGACCGGTTCGCTGTTCACCCGGGTCGGGCTCGGTGACTTCGTCGACCGGCTCTTCGGGTACTTCGGCTCCGGGGTCGGCACGTTCGGCTGGCTGGACACCCCGCTACCGCCGCTGATGATGGCGGTCTGGTACGTCCCGACAGTGCTGCTCGTCTTCGGCGCGCTCGTGGCCGGGTCGCGCGCCGACCGGTGGACCCTCCTCGGTGCCTTCGCCGCTGTCGTGCTGGTGGCATATGCGCTGCAGACGACGGTGTTCACCCCGATCGGCGGCTCGCTGCAGGGTCGGCACATGATTCCGTTGTTCGTCATTTTGCCGATGCTGTCCGGCGTCATATTGATCGAGAACCTGTGCGGCCCCGGACTGCAGGGGGTCCGCAACCGGCTGGTCGTCGGCGTCGCGGTCGCGGCCGGTGTGCTGCAGGCGTTCTCGCTGCTGCTCAACGGCCGGCGTTATGCGGTCGGGTTGAACGGTCCGGTGGTGTTCCTGGCCGATGCCCGCTGGGTGCCGCCCTTCGGCTGGGTGCCCTGGATGTCGGTGGCACTCGTCGGCGGCCTCCTGATCACCCTCAACTACGGTCGGGCCCGCTCGGGTGCGATCGCCATTTCGGAACGGAGCTCAACAGGTGTGGAACGGTAAGACGGTCGCGGTGGTTCTGCCCACGTACAACGAGAAGGACAGCATCGCCGAGACGATCCGCCAGTTCGACGCCATCGGCATCGTCGACGACATTCTGGTCATCAACAACAACGCCGCCCCGGGCACCTCGGAGGAGGTCGCCGGCACGGCCGCGCGGGAGATCGTCGAGACCCGGCAGGGTTACGGTGCCGCTATCAAGCGCGGGCTGCGGGAGGTCGAGACCGACCTGATCTGCGTCTGTGAACCGGACGGCACCTTCGATCCGGCGGACCTGCACAAGCTGCTGCCGTTCACCGCCGAGTGCGATCTCGTGGTCGGTTCGCGCACGGTGTCCACGTTCATCTGGGAGGGCGCCAACATGGGCGCGTTCCTGCGGTGGGGGAACTGGGCGGTCGCCAAGCTGGCAGAGATGCTGTTCAACACCACGTCGTTGAGCGACGTCGGCTGCACGTTCCGGGTGATGAACCGGGCGTTGGCCGACGACATCCTGGCCCAGCGCACCGGCGACGCGTCGTCGTTCGGCCTGGAGATGCTGCTGCTGTCGTTCGTGCGTCGCCACCGGGTCATCCAGGTGCCGGTGAACTACCACCCCCGGGTCGGGGAGTCGTCGGTGACCGGCGACCTGGGCAAGGCCGTCCGGCTCGGGCTGCTGATGATCCGCCTGACGATCAGCACCCGGCTGCGGGCACGCAAGCTCCGGGCCTGACACCGCGTGCTCCCGGGCCGGGCCGCCCGGCCCGGGATGCGCGGTCAGGACGAGGAGCGCGACTTCCCGAGCTTGCCGCGCCCCAGATCGAGCAACATCAGTGCAAGGTCCACGCCGGGCTGACCGAGGTCGCGGAAGCGGTCCAGGATCTTCATCTCTCGGCTGTGCACCACCCGTGGTCCGCCGAGCCTCATCCGCGCCGCGCCGATGGCGTGCGAGATCGCGGTGCGTCGCTTGATCAACCGGACGAGCTCCGCATCGATGGTGTCGATCTCCAGCCGCAGGGCGTCGATCTCCACCTCGGACTGCGGGACGTCGATCTCGGGGAGCTGCAGCGGGGTGTCGTCGGTCATGTCGGCCTTCCGGACCCTGGTGCTGATCATGGGAACCTCATTCTGCCCCGGTCAACCGGATCCGGGCACGAAAAACGCCCCGGGTCCGGTGGGACCTCGGGGCGCGTCGGGGGAGCTGGGATCAGCTGCTGACGGGCACCGGAGGCCGGTACCCGTAGTAGAACTGGCGCGCTGACATGCGACGCATCATCACACAGCCGGGGACTGCGCGTCCAGCTCCGGTCGGGGCTGCGACACCCCTGCCGGCCACCGTGCCGGACTCACCTCGGTCTGGTGCGCCGCGCCCGGTGAACCGCCGCTGGGTAGGGTGGGAGATCCTGCTCTGCTGGGTCGAGGAGTGTCGCTGATGGGTTCCGACGGCATCCCGATCGCTGCGCTGGATTTCTACGAGGCCCTGGAGGCCGACAACTCCAAGGTCTTCTGGACCGCCCACAAGGCCGTCTACGAGGCCGCGGTGAAGGTCCCGATTGCGGCACTGATCGCCGATCTGGAGCCGGAGTTCGGCCCGGCCAAGGTGTTCCGGCCCTACCGCGACGTCCGGTTCGCCAAGGACAAGACCCCTTACAAGACACACCAGGGCGCCTGGTTCGGGGAATCGTCGCGCTATCTGCAGGTGTCGGCGGCCGGCCTGATGCTCGGCGGCGGCAGCTGGCAACTGAGCCCGGAGCAGTTGGCCGGGTTCCGGCGCGCCGTGGCCGACGAGCGGCACGGGCCGACGTTGTCCACCGCGCTGGGGAAGGTGCGCCGCGCCGGGTTCGAGATCCAGGGCGACCTGATGACACGGGTACCGACCGGTTTCGCCAAGGACCATCCCCGGGCCGACCTGCTCCGCTACCGCACCCTCACCGGTCATCAGGACCTCGGTGCGCCCGACTGGCTGTCGACCGCGGGCGCGGCCCCCGAGATCGCCGCCCGCTGGCGGTCGCTGGCCCCGCTGGTGGACTGGCTGCAGGCACACGCCGCCTGACCCGGCGGCGGCGCGGCGGTTCGCTGTCGGTGCCGGCCGGTAGCGTGGTCCCCGATATGACTCAGCAGTCCGCCGCGTCCGTGACCCCGGTTCCGCGCACCCGCTCCCTGGCCGCCCCCGCCCCACGGCCTCCCGACGGTGGCCGGCCGGCGGCGACCGCGGATCCGGACGGGTTGTTCGCCGCGCCCGCGCGACCGGCCGTCGAGGCGGACCGGGCCGCTGACGCCAGGATCGCCGACGACGCCTCGATGGCCCGCCGGGCCCGCGCCGCGGCGCTGCTGGAAGACCTCAACGACCGGCAGCGTGACGCGGTGCAGCACCGGGGCGGCCCGTTGCTGATCGTGGCCGGGGCCGGCTCCGGCAAGACCCGGGTGCTGACCCGGCGGATCGCCTACCTGCTCGCCGCGGGTGGCGCCACCCCCGGCGAGATCCTGGCCATCACGTTCACCAACAAGGCCGCCGCCGAGATGCGCGAGCGGGTCGGTGATCTCGTCGGGTCCCGGTCCAGGGCGATGTGGGTCAGCACGTTCCACTCGATGTGCGTGCGCATCCTGCGCAACGACGCCACCCAGCTCGGTTACTCCGCCAGCTTCACCATCTACGACGCTGCCGACTCGTTGCGCCTGGTCACGCTGGTGTCGCAGGACCTGGACCTCGATCCCAAGAAGTTCAGCCCCAAGAGCATCGCGGCCCAGATCTCGAACCTGAAGAACGAACTGATCGACGCGGCCACCGCCGCGGACCGGGCCGACAACGACATCGAGCGGACGGTCGCCGATGTCTACGCGCGGTACCAGGCCCGGCTCAAGGGTGCCTCGGCGCTGGACTTCGACGACCTGATCATGGAGACCGTCTCGCTGCTGCAGTCGTTCCCGGCCGTCGCCGAGCATTATCGGCGCCGGTTCCGGCACGTCCTGGTGGACGAGTACCAGGACACCAACCACGCCCAGTACGTGTTGGTCAACGAGCTGGTCGGCACGTCGCCCCGGGCCAGGGCCGACGACGCGACCGCCGCAGACCTGCCGCCGGCCGGCCGGCCCGGTCATGTCGCGCCGGCCGAACTGGTCGTCGTGGGCGATGCCGACCAGTCGATCTACGCCTTCCGCGGCGCGACGATCCGCAACATCGTCGAGTTCGAGCGGGACTACCCGGACGCCCGGACGATCCTGCTGGAGCAGAACTACCGGTCCACCCAGAACATCCTCTCGGCGGCGAACTCGGTCATCGCCCGCAATGCCGGGCGGCGCGCGAAGAGTCTGTGGACCGCGGCGGGCAGCGGCGAGCCGATAGTGGGCTACGTCGCCGACAACGAGTACGACGAGGCGTCGTTCGTCTGCGGGGAGATCGACCGGCTGGTGGATGCCGGCGAGATCCGGTTCGCCGACGTGGCCGTGTTCTACCGCACCAACTCCTCCTCCCGGGCGTTCGAGGACATCTTCGTGCGGCTGGGGATGCCGTACAAGATCGTCGGCGGCGTGCGCTTCTACGAACGCCGCGAGGTCAAGGACGCGCTGGCGTACCTGCGCGCGTTGGCCAACCCGGCCGATGAGGTGTCGCTGCGCCGGATCATGAACGTGCCCAAGCGCGGGATCGGCGATCGGGCCGAGGCGTCGATCGCGGTCTTCGCGCAGAACGAGCGGATCTCCTTCGCCGACGCGATGACCCGGGTCCGGGAGATCCCGTTCCTGGTGGCGCGGTCGGTGAACGCGGTCGAGTCGTTCAATGCGCTGATCGCCGGGCTGCGCGAGTTGCTCGCCGACGGCGCCGAGCCCGCCGACCTGCTGGCGGCGGTGTTGGACCGCAGCGGCTACCTCGCCGAGCTCGAGGCCAGCGCCGATCCGCAGGACGCCCCGCGGGTGGAGAACCTGGAACAGCTGGTCACCGTGTTGCGGGAGCGGGCCGAGCTGGTGCAGACCGGCTCCGACGCCGACCAGCCCGCCTACACGCCGGGCGTGGAGCTGCTCTCCGCGGTGCTGGAGCAACTGTCACTGGTCGCCGACGCGGACCAGATCCCGGACTCCGACGCCGGGGTGGTCACGCTGATGACCCTGCACACGGCCAAGGGGCTGGAGTTCCCGCTGGTGTTTCTCACCGGTTGGGAGGACGGGCTGTTCCCGCACCGCCGGGCCCTGACCGACGAAGTCGAGCTGGCCGAGGAGCGCCGGCTGGCCTACGTCGGGATCACCCGCGCGCGGCTGCGGCTGTACGTCTCGCGGGCGGTGATGCGGTCCAACTGGGGCCAGCCCGGGGCGAATCCGCCGTCACGGTTCCTGGACGACATCCCACCGGAGGTCATCGACTGGCGTCGGCTGGTCGAGGCCCGCGAGACCGACTGGACCCGGTCGGCGCCGGTCAGCGCCGCCCGGTTCGGCGACCGCCCGGGCCGGTCCTTCGGTGGCGACTCGGCTCAGTCCAGGATCGCCGCGGGTGGGATGCGCAGCACCGGCGTGAAGGGCTGGCAGAACACCCCGACGTTGAGTCTGGTGGTGGGAGATCGGGTCTCGCACGACAAGTACGGCCTGGGCAAGGTTGTCGCCGCGGACGGCAGTGGGGTACGGGCGACCGCGACCATCGATTTCGGTGCGGCCGGCACGGTCCGGTTGATGCTCATCGGCGGCGTGCCGATGACCAAGCTCTGAGCTCGCCCGTCAGCTCGTCCGGGCGGGGGTGCTCCGGGTCCGCTGCAGGTACCAGAGCCCCAGGATCGGCAGCACCAGCGGGATGAAGACGTAGCCGCTGCCGAACCGCGACCAGACGGTGTCGCGGGGGAACGCCGCCGCGTCGATGACCGAGAGGGTCCCGATCACCAGCACACCGGCCAGTTCGACGCTGCAGGCCGCCCACGCCAGCGGCCGCGACCAGCGCCGGTGCGTGACCAGACCGACGGTCGCCGCGATGTAGACCAACCCCGAGAACAACGACAGCAGGTACGCCAGCGGCGCCCGGTCGTACTGGGTCGAGAGCTGCACGACCGCTCGCGCGGTGGCCGCCAGCGCGAAGGTGGCGTAGACGGCCACCAGCAGCCGGCGTGGGCCGTCGCGGCCGACCCGCGTGCCGTCGGTCTCGGGGTGATCAGACACCGGTAACTCCCATCCGCCAGAGCTGCAGCAGGCGCAGCGTCATCACCGCGGCTACCACGGCCGTGAAGCACAGAGACAGCGAACCCCACCGGGTCCGCTCGATCCGGGCCAGGTACACCCCGAGCGCCGGCGGGGCCAGGACGCCGATCGCGTAGGCGACGAACGTCACCGGTTCAGCGATCGGGGCGCCGCCGATCAACCGGACGAGACCGATTCCGGACTGCACCGCCAGGGCGGCGGTGAACACCAGCATCCCGACGATCTGGCCGGCGTTGGCAGGTTTGTGTCGGGCCGCCCACCAGCCGGTCCATGCCGCGAGCAGCAGGCCGGCGGCGATCACCGCGTACGCCAGGGACGCAATCACTCTCGCTCACTCCTGGCCGGACGGATCCTGGTGGATCGGGTGCGTGGTCGGGCGCGTGCGGGGGTGGGGCCTGTTCGGACGCGGCGTCGCCAGCGTAATGCGCCGCCGATCCGCCCCCGGTCCGGTCACCGCGACCGAGGTGCGGACCGCTCCTTTCAGCGGCCCCGGTTAGGGTCGGGGAATGACCGACCGGCCGCTGTCCGCCGTCGTTGACCGCCTCCGCCGACGGTCGCCGGTACTGGCGTTGCTGGCATCGACCGTGGCGTACCTGCTCAGCCCCGCCCTGCCGGTGGTCACCGCCGCCGATGGCTCGTCACCCGCGGCCCCGGTCTCCGCGGCCTGGTTCGCCCTGCCCCTCGTCGTCGCGTTCGTGATCTCGGTGCGGCATGCCGTGAGCGGGGCGGCCGTGGTGGCCGGCGTGGCGGCGGTGGCCGTCGGTCGGCTCGTCGCCGACCTCGGACTCGTCCTGGCCCCGGACACGGTGTTGCGCCCCGAGCTGTTCGGGGTGGACAGCGTGACGGCCTTCCCGCTGGCCGCCGGCTGGGGCACCGGGCTGGTGCTGGTGGCCGACCTGCTGGCCCTGGCCGCCGGGTGGTCGGCGGCCCGGATCGTGCTGACCGGGTGGGAGCCGCCGTCAGCTGATGGACCGGTGCCGGCCCCGCGACCGCGGCCGGTTCGGGTGAGCCCGGCGATGGTGCTCGGGTTGACGGCCCTCGTTCCGATTGCCGGGTCGTTTTTCGGAGTGCTCTACGCGACCCCGCTGCCCGTGGTCCGTCCGCTGGGTCTGGCCGACATCGGGGTGTTCGGAGTGGCCGGCGCCACGGTCACCGGCGTGCTGCTCGTCGGAATCGTGGTGTCGACGTCTCGGCTGCCGGCGGCGGCGGCCCGCGGGTTGCTCCTGGGGGCGGCGGTAGCTGCCGCGGTCGCGCCGCTGACCGCGGTGGCCGGTGGCGGGGCCGGTCGATCAGCGGGCGCGGCCTGGGTCGGTCTCGCCGGCGCCGGGCTGATGGCCGTCGCGGGGTTGCTGGCCGGTGTCGGCGGGGCCGAAGTTCGGGGACCTGCTGACCATGACCCGGTGCCCGGGCGGCCCGAGGGTTCTGCGGCGCCGTCGCGGATCGTGGCGCCGGCCCTGGGGGTGCTGATGCTGGGGTCCGGTGTCGCTGCGGTGCTGGCCTACCTGGAGCCGCAGGCCATCACGACCCTGGGCGACCAGCCGGCGTCGTTCGACGCCGCTGGTGCCGCGTTCCTGCCGGCCGCGGTGCCGCTGCTGGCGGCGGGGTTGGTCGCGCTGGTCCCGTCGACCGCCCGGGTCGCCCGGCTCGCGATGCGGCTGACCTGGATTCCGGTGACCGCAGCCGTGCTGACCTCGGTGGAGTTCAGCTCCTCGTCGGTGTGGGTGAGTTCGGCAGTGTTCGGTGCCGGTGGTGTGGAGCAGGCCGCCGGGTCCTGGTGGGGGATCGGGGCGGCCGCCGCCGCCGTCGTCGGTGCGATGTTCGCCGGGGTGCTGGATCACCGGCTGGCCGACGTGGAGACGACCGCCGCACTGGATCCGGCCGACGACTCCCCGCAGGTACGCCGACGGCGCGTCGGGAGCGCGTGGGTGCTGAGCGTTCTCGTCGTCGTCGCGTTCGCGCTGCCGGTGTTCGCGGCCAACGACCGGTCGTCGGCCGCCCTGTTCGTCGGTGGCGCGCGGGTGGACACCTACGGCGCATGGCTGTCCGCGCTGGGGCTGGCGACCGCCGTCTGGGTGGGCTGCCTGCACCGACGTCGCAGCGATGTCGTCGCGCTGCTCGCGACGGTGTCGGTGGTGGCGCTGACCCGGGTGGCGCTGACGCCTGCGGTCATGCACCAAGTGCGGTTCCGGACCGAGGCCGGTCTGCTGCTGACCGTGCTGCTGGCAGTGGCCGCCGCGGCCGCCGCGGTCGTGCTGGGGCGGCGGCGTCAGGACGCCCCGGTTGCCGCCTCGATCCCGCCGGGCCCGCCGACGCTGCCGACTCCGCCCGGCGCGGACTCCGGCGTCGACTCCGCCGCTCGGCGAATCGCGCCGCGGCCCCGCGGAAAGCGGGTCTGACCTGCGGGCTGAGTTGTTCGTCACGCTGTCCAGGCCCGCGGTGTGCGGCTCCGGCGAACCTGGCTAGGGTGGTCCCTCTGGTCCATGGCGCGCCTGGTGACGGGCGACCGCGGACCCGTCGAGCTGGAGTGGGAGAACCCCAGCGAATCACCGGAGGCCAGCAGGTGGATCTTTACGAGTACCAGGCGAAGGAACTGTTCGAGAAGCACGGCGTGCCGGGCAACCCCGGTGTCGTCGTCACGGACGCAGCTGCCGCTGAAGCCGCCGCGACCGAGCTGGGCACCGCCGTCATGGTCAAGTCGCAGGTCAAGGTCGGTGGGCGTGGCAAGGCGGGTGGCGTGAAGTTCGCGGCCACCCCCGCCGACGCGCGCGCGAAGGCCGAGGCCATCCTGGGCCTGGACATCAAGGGGCACATCACCCGGAAGGTCCTCGTGACAACGGCGAGCGACATCGCCGAGGAGTACTACGTCTCCTATCTGCTCGATCGATCCAACCGGACGTTCCTGGCGATGGCCAGCAAGGACGGCGGCATGGAGATCGAGCAGCTCGCCGTGGAACGTCCCGAGGCGCTGGCCCGGATCCCGATCGACGCGGTCACCGGTGTGGACGCGGCCAAGGCCGCCGAGATCGCCGACGCCGGCCGGTTCCCGGCCGAGGTGCGCGACCAGGTGATTGCGATCCTGGTCCAGCTGTGGCAGGTCTTCGTCGCCGAGGACGCCACCCTGGTCGAGGTGAACCCGCTGGTCAAGGATCCGTCGGGTCTGGTGTTGGCACTGGACGGCAAGGTCTCACTGGACGAGAACGCCGACTTCCGCCACCCCGATCACGAAGCGTTCGCCGACACCGCCGCGCAGAACCCGCTGGAGGCGCGCGCCAAGGAGAAGAACCTCAACTACGTCAAGCTCGACGGGCAGGTGGGCATCATCGGCAACGGGGCCGGGCTCGTCATGTCCACCCTGGATGTCGTGGCCTACGCCGGCGAGGCACACGGCGGGGTCAAGCCCGCCAACTTTCTCGACATCGGGGGCGGCGCCAGTGCCACTGTGATGGCCAACGGACTCGACATCATCCTGTCCGACACCGACGTCAAGAGCGTCTTCGTCAACGTGTTCGGCGGCATCACCGCCTGCGACGCGGTGGCCAACGGCATCGTGCAGGCGCTGGAGATGCTGGGGGACGAGGCCAGCAAGCCGCTCGTCGTCCGACTCGACGGCAACAACGTCGCCGAGGGCCTGCGGATCCTCGCCGAGGCCGCCCACCCCATGGTCACCGTCGTCGCCACCATGGACGAGGCCGCCGACAAGGCCGCCGAACTCGCCCACGCCGCAGCCTGATCAGGAGCTAGAGACACACCATGGCAATTTTTCTCGACGAGAACTCCCGGATCATCGTCCAGGGCATGACCGGCGGCGAGGGTATGAAGCACACCGCCCGCATGCTCGCCTCCGGCGCCGGCGTGGTCGGCGGCGTCAACGCCCGCAAGGCCGGTACGACGGCGTCCTTCGATTCCGGTGACCTGCCCGTCTTCGGCACGGTGGCCGAGGCGATGGCCGAGACCGGGGCCAACGTCACGGTCCTGTTCGTGCCGCCGCCGTTCGCCAAGGTCGCCGCATTGGAGGCCATCGACTCGGGCATCGGACTCGCGGTGATCATCACCGAGGGCATCCCGGTCCACGACTCGGCCATCGTGTGGGCGCACGCGGTGAGCACCGGCAACGCGACCCGGATCATCGGGCCCAACTGCCCCGGAATCATCTCGCCCGGCAAGTCCAACGCCGGCATCATCCCGGCCAACATCGCCGGCCCCGGCCGGATCGGTCTGGTGTCCAAGTCGGGCACCCTGACCTACCAGATGATGCACGAACTGCGTGATCTGGGCTTTTCCAGCGCCATCGGCATCGGCGGCGACCCGATCATCGGGACCACCCACATCGATGCGCTCGAGGCGTTCCAGAACGACGACGAGACCGATGCGATCGTGATGATCGGCGAGATCGGCGGCGACGCCGAGGAGCGGGCAGCGGCCTACATCAAGGACCACGTCAGCAAGCCCGTCGTCGGCTACGTCGCGGGCTTCACGGCCCCCGAGGGTAAGACGATGGGTCACGCCGGCGCGATCGTGTCCGGCTCCGCCGGTACCGCTGCTGCCAAGCAGGAGGCGTTGGAGGCCGCCGGCGTCAAGGTCGGCAAGACCCCGTCCGAGACGGCCCGGCTGCTGCGCGAGGTCATCGGGCACTGAGTCCGGCGCCGGGTCATGACCCGGCCATCACCCTGGGCACTGTCCGGCATCCGCCGGACGGTGCCCAGCGGCGTTCCGGGGGCCGGTGCGGGACGCGGCGCCGCCCCAGGTCGGCATTGTCGGGGGCCCGTCGTAGGGTTGGCCCGACGATCTCGACAGGAGCCACATCGTGACCCAACCGCCGTCCGGCACTCCCGAACCCGCCGCTGCCAGCCCGGGGCAGGGCCACCCCGGTCAGGGGTGGCCGACCCAGGGCTACCCGCCGCAGCCGGGGCACCCGGGTCAGGCCGGGTCTCCGGGCCAGCAGGCTTACCCGGGTCAGCAGGGACAGCCCGGTCAGCAGGGTCCGCCCGGTCAGCAGGGATAGCCCGGTGTGCAGGGGTACCCGGGTCTGCCGGGGTAGCCCGGTCAGCAGGGGTACCCGGGTCAGCAGGGGTCAGCCCGGTCAGCAGGGGTACCCAGGTGGCGCAGGGGTACCCGGGTCAGCAGGTCCGGGTCAGCCGGGTTACCCAGGGCCGCAGGGTCCCCAGGGTTACCAGAATCAGCAGGGTCGCCCGGGTCAACCCGGGGATCAGGGTCGATCGAAGGCGCGGTCGCTTGGACGTGAACACCCTCGCTCCCGGCCGACGCTGCCCGCGTTACCGGTCGTCGCCGGGTTGGCGGTCTGTGCCCTCGCGTTGCTCAACGCCGCCGTCGGCTTCATCGAGTCGTCGACCCTGACGGCGAACGGCAACACCGTGACGCCGATGGGTCCGGTCTACGCGGTGGCCGGTTGGGTGCCGGCGTTGTTGATCCTGAGTGGCCTCACCGCGGCGGCCACCCGGCTCAAAGGGGTGTCCGTCCCAACCCTGTGGGCGGTGAGTGCGGCGGCCGCGGTCACCGGTGGTGTGGGCGCGTTGTTCTTCCTGGTAGCACGGCAAGGTGTCGACTCCGGTCTGGGCTTCGTGCTGCGGACCAACGCGGCATCGGTGGAGTCCCACGTGTCCGCCGGTCTGGTTCTCACAGTCCTGTTCGGCCTGCTGCAGATGGCCGTGGCGCTGCTCGGCCTGATGCTGACCCAGTCCCCGCGGCTCGCCGGGTTGACGGGGAGCGCGACCCGGTCCGGCCCTGGCGCACCGCCTCAGGAAGGCCCCGCTGCGGGCCGGTCCGGTCGGCCGGTAGGTCCGTGGGGTCCGGCGGAGAACGGTTTCCAGGGCCGGCCCCCCGCCCCGAGCCCCGCCCCGGGTCACCCAGGGGATCAGCCCCAGGGGCCAAGTCAGCCGCATGCGCCGGGCCACGATGTCGGTCCCGGCGGCAGCCAGTACGAGCGCCCGAACCCGACCTATCAGGCCGGGGCTCCCTACGGCGCCCAGGGTGGCCCGTCCGCCGGCGGTCCGCCGCAGCCGCCCGGGGGTCGCCCGTACGGACCGGCCGCCGCCCGGCGCCCGACGCCGGACGTAACGCCCCGGCCGCGCCCGGTGAGCCGACGCTGCAGCAGCCGTCGGCCGGCCCGTCGTTCTACGACCCGCAGCCCGCCCCGTCGTACTACGACCCGCAGTCAGGACGGGACGTTCGCACCGGGCTGACCCCGCCGGCCGCGACCGCGGCAGGTTCTGACCGGTCCACACCGTCGGGATCCGATGCCGATCGCCCGCCGCTGCCCGACGCTGCGATGCCGGCCGAATACCGCCGCACCGAGTACGGGTCTGCGGATTTCGAATGGGAACCCACCTACAGCGAGGCGCCGACCTACGAGGCCCGCGCTGAGGAAGAGGAGGCCGAGGACGACGCCCGACCGGAGGTCATCCACTACCAGGCGTCCGAACAGCGCCCGCAGTACGAGCCGCCCCGGCTCGATTCCGCGCGACACGAAGGCTGGGACGCGGGGTTCGCCGAGGACACGATGACCGGCACCGAGCAGGCGCCACCGGACCCGGGCACCCGGCGGTACCGGTCCATTCCCCGCTCGGAGTGACCAGACCGGCGCGCCGTCGGTGGGTCGACGGCGCGCCGGACCTCGAGCCGGATGAGGGCTGTGTGAGGGTTGTCCGGTGAGTGAGGACGACCGCGGCACAGCGGCACGCCGTCGGCGGGATGCCCGGGGCCGCCAGAGTGCGCGCACCGAACCCCGGGTCCGCCGGTCGACCGCCCAGTCCCGATCCGGGACCGGGACGGCGCCGCGCACCGACCCCGAGGTGGTGGCCACGGCAGCAGACGCTGGTTTGCCGGTGTACGCCGCGGACGACAGCGTGCCGACCGCAGCCCACCCTCATCGCATCTCAGCACTGTTCGGCTCCGACCGGGCAGGTCTTGGCCGGTCGGCGATCGATGGTGCCGTCCGGGGAGCGCTCGCGATGGTCGCAGGTTTCGTCGGCACCAATGCCGTGGGCCTGATGCTGTGGGCGGTGACCCCCGGCGCCGGACTCGGCGCCGAGGCCGCAGTCCGGGGGGCGACCGCCGCCTATGTCCTCGCGCACTTCGGCCACATCGGTATCGATGGTGCGTCTCTCACGATCGCGCCGCTCCTGCTGACGGTGCTGTTCGGCCTGCTGCTGGCGATCGGGCCGGGCCGCGGTCACGCCGACGAGAGCTCGCCGGGGGGCGAGGCGACGACGGTAGCGGCTGGTGCGATCAGTTATGCCGTGTTGGTGGTCGCCGCTGCGGTCACCCTTGCGCCGCCCGGCGTCGGAGTGCTCGGGGCCGGCGTCGGGGCGCTGGTCCTTGCCGCCACCGCGCTCGGGATCGGGGCGCTGCGCCGCGGACCCGAGGTGCGTGCGCGGATCGCCGATCGGCTACCGGCGTGGGTGACGACCGGACTGACCGCTGGTGTGGGTGCCGCGCTCACCGTGGTTGCCGGGGCCGGCCTGGTGTTCGTGGCGGCGCTGCTGGCCCGGTTCGCGACCGCGGCCGACCTCGCCTCCTCCCTGTCGCAGGGCGGTGGCGATGCTGCCGGACTGGCCGTCGCCGGTCTTGCCTACCTGCCCAACGCGGTCGCCGCCGCTGTCGGCTATGTCACCGGTGTGGGGTTCGCGGTCGGGTCCGGCCACTACGCAATGTTCGGCTCCGTACCGGCGGATCTGCCGCCGTTCCCGCTGCTCGCGGCGGTACCAGGCACGACCGGGGTGTCGGTGACCGGCCTGCTGACCCTGCTGATCCCGCTGTCCGCCGGGCTGGTGGCGGGGTTCGTCATCGTGCGCCGGCTCGCCGACCGACACGGACGGCTGGCTGCGACCGGGGTCGCCGCCGCGACCGGGGGCGCCCTCGGGGGGCTGATCGCCTGGGCCGGGGCGGGCGGTGTCAGTGGTGGGCCCTGGCCCCGGATCGGGGCGATCGGGTGGCAGGTCGGCCCGGCGCTGGCCGTCGAGGTGCTGATCGTCGCCGGCGCCTGGGTAGCCGCTGCCGGGGGATCCCGCCCGCCGGCAGCCGCCGACGCGGCCGCCGACGAACCGGCGGCCGCGGTGAACGTCGCGGAGGCGGATGACGACACCCACACGACCGGCGAAATCGCTGACGCTGCCACTGACACAGCCGCCGACACCGACACAGCCGCCGACACCGACAGCGACACAGCCGCCGACACCGACAGCGACACTGCCGCCGACACCGACACTGCCGCCGACACCGACACAGCCGCCGACACCGACACAGCCGCCGACACCGACACAGCCGCCGACACCGACACCGACACAGCCGCCGACACCGACACAGCCGCCGACACCGACACAGCCGCCGACACCGACAGCGACACAGCCGCCGACACCGACACTGCCGCCGACACCGACACAGCCGCCGACACCGACAGCGACACAGCCGCCGACACCGACACTGCCGCCGACACCGACACGACCGGCCAGACCACAGCGACCGCCGACGCGGCCGACAGTGACCCGGACCCGACACCGGAACCGACACCGACACCGACACCGACACCGACACCGACACCGGAACCGGAACCGACACCGGAACCGGACAGTCGCGACTGAGGTCCTTCCCCCGGATCCTGCTACCAACTGTGCCGCTGCTCACCTCGGCTTCGGCCGACCACCGTGGGCGGCGGGCGGGGGTGTGGCGAATGGTTACCCTGAAGCCGCCCGTCCGCCTGTTCGTGAGGATTTCGTGTGCCCCTGCCCGGCCCCGCACCGTTGCGCATCGTCGTGCTGGCCTCCGGCACCGGCACCCTGCTTCAGGCCCTGCTGGACGCCGAACCCGCCTCGACGGGGTGGACGATCACCGCGGTCGGCTCGGACCTGACCAGCTGCCCGGCGCTCGATCGTGCCGTCGCCGCCGGGGTTCCGACCTTCACCGTGGCGCTGGCCGACCACCCGTCCCGCGCCGAATGGGACGTCGCGCTGGCCGCAGCCTGCGCCGACGCGGACCTGATCGTCTCCGCCGGGTTCATGAAGCTGGTGGGTCCGGCGTTCCTGGCCACGCACGAGGCCCGGATGATCAACTCGCACCCGTCGTTGCTCCCGTCGTTCCCCGGTATGCGTGCCGCACGGGATGCGCTCGAGTACGGCGTGCAGATCACGGGTTGCACGATCTTCCTGGTCGACGCGGGGGTCGACGCCGGCCCGATCGTGGCCCAGCAGGCGGTGCCGGTCGAACCCGGCGACACCGTCGACACCCTGCACGAACGCATCAAGGTCGCCGAACGCGGCCTGTTGGTCTCCGTGGTGAACTCGCTGGCCGCCCGCGGCTGGCGGGTCGCCGGACGAAAGGTGGTTCCCGCATGACAGATCCCAGCCGGCCGGCCGACACGGGGCGGTCACCGATCCGCCGCGCGCTGATCTCGGTCTCGGACAAGGCCGGGCTGTTGGAACTTGGGCAGGGGCTCGCTGCGGCCGGGGTGTCCATCGTGTCCACCGGCAATTCGGCCCGGACGTTGGCCGACGCAGGGATCCCGGTCGCCTCGGTGGAGAGCGTCACCGGTTTCGCCGAGGCGTTCGAGGGACGGGTCAAGACCCTGCACCCGTCGATCCACGCCGGCCTGCTCGCCGACCGCCGCAAGCCCGAACATGTGGCCCAGCTGGCCGATCTGGGCATCGAGCCGTTCGATCTGGTCGTGGTCAACCTGTATCCGTTCGCCGCGACGGTGGCGTCGGGATCGGCCCCGGCCGACGTGATCGAGCAGATCGACATCGGTGGCCCGGCGATGGTGCGGGCCTCGGCCAAGAACCATCCTTCGGTGGCGATCGTGGTCGACCCGGCGGCGTACCCGGCGGTGCTGGCAGCCGTTGCGGCCGGCGGGTTCACTCTCGCCGAGCGGCAGGCGCTGGCCGCCGCGGCCTACCGCCACACCGCCGCCTACGACGTTCAGGTGGCGAGCTGGCTGGGCAACGTGGTCGTCGGCGCCTCCGACGGCGGCCGCTTCCCGGACTGGATCGGCGCCACCTGGGAGCGGGACGCGGTGCTGCGCTACGGCGAGAACCCGCATCAGGCGGCCGCGCTGTACCGCACCTCGTCCGGTGAGCCGGGGCTCGCGCAAGCGACGCAGCTGCACGGCAAGGAGATGTCGTACAACAACTACGTGGACAGCGACGCCGCCTGGCGCGCCGCCCACGACCACGGCGGCCCGACGGTCGCCATCATCAAGCACGCCAATCCGTGCGGCATCGCGGTCGGGTCGGATGTCGCCGTCGCGCACCGCAAGGCCCACGCCTGCGATCCGGTGAGCGCTTTCGGCGGCGTCATCGCCACCAACAGGCCGGTGACCGCAGAGATGGCCGAGCAGGTCGCCGACGTCTTCACCGAGGTGCTGCTCGCACCGGCTTTCGACGACGCTGCGCTGGCCATCCTGACGCGGAAGAAGAACATCCGGCTGCTGGTGGTCCCGGGCCCGGGTCGCAGTGCGGTCGAGAGCCGGCCGATCAGCGGCGGGCTGCTCGTCCAGTCGGTGGACTCCATCGACGCACCCGGTGACGATCCCGCGCAGTGGACCCTCGTTGCCGGGGAGGCCGCATCGCCGGCGGTGCTGGCTGATCTCGAGTTCGCCTGGCGGGCCTGCCGGGCGGTCAAGTCCAACGGGATCCTGCTCGCCCACGACGGAGCCAGCGTCGGAATCGGGATGGGTCAGGTCAACCGCGTCGACTCGGCGCGCCTCGCGGTCGAACGCGCCGGCGACCGGGTCGCCGGCACGGTGGCGGCCTCGGATGCCTTCTTCCCGTTCGCTGACGGACTCCAGGTCCTGCTCGACGCGGGGGTCAGCGCCGTCGTGCAGCCCGGCGGCTCGGTCCGGGACGCGGAGTCGGTGGCCGCCGCCCAGGCGGCGGGGGCGACCATGTACGTCACCGGTACCCGGCACTTCTACCACTGAGCCTTCGCCGCCCCGCGGCCGACGCCGGGTGTGATGTGGCCATCGCCACGCCGGTGAGTGTTCCGCGGCGCGGCGTGTCGCGGGGAGGATGAAGCGGTGACGGTGTCGGCAGCAGGCCGGACCGGAGGGTCGTCGACGACCTCTCCGGTCGGGTCCGACCTGCCCGGTTCGGTGACGGTCGTGGGTGCGGGTCGGCTGGGGCACGCGATGGCGGCCGCGTTGCGGTCGGGCGGCGTGACCACCGACGGTCCTTACGGCCGGGGGTGCGACGGCGGGTCCGCCGCCGTCGTGCTGCTGTGCGTTCCGGACGACCAGATCGCGGTTGCCGCCGCGGCCCTGCACGACGGCCCTTTCGTCGGTCACTGTTCCGGCGCGTCCGGGCTGTCGGTGCTCGCCGGGGTGGCGGACGAACGCCGGTTCTCGGTGCATCCGCTGGTCACTGCGACCCCCGCGGGGGTCCGTTTCGCCGGCAGCCCCGCGGCGGTTGCCGGGTCGTCGGAGGCGGCGTCGACGGTCGCCCGCAGCATCGCCAGCGCCGTCGGTCTGCGGCCGTTCACGCTGGCCGACGCCGACCGCGCGGCCTACCACGCGGGCGCGGCGATGGCCGCGAACTTCCTGGTCACGGTGGAGTGGGCGGCGGCCAGGCTGTTGAAGACCGCCGGTGTCGCACCATCGGCGGTGCTGCCGCTGGCCCGGCAGGCGCTGGACAACTGGGCCGACCTGGGCCCGGCCGCCCTGACCGGACCGGTCGCCCGCGGCGATCACGGAACGGTGGCCGCGCACCGCGGCGCCGTCGCCGAACGCACCCCGGACCTGCTGGCGCTCTTCGACGAACTGGTCCGTTGCACCGAGACACTGGCTGCCTGGAAGGATCCATCATGATCATCGCCCGAACCGTCGCCGACCTGCGCGGACACGTGGGTGCGCTGCGCCAGCAGGGCAAGATCGTCGGCCTGGTCCCGACGATGGGTGCGCTGCACGACGGCCACCTGGAACTGGTGCGTCGGGCCGGCGCCGACTGCGATGCCGTCGTGCTGTCGATCTTCGTCAACCCGGCGCAGTTCGACGATGCCGCCGACCTCGCCGCCTACCCCCGCGACGAGCACGCGTGACCTGGAGCTGGCCCGGGCGGCCGGGGTGCAGTTGGTGTTCCTGCCCCCGGTGGCGCAGATCTACCCCGCCGGTTTCACCGCCACCGTCGCGCTGCACGGGCCGCTGGTCGAAACGCTGGAGGGTGCCGAACGTGGGTCCGGGCACTTCGCCGGTGTCACCACCGTGGTGGCCAAACTGTTGAACATGGTCGGCGCCGACCGCGCCTACTTCGGTCAGAAGGACGCCCAGCAACTCCGGGTGATCCAGGCGATGGTGGCCGACCTGGACGTCGATGTCGAGGTGGTGGCGGTACCCACGGTGCGCGAGCCGGACGGGCTGGCGCTGTCGAGCCGCAATGTCCGGCTCCGGCCCGACGAGCGGCTGCGCGCGGTCGCGTTGAGCCGGGCGCTGTTCGCCGCGGGCGCGTCCTACCGCGCGGGTGAGCGGGACGCCGCGGCGCTGCTGGCCGTCGCCGGCGACGAACTGGGCCGGGCCGACATCACCCCGGACTACCTCGCACTCGTCGACGAGCGCAGTTTCGACCCGGTCGAGCGGGTGCAGCGGCGCCGCCCTGCTGTTGGTCGCGGCGCGGGTCGGCGCGGTCCGGCTGATCGACAACGTCGTCCTCACCGACCGGTGAGCAGCCACCCGCAGCCCGCCGCCGGTCCCGCCACCCGCCGCCCGGTCGCCATCCCGGACCTGTTCGAGCACAAGCGGACCGGCCGGCCGATCGTCATGGTCACCGCCTACGACCACCCGAGCGGAACGGCCGCCGAAGCCGCCGGGGTGGACATCGTGCTGGTCGGCGACTCCGGTGCGATGACGGTGCTCGGTCATCCCGACACCGTGTCGGTGACCGTCGAGGAGATGCTGGTGCTGGCGCGGGCCGCCCGGCGCGCGGTCCGGACCCCGTTGCTGGTGGTCGACCTGCCGTTCGGTTCCTACGAGGTCAGCGACGAGCAGGCGGTCGGCACCGGGATCCGGTTCCTCAAGGAAGCCGGTGCCGACGCCGTCAAGCTGGAAGGCGGCGGCCGGGTGTCGGTGGCCCGGGCCCGGGCCCTGGTCGGCGGCCGGCATTCCGGTGATGGGTCATGTCGGCCTGACCCCGCAGACCGCGACCGCGTTGGGTGGGTACCGCGCCCAGGGCCGGACGGCCGCGTCCGCCAGGACCGTGATCGACGGTGCCCGCAGCCTGCAGGACGCAGGATGTTTTGCGCTGGTCTTCGAGGCGATCCCGCAGGAGGTCACCGACGCTGCGATGCCCTCGTTGGCGATCCCGGTCATCGGGATCGGCGCCGGCCCGGGCACCGACGGTCAGGTGCTGGTCTTCCACGACATCCTCGGCATCCGCGACGGCGCCGGAGCGCGATTCGTCCGCCGGTACGCCGACCTGCAGGACGCAATGAACAGCGGCGTGCGGGAGTTCGCCGGTGACGTCCGGTCCCGCGCGTACCCGGCCCCGGAGCACAACTACGGCATGCCCGCGGCCGAATTGGCCGCCTTTCTCGCCGATCCGGGCACCGCGGGCGGACCGACCGGTCACTGACGCCCCGTTCGGGACGCCAGGTCATTGCCGGTCGGTGCGCCCGGCCGGGGGTGCGGGTCTGGAAGGATGAGCCGGTGACTGCGACGCTCCTCGACGGCAAGGCGCTGCGCGAACTGATGTTCGCCGACCTGCGGACCCGGGTCGCGGCGCTCACCGCCGCCGGCCACATCCCCGGACTGGCGACGGTCATCGTCGGCGACGATCCTGGCTCGGCTGCCTATGTCCGGGGCAAGCACGCCGATTCCGCCTCCATCGGGGTGCACTCGATCCGCCGTGATCTGCCGGCCGACCTGAGTCAGGCGGCTCTTCTGGAGGTCATCGCCGAACTCAACGACGACCCGGCCTGCGACGGATACATCGTTCAGCTGCCGCTGCCGCGGCACCTGAAGGCGGGGGCGGTACTGGAGGCGATCGCACCGGACAAGGACGCCGACGGCCTGCACCCGGTCAATCTCGGGCGGCTGGTGCTCGGCGAACCCGGCCCCCTGCCGTGCACCCCGGCCGGGGCGGTCGCGCTGCTGCGCCACCACGGCGTTCCCATCGACGGTGCGCACGCGGTGATCGTCGGGCGTGGGGTCACCGTTGGTCGACCGTTGGGTCTGTTGCTCACCCGGCGCAGCGAGAACGCGACCGTGACCCTGTGCCACACCGGCACGAAGGACATCGCGGCCGAGGTCCGTCGGGCCGACATCGTGATCGCAGCCGCCGGCGTGCCCGCGCTGATCACGCCGGAGATGGTCAAGCCGGGTGCCGCGGTGCTCGACATCGGGATCACCCGCACCGAGGCAGGCCTCGTGGGCGACGTCCACCCGGCGGTCCGCGAGGTCGCCGGCTGGGTGGCGCCGATGCCGGGCGGGGTCGGGCCGATGACGCGAGCGATGCTGCAGGCCAATGTGGTGACGGCCGCCGAGCGCCGATGGGGGGCGGCCGGTGCCTGAGGCTGCCGCTGTCGGGCGGGTCTGAGCCGCCGATGGCAGTCAGGATCCGGCGGGACGCGGTGCCGTCACTCGTGGTGGGGGCGTTGCTGCTGGTGGCGTTGACGTTGGTCGGACTGGCCCGGTTCCGCCGGGGGTCGACCGTGCTGGCGGGTGCCCTGCTGATAGTGGCCGCGCTGCGCATGGTGTTGACACCGGAGCAGATGGGGCCGCTCACCGTGCGGTCCCGGCCGTTCGACGTGCTGTTCTGCACCGGCCTGGCTGCGGCGATCATGACGCTGGTCCTCATCGACTGAGCCCGTCCCGGGGCGGTCGGCCCGACTCACGCGCCGGTTGGGCGGATCTCGCGGTCGGACAGCAGTGCACGGCTGAACACCCGGATCAGCACCTCGGCCTCCTCGTCGGTGAGTGCCTCGGTGAACTCCCGGTGGACGCCGTCCATGTGCACGACCGCCGCCGAGCGCAGGGCGTACCTGCCGGCCCGGGTCAGCGCCACGATCACGCCCCGACCGTCGTGCGGGTCCGGGCGCCGCTCGACCAGCCCGGCCACCTCCAGCCGTTCGATCCGCCGGGACAGGCCCGGCTGGCTGAGCACCACCCGGTGGAGCAGATCCTTGAGGCGCAGCTTGCCGCCGTCCTGCGACAGCTGCACCAGGATGTCGTAGGTGCTCATCGGCACTTCGTCGGCCTTGTCGAGGTCGGCCCCGAGCCGCGCGAACAGTTGCGCGTGGGCCCGGACGAACAGCTCCCAGGCGTCCATCTGTCGATCCGGTATGGCACGTGGCTTCTTCATGGCTGATGACCCCCTGGCATGCCGTGATGGGCGCAAAGATAGCCGACGAAGGTCACAGATCATCCGGCCGGTCACGCCTCCCACCACGTCGAGGTCGGCGGGAGGCGGGCACTAGGCTCATCGGAGCGCCGCCGCGGGGTGGGTGCCACGAGAGGAGTCGCGCAGCACCATGGCGAAGATCAAGGTAGAAGGCACCGTCGTCGAGATCGACGGCGACGAGATGACCCGCATCATCTGGGAGTTCATCAAGGAGAAGTTGATCCTGCCCTACCTGGACGTCGACCTCGAGTACTACGACCTGAGCATCCAGAGCCGCGACGCGACCGACGACCAGATCACCGTCGACTCCGCACTCGCGATCAAGAAGCACGGTGTCGGGGTCAAGTGCGCGACCATCACCCCGGACGAGGCGCGGGTCCAGGAGTTCGGCCTGAAGAAGATGTGGGTCTCGCCCAACGGGACCATTCGCAACATCCTCGGCGGCGTAGTGTTCCGCGAGCCGATCATCATCTCCAACGTGCCGCGGCTGGTGCCGGGCTGGACGAAGCCGATCGTGATCGGCAGGCACGCCCACGGCGATCAGTACAAGGCGACGAACTTCAAGGTGCCGGGTGCCGGCAAGGTGACGATCAGCTGGACGCCGGCCGACGGCGGTGAGCCGATGGAGTTCCAGGTCGTCGACATGCCGGCCGACGGCGGCGTCGCGATGGGAATGTACAACTTCAACTCCTCGATCGCCGACTTCGCCCGGGCCTCGTTCGCCTACGGGTTGCAGCGCAACTACCCGGTGTACCTGAGCACCAAGAACACGATCCTCAAGGCCTACGACGGCGCGTTCAAGGACATCTTCGCCGACGTCTTCGCCGCCGAGTACAAGGACCGTTTCGACGCCGCCGGCATCACCTACGAGCACCGCCTGATCGACGACATGGTCGCGTCGGCGATGAAATGGGAGGGCGGCTACGTCTGGGCCTGCAAGAACTACGACGGCGATGTGCAGTCCGACACCGTCGCGCAGGGCTTCGGTTCGCTGGGCCTGATGACGTCGGTGCTGATGACTCCGGACGGCAGCACCGTCGAGGCGGAAGCCGCGCACGGCACCGTCACCCGGCATTACCGCCAGCACCAGCAGGGCAAGCCGACGTCGACCAACCCGATCGCGTCGATCTTCGCCTGGACGGGTGGCCTGAAGCACCGCGGCAAGCTGGACAGCACCCCCGAGGTCATCGGCTTCGCCGAGGCGCTGGAGGACGTGGTGATCAAGACCGTGGAGAGCGGGAAGATGACCAAGGACCTTGCCGCGCTCGTCGGGCCGGAGCAGCCGTGGCAGACCACCGAGGATTTCCTGGACTCGCTGGACGCCAACCTGGCCGCCCGCCTGGGGTGACGGCCTGGTCGTCGAGATGAGGTGCGCCGCATCGTCTCCCGCATGCCCACGGCATGCGGGCGACGATGCGGTTTTTTTGTGACCGGCGCCGCCCGTCCGAGCCCGTCGTCGCGAATCGGCGACTGGCGCCGCTGCCGGCTGTTGACCGCAGTCCCGGAACGGGTACTTCCGCGGCACACGATCCGAGAGGGGCGACCGACATGAGCGACGCGCTGAAGAAGGGTGACCACGTCACCTGGAACACGCACGGAACCACCACCGAGGGCACTGTCCAGCGTGCGATCACCGAGGAGACCGAGGCGGCCGGCCGGACGGTGAAGGCCACCGAGGACGATCCGCAGTATCTGGTGAAGACCGACGAGACCCACAAGGAGGCGGTGCACAAGCCGTCTGCACTGCACCGGGACTGACCCGCCGAGTCGTGGCGGCAGGCCGACCGGACTAGGTTCGTACCGACCGGAGCGGGACGACGAGGGGACCGGAATGGGCTGGCGGGACGCGATCAAATCGTTCACCTCGGGCGGCGGCGCGGTGGGGGAGCCGCAGGACATCTCCTCGATCGCCTCCGATGAGCCGGAGAACGACTGGTTCACGCCACGGACCGACGGCGTGTACGTCGGCGGTGCCCCGGACGGTCGCTTCCGCTACCTGCGGTTCGGCATCAACGGCAAGGTGTACATGGCCGCCGGTGTGAATTCTGTGGCCGAGGCCAGCCCCCTGCTCGGGCCGGGCAACCCGAATCCGATCGTCGGGCCGTTCACCGCGGCGGGTCGCTTCTCCGTCCAGCAGAAGTTCGAGCGGCCGGTGATCTGCACGGTGCTCGCCATCGGCGACCCGGAGTGCCGCACGTTCACCGCGCGAGTCACGACCTCCGGGCCGGCCGAGACGGGGGAGTACGGCTACACCCTGGAACCCGATCAGGTGGACGGCGAGCCGCCGGCCTGAACGGTGCCGTTCACCGTGAGCGTGTACGGCGCGTACTGGCCGTGCCGCCCGGTGGGTTCGTCGTAGGACACCATCACCAGCACCCTGTCGGAGCGGTCCAGTTTTCGCAACGCCCGCGTGTCCATGGTCAGTCGGGTGCCCACCGTGGGCGCGAGGACGGTGATCATCGTGCGGTCGGCCGACTCCGAGATGCCGATGATCCGGATCGCCCAGTTCGACACCGGCGTCGGCCGAATCGCCGTCGGCGACAAGAACGGCGTCAGCGTCGAGCCGTCCGACAGCAGTGCGCCGCCGAGCGTGATGTCGTCCAGCAGCAGGCCGCCTGCGTTCACACCGGCGTCGCTGACATAGCGGAAGCTGAGCAGGATCTGCTGGCCGGCGTACGCCGACAGGTCGAAGTGGTGCGCCTCGAACCCGGCGGTGGAGCCGGTCAGCGCCGGCCCGTTCGGCCCGGTGACCGTCCGGTCGCCCGCGACCGGGACGTAGCTCGCGCCGCCGTCGGTGGACACGGACACGTAGCCGAAGTCGTAGCCCGCCTCGGCGCCGTACTTGGCCAGGAAGGTCAACTCCGGTTGTGCCACCGGAACGGTGACCGGGATGATCGCCACCGCATCGAGCCCGTCCGCATTCCCGGAGAACAGCACCGGATCGCCGGGGCGGTCGGGGTCGTCGGTGACGATCCGCCAGTCCTGCGCGAGAGGTGGGAGGGCGGCCGCACCGTCGAAGACCAGGGAGGTGAGCTCCCGGCCGCGCAGGGCGACCACCGCACCACCCGGGGCCACCCCGGTCAACGGGACGTAGTCGGCCCCGTTGGGCGCCACCCCGGGGGTGGCGTTGATCGCCGGGTTGGCGAGGTTGATCGTCGAGGTCACGCTCGCACTGGTGGCGTCGGCGCGCCGGAAACCCGACACCTCCAGGCAGCGCGCGCCGTCGATGATGCCGTCCAGGTACGTCATCATCTGGTAGTCGTGCAGCACGTCGAACACGTTGGCGATCCCGCGTGCCCCCAGTGCCGTCGCGACGCTCGTCAGGCCCTGCTGCGCGCTGTCGCGATGCAGCGTGGAGATCACGGACGTGCCGTACCTGTCGTAGAGGAAGAGCAGGAACTGGTAGGCGTTGCCGTAATCGGCCAGTACCCCGCTGGCATTGTTCCCCTCGTCCCAGAGGTTGAGCGAGTTCTCCGGGCCCCCGCAGTCACGTGGGTGGGGGTTGAACACGGTCTGGACCGTGCCGAAGCCCTGGAAACAGGCCAGGTGGGTGTCGGTGCCGCGCTGGAAGACCGTGGCGTTCGCATCGACGTAACCGGTCACGGTCTGGGCGAAGTCCGACAGACCCTCGTTGAGCCAGATCGACTCGAGCGGATCGATGTAGTACTGCAGCAGGTGCTGCCACTCGTGGGCGAAGACGCCCTCGTACAGATGGGGTCGGCCCGGGCGGCTGGTGCACGGGTCGGCCGTCGGCTCGTCGGCGGGCTCGGCGCCGGTCCGGTGCAGCCAGTCGAAGGCGTCGACGGTCATCACGTTGCGGTCCGTCCACTCGGCGAGCTGCCTGCTGAAGAACCCGGCGACATAGGTCGGCGCATTCGGCAGGTCGTAGAAATTCGCATCGCGGACGTTGTCCACCAGCGTGACTGTCTTGTCACCGGCGCCGGTGAAGTCGCCACCGTTGCCGCCGGCATCCGGGCCGAGCAGTGCATGGGTGCCGTCCCGGTCCGGGGGGGTGCTGAACGCAGCGGTCTCCGTCGGGTAGATGTTCGTGTCGAACTCCTGGACGAAGGACGCGACCTGCTCGTCGGTGACCACCGCGGCCGCGGTGACCCGATCACGGCAGTCGCCCACCGGGAACGCGAGATCATCGGCGACCCATACCTCGATGTGATCGCCGATCCCGCGCAGCGTGTAGTCCTTTCGGTAGTACCGGCCGCCGACCTGGTCCAGTCCCAACCACTGCCGCACCGTTCCCGGCGGTGGGCTCGCGCTCTCCACGGCCGCCATCGGCGGGTCGGCCTGGAGCGTTTCCGGGCCCGGATAGGCGCCCAGCTGCACCGCGGGCCCGTCCTCGACGCTGAACACCTGGCCCGGCGGCAGCTCCCGGGTGTCGTCCAGTGGCCCGGCCGCGGCGACCATCGTCGGCGTCGCAGCCACCCCTGTCGGCCCCGCCTCGGCAGCGGCTGTCGGCACCACCGCCAGCAGCGGGGCCGCCACGCTCAGGGCGAGCGAGGCGAGTAGGCGACGGTGGACCACGGGACCTCCTGGGAAACAGCTGTGAAAGGGTCGAGTTCTCTCTGTAGTCGTCATGTCGACGCAGCGTCAATCAGCCGAATGGCTAGGACTACTCCTCTAGGAGGACTGATTACGCCCCACCGAGGGGGCGGTTTCCGGTCGTTGTGTCATCTGCTTCATCCGCATGATGGGCCGCCACACCCACTCGGGTGTGGGCGTGCCGGCCCGCGGACCGGTGCGCGGCAGCGCGCGCCAGGTCGGCGAGCACCCCAGGCTCCCTCGACGGTTGGCGGCACCACATCCGGGTATCCAAGAGTCGGCTCGTCCGCACCGGCAATGTCGGTGGGTCGGACTAGCGTTGCCTTCGGATTCCGCCGCATCATCCGGGCTGCGAACGATTCGCAGTCCGGAGCAGGGTCCGTGATCGCCCACCCTGACTACTCGCCCGTGTCAGCCGTTCCGGCTGGACCCGAGGAGGCCTCAGCTCGATGATCCGATTCGACCATGTCACCAAGCGGTACCCGGACGGCACCGTCGCCGTCGACGACCTCAGCCTCGTCGCGCCGTCCGGCAAGATCACCGTCTTCGTCGGGCCCTCGGGCTGCGGGAAGACCACGTCGTTGCGGATGATCAACCGGATGATCCAGCCCTCGGCCGGCTCGATCTGGCTCGACGACCGGGACACCGCGAGCTTCTCGGCCTCCGATCTGCGGCGAGGAATCGGCTACGTCATCCAGCACGCCGGTCTGTTCCCGCACCGGACGATCGTGGACAACGTCGCGACCGTGCCACTGCTGCTCGGCACGCCCAAGGCCCAGGCGCGCAGCCGGGCGATGGAGCTGCTGGAACGGGTGGGGCTGGATTCGACATACGCCAAGCGGTACCCGGCGCAACTGTCCGGTGGGCAGCAGCAGCGGGTCGGGGTCGCCCGGGCGTTGGCCGCCGACCCGCCGGTGATGCTGATGGACGAACCGTTCTCCGCGGTGGACCCTGTCGTGCGGGGGCAACTCCAGGACGAGTTCCTGCGCCTGCAGAACGACCTCGGCAAGACGATCGTGCTCGTCACCCACGACATCGACGAGGCCGTCAAGCTCGGTGACCACATCGCCGTGCTGCGCGCCGGTGGACACCTCGCGCAGGTGGCGTCCCCCACCGAACTGCTGACCCGGCCCGCCGACGACTTCGTCGCGGGGTTCGTCGGCCGGGACCGCGGCTACCGGGCACTGGGTTTCGAGGCCGCCGGGGACCTGGACCCGCAGCGCGAACCCACCGTCGTCGTCGGCTCCGACCTGGCCACCGCGGCGCTGGTGGCCCTGGACGGCTGGGTCCTCGTGGTCACCGCGGACCATGAACCGATGGGCTGGCTGCAGATCGTCCCGGGCGCCGACGGTCAGGTCGACCCGGCCACGCTGAACCGTGGCGGGACCCGGGCCGACGTCGGCGGCACCTTCCGCGACGCGCTCGACGCCGCGCTGTCCTCGCCCAGCGGCCGCGGGGTCGTCGTCGACGAGGACCACCGACTCGTCGGGACCGTCACCGCCACCGAGGTCGTGCGCCGGATCGAGGCCCAGCTGGGCGACCGACGGGCCGCCGACGCCGCCGCGGTGGCCGGATGATCGCCACCCTCGCCGGGCTGGCGCAGCGTGCCGGGCCGCCCGGGCAGTGGGATTTCATCGGGTACTTCCAGAGCAACACCGAGGTCGTGTTGAACCTGTTCGGCCAGCACGTCTGGCTCGCCGTCGTCCCGGTCGTCCTGGGCCTGATCATCGCGCTGCCGATCGGGTACCTGGCGCGCCGCTACGCGTGGGCGTACCCGCCGCTGGTGGGCGTCGCAGGCCTGCTGTACACGATCCCGTCGATCGCCCTGTTCGTGCTGGCGCCGGGCATCCTGGGCACCCGGATCCTGGACCCGGTGAACGTGCTGTTCCCGCTGACCGTCTACACCGTCGCCCTGCTGGTCCGGGTCGTCGCCGACGGGCTCTCCTCGGTCCCGACCGACGTCCTCCAGTCGGCCACCGCGATGGGCTACGGCTGGTTCGCCCGGTTGCTAAGGGTGGAGCTGCCGATCGCGGTCCCCGTCATCAGTACCGGTCTGCGGGTCGCGGCTGTCTCCAACGTCGGCCTGGTGACTGTCGCGACCACGATCGGGACCGCCCAGCTCGGTCAGCTGTTCAGCACCGGACTGCAGCTGTCGTCGTTCCGGTCGTACTACGCGCCGATCGTGCTGGGCATCGTGCTGTGTCTGCTGCTGGCGCTGGTCCTCGACGGGGTGATCGTGCTCGGTACCCGGCTGCTCACGCCGTGGCGGCGGGCGGGGCGGCCGGCATGATCGGCGGCGTCTACGACTTCCTCACCGACCCCGAACACTGGTCCGGGTCCCAGGGCATCCCGGCCCGGATCGGTGAGCACCTGTACTACTCCGGGATCGCGCTGGTGATCGCGGTCGTCATCGCACTGCCGCTCGGACTGCTGATCGGGCACACCGGCCGTGGCGTGGCAGCGGTGTCGTTGACGGTCAACGCAGTCCGTTCGCTGCCGAGCTTCGGCCTGCTCATCTTCTTCGTGGTGCTGCTGTCACCGTTGGTCACCGGCAAGAACAACCTGGTCTATCTCCTGCCGACCGAGGTGGTGCTGGTGTTGCTCGCGTTGCCGTCCATCCTCGGCAACACCGTCGCTGGGGTGCAGAACGCGGACGGCGCCGCCCGGGACGCGGCCCGCGGGATGGGCATGACCAGCTCCCAGGTGCTGTTCCGGGTCGAGGCACCCAACGCACTGCCGCTGATCATCTCGGGCATCCGCAGCGCGACGCTGCAGGTCATCGCCACCGCCACGATCGCGGCGTACGTGTCGCTCGGCGGGCTCGGCCGGTACGTTTTCACCGGGCTCGCCCAGCAGGACTACAGCCAGATGGCCGCCGGCGCCGTCCTGGTGGCCGTGCTGGCGTTGCTGATCGACCAGTTGCTCGCACTGGTGCAGCGGCTGATCGTCTCACCGGGCGTCAGCGGCCGGTTCTCCGCCCGGGCGCGGGCCGGCCCGGCCGAAGCCGCTACCACCGAACCCGTCATCATCGAACCCGCCGTCGCCTGACGGTAGCCCGACCAGCCGGTACCAACTCGGTGCCGTCCCCTACCCCGCACCACCACAGGAGAATCCCGATGAACACCAGAACCACCGCACTCGGCGCCCTCGCCGCAGCGGCCGCCCTCGTGCTGGCCGCCTGCGGCGGATCGACGGACCCGCTGACCAGCACCGCCTCGACCACCGCTACGTCGTCCACCTCGTCGGAGTCGGCGTCGGCGTCGACGTCGGCGTCCCTCGGGTCCACCTCCGCCGACCCGTCGGCCACCGCGGCCACCTCGGCCGGCACCATCAAGATCGGCTCCGCCAACTTCCCGGAGAGCACCCTGCTCGCCGAGATCTACGCCGCGGCGCTGGAGTCCAAGGGTCTGACCGTCGAGAAGACCCTCAACATCGGGAACCGCGAGGCCTACTACAAGGCCATGCAGGACGGTTCGATCAACCTGATCCCGGAGTACTCCGGCAACCTGTTGGCCCACGTCGACAAGACCGCCACCGCGGTCTCCGCCGAGGACGTCTATGCCGCACTGCCCGCCGTACTGGCGCCCGACGGCCTCGAGGTGCTCAAGGCGTCCGAGGCGCAGGACAGCGATTCGCTGACCGTCACGAAGGAGACCGCCGAAAAGTACAACCTGACGTCGATCGCCGACCTCGCGCCGGTCGCGGGTGAGCTCACCCTCGGCGGGCCGCCGGAGATGGAGACCCGCGCCGACGGCGTTCCGGGGCTCAAGGAGACCTACGGAGTGACGTTCAAGTCCTTCACCACCCTGGACGCGGGCGGCACGCTCAGCGTGAACGCGCTCAAGGGCGGCCAGGTCGACGTCACCGACCTGTTCACCACCGACCCGAGCATCGAGGCCAACGGTTTCGTCGTTCTGGAGGACCCGAAGAGCAACTTCCGCGCCCAGCAGGTCGTCCCTCTGGTCACCTCCGCCGTGGCCGGTGAGACCGCCGAGGCACTCAATGCGGTCTCGGCCAAGCTGACCACCGCGAACCTGACCGAGATGCTGGTCCGGGTGTACTCCAACGAGGCCCCCGATGTCGTCGCCAAGGACTGGCTGACCCAGAACGGGCTGATCTGACCCACTGCTGCTGAGGTGGCCCCACCTCGACCACGGCACCGCCCGACCCACCCGGTCGGGCGGTGCCGCCGTTTCCACCGCACAACTGTTGAAGGGACCCGGACCGTGGAGCCATGGCAGATCGTCGCGCTGGTCCTGTTCCTGGCCGCCGTCGTGTACTACACCGTCAAGGTCATTCGGCCGAAGGACTGACCGGCCGTTCGCGGTACCTGCGGGCGCCGATCGGGACACCGGCGGCGGATGCGGGGAGACGGCCGGTGGAGTGCGAAGATCGACCGATGTTGTCCGCACCTGAGACCACCGGTTCCGCCGCGCCCGCATCCGCCGATCCCGCCGCCGCGGCGGCCGCGTCGGCCGCCGCCCCGGCGCCGACCGGGGCTCCGGCCACCCGGCCTCGGGTGCTGTCCGGGATCCAGCCGACCCATGACTCGTTCCACGTCGGCAACTACCTCGGCGCGGTCCGTCAATGGGTGGCGATGCAGGAGACCCACGACTGCTTCTACTGCGTGGTGGACCTGCATGCGATCACCGTCGAGCACGACCCGAAGCTGCTCAGGCAGCGCACCAGGACCTCGGTGGCGCAACTGCTGGCGCTCGGCGTCGACCCCGACCGGTCGGCCCTGTTCCTGCAGTCCCACGTCCCGGCCCACTCCCAGCTCTGTTGGGTGCTGGAGTGCCAGGCGGGCTTCGGCGAGGCCAGCCGGATGACCCAGTTCAAGGACAAGTCCGGCCGGGTCACCGCCGACCGGGTCAGCGTCGGGCTGTTCACCTACCCGGTGTTGCAGGCCGCCGACATCCTGCTCTACCAGCCGCACCAGGTGCCGGTGGGTGAGGACCAGCGCCAGCACCTGGAGCTGACCCGCAATCTGGCGCAGCGGTTCAACAGCCGGTTCGGCAAGACGTTCCGGATCCCGGACGCGCACATCCTCAAGAGCACCGCGAAGGTCTACGACCTGACCAACCCGACGGCCAAGATGAGCAAGTCCCAGCCGGCCGGCTCGCTGGATCTGCTGGCCGATCTGCGGGCGAGCGTGAAGAAGATCAAGTCCGCGGTCACCGACACCGAGCGCGAGATCCGCTTCGACGAGACCGGGAAGCCAGGGGTGTCCAACCTGCTCGGGATGCTGCACGCCTTCACCGGCACCCCGATCGCGGAGTTGGAAGCCGGTTACGCGGGTAAGGGCTACGGAGACCTGAAGGGCGATGTGGCCGACGTGTTCGTCGCGTTCGCCACGCCGGTGCAAGCGGCGGTCGCGGAGTACCTGCGTGATCCGGCCGAGCTGGACCGCATCCTCGCAGCCGGCGCCGCCCGGGCGCGCGAGGTCGCGGACCGGACGTTGGCCAGGGTCTACGAGCGGGTGGGGTTCATCGCCCCGGCCGCCCGCTAGCGTCCGCCCCGCCGATCCCGTCGGCGATCCGCACCTTGCACGTCGTCACCACCGGAAACGAAGGGCCTTGACATGGACCAGCCCACCCTCGCCGACGCGGCGTACAAGACCCACGAGCAGGCCCGCAAGGAGGCCGAGGGGCCGATCGCCCCGGTCAAACTGTGGCAGCGGCTGTCGGCCAAGCCGTGGGTCGCGCACCTGCTGCGGATGTTCACCCGCTTCGGCGAACGGCTCGGCTCCCAGTTCGCGGCGGCGATCACCTATTTCAGCATCGTGTCGCTGGTGCCGATCCTGGGCGTGGCGTTCTCCACGGTCGGGTTCGTGCTCAGCAGTAGGCCCGAGTTGATCGCCAAGCTCAAGAACGAGGTGACCTCGATCTTCGCGGCCTCCGGCGGCGAACTGGCGGACGGGGTCAACGGGGTCATCGACAGCGCGATCAACGCCCGGTTCACGGTCGGCATCGTGTCGCTCATCCTGGGCCTCTACACCGGCATCGGGTGGATGACCAACGTCCGGGAGGCGGTCCAGGCGCAGTGGCGGCCGAAGTGGGAGGAGCCCGAGGCCGACAAGGAGACGTTCGTGAAGGCCCTCGGGAAGGACCTGCTGACGCTGGTCGTGATGGGGATCGGGATCCTGCTCTCGGTGGTGCTCAGCGCCGTCGGCTCCGCGCTGACCGGTGTGTTCGCCCGCCTGCTCGGCCTCGCCGATGTGGGGTGGGTCACCGCGGTGCTCAGCGTCGTCCCGGTGTTGCTGGCGCTGTGCGTGAGCATCGCGCTGTTCTTCTTCTTCTACTCCTGGCTGCCCACCCACTCCGACGAGGTGCCGCGGCGCAAGATCTGGCGGGGTGCGATCGCCGCCGCCGTCATCTTCGAGGTGTTCAAGCTGCTGCTGTCCACGCTGATCCAGGTGTTCAGCGGATCGGCCACCGCTGCCGCCTTCGGGTCCATCATCGCGCTGCTGGCGTTCATCAACCTGGTGGCCCGGATGGTGTTGATGGTCGCCGCCTGGATCGGCACCAGCGAGGCCCCGGCGATCCCGGTGGAGGACAGCGCGATGGCCGTGGTGATCCGGCCGCAGTACCGGGTCCGCAGCGTGCCCGCGCTGGCCGGCGGCCTGGGGCTCGGTGCTGCTGCCGGGTTCGTCGCCGGGAAGGTGCGCGGGCGACAGCGCTGAAGCCGGAGGCGCCTCGGCGCTGCGTCAGCCCCGGTCGTCCGCCGGGACCGCCCGGCGGCGCCGGACGATTACCGCGGCCCTGACGACCACCGCCCCGACGACCACCGCCCCGACGAGCAGCGCGACCGGGCCGAGCCACCCACCGATGCCGCCGTTCACCCCCGCTGCCGCACCGGCTGCGGGCGACGCGGGGTCGCCCGTCGTAGGAGCGCCGGACGCCCCAGCACCGGACACCCCAGCACCAGGCACCCCAGCACCGGCACCCCAGCACCCGGCACCCCAGCACCTGAGGCCGCGCTGTCGGTCGCGTCGGGGGCGGCGCCGCCGTCCGGATCGCCACCCGGGGTCACCAGTCGGCCCACCGGCGGCAGGCCGGCGTCGGTGACGGCGAAACCCCAGTCCAGCAGCGACGCGGCCTGCATCCACTGGCGGCGTGGGTGGTGGGTCCCGGCCAACATCGTCACGACCAGCCGATGGCCGGTCCGCTCCGCGACCCCGACGAAGGTGTTGCCGGCGTCGTCGGTGAAGCCGGTCTTGCCACCGACGGCCCCCGGGTAGTGGGCCAGCAGCTTGTTGTCGTTGGCGATGCCGAAGGCCGGGTAGGTGTCGAAGCCGGGGAACGTCGCGTCCGGGGTGGCCAGCATCTCGGCGAAGCCCGGGACCGCCAGATCGGCGCCCATGATGAGCGCGAGGTCGTAGGCCGACGTCTGCTGCCCGGCCCGATCGAGGCCGGACACCGTCGCCGCCCGGGTGTCCAGCGCGCCCAGGGCCACCGCCGCGGTGTTCATCTGCGCCACCGTCTCGGCGACACCGCCGTTCGCCCGCGCCAGCGCGTTCGCGGTGTCGTTCCCGGAGTTCAGCAGCAACCCCAGGAACAGCTCGCGGACGGTGTAAACCCCGCCCTGGCCCATCCCGACCCGCGAACCTTCCTGGTCGGCGTCGTCCCGGGTGCCGATCACCTGCGCGTCCAGGTCGGTCAGGGTCTGCAGCACGACGTTCATGGTCAGCAGCTTCAACGTCGACGCCGGTCGGTAGCGGCCGTGCACATCCTTGCCGCCGAGGACCTGCCCGGTGGTCAGGTCGGCGACCATCCAGGCGGTGGCCGTGATGTCCGACGGCAGTGCCGGGGCGCCGGCCGGGAGGGCGAAGGCACAGCTGCCCAGCGCGGGCCCGCCGACCGGGTCGGTGGGGACGGGCAGCGGTGGCGGCGCGGTCATCCCCGGCGCCGGCTCTTCTGAGGTGTCCACCGCCGGTGGGGGAGTGTGCTGCTGGGCGCAGTCGGAGGTGTCGGGCGGCGCGACCGTCACCGACGGCGGCAGGTACCCGTCATCGGCGGCGCCCGGTGACGGGACACCCAGCAGCGTGACGCCCACTGTCGCGGCGCAGACCAGCAGTCGAGCAGTCGAACCACCGACAGTGCGAAGCCGGTCCGCTCCCGTGACACCGGGGCGGCGTCGCCGAGGCATTGAGTCAGATGCGGCGGAACATCAGGGCGCGCTTGACCTCTTGGATCGCCTTCGTCACCTGGATCCCGCGCGGGCAGGCGTCCGTGCAGTTGAACGTGGTGCGGCAGCGCCACACACCCTCGGCGTCGGACAGGATCTCCAATCGCTCCTCGGCGCCCTGATCGCGGGAGTCGAAGATGAAGCGGTGCGCGTTGACGATCGCCGCCGGACCGACGTAACTGTCGGCCGACCAGTAGACCGGGCACGACGTGGTGCAGGCCGCGCACAGGATGCACTTGGTGGTGTCGTCGAAGCGCTCTCGGTCGTCGACGGACTGGATCCACTCCCGGGTCGGCTCGTTGCCGTGGGTGATGAGGAAGGGCTTCACCGACCGGTACGCCGCGAAGAACGGCTCCATGTCGACGATCATGTCCTTCTCCAGCGGAAGGCCCTTGATCGGTTCCACCGTGATGTCGGCCGTGGGTGCAGTTCCGTCGCCCTTGGTGGTCATCAGGTCCTTGACCAGGACCTTGCACGCCAACCGGTTGCGGCCGTTGATCCGCATGGCATCGGAGCCGCAGATCCCGTGCGCGCACGACCGGCGGAAGGCCAGCGACCCGTCGATGTACCACTTGACGTGGTGCAGCAGGTTCAGGACCCGATCCGTCGGCAGCGCCGGGATTCGGTACGTCTCCAGGTGCGGGGCGTCGTCGGTCTCGGGGTCGAACCGCTGCAGGTGCAGGGTGACAGTCACCGCCCCGTCCGGGACCGGCGGCGGCGGGTTGGTGTGCTGGGCGGGCGCCGGGGACTCGATCGTGCTGGTCATCAGTACTTGCGCTCCATCGGCTGGTAGCGGGTCATCGTGACCGGCTTGAAATCGAGTCGGATGTCCGACGAGAGCGGGGCGAGCTCGGCATCGGCCTTGTAGGCCATCGTGTGCCGCATGAAGTTCGTGTCGTCCCGGGACGGGTAGTCCTCCCGGGCGTGGCCGCCGCGGGACTCCTTGCGGTTCAGCGCACCCACCACCATCACCTCGGCGAGTTCGAGCAGGAAGCCCAGCTCGATCGCCTCCAGCAGGTCGGTGTTGAACTTGCGTCCCTTGTCCTGGACGGAGACGTTGGAGTAACGCTCCTTGAGGACCTGGACGTCCTGCAGGGCCTGCTTGAGCGTCGTCTCGGTCCGGTAGACCGCGGCGTTGGCATCCATCGTGGCCTGCAACTCGATGCGCAGGTCCGCGACCCGCTCGCCGCCGGTGGCGTAGCGCAGTCGCTCCACCATCTCCAGCACGGTTTTCGCCGGATCCTCGACGTCGGCGGCATGCTCGGATCGGTTGGCGTAGTCGGCGGCGGCGATCCCGCTGCGCTTGCCGAACACATTGATGTCCAACAGCGAGTTGGTGCCCAGGCGGTTGGAGCCGTGCACGGACACGCAGGCGCACTCGCCGGCGGCGTACAGGCCAGGTACGACGTTGTCGTTGTCGCGCAGCACCTCGCCGTTGACGTTTGTCGGGATGCCACCCATGGCGTAGTGGGCGGTGGGGAACACCGGGACCGGTTCGGTCACCGGGTCGACCCCGAGGTAGGTCCGGGCGAACTCGGTGATGTCGGGGAGCTTGGTCTCCAGCACCTCCGCGCCCAGGTGCGTGCAGTCCAGCAGCACGTAGTCCTTGTGCGGACCGGCACCGCGGCCCTCGAGGACCTCCATCACCATCGACCGGGCGACGATGTCGCGCGGGGCGAGGTCCTTGATGGTGGGGGCGTAGCGCTCCATGAACCGTTCGCCGGAGGCGTTGCGCAGGATCGCGCCCTCGCCGCGGGCACCCTCGGTGAGCAGGATCCCCAGGCCGGCCAGGCCGGTCGGGTGGAACTGGTAGAACTCCATGTCCTCCAGAGGGAGGCCCTTGCGGTAGATCACGCCCATGCCGTCGCCGGTCAGGGTGTGCGCGTTGGAGGTGGTCTTGTAGACCTTGCCGGCACCGCCGGTGGCGAACACGACCGACTTGGCGTGGAAGACGTGGATCTCGCCGGTCGCGAGTTCGTAGGCGACCGCACCGGAACACACCGGGCCGTCCGGGGTCTGGGTCATCAGGACGTCCAGGACGTAGAACTCGTTGAAGAACTCCACGCCCTGTTTGACGCAGTTCTGGTACAGGGTCTGCAGGATCATGTGGCCGGTGCGGTCGGCGGCGTAACACGCCCGACGGACCGCGGCCTCACCGTGGTTGCGGGTGTGCCCGCCGAATCGGCGCTGGTCGATCCGGCCTTCCGGGGTCCGGTTGAACGGCAGCCCCATCTTCTCCAGGTCGTAGACCGCGTCCACGGCCTCGCGGCACATGATCTCCGCGGCGTCCTGGTCGACCAGGTAGTCACCACCCTTGACGGTGTCGAAGGTGTGCCACTCCCAGTTGTCCTCCTCGACGTTGGCCAGGGCGGCGCACATGCCGCCCTGCGCCGCGCCGGTGTGCGACCGGGTCGGGTAGAGCTTGGTGAGCACGGCGGTCCGAGCGCGCTGGGAGGACTCGATGGCCGCCCGCATGCCGGCCCCACCGGCGCCCACGATCACGACGTCGTACTTGTGAACCTGCATGTCAGCGTCCCATGGTGGGGTCGAAGGTGAAGATCACGAAGCTACCGAGGCCGATGGTCAGCACGACCGATGCGTACAACAGCATCGTCAGCCAGAACCGGGTGCCGTCCTTGCGGGAGTAGTCGTTGATCACGGTGCGCAGACCGTTGGCGCCGTGCAGCTCGGCCAGCCACAGCATCGACAGGTCCCACATCTGCCAGAACGGTGAGGCCCACCGACCGGCGACGAAGCCCCAGTCGATGCGGTGCACCCCGCCGTCGAGGACGTTCATGATGAACAGGTGGCCGAGCACCAGCACGACCAGCACGATGCCGCTCATCCGCATGAACAGCCACGAGTACATCTCGAAGTTCTTGCCCTTGGCCACCCGGCGGCGGGGCGCATTGGGCGCCTCGATACCGCGGTAGGACTCCTGGTTCGCCTCGGTGCGCGCCGCCGACCCGCTCGGGGAGACCGTGGTCATCAGGCACCGCCGAACACGGTCGAGATGGTGCGCACGAGCATGAAGTAGGTGCCGGGGATCATCACCAGCACCCAGACGGCGAGGATGCCCCAGAGCATCTGCCGCTGGTAGCGCGGGCCCTTGGACCAGAAGTCCACCGCCATGATGCGCAGGCCGTTGAGTGCGTGGAACAGCACTGCGCCGACCAGCCCGACCTCCATCAGGTTCACGACCGGGTTCTTGTACGTCTCGATGATGAGGTTGTACGACTCCGGGGACACCCGCACGAGGGCGGTGTCCAGCACGTGCGCAAAGAGGAAGAAGAAGGTCAGGACGCCGGTGATGCGGTGGGCGACCCACGACCACATGCCCTCACCGCCGCGGTAGAGAGAGCCGCGCCGGGCGCCGGGATCTCCCCGACGGGGGCGGACAACAGTGCTGGCCATGCAGGTGACCTCCGGCGGCAGCGGCGGGACGAGACGGGCCGGGACGGCCCACGATGTGTTGCCGATGGTAGTCCCGGGCCGGTGGGCACCTGACACCTGCGCGGCTGTGACTTCATAGACAGCGTGCCGCCGCATCCGGACGTACCGAACGGGGGTATGTCATGGGGCTTGTCGAGCACCCGTCCGGCAGCCGAACCGCACAGGTCCAGCGGTTGGGCCGACCGGTCCGGCGGGGCACGATTCGGTCACGGACCGGCCGTCGGGTAGCCCGTCCGGCGTAACCGGCGGTAGCGTCCGCAGGTGATGTCCGTGCGCTCGGTTCCGGCCGTTCGCCGTCGGCTCGCCGCAGACTTTCCGGTCGATCGCCCGATTTGCCGCAGATCTCGCAGGCTGACACCCGGGCAGCCCTGTCGAACAACACAAGGAGATCATCGTGCGTCGAGCGCGCAGCCTTCGGCTGATCGTAGGAATCACCGCCGCCGCCATCGCGTTGGCGGCCTGCGGTAACAGCAGCACCGGCGGGTCGTCGGCGACGTCGAGTTCATCGGCCACCACCGGCACCTCCGGTTCGACGGCGGCCGCCGGATGCGCGACGGCGTCGTCGGAGGCGGGTTCGGCGTCGGCCGGCGCCACCGAGACCGCGGCGTCGTCGGCGGAGTCCTCGGCGTCGGCCGCCACCGGCGGAGCCGCGCTGAACGTGGGCCTGGCCTTCGACACCGGCGGGCGGGGTGACGGCACGTTCAACGACTCGGCCGCGGCCGGTGCGGATCTGGCCAAGACCCAGCTGGGCGTCACGGTCAACGAGCTCGAGGCCAACAGCGACGACGACCGCGTGCCGAACCTGAACACCCTGAGCCAGAACAAGAACAACCCGATCATCGCCGTCGGCTTCCTGTGGACCGACACCGTGGCTGCCGCCGCCGTCGCGAACCCGGATCTGACCTACGCGATCATCGATTCGGTGGTCGACGAGCCCAACGTCAAGAGCCTGGTGTTCGCCGAGGAGCAGGGTTCGTTCCTGGTCGGGGCGGCTGCGGCTCTGAAGAGCACCACCTGCAAGATCGGCTTCATCGGTGGCCAGGAGGGCGCGCTGATCAAGCGCTTCCAGGCCGGCTACATCGCCGGGGCCAAGGCCGTCGCACCCGACATCACGATCGATTCCAGCTACCTGGGTGCCGAGGGTGACAACGCCGCGTGGAACTCGCCGGACAAGGCCAAGGAGATCGCCAAGTCCTGGTACGCCGGCGGGACCGACGTCATCTACAGCGCAGCCGGCGGTTCGGGGACGGGCACCATCGAGGCCGCCGTCGAGGCCGGCGCGGGCAAGTGGGCCATCGGCGTCGACGCCGACCAGTACCTGCTGGCGACCCCGGATCAGCAGAAGGTCCTGTTGACCTCCATGTTGAAGCGGGTGGACGAGGCCGTCTTCCAGACGATCGAGCAGGTCCAGTCCGGCGACACCGCGGGCGGGACGAAGGTCTTCGACCTGTCCGTCGACGGCGTCGGCTACTCCACCTCGGGCGGCTACCTCGATGACGTCGTGCCGCAGCTGGAGATGTACAAGAAGATGATCGTCGACGGCGACATCACCGTGCCGACCGATCCGGCCGACGCCTGATCGACCCGCCGGTGCGGCCGCTGGTGCCGCACCGACCAGCGGCATCGTCATCACGACCGACCAGCGGAGTCCCGGACCGGGTGTCCGGGACTCCGCTGTATGCCGGCCCGGCCGGCCGGCGGATAGGTTCAGCGGGTGGGTCCGTCCGACCCAGAGGTGCCGGCAGTGCGGCCGGCCCCTCCGACGGGCCGCGGACGTCGACGAGAGAGGTGGACCGGGTGCGCAGTCCCGAGCCGGCAGTCGGCGGTCCCGCCGGCGGTGCCCCTGACCAGCCGCTCGCCGTCGAGCTGATCGGCATCGAGAAGCGTTTCCCCGGGGTGATCGCCAACTCCGACGTCTGGCTCAAGGTCCGCCCCGGCACCATCCACGCGATCGTCGGCGAGAACGGCGCCGGCAAGTCGACGTTGATGAAGACGCTGTACGGGATGCACCAGCCCGACGCCGGCACCATCCGGGTCAACGGCGCGACGGTGAGCTTCCGATCGCCGTCGGCGGCCATCGCGGCCGGCATCGGCATGGTCCACCAGCACTTCATGCTGGCCGACAACCTCACCGTGCTGGAGAACGTCATCCTCGGGTCGGAGCCCACGAAAGCCGGCCGCATCGACCTCAAGGCCGCCACCGACCGGTACACCGCCTGCGCACGGCTGATCGGTAGCCGAATCGAACCGCAGCGCCTGGTCGCCGAGCTCGGTGTGGGGGACCGGCAGCGGGTGGAGATCATCAAGGTGCTCTACCGCGGGGCCCGGATCCTGATCCTGGACGAGCCGACCGCCGTGCTGGTGCCCCAGGAGGTCGACGAGCTGTTCGACAGCCTGAAACTGCTGGTCGCCGACGGTGCGACGATCATCTTCATCTCCCACAAGCTCGACGAGGTGCTGGCCGTCGCCGACGACGTCACGGTGATCCGGGCCGGCACCACGGTCGGCGCGGTGACCCCGGCAGAGGTGGACCGCACGCGGCTGTCGGAGATGATGGTCGGGTTCGAGCTGCCGGCCGCGACGCCGCGGGCGTCGACGATCGCCGACGAGGTGCGACTGGAACTCGCCGACGTGGTGGTGGCCGGCGTCGGCTCGAAGAACCTGGTGGACGGCGTGTCCCTGCGGGTGCGCAGCGGTGAGATCGTCGGCATCGCGGGGGTCGAGGGCAGCGGCCAGTTCGAGCTGTGCGAAGCGATCCTGGGGATCCGCCGGCTCGCGGCCGGCACCATCCGGCTGGGCGGCCGGGACATCACCGAGCTGACCGCGCAGCAGACCCGCGGCGAGGGCATCGGCTACATCCCGTTCGACCGGCATCGGGAGGCTCTGATGCTGTCGGCCCCGTTGTGGGAGAACGCGCTGCTGGGTCGGGAGAACGAACCGAAGTTCCGCAACGGCCCGTTCGTCGACGCTGCCGCGGTGCGCGCCGACACCCGCGAGCTGATCAGCACTTTCGGCGTTCGCACCCCGAACGAGACGGTCCCGGCGTTCGCCCTGTCCGGCGGCAACCAGCAGAAGCTGATCGTCGGCCGGGAGCTGGAGTCCGAGCCGGGCGTGCTGATCGCCGCGCACCCCACCCGCGGAGTCGACGTCGGTGCGCAGGCCACCATCTGGGGCGAGCTGCGGCAGGCCCGTGACCACGGCACCGGGATGCTGCTGATCTCCGCTGACCTGGACGAGATCCTCGCGCTGTCGGACGTGATCCTGGTGATGTACGACGGCCGTATCACCGCCTCGCTGGTCCCTGCCGAGGCCACCCCCGAACTGCTGGGCACGTACATGACCGGCGGAGAGCAGGAGGTCGCCTGATGGACCGGGCCGGTTGGCAGCGGATGGGGTTCACCGCGCTGAGTTCGCTGGCGGCGGTCGCGATCGCCTTCGTCCTGGGCGGGCTGCTGTTGCAGCTCACCGGGCACCAGGCGATCGCGGTCTACCGGCAGATGTTCGACTACGGTACCCAGCCGACCCAGTTGCTGGATGCGGCCAAGCGCGCCGGGCCGCTGATCGTGTCCGGCTGTGCGGTGGCGGTCGGCTTCAAGTTGAACCTGTTCAACATCGGCGTCGAGGGGCAGTACCGGGTGGCCATGCTCGCCGCCGCCGTGGTCGGCTCGGCGCTGGTGCTGCCCGGACCGCTGCAGATCCTGCTGATCCTGGTGGTGGCGATGCTGGCGGGGGCCGGCTGGGCGTGGATCGCTGCCGTGCTGAAGGTGCGCCGCGGCGTCAACGAGGTGATCTCCACGATCATGCTGAACGCGATCGCCATCGGCTTCACCGCCTACCTCTACAACACCTTCTTCCGGTTCGAGAAGGTCGACAGCACCGGCCGCGCCTCGCTGGACGTGAAGACCGCGCCGCTGCCGACGAACGGCTGGATCGGCAGCATGCTGTCCAGCGGCAACGGCTCACTGTCCTGGTTCTTCGTGGTCGCGCTGATCGTGGCGCTGCTGGTGTGGCTGATGGTGTTCCGCACCACCTTCGGCTTCCGCCTGCGCTCGTCCGGGCTGAACCCGGTCGCCGCCCAGACGGCGGGCATCGACTCCCGGAAGATGATCGTCCGCTCGATGATGATCTCCGGGGCGATCGCCGGACTGGTCGGCATGCAGGCGCTGATGGTGGACGAGCACTCCTATCGGCCGGGGCTGGCCACCGGGCTCGGGTTCACCGGCATCGCGGTGTCGCTGCTGGGTCGTAACCACCCCGGCGGCATCGTGATGGCGGCGATGCTGTTCGGCTTCCTGCAGGCGTCGTCGGGCATCCTGCAGATCCAGGACGTGCCCAAATCGATTGTGGACATCATCCAGGGCGTCGTCGTGCTGACCGTCGTGGTGGTCAACGGGCTGGTCGGCCGGTGGCTGGACAAACGCACCGCCCGGGCCACGTCCTCGGCCCTGGACACCGGGAAGGCGCTGGTATGACCCTCGACCCGGAACGCTCCACCGCGGGCATCGGACCCGATCAGCTGAGCCCGGTGGCCACCGCATCCTCGGCCGCCGCACCGGTGGGCCGGGGCCGACGGTTCATCACGTCCGGGCCCGGCCGGCTCGTCCTCGCCGGGGCGGTGCTGTTCGTGGTCCTGTCGATCGTGCGGGTGATCACCGGCGCCGACGAACTCACTGCCCCCGGCACCGTGTCCGCGACGCTGCGGCTGTCGATCCCGCTGCTGCTGGCCGGGCTGGCCGGTCTGTGGGCCGAACGCGTGGGCATCGTCAACATCGGTATCGAGGGGATGATGATCCTCGGCACCTGGTTCGGTGCGTACGGTGCGTGGAAGTTCGGGCCGTGGACCGGCATCCTGTTCGGGATCGCCGGCGGCGCGCTGGGCGGTCTGATCCACGCGCTGGCCACGGTGCGGTTCAACGTCGACCACGTGATCAGCGGCGTCGCGATCAACATCCTCGCACTGGGTTCGACCCAGTACCTGTCGGAGATCTTCTTCAACGGCCGGCCCGGCGGCGGAGTGTCCAAGTCCCCGCCGCAACAGGGCTCGATCGAGTCGCTGACCGCGCCGTACCTGGCCGGCGGTGCCATCGGCGGCCGACCGACCGCGGACCTGCTGGGATCGATCCACGCCACCCGAATCCCGGTGATCTCCGACGGCGCCGGGGTGCTCCGGGGGGTGCTCACCGACCTGTCCTGGGCCACCGTGGTGGCGTTGCTGCTGGTGCCGTTGACCGCGTTCGTGCTGTGGCGCACTGCGTTCGGACTGCGGCTGCGATCATCGGGCGAGGCGCCGGCGGCGGCCGAGAGTCTCGGCGTGAAGGTGATCCGGCTGCGCTACCTGGCGATGTCGGTCAGCGGCGGGTTGGCCGGTTTCGGCGGTGCGTTCCTGGCGATCGTCGCGAGCTCGGCCTACCGGGAGGGGCAGACCGCCAACCGCGGATACATCGGGCTGGCCATCATGATCTTCGGCAACTGGCGCCCGACGGGGCTGCTCGGCGGTGCCTCGCTGTTCGGGTTCACCGACGCCCTGCAGCTGCTGGGCCGCAACGCCATCCCGGCGCTGTTCCTGTTCGTTGCGATCGTGCTGGTGCTGCTGGCCGGGCTGCAGCTGCGCCGGGGTCGCCGGGCGGCGGCCGCCGTCGCGGCGGGTTGCGGCGTCGCATTCCTGGTCCTGTGGCTGACCGTGGACTCGCTGACGTCGGACCTGGTGACGATCACGCCCTACGTGGTGACGCTGCTCGTGCTGGCGGTCGCCTCGCAACGCCTCCGGCCACCCGCGCATGCGGGCCTGCCGTACCGGTCCGGGGACAGCCATTGACCGGCTCCTACGACTGGACGGGCCTGCGGGAGCTCGCCGTCGCCGCGGCGCAGCAGGCCTACTGCCCGTACTCCGGCCTGCAGGTCGGGGTGGCGGCGGTGGTGGACGACGGCCGGATCATCACCGGTTGCAACGTCGAGAACGCCTCGTACGGGCTGGGTCTGTGTGCCGAGTGCACGCTGGTCGGGCAGCTCCGGCTGACCGGTGGCGGTCGGCTGGTCGCGCTGGCCTGCCGGTCGGGCACCGGCGAGCTGTTGATGCCGTGCGGTCGCTGCCGGCAGGTGATCTACGAATTCGGCGGGCCAGAACTGCTGGTGGACACCCCGTCCGGAATCCGGCCGATGAGCTGGGTGCTGCCCGACGCCTTCGGACCGGAGCACCTGCCCGGCTGAGGTCGGGCTCGACCACGGCCACCGGCTACGCCGTGTCAGCGGGTCAGTGATCCGGCGGTCGGAACGCGGCGAACGGGTCGGTGACCCGCAGTTCCCGGGTGGTGAACGCGTACTGCGCGGCCGGTCGGCCGCCGGCCGGCCCGGGGGAGGCGGTGCCCCCGGTGCGCTGGAGCATGCCGCGACGGGTGAGGATCCGTTGCAGGTTCGTCGGGTCCACGTGATGGCCGAGCACCGCGTAGTAGACGCGGGCCAGGGCGGTGATCGTGAAGGACTCCTGCGCGAGTGCGAACGCAATGTTGGTGTAGGAAAGCTTCCCGCGGAGCCGCTCGTGCGCCCGGTCGATGATCCGGCCGTGGTCCAGGGCGGTCGGCGGCAGGTGGTCCAGGGACAGCCAGGCGGTGTCAGTGGGCAGCGTCGGGTTGACGCCCCACGGCACCAGCCCGACGAAGGCCGTGGCCACCGCGCGGTCGCCGGGCACCCGGCCCGGGTCGGAGAAGGTGGACAGCTGCTCCAGGTGGGCCACCTCGGCCAGGTCGACCTTGCCGCACAGGTGCCGACGGATCGCGCCTTCGACGTCCTCGGCGGGCCCGAGGGTGCCGCCGGGGAGGGCCCAGCGGCCGGCATCGGGAGCCTGCGCGCGTTGCCAGAGCAGCACGTGCAGGGAGGCGAACCCCTGCTCGTCGGCCCGGACGCCGAACACCGCGGCCAGCACTTCGTGCCGAATCGCGGCGCCGGGGGGAGCGGGGTCGGCGGGGGTCACAGCAGTCGAGATTACGGCGATCGGCGGGCGGCTTCGGTCGGTGTTAGTCTTCAGGTGTTTTCGTCTTTCAGACGAAAACCGCCGCGACCCGGGTCGGGACGGCGCCGTGCGTCCACCGAAGGGGAGACGACCGATGTCAGTCCTCAATTCCGAGCTCACCCAGGTCGACCTGATCGGCACCGACGAGACCGCCCACCTGGCCTGGGCCGCCGAAGTCAGGCGGCTCGCCGACGAGCGGGACGCGGTGATCCTGGCGCACAACTATCAGCTGCCCGCCATCCAGGACGTGGCCCATCACGTCGGGGACTCGCTGGCCCTGTCGCGGATCGCAGCCTCGGCCCCGCAGTCCACGATCGTCTTCTGCGGCGTGCACTTCATGGCGGAGACCGCGAAGATCCTGGCTCCCGCCAAGACCGTGCTGATCCCGGACGCCAAGGCCGGGTGCTCACTCGCCGACTCGCTCACCGTCGAACAGCTGCGTGAATGGAAGACCCAGCACCCCGGCGCCGTCGTCGTGTCCTACGTCAACACCACCGCGGCGGTGAAGGCCGAGACCGACATCTGCTGCACCAGTTCCAATGCGGTCGAGGTGGTGGCCTCCATCCCGGCCGACCGGGAGGTGCTGTTCGGCCCCGACCAGTTCCTCGGGGCGCACGTCCGGCGCACGTTGAACCGGGAGAACATGCATGTCTGGGGCGGCGAGTGCCACGTGCACGCCGGGATCAACGGACAGCAGTTGGCCGATCGGGCCGCGGCGTCCCCCGAGGCCGAGCTGTTCATCCACCCCGAGTGCGGCTGCGCCAACAGCGCGATCTACCTGGCGGGTGCCGGGATCGTGGAGAAGTCCCGGGTGCAGATCCTGTCCACCGGCGAGATGGTCGACCGGGCGCGCGCCACCCAGGCCCGCAGCGTGCTGGTGGCCACCGAGATCGGGATGATCCACCAGTTGCGCAAGGCCGCTCCCGGCATCGACTTCCGGGCGGTCAACGACCGGGCGTCCTGCCACTACATGAAGATGATCACCCCGGCCAAGCTGCTGACCGCGCTGCGGGACGGCCGCGACGAGGTGCACGTCGACGAGGTGACCGCCGCGGCGGCCCGCGGGGCGGTCGAGGCGATGATCGCCATCGGGCGATCCGGCGGCGGCGAATGACGATCCACCCGGCCGCATCGATGGCATCGGCCGCCGGCGACGTGGCCGTCGTCGGCTCCGCCGTGGTCGATGTGGTCGTCGTCGGCTCCGGGGTGGCCGGGTTGACCTGCGCCCGGGACGCCGCCGCCTACGGGCTGTCGGTGCTGGTCGTGACCAAGGCGTCGGTCGGGGACGGCAGCACTCGCTGGGCACAGGGCGGCATCGCCGTGGTCGACACCGCGGCCGGGGACACCGTGGACGCCCATCTGGCCGACACGCTCGCCGCCGGGGCCGGCCTCTGTGATCCGGTGGCGGTCCGCGACATCCTCGCCGACGGCCCCGCGGCGGTCGCCCGGCTGCGCGCCCGCGGCGCGCAGTTCGACGCCGTGTCGTCCGGGGCGCTGCTTCGCACCCTCGAAGGCGGCCACCGCGCCGCCCGGATCATCCACGCGGGAGGCGACGCCACCGGGCTGGAGGTGCAGCGGGTGCTGGCCGCGGCTCCGGGGCTGCCGGTCACGCTGGCCGACCATCTCGCCGTCGACGTGGCACTGACCGCCGACGGCACGGCGGCCGGTGTCTGGGTGCTCGACCCGGACGGTGGCGTTCACCTGGTCCGCTCGACCGCGGTGGTGCTGGCCACCGGTGGTCTCGGTCAGCTGTACGCCGCCAGCACCAACCCCGCCGTCGCCACGGCGGACGGGGTGGCGATGGCGCTGCGGGCCGGCGCGGTGACCGCGGATCTGGAGTTCGTGCAGTTCCATCCGACGGCATTGTGGGCCGGCCCGACAACCGGCCGACGGGATCTGGTGACCGAGGCGCTGCGTGGCGCCGGGGCGACCCTGGTGGACGCGGCGGGTCACTCGGTGACGGCGGGGATCCACCCGCTGGGTGATCTGGCGCCGCGGGACGTGGTGGCGCTGGCCGTCACCCGGCGGTTGGCGGAGCGACCCGGCGGCGTCGAGGACCACGTGTTCCTGGACTGCCGCGGGGTGCACGACGTCCGGAACCGGTTCCCGACGGTGACCGCCGCTGCGGCGGCGATCGGGCTACGGCCGGAGCGGGATCTGCTGCCGGTGTCGCCGGCCGCCCACTACAGCTGCGGTGGCGTGTGGACCGACCGGGTCGGCCGGACCGGCGTGGCCGGGCTGTACGCCGTCGGCGAGGTGGCCCGGACCGGTCTGCACGGCGCGAACCGGCTGGCGTCCAACTCGTTGCTGGAGGGTCTGGTGATGGGTGAACGCGCGGCTGCCGCGATCGCCGCCGAGCCGTTGACCGGCGATGACCGGTTGCCCGTTCGACCGCTGGCCTACCTGTGGTGGTCCCCGGGCCGTCGGGCGGAGCTGCAACGGTCGATGAGCCGACACGCCGGGATCGGGCGCGACGCGTCCGGTCTGGCCCGGTGTCGCCGGTTGGTCGAGCAGATCGCCGGCAGTCGCGCCGTGCTCAGCCGGGAGTCGGTCGAGGCGACCAACCTGGCCCAGGTGAGCGCGGTGCTGCTGGCGGCGGCGGCGGCCCGCACGGTGAGCGCCGGTTGTCATGTGCGTGCCGACAGCGGCCCGGGGGACCCGGGCGGATCGCTGTTCGTCTCCTGGTCCGCCGCCGGCCCGGTGCCGGCCGAGCGGGCGCCCAGTGGGTTGACGACGGTGGCGCGATGAGCGTGCAGGCGTGGGCGGTCCAGCAGGCGACGCTGGTGGCCGCCGGGCTCCGTCCGGACGAGGTCGACGCACTGATCGCAGTGGCCCTGCGGGAGGACCTGCGCGACGGGCCGGACGTGACGACCATGGCAACCGTCGGTCCGCGGACGCCGGGCACCGCCGCCGTGGTCAGCCGCGACATCGGGGTGCTGGCGGGGGTGCCGCTCGCGGTGGCGGTGTTCGACCAGGTGCTCGGCGGGGACCTCGACGTCGTCCTGGCGCTGCCCGACGGCTCGGCGCTGGCACCCGGCAGCGTCGCGCTCCAGGTGGCCGGGCCGGTGGCCGGGCTCCTCACGGCCGAGCGGACGGCGCTGAACCTGCTGACCCATCTCTGCGGCATCGCCACTGTGACCCGCCGCTGGGTGGACGCGGTGGCGGGCACCGGAGCCGTCATCCGCGACACCCGCAAGACGCTGCCGGGGCTGCGCGCGCTGGAGAAGTACGCGGTGCGCTGCGGCGGCGGACAGAACCACCGGATGTCGCTCGGCGACGCCGCGCTGATCAAGGACAACCACGTGGCAGTAGCCGGTTCGGTGGCCGCCGCGATCGCCGCGGTCCGGCGTCGGCGGCCCGACATCACGCTGGAGGTGGAGGTCGACACCCTGGCCCAGCTCGACGAGGCGCTGCAGCACGGCGCGACACTCGTTCTGCTGGACAATTTCTCGTTGGCCGACACGGTGACCGCGGTGACGAGGGCGGCGTCCGTCCCCGGGGTGCGGCTGGAGGCGTCCGGTGGGTTGACCCTGGACCGGGTCCGGGCGGTCGCGGAGACCGGAGTGGATTTCATCGCCGTCGGGGCGCTGACCCACTCCGCACCCGCGCTGGATCTGGGGCTCGATCTGATCGCCGGCTGACCCGCCGCGCACCGGCCGGGCCGGATCAGTAGGGTCGCCCCATGCCTTCGACCCCGCCCCCGGCCCGCATCCTGGAGTTCCTCAAGCTGCCCAACCCCGCCGTGATGGCGACGGTGGCCGCCGACGGTCGACCGGTCTCGGTCGCCACCTGGTACCTGCTCGAGGACGACGGGCGGATCCTGCTGGGCCTGGACGCCGGCCGGGCGCGGCTCGCGCATCTGCGCACCGAGCCGCGGGTCTCCTTGACGGCCCTGGCGCAGGACAGCTGGTACACCCAGGTCAGCGTCCAGGGCCGGGTGGGCGACATCCTCGACGACGAGGGGTTGCACCAGATCGACCGGCTGTCGGTGCACTACGGCGGGTCCGCCTACCCCAACCGGAGCAGCCCGCGCGTCTACACCCACGTGACCATCGAGCGCTGGCACGCCTGGGGGGACCTCAAGGAAGGCTGAGCTGAGGCGGCTGGTCAGGATCCGCCGGGACCGCGGCGGACCACGACGGCTGCGGTGATGACAGCCGCGGTGAGCAGGATCAGGGCGGCCACCCAGGGTGGTGTGCCGCTGCCGCTGCCGCTCCCGTCGGCTGCGACCGGTTCGGCGGCATCTGCCGGTTCGGCAGGGTCCGCTACCGGGGTGCTTCCCGGCCCCAGCAGGGCCAGGTCCGCGGGGGCGAACTCGTCGAGCGGCTGACTGCCGTCGCACAGCGTCGCGGTGGCGCTGCCGTTGCTGTCCGTGCGGGCCAGCACGAGGTACCTGCGGTCGGCCTGGAAGGTGACCCCGCACGAGGCGCCGCTGACCGCTGTGCGCACCTGTGCGGTGCTCCCGACGGTTCCCTTGTGCACGGCGTCGACGTCGAAGTGGACGGTCAGCAGGTCCGCCGAGCTCATGACCGGCCCGGACGTCGGCTCCGTCACGTCGCGCACCGTCCCGGTGAACACCACGCCGATGCCGCCGTCGGCGAGCCGGTCCGCCAACGACGTCGCCATGCAGCTGCACGCGAACGCGGTTCCCGGTGACGCCACCGTCAGCAGACCGGCGACCATCGCGCCGATGGCCAGGGACCAGATCCGTCGCCTCATCGCCGTCGCCTCCTGTGTCAGGGTCATCCTCCACCCACCGCGGACCCGCGGCCGGTGTCATCACCCGGACGGATCCGACCGGCCGGAAGGTTGCATCCCGGAAGGTGGCCCGCAGCAGCCCTGGTCAGCGTTGGGCGACCGTGCCGCCCTCGACGTGCCAGCGCCGGTTCAACCGGACCGCGTCCAGCATCCGGCGATCGTGGGTGACCAGCAGCAGGGTGCCGGGATAGCTGTCCAGGGCGGCTTCGAGCTGTTCGATCGCCGGCAGGTCCAGGTGGTTGGTCGGCTCGTCCAGAACGAGCAGGTTGACCCCGCGGGCCTGCAGCAGTGCCATCGCCGCCCGGGTGCGCTCGCCCGGTGAGGCTGTCGTCGTCGGCCGGGTCACGTGGTGGGAGCCCAGCCCGAACTTGGCCAGCAGCGTGCGGATGTCGTTGGGCGCCCAGTCCGGCACCTCGGCCTCGAAGACGTCCAGCATGGTGGACGACCCGGTCAGCAGCCGGCGCGCCTGATCGACCTCCCCGATCTGCACCCCGGAACCCAGCGCCGCCGACCCGGCGGACGGTTCCAGCCGGCCGAGCAGCAGCGCCAACAACGTCGACTTGCCCGCCCCGTTGGGCCCGGTCACCCCGATCCGGTCGCCGAGGTCGACCTGCAGGCTGACCGGCCCCAGGGTGAAGTTGCCGCGTTCGACGACCGCGTCCCGCAGCGTCGCGACCACCGACCCGGACCGCCCCGCCGCCTGGATCGTGTACTGCAGTTTCCATTCCTTGCGCGGCTCGGCCACCTCGGGCAGGCGCTCCAGCATCCGGTCGGTCTGGCTGACCTTCGCAGCCTGCTTCTCGGTCTGTTCGATCCGGGAGGCCCGGCCGATCTTGTCGTTGTCCTTCTTCCGGGCGATGGCCTGCTTACGGATCCCCACGTCCATCCAGGTGCGCTGCATCTGCCCGCGGTCCTTGAGCTGGTCGCGGCGGTCGGCGTACTCCTCGAACGCCTCCCGGGCGTGCCGACGGGCCACCTCCCGCTCGGTCAGGTACGCCTCGTAGCCGCCGCCGTACACGCTGACCTGCTGCTGGGCCAGGTCCAGCTCGACCACCGACGTCACACACCGGGCCAGGAACTCGCGGTCGTGGGAGACCACCACGATCGCGGTCCGCGACTCGGTGACGAACCGCTCCAGCCGGGCCAGGCCGTCCAGGTCCAGATCATTGGTCGGTTCGTCGAGCAGCAGGACGTCGTAGCGCGACAGCAGCAACGCGGCCAACCCGACCCGGGCGGCCTGCCCGCCGGACAGCTCGGTCATCATCCGCTCCGGGTCGACGTCGAGCCCGAGATCGGCCAGCACCGCCGCGGTCCGGTTCTCCAGATCGGCACCGCCGAGGGCGAGCCAGCGGTCCAGCACCGGGGTGAACGCATCGTCGGCGCCGGGTTCGCCCGCCGTCAGGGCCGCGGTGACGGTGTCCAGGTCATGCTGCGCCCCGGCCACGCCGGTGCGCCGGGCCAGGTGCGCGGCGACCGTCTCGCCGGTGAGGCGCTCCACTTCCTGCGGCAGGTAGCCGACGGTGGCGTCCGGCGGGGAGACGATCACCCGGCCCTCGACCGGGCTGTCCAGCCCGGCCAGCAGCCTGAGCAGCGTGGACTTGCCGGCGCCGTTCGCGCCGACCAGGCCGACCACGTCCCCCGGTGCGATCACCAGGTCGAAATCGGTGAACAGGGTGCGGACGCCGAACCCGGCCCCCAGCCCCTCTGCCTTCAGCGTCGCGGTCACGCACCCGATGATGCCAGGCGGTGCCGCCGCCGCCGACCTGCGCCGCCCGGTGATACTGGGCCGATGAGCCCCACATTCGCCGCCGTCGACATCGTCGCCTGCAAACGCGACGGACACCCGTTGAGCGAGCAGCAGATTCGCTGGGTGGTGGCCGGCTATACCGCGGGATCGGTTGCCGAGGAACAGATGTCGGCGTTGTTGATGGCCATCTACCTGAACGGAATGACGCCCGTTGAGACGGCGGCCTGGACCGCGGCGATGATCGATTCCGGGATCCGGCTCGACCTCACCGGCGTCGGGCGGCCGGTGGTCGACAAGCACTCGACCGGCGGGGTGGGGGACAAGGTGTCGTTGATCCTGGCCCCGTTGGTGGCGGCCTGCGGTGCGGCGGTGCCACAGTTGTCGGGCCGGGGGTTGGGTCACACCGGCGGCACCCTGGACAAGCTGGAGGCCATCCCCGGTTGGTCGGCGGTGCTGTCCGCGGACCGGATGGTCGACCAGTTGCGCGACGTCGGCGCGGTCATCTGTGCAGCGTCCGCCGACCTGGTCCCCGCCGACCGCAAGCTCTACGCCCTGCGCGACGTGACGGCCACCGTCGAATCGGTGCCGATGATCTCCGCGTCGATCATGAGCAAGAAGATCGCCGAGGGGACCCCCGCGTTGGTGCTCGACGTCAAGGTGGGGGCGGGCGCGTTCATGCCCGACGAGGTGACCGCCACCGTGCTCGCCCGTTCGATGATGGCCATCGGCGCCGCCCACGGGGTGCGCACGACCGTGGTGCTGTCGGCGATGTCGACCCCACTGGGGCGAGCCGCCGGCAACGCCGTCGAGGTCGCCGAAGCCGTGGAGGTACTGGCCGGCGGTGGCCCGGCGGACGTGGTCGAGCTGACGCTGACGCTGGCCCGGGAGATGCTCGCACTGGCCGGTGTCGACGCCGATCCGGCGGGCGTGCTGGCCGGCGGGGCGGCGATGGACACCTGGCGGGCGATGATCCGCGGGCAGGGCGGCGATCCCGATGCGGCCCTGCCCGAGCCCCGGGTCCGGCAGGTGGTGCGGGCCACCAGCGACGGCACCGTCGGGGGCCTGGACGCGATGGGGGTGGGCCTGGCCGCGTGGCGACTCGGGGCCGGCCGGGCCCGCAAGGAGGACGCCGTGCAGGCCGCGGCCGGCGTGTTGTGCCTGGCCAAGCCCGGCGAGCCGGTCCGGGCCGGTCAGCCGCTTTTCGAGCTCTGCACCGACGAGGAGGACCGCGTCGCGGACGCGGTGACCCTGGTCACCGAGGCGCTGACGCTGACCGCGCCGGGGGCCACGGTGCCGACGCCGACGCTGGTCATCGACGTCCTGCGCTGACCGCTGGAGAATCGGGTAGCAGAACAGCCATATTCGGCGGTTTTCATACCCGATTCCACGGGGTCAACCCGCCAGCGCGGCGTAACCGGGCTTGATGACGTTGTTGATCAGTGACAGCCGGTGGTCGAACGGCAGGAACGCCGACTTCATCGCGTTCAGCGTCAGCCACTGCAGCTCGGCCCAGCCGTAGCCGAAAGCGTCGGCGACAGCGGTCATCTCGCTGGTCATCGAACAGCCGCTCATCAACCGGTTGTCGGTGTTGACCGTGACCCGGAACTTCAGCTGGACCAGCAGCCCCAGCGGGTGCTCGGCGACCGAGGCCGCGGCGCCGGTCTGCACGTTCGACGTCGGACACATCTCCAGCGGCACCCGGGTGTCGCGGATGTAGTTGGCCAGCCGGCCCAGCTGCACGACACCGTCGTCGCCGACGGTGATGTCGTCGATGAGCCGCACGCCGTGCCCGAGACGGTCGGCCCCGCACCAGGACAGCGCCTCCCAGATCGACTTGAGCCCGAAGGCCTCACCGGCGTGGATGGTGAAGTGGGCGTTCTCCCGGCTGAGGTACTCGAACGCGTCCAGATGCCGCGACGGCGGGAAACCCGCTTCCGCGCCGGCGATGTCGAAGCCGGCTACCCCCTGGTCGCGGTAGTTGACAGCGAGTTCGGCGATCTCCCGGGAGCGCGCGGCATGCCGCATCGCGGTCAGCAGCGCCCGCACGACGATCGGGTGACCCTGCTGGGCGGCCATCTGCTCGCCGTGCGCGAACCCGGCGAGCACCGACTCGACGACGGTGGTGATCGGCAGTCCCCGCTCGGTGTGCAGCTCGGGGGCGAAGCGAACCTCGGCGTACACGACACCGTCGGCGGCCAGGTCCTGCGCGCATTCCGACGCGACCCGGATCAGCGCCTCCCGCGTCTGCATGACGGCGACCGTGTGCGCGAACGTCTCCAGGTACTCCACCAGCGAGCCGGAGTCGGCCGCCGCGACGAACCACCGGGCGAGCTCCGCCGGGGTCTGCGCGGGCAGTTCGTGGTCGATCCGGGCCGCCAGATCGATGATCGTCGACGGCCGCAGACCGCCGTCGAGGTGGTCGTGCAGCAGGACCTTGGGGGCTCGGCGGATGGTCTCGGTGGTCAGTTCCTGGCCGCGGGTCGACATTCCCGCACGGTACCGCAGCGACTGCTGACGCTCCGTGAAGGCCCGGCGACGGGCGGCCGAACACCGGGTGGCTCCTGCAGTGTCGGAGGCGCGTCAGCCCGTCACCGGTCGCCGGTACGCCGTGGCGAGCCAGCCCCGGACCTCGTCGTCCAGAGCGTCGGCCGAGGTGAGGGTCAGCCGCTGGTTCCACACCCCGGGTGAGACCTCCTGAGAGTGCTGCATTCGCGCGGACGCCACGGGCGCATCGACCACCAGGGTCATCATCAGTCCGTCGGAGCCGGGGGACATCGCGGCGAAACCGGCACCGTCGGGCCGCACGAGCTGCACCGCGGCCTTGCGGAACCGGACGTCGTGCGGACCCAGCCGGCCGGCCGCGGCCAGCACCGCCCGGTAGGTGGCGGCCTGTTCCGGATCCCGCAGGATCCCGGGCCACGCCGCGTCACTCACGTCCGGCCCCGCCGGTCAGTCGGCGTCGGTCGCCGGTCGCTCCGGGTGCCAGTCAACGGCCGTCACGAACGACTCGACGACGACGTTCCAGGCGGTGACCTCGTCGGTGAACGGCGGTCGCGGCTGGATCCGCGCCGCATCCGGCCGCAGGGTGGCGTTGATCAGGAAGCCCAGCGGGGTCGCGCTGCCCAGCGCCTCGACCGTCTCGTCGTCGCCGCGCACGGCGGCCGCATCCAGCAGCACCTCGACGGCGAGCTCCAGTTGCCGACGGTCGACCGCACCCGGCCCCTTGATCAGCTGCTGCATGAGACCGTCGATGGCGTAGGTGTTCTCGGGCGCGACCTCGATCTCGAGGTCACCGGTCGCGGCTTCGTCGCGGACCTCACCGAAGATCTCGATCCGGGACATCGAGTGGTTGGGAGTCGGATCGGCCAGATAGGTGGTCAGCACAGCGGTGTCGGTGAAGAGCTGGATCCGGCCGGACTCGGCGAGGAAGACCGGTTCCTCGCCGAGGTAGCAGCGCAACGTGTACCCGGTGCGGCCGTCGACCGCCACCGAGACGCAGTCGATGCCGATCTCGTCCCAGAACTCGAGCTCCGGCGACCGCTCCAGCGCGGGCATCGGTGCGGGGGGCGCCTCGGACGCTGCGACGTCGTCCTCGGCGTCGGCCAGCGTCAGCTTGGACACGGAGACGAACTCGGCCCGGGCGGCGGCCAGCGCCTCCGGGTCGACCTCCGGGGTGGTGACGATCGCGTCGACGGCGTCCACCACCTCGTCCCAGCGGGCCACCACGACCTCGCCGATCCCGGTCCAGAGCTTCTCGCCGGTGCGCCCGGCGAAGGCGCTGTCACCCATCGGCAGGATGTCGAAACCGTCGGCGGAGGCCAGGATCTCCAGCACGACCTCGAGGTCGCACACCTCGGCGATGGACCGCAGGATCGCGATCGTGTCGGCCAGCTCGGACACCGTCCAGATGTCGGCCGGGTTGGCCACCAGCTCCGGAACCCCGACCAGGTCGATCCGGCGCTCGTCGGTCGGCTCCAGCTCGTCCACCAGCACGTCGGGCACCTCGGCCCAGTCGGGATGGTCGGCCAGGTCGTGCTCGGTCTCGGTGCGGATGAACGCGGCCAGGTGGGCGGCGTCGGGGAAGGCGTACAGGTGGTCGCCGTGGCCGAGGAAGGCCTCCCATTCCTCGCCGTCCTCCCGCCACCGGGGTGCCCACAGGGTCACCAGGTTGCCGGCCGTCAGGCCGAGCTCGATGGGCACGATGTCCGCTGCCACGTCGTGGTCCTTTCCGTGCTTCCGGGACGCCACGGCCCGGGACGATCCGGCTGCCGTGCTGCACGGTGGCCGGGCCGTGACCCGGTGCCGCCCGTGCGCCACGGAGCCTACCCAGTGCGGCCGGCCGGGCGGGTGCGCCGAGCCCGCGGCGCACCGGATCCGGGAACCGCCCGGTCAGTCGATGGCGCTCATCACGTGCTTGATCCGGGTGTAGTCCTCGAACCCGTACATCGACAGGTCCTTGCCGTAGCCGGACTGGCCGAAGCCGCCGTGCGGCATCTCGGCGACCAGCGGGATATGGGTGTTGATCCACACGCAGCCGAAATTCAAACGTTTGGACATCCGCATCGCCCGGGCGTGGTCGGTGGTCCAGACGCTGGCGCCAGGCCGTATCGGGTGCCGTTGGCGTAGCGCAGCGCCTGCTGCCTCGTCGGTGAACGGCTGGACGGTGATGACCGGGCCGAAGATCTCGTCCTGCACCGCCTCGTCGTCCTGTCGTAGGTCCGAGATCACGGTCGGCTCGAAGAAGTAGCCGCCGGTTGCCGATCACGTGCCCACCGGCGTCCAGTGACGCGTGGTCGGGGAGACGGTCGAGGAACCCGCCGACGTGGGCGAGCTGGCCCGCGTTGTTGACCGGCCCCGTAGAGCGCGTCGGTGTTGGACGGCGGCCCGGTGACCGTGGCCGGGCCTGCTCGGCCAGTGCGGCCACGCAAGTCGTCGTGCACGCCCGGCGCGACCATCACCCGGGTCGCCGCGGTGCAGTCCTGACCGGCGTTGAAGTAACCGGCGACCGCGATCGCCGCGGCCGCCTTCTCCACGTCGGCGTCGTCGAACACGATGACCGGCGCCTTGCCGCCCAGCTCCAGGTGCACCCGCTTGACCTGGGCCGCAGCGGCCTCGGCGACCTGGATGCCGGCCCGGATGGACCCGGTGATCGCGACCAGCCCCGGAGTCGGGTGACGCACCAGCGCCCGGCCGGTGTCCCGGTCACCGGTGACGACGTTGAGCACCCCGGCGGGCAGGAACTCCGCGGCCAGCTCGGCGAGCAGCAGACTCGTCGCCGGGGTGGTGTCGGAGGGCTTGAGCACGACGGTGTTGCCGGCGGCCAGCGCCGGCGCGATCTTCCAGACCATCATCATCAGCGGGTAGTTCCACGGCGTCACCTGTCCGACGACGCCGATCGGCTCGCGGCGGACGAAGGAGGTGTGGCCGGCCAGGTACTCACCGGCGGCGCGGCCCTCCAGCACCCGTGCGGCACCGGCGAAGAAGCGCAGCTGGTCGACTGCCGGCGGCAACTCCTCGGTGCCGGTCAGTCCCCGCGGCTTCCCGGTGTCGCGTACCTCGACCTCGACGAACTCGGCCGCCCTGGCCTCCAGCGCGTCGGCGATCCGCAGCAGCGCCAGCTGCCGCTCGCCGGGCGTGGTGTCGCCCCAGGTCGGGAACGCCGCCGCCGCCGCGGCATAGGCGGCGTCCACGTCGACGGCCGAGGACTTCGGCGCGGTCGCGTAGACCTCGCCGGTGGACGGGTCGATGATGTCCATCGTCTCGCCGGCGGCCGCCGCCACCGAGGTGCCGTTCACGAAGTTCCGCAGGACCTGGGTCATGGCTCTTCTCTCCGGTGCGGTGCGGTGCGGTGTGAGGTCGGGGCAGCAGGCGGGTGGCCGGTGACGCCGAGGGTAGATGACCGGGCGGGACGACCCCGGCGGGACGAGGATGAGTGGGGGCGCAACGCGGTCGGGTAGCGTCGCGACCGCCCGATGCCAAGGAGGTCAGCATGTCCACCAGTGCCGAGAACAGTGCTCCCGCACCTGACCCAGCAACGCCCGAGGAGGACGCGGCCGGTGCGCCGCAGGACCAGAAGGCCGCGTTCCGGGCCGCTCTGGACCGTAAGAACGCCGCCGCGCACGCCCGCAACAAGACGTCACCCGACGGCGACAACCATGTGTCCGGCGATTCGCACGCCGCCGGCGCGAAGCGGCAGTTCCGCCGCAAGTCCGGCTGACCGGCGGGCGCGGGGCGGCTCGCACTGCGAGCCGACCCCGCGCCCGCCGGGCTTCACAGCGTGACCTTCACAGCGTGACCTTCACAGCGTGACCTTCACAGCGTGACCTTCACAGCGTGACCTTCACAGCGTGACCTTCACAGCGTGACCTTCACAGCGTGACGACCGACCGGAGCACCTCACCGCGGTGCATCTTGTCGAAGGCCTCCTCGATCGCGTCCAGACCGATCGTCTCGGAGACGAACTTGTCCAGCGGCAGCCGCCCTGCCAGGAACAACTCGATCAGCACCGGGAAGTCCCGACTCGGCAGGCAGTCGCCGTACCACGACGACTTCAGCGATCCGCCGCGGCCGAACACGTCCAGCAGCGGCAACTGCAGCTCCATCGTCGGGGTCGGGACGCCGACCAGCACGACGGTGCCGGCCAGGTCGCGACCGTAGAACGCCTGCTTCCACGTCTCCGGCCGGCCCACCGCGTCGATCACCACGTCCGCGCCGAAACCGTCGGTGAGGGCCTGGATCTCGGCGACCACGTCGGTGTCCGGGCCGACCAGGACGGTGTGCGTGGCGCCGAACTCGGTCGCCCATTCCAACTTCCGTCGCGTCCCGGTCGACGGCGATGATCCGCCGGGCGCCGACCAGCTTCGACCCGGCGATGGCCGCGTCCCCGACCCCGCCGCAGCCGATCACCGCGACGAGTCGCCGCGGGTCACCGCCCCGGTGTTGATCGCCGCGCCGATGCCGGCCATCACCCCGCAGCCGAGCAGCCCGGCGACGGTGGCCGGTGCGGCCGGGTCGACCTTCGTGCACTGGCCGGCGTGCACCAGCGTCTTCTCCGCGAACGCGCCGATGCCCAGGGCCGGTGACAGCGGGGTGCCGTCCTCGAGCGTCATCCGCTGGGTGGCGTTGTGGGTGTCGAAGCAGTACCACGGGCGCCCGCGACGGCAGGCCCGGCAGTCCCCGCAGACGGCCCGCCAGTTCAGGATCACGTAGTCGCCCGGGGCGACGTCGGTCACGCCGTCACCGACCGCCTCCACGACCCCGGCGGCCTCGTGACCCAGCAGGTACGGGTACTCGTCACCGATGCCGCCGAGCTTGTAGTGCAGGTCGGTGTGGCAGACCCCGCAGGCCTGCACCCGGACCAGCGCCTCACCGGGGCCGGGATCGGGGACCAGGATCGTGACCACCTCGACCGGTGCGTCCTTCGTGCGGGCGATGACGGCCTTGACGGCGTGGGGCACAGCAACCTCCGATACGCGTGGGTGATCGCTCGACTGTAGGTCCCCGGCCGGTGGCGGACAGTGCGCCGACGCGGCCCGGACCGGGCGGACCGGCCCCGGCTAGGCTCGTCGGCGTGAACGGGACGAGAGGGTGGGGTGGGCGCCGGTGATGACGGTCGCGTACGGGACCGCCACCGATGTCGGGATGGTCCGTGAGGTCAACGAGGACTCGGTGGTGGCCGGTTACCCGGTCTTCGTCGTGGCCGACGGGATGGGCGGGTACGAGGCCGGGGACCTGGCGAGCCGGCTCACCGTCGAGCAGTTCGCCGGTGGTGTGGGGCGGAACGATCTGGATCGGGCCTGGGTCGAACGGGCCATCACGGCGGCCGCCGACGGCGTCCGGCCGACCGGTGGCGGCACCACGTTGACCGGCATCGTCGCCACTGTGCACGACGGCCGGCCGTCCTGGCTGGTGTTCAATGTGGGCGACTCGCGGGTGTACCGCCGGACCGGGGGCGAGCTGACCCAGGTCAGCGTGGACCACTCGCTGGTCCAGGAGATGGTCGCCGGCGGGATGATCACCGCCGAGCAGGCCCGACACCACCCGGAGCGCAACATCGTCACCCGGGCGATCGGCGCCGACGACGACCCGGTACCCGATTTCTGGCTGGTCCCCGCCGTCGCCGGCGACCGCTACCTCGTCTGCTCCGACGGCCTGACCGGCGAGGTCGACCCGGACGAGCTCGCTGGGCTGGCCGCGGCGGACCTGCCGGCTCAGGACGTCGCCGAGCAGATGGTCGCGGCCGCGCTGGCCAGGGGTGGTCGGGACAACGTCACCGTCGTCGTGGTCGACGTCCTCGACGTCGGGGACGCGCGCCACGCCCGGCGCCGACCTGCCCCCGAGCGCCGCCGGGACCACCGGCCGGATCCAGCCCGTCGGCGGGGAACGCCCGTTCGACACCCGGCCGTTCACCCCGTTGAGCCGCCGGGCCACCCCGACCGACGACCCGCAGACCGGCTGACGGACTGAGCGACCGCAGGAACCACCACCGCACCCGGGGCGTTGCCAACGGTGTAGGTGAAACAACCACGGCCCCCGGGCCTGACGAGCGGAGTCCAGCGTGGCCATCAACATGACCAAGGGTCAGAGTGTCTCCCTGACCAAGAGCGGCGGCGGCACCCTCACCACCGTGAACCTGGTGCTGTCCTGGGAAGGACTGACCAAGAAGGGCTTCTTCGGGTCCAAGAAGGTCTCCGTCGACCTGGACGCCACCTGCCTGATCTTCGACGGCTCCCGGCAGCTGATCGACCAGGTGTGGTTCCAGCAGCTGCAGAGCAAGGACGGCTCGGTGCAGCACACCGGTGACGACCGCGCGGGTGGGGCCGGCGAGACGATCCGGGTGAACCTCGCGGGCCTGCCGGCGGCGGCGCAGTCGCTGGTCTTCGTGGTCAACTCCTTCCTCGGGCAGGCCTTCACCCAGATCGAGACGGCCGCGGTGCAGTTGTTCGACGCCACCGCCAACACCCCGCTGGCCGGCTACACCCTGGCCGGCTCGGGCGAGCACACCGCCCTGGTGATGGCCAAGGTGACCCGCTCCGGCGGTGGTTGGACGATGACCGCCATCGGCACGCCGGCCAGGGGCCGGACCTTCCACGAGATCCTGCCGACGGTCGTCACGGCTCTCTGACGGCCCGGCCCGGGCCGTGTCGGGTCAGGACGCCTGACAGGTCGGGCACCAGTACAGCCGGCGGCCACCGAATTCCGCCATCAGGATCTCGGTGCCGCAGATCCGGCAGGGCTTCCCGTGCCGGCGGTACACGTAGTGCGCGTCGTCGGCCCGGGCCGGCCCGCTGACCTTCTCCCGGTCGGCGGGAGCGGTGGTGACGATCCGCCCGGCCCGGACGCCGGCGCGCATGAGCGTCATCAGGTCCGACCAGAGCCTCTGCCACTCGTCGGCGGTGACCTGGTTGCCCGGCCGGTACGGGTCGATCCGGTGGATGAACAGGATCTCGGCGCGGTAGACGTTGCCGACGCCGGCCATCACGGCCTGGTCCATCAGCAGCAGGCCGACCGGTTTCGCGCTGCGTGACACTTTCGCCCAGGCGGTGGCCCCGGCGTCCTTGGACTTGAGCGGATCCTCGCCGAGCCGGGCCTGCAGGGTCTTGACCGCCTCCGCGGTCAGCACCTCCGACACGGTCGCGCCGCGGAGCTGGGCGAAGTGGTCCTCGTTCCAGATCCGCAGCCGGACCTGGCCGACCACCTCGGGCAGCGGCAGCGGCCCGGTCACCCACTTGCCGTACAACCCCAGATGCACGTGCAGCCACAGGTCGAACCGGGGCGGGCCGTCCGCGAACGGGCGGAACCGGTGCAGCGAATGCTTGCCGAACGCCTGCACACCGATCAGCCGGCCGCCGTCCAGGAGTTCCGCGCCCTCGGCGAACTTGCCCTGCGGGCTGTCGACCCGCAGCTGGGTGCCCTTGAACAGCTTCTGGTGCTCGCGGGCGAGCCGCAGGATGGTGTGGCCTTCGGGCATGCGCGATCCGGTCTGTGCTCGGGGACGGACGGGTGTCCGGGACACCGTCAGTCATACCCGTCCGGCACCGCCGTCGGTCGCCCCCGCCCCGGCTCGACCCGTAGCGTCTCGGGTGCCCTTCGACGACCCCTGGAGTGACCTCGATGTCTGTAGCGCGATTCCTCGCCGCCACCTCGCTGACCGACGCCCGTGCGCAGTGCGACGCCCTGCTGCCGGCGGATCCGGACACTCTCGGTGCGGTGCAGCACGTCCTGGACGGCTGGGAGGACGAGCAGGGCGTCGCCAACGTGCTGATGTTCCCGGCGCTGATCGCCGGGCCGTTGCGGGTGCCGACGCTGGTGCGTGGTCTGGAGGACGAGGGGTACCTGCAGGTGGCGGCGGCGGTGGGCGCCGGTCGGCTGCCGGGGACGCCGGCCGAGGAGGACCGGGTCGCGTTGGTGGATGCGCTGCTGGACCTGATCGCGGGCCAGGGTGGGCCGGCCGCGGTGCACGCCGCCGCGGCCCTGACCGGTCTCCTACGGGCCGACGACGCCGCGGAGGTGGTGATAGTGCTCGGGCATCCCGACGACGACGTACGACGCCGTCTGCAGCATGCGCTGATCGCCCTGCTCGGTGGTGCCGGGCTGGATCGGCTGCTCGACGACCGTGACCTGGTCCGCCCCGACGACGCAGCGATCGCCCGCGACCAGCTCGCCGAGGACGACATCGACCTGAGCGCGCCGCCGGTGGGGCCGGCCGCGGACGCGGCAGTGCCGAGCCTGGCCGAGTACGACGGCAGCTGAGCGACGGGCGGGGCTGCCGGCCCCGCTCGCCGCGTCAGTCCAGGGTCAGGCGTTCTCGCGCTGCATGATCCGGGCGACCTCGGTCATCTCGCCCCGCGAGATCGACTTGACCCGGTCCCGGCCGACCGCCGCACCGAGGCCGCGCTCGTGGTCCTCCAAGCGGTCCCAGCCGTCGAAGTCGGTGATCGGCAATCCCTTGGCGTGCAGCAGCTCGCGGGCGAGGTCCCGGTCGCGCTGGGGGGCCCGGGGCAGTGTCGGCGCGTCGGCCAGCAGGTGCGCGATCGTCTCCGCGGCGTCGGACTTGGTGTGCCCGATCAGGCCGACCGGTCCACGCTTGACCCAACCGGTCGCATACACGCCGGGCAGCGGCGCTCCGTCGAGGTCCAGCACCCGGCCCTGCACGTTGGGCAGCACCATCTTCCGGTGGTCGAACGGCAGGTCGTCGATGGCCTCGGAGCGGTACCCGACGCACCGGTAGACGGCCTGAACGGGCCAGTCGGTGAACTCGCCGGTGCCGCGCACGTTGCCGTCGCCGGTCAGTTCCTGATGCTCGGTCCGCAGCCCGGTGACGCCGGCGTCGACATCACCCAGCACCTCGGTCGGGTTCTCCAGGAAGTGGATGTGGATCCGGCGGTGCTGACCGTCCTCGGGGTCGCGCATGGCCCAGCCGGACAGCACGTCGACCACCATCCGCAGGCTCTTGTGGTGGCTCAGCTCCGCCTCGGAGGCCTCGTCGAACTCCATGCCCTCGGGGCTGACGACGACCTGCACATTGGGCGAGTGGTCGAGCTCGCGCAGCTCCACCGGGGTGAACTTCGCCTGCGCCGGGCCGCGGCGGGCGAACATGTGCACATCGGTGACCGCGGAGTTCTTCAGCACCTCGTGGACATGCTGCGGGATCTCGGTGTACAGCAGCTCGTCGCCGGTGCGGGCCAGCATCCGGGCGACGTCCAGTCCGACGTTGCCGACACCGATCACCGCGACGCTGGCAGCCTCGGACAGGTCCCAGGTCTGCGGGCGGTCGGGGTGGGAGTCGTAGAAGGCCACGAAGTCCGCACCGCCGTAGGAGCGCGGCAGGTCGATGCCGGGGATGTCCATCGGCCGGTCGCGCTCGGCGCCGGTGGCGAAGATGACCGCGTCGTAGAACTGCCGCAGTTCGTCCATCTTGATGTCGACGCCGATGTGCACGTTGCCGGTGAACGTGATGCGCGGGTTCTCCATCACGCGGTGCAGCGCGACGATGATCTGCTTGATCCGCGGGTGGTCGGGGGCGACCCCGTACCGGATCAGTCCGTACGGCGTCGGCAGCCGGTCGTAGATGTCCACGGTCGCGTCCGGGTCGTTCTTGGTCAGGATGTCCGAGGCATAGATGCCGGCCGGACCGGCGCCGACAACGGCTACCCGCAACGGCAACGTCATGTAGGAACTCCATATCGACGAACTGGATAGCGACGGACTGCGTACCGCTGGTCCCGTCGCACCGAGGGGCGACCGGACCACTGCTGGTGAAGCGGACGACGGCGGCTGATGCCGGGCCGACGGTCGACCCGGGTGCGGACGTGCACCGGTGCCGCCGATCGACAGTGCGCTTCCAGATTACCCGCGGGACCCACCCCTGCTGACCTGCGGTGACCCGATTCACGCGACCGACGCCGACCGCCGGGTCGGCGCGCGGCCGACCCGGCGGGAGAATCCGCCGCCGGACCGGCGACCCGACTCAAGCCTTGAGCGCGACGTCCAGATCCTCCAGAAGATCTTCGACGTCCTCCAGGCCGATCGACAGCCGCACGACGCCGTCGGTGATGCCGACCCGGGCCCGTCCCTCGGGTCCCATCCGCCGATGCGTGGTCGACGCCGGGTGGGTGATCAGCGATTTCGCGTCACCGAGGTTGTTGGAGATGTCGACGATCTCCAAGGCGTCCAGCATCCGGAAGGCGCGGTCCTGGGCGGCGCCGGCGGGAGCGTCCAGTTCGAAGGTGATCACGGTGCCGCCGAGATCCATCTGCTGCTTGGCCAGGTCCGCCTGCGGGTGCGACGGGAGGTGCGGGTACTTCACCCATCGCACGCCGGGCTGCTCCTCCATGAACGTGGCGACCCGCAGCGCCGAGGCGCTCATCGCGCGGACCCGCATGCTCATCGTCTCCAGGCCCTTGACCAGCACCCAGGCGTTGAACGGGCTCATCGAGGGGCCGGTGTGGCGCATCAGATCCTGCACCGGGCCGTTGATGTACTCGGCGCTGCCCAGGATGGCCCCGCCGAGGACGCGACCCTGCCCGTCGATGTGCTTGGTCGCCGAGTACACGATGATGTCGGCGCCGAACTCGGTGCCGCGCTGCAGCACCGGGGTGGCGAAGACGTTGTCCAGCACCACCTTCGCGCCCGCGGCGTGCGCCAGCTCGGTGACCGCCCGGATGTCGACGAGTTCCATCATCGGGTTGGACGGGGTCTCGAAGAACACCGCCGTCGTGGGTACCGACAGCGCCCGCTCCCACTGCTCGAGGTCGCTGCCGTCGACGAACTCGGTCGTGACGCCCCACCGCGGCAGGATCTCGTCCAGGATCACGAAGCAGGAGCCGAACAGGGACCGGGCGGCGACCACCCGGTCACCCGCCTTGAGCAGGGCGGCCAGCGCGTTGAACACCGCGGCCATCCCGCTGGCGGTGGCGAAGCAGGCCTCGGCGCCTTCGAGCAGCCGCAACCGCTCCTGGAAGGTGGCGACCGTGGGGTTGCCGTACCGGGAGTAGACGAACCGGTCGATCTCGCCCTTGAACGCGGCCTCGGCGCTCGCGGCGGTCTCGTAGACGTACCCCGAGGTGAGGTACATCGCCTCGGCGGTCTCCTCGAAGTTGCTCCGGTGCAGACCGCCGCGGACGGCGAGGGTGTCCGGGCGCAGGATGCGGTCGGTCATGACTGCCGCCACGGCAGGCCGGCGGCCTTCCAGCCCGCGCCGCCGCGGTGACCGCTGTCGTCCAGCGGACCCTCGAAGCCGTCGGTGATGTTGTACGCCGGCTCGATCCCGGCGGCGGTGGCCGCCCGGGCGGCGGCGACGGAGCGGACCCCGGACCGGCAGAGGAACAGCACCGGTCCGCTGGTCACCCCCCGGGCCTGCAGTTCGTCCAGGAAGCGCGGGTTGCGTCCGGTCGCGTTGTTCCACTCCACCTGCAGCGCGGGCCGGTTCAGCTCAGCGGTGTCCGGCACGCCGACGAAGCGCCATTCGGCGTCGGTGCGCACATCGACCAGGACTGCGTCCGTGCTGTCGGCGAGCAACTCCCAGGCCGCGGCCGGATCCAGATCCCCGGCGTAACCGTCACTCATCGCTGAGCTCCCTTGCTGTCGATGGCGATGTCGAGCACGACGGCCTGCGCATTGACGACCTGGCCGCCGTTGAAGGCGGTCGAGGGGCTGCCGTACAGCCGGTACCCGTCGGCCAGGGCCTGACTGACCCGTTCGCAGAAGGTGACGTCGTCGGGTCCGGAGATCAACCGGTAGGTCAGCTTCGGGGCGGTCTGTGCCGCGGGCTCTGTCATGGGCGTTCTTCCTCGCTGGGGTGCGTGCGCGATCGATCCTAGGCGAGCGGCGGCGGGCGGCCGCCGGGCCGCAGCGGCGGGCCCGGACTCAGTAGCCGGATCCGCCCGCCAACGACAACGCGCCGGTGGGGTGCCACACGGACTTGATCTCCAGGAACGCACGCAGCCGCGCGGTGCCGGGGGCGTCGCGGAAGTCCGTCGTGGACGGGACGAAGACCCGCTTGATGGTGCCGGCGGCGGCCCGCTCCCACTCGGTGCGTTGATCCTGGCCGGCCCCGGTGAGGTCCAGGGCGTTGACATCACCGTGGGCGGCGAGCCAGGGGAAGATCTCGGCCGGCGACCCGGTCAGGATGTTGACCACGCCGCCGGGGAGGTCGGCGGTGGCCATCATCTCGCCCAGGACGACTGCGGGCAGCGGCCGCTGCTCCGAGGCCACCACCACCACGGTGTTGCCGCTGCAGATGATCGGGGCGAGGACCGAGACCAGGCCCAGCAAGGACGACTCGGTGGGGGCGACCGCGGCGACCACCCCGGTGGGTTCGGGCACCGAGAACGCGAAGAACGGTCCGGCGACGGGGTTGGCGCCACCGAAGACCGCGCTGATCTTGTCCGTCCAACCGGCGAAGTGCACCAGCCGGTCGATGGTGGCGTCCACCGCGTCGCGAGCCGCCCGGGCATCGAGACCTTCGGTGGCGGCGACGATCTCGGCTACGTCGGACCGGCGGCCCTCGAGCATCTCGGCGATCCGGTAGATCACCTGACCGCGGTTGTACGCGGTGGCGCCGGCCCAGCCGCCGACCGCCTTGCGGGCCGCGACGACCGCGTCCCGGGCGTCCTTACGGGAGCCCTGGGCCGCATTGGCCAGGAATGCGCCGTCGGCGGCGGCGACCCGATAGGTGCGCCCGGACTCCGACCGCGGGAACGCCCCGCCGACGTAGAGCTTGTAGGTCTTGGCCACACCCAGGCGGGGTTGATCGGTCATCAGTGGTCTCCGGAGTTCAGGTAGGCGGCCAGTCCGGCGCGGCCGCCCTCGCGGCCGAAGCCCGATTCCCGGTACCCGCCGAAGGATGCCGTCGGGTCGAAGCGGTTGAAGGTGTTGGCCCACACGACGCCGGCCCGGAGTGCCGCGGCCATCCCCAGCATGCGGGATCCCTTCTCGGTCCAGACGCCGGCGGACAGCCCGTACGGCGTGTTGTTGGCCTTTGCCACCGCCTCGTCCGGGGTGCGGAAGGTCAGCACCGACAGCACCGGCCCGAAGATCTCCTCCCGCGCCACCCGCATCGCCTGGGAGACGTTCGTGAAGATCGTCGGCGGGAAGTAGAAACCGTGCTCGGGCAGGGTGCACGGCGGGCTCCAGCGTTGCGCACCCTCGGCGTCGCCGACATCGGCCAGCGCGGTGATCCGGGCCAGCTGCTCGGCGGAGTTCACGGCGCCGATGTCGGTGTTCTTGTCCATCGGGTCGCCCAGCCGCAGGGTGGCCATCCGGTCCTTGAGCTTGGCCAGCACCTCCTCGGCGACGGATTCCTGGACGAGCAACCGGGAGCCGGCGCAGCAGACGTGGCCCTGGTTGAAGAAGATCCCGTTGACGATGCCCTCGATCGCCTGGTCGATCGGCGCGTCGTCGAACACGATGTTGGCGGCCTTGCCGCCGAGCTCCAGCGTGAGCTTCTTCCCGGTGCCGGCGAGGGAGGCCTGGATCCGGCGGCCCACCTCGGTCGAGCCGGTGAACGCGACCTTGTCCACGTCGCGGTGGTTCACCAGCGACTCTCCGACGTCACCGGCACCGGTGACGATGTTGACCACTCCGGGCGGAAGGTCGGCGTCGGCCAGGATCTCGGCCAGCACCAGCAGCGACAACGGGGTGGTCTCCGCGGGCTTGATCACCACGGTGTTGCCGGCGGCCAGTGCGGGGGCGATCTTCCACGCTGCCATCAGCAGCGGGAAGTTCCACGGGATGACCTGACCGGCCACTCCCAGCGGCTGCGGGGACGGACCGAGGCCGGCGTGCTCGAGCTTGTCGGCCCAGCCCGCGTGGTAGAAGAAATGAGCTGCGGCCGTGGGGATGTCGACGTCCCTGGACTCGCGGATCGGCTTCCCGTTGTCCAACGTCTCGACGACGGCGAGCTCCCGGGACCGTTCGGCCATCGCCCGGGCGATACGGAACAGGTACTTGCCGCGCTCGGCACCGGGCATCGGCCCCCAGACGGTGTCGTAGGCCCTTCGGGCGGCGGCGACCGCCCGGTCGACGTCGACCACCGAGCTCTGCGAGACCTGCGCCAACTCCCGTCCGTTGCCCGGGTTGACGGTCGCGACGTCGGCGGCGGACCCGTCCACGAAAGCGCCGTCGATGAACGGCCGGTAGCGGGCCTTGACCCGGCCGATCGCCGCGCTCTCGGGGGCAGGGGCGTAGTCCCAGTCCATCAGTCCACCGTCACGTAGTCGGGGCCGCTGTAGTGGCCGTCGTCCTGCGTGCGGCGTTGCATCAGCAGGTCGTTCAGCAGACCGGAAGCGCCGAAGCGGAACAGCCTGGGGGACAACCACTCCGGGCCGGCCACCTCGTGCACGGCGACCAGGAACCGGATCGCGTCCTTGGTGGTCCGGATGCCACCGGCGGCCTTCACCGCGCGTCGTCGGCCGGTCTGGACGTGGAAATCACGGACCGTCTGCAACATCAACTGGGTCACCGGCAGCGTCGCCGCGGGGCTGATCTTGCCGGTGGAGGTCTTGATGAAGTCGGCGCCGGCCAGCAGGGCCAGCCAGCAGGCGCGCCGGACGGTGTCGTAGGTGCCCAGTTCGCCGGTCTCCAGGATGACCTTGAGCGTCGTGTCCCCGCAGACCTGTTTCACCGCGACGATTTCGTCGTGGACCAGGCCGAAGTTCCCGGTGAGCATCGCTCCCCGGTCGATGACCATGTCGATCTCGGTGGCACCGGCGTCCAGAGCGTTGCGGGTGTCGGCCAGCTTGACCGCCAACGAGGCTCGGCCGGCCGGGAAAGCCGTTGCCACCGAAGCTATCCCGACCCCGCTGCCGGACAGGTGCGCAACCGCGGTGGAGACCATGTCCGGGTAGACGCAGACCGCGGCGACGGTCGGGACGTCCGGGTGGTCCGGATCGGGGCGGCGGGCCTTCGCACACAGCGACCGCACCTTGCCGGCGGTGTCGGCGCCCTCCAGGGTGGTCAGGTCGACCATCGAGATGGCCAGGTCGATGGCCTGGCGCTTGCCGGCCTTCTTGATCGACCGGGTGGCCAGGGCGGCGCTGCGGGCCTCCAGCCCGACCGGGTCGACCCCGGGCAGGCCGTACAGGAACCGGCGCAGCGAGGCCCCGTCTGCCGTGGCGTCGGCCAGATGGGCGGGTAGGTCGTGGTCGGTCCCGGCAGGTGACGCCGGTGGCTCGGCGGGTGGTGCGACCGGGTCGACCGTCAGCGAGCTCATCACCCGAGCCTATCGGCCCCCGCTACGGTGGGATCTGTTCGCGACATCGAATCCCGCCGGGTTCGTCGCCGGAGAGAGGTCCGCTGATGCCATCCCCCCACGCCGCCCCGGAGGGCCTGCCGATCATCGTCGTGGATCACCCGCTGGCCCAGGCGCGGCTGTCGACAATGCGTGATGCCCGCACCGACAACGCCGCCTTCCGGGCAGCGCTGCAGGAGCTCACCCTGATGCTGATCTACGAGGCCACCCGCGACCTGACGGTGAGCCTGGTGCCGATCCACACCCCGGTCGCCCGGACGAAGGCCGTCCGACTGGCCAACCCGCCGTTGCTGGTGCCGGTGCTGCGGGCCGGGCTGGGGATGGCCGACCAGGCGCACCGGTTGATCCCGGAATCGCAGATGGGCTTCGTCGGCATCGCGCGCAACGAGCAGACCCTGGAACCCCAGCCCTACATGGAGTCGCTGCCGGAGTCGCTCGGCGGCCGACCGGTCTTCGTGCTGGACCCGATGCTGGCCACCGGCGGCTCGATGGTGCACACCATCCGACTGCTGCTGGACCGCGGCGCCACCGACGTGACCGCGATCTGTGCGCTGGCCGCACCGGAGGGGCTGGTCACCCTGCGCGACGCCGACCTGGGGGTCCGGGTGGTCACCGCAGCCATCGACGAGCGGCTCAACGACTCCGGCTACATCGTGCCCGGCCTGGGTGACGCGGGGGACCGGCAGTTCGGCCCGCGCTGACGGGGTTCCCCGCCGGCGCCGGTGCCGGTGCCGTTGCTGCCCACCGAGTGGCGTCCTGCCTGTGCTGTGCAGCGTCGGCAGCAGCGCATTCGTTCGGCACAAGGCCCGCGTCCACAGCCGGTGCACACCCCGCTCGGTCCCGCCGCCCAGCTCGGCCGCCTACAACGGAGGGCGGGTCGCCGCAGCCGGTGGCGACCGTCGACCCGGAGGGCGCGACATGCACCGATTCCTCAGCAGTGTTCCGGCCCTGGCGTTGGGCCTGGTACTGGTCCTGGCCGCGATGGTGACGCCGGTCCTGGTGGGAATCGCCTGAGCACCCGCGCCGCCGGGGTCAGAGCCCCAACAGCGCGGTGAGTTCGGCGCGCAGCCGGTCCAGCTCGACCCGGGCGGCGGCCCGTCGGGCGGCGAGATCCGCGGCACGGGAATCGGTGTCGACGTCGACCACGATCTCCAGGTAGCACTTGAGCTTGGGTTCGGTGCCGGACGGGCGGACCACCACCCGCAGGCGCCCGGTCCGGTGCACGAGCGCGTCGGTGGTGGGCAGCAGATCCATCGACTCGATGACCGGCTCGCCGAGGAGTGTCGCAGGGGGTGACGTCCGGAGCCGGCGCATGGCGTCGCCGATCATGGTCAGGTCGGCCACCCGGAACGACAACTGGTCGGTGACGTGCAGCCCGAACCGGCGGGCCAGATCGTCGAGTGCGGCGGGGATGTCGCGTCCCGCCGCCCGGAGCGTCGCGACCGTCTTGGCAGCCACGACCGCGGCGGAGATGCCGTCCTTGTCGCGCACCAGGTCGGGCTGGACGCATACGCCCAGTGCCTCCTCGTATCCGTAGACCAGTCCGGTGCCCGCCCCGTCGCCGGCCCGGACTATCCATTTGAAGCCGGTCAGCGTCTCGGCGAAGCGCACCTCATGGGCGGCCGCGATCGCGCGCAGCAGCGTCGAGCTCACGATCGTGGTGGCCGCCAACGGTGCCCCGTCGACCGCCCGGTCCAGGCGGCCGAGCACGAAATCGCCCAGCAGACACCCGGTCTCGTCACCGGTGAGCATCCGCCAGCCGTCCGGGAAGCGGGCGCCGATCGCCAGCCGGTCGGCATCGGGGTCGTTGGCGACGGCGAGGTCGGCGCCGATGCTCTCGGCCAAACCGAGCAGCAGGTCGGTGGCGCCCGGTTCCTCCGGGTTCGGGAACGCGACCGTGGGGAAGTCGCCGTCGGGTGCGGACTGCGCGGCGACCACGTGGACGTCGTGGAAACCGGCCGCCGCAAGCGCCCGCAGCAGGGTGTCGCCGCCGACGCCGTGCAGGGACGTGGCGACGATCCGCACCGGGACGGGTGGGACCGGCCCGCCGGCGGCGGCCACCACGGCGACGTAGTCCGCGACCAGGTCGGCAGGCCAGTCGGCAGCGTGACCCGAGGCGTCGATCGAGACCGCGGGCGGGGCGGCGGCAATGGCCGCCTCGATCTCCCGGTCCGCCGGGGAGACCAGTTGGGCGCCACCGGCCAGATACACCTTGATGCCGTTGTCCTGCGGCGGGTTGTGCGAGGCGGTGATCTGGATCCCGGCCACGGCGGCCAACGCGCGGACGGCATAGGCCGTCACCGGGGTCGGCAGCGCAGCCGGCGCCAGCAAGGCGGTGAACCCGGCAGCGGCGAGCACGCCTGCCGCGTCCGCGGCGAACTCGGCGCTGCGGTGTCGACCGTCGAATCCGACGATCACGGTGCCCCGCAGACCATCGCGGGACAGGTGGGTGGCGAGACCGGCGGCCACCCGGCGCACCACGGCGAGGTTCATCCCGCCCGGCCCGGCCCGCAACGGTCCGCGCAACCCGGCGGTGCCGAACGTCAACGGCGCCAACCGGTCGAGGACCTCGGCGACCGCCGCGGGCTCCGTGCCCAGGGCCCGCCCGACCAGCTGCTGGAACTCGCTGCGGTCGCCGACGTGCGGGTCGTCGGCGATCCAGCGCAGCGCCGCGGTGCGCGCGGCGGCACCGAGCCGGGCCGGCGCGGTCATGCCCGGCGGATCACGTCGGCGAGCAGTGCCCCCATCCGGTCGGCGGCGGCCGCGCCGGCCGCGAGTACCTCCAGGTGGTCCAGTGCCTCGCCGGTCATCCCCGCCCCCATGTTGGTGACCAGCGACAGCGCCATCACCTCCGCCCCCGCCTCGCGGGCGGCGATGGCCTCCAGCACCGTCGACATCCCGACCAGGTCGGCACCGAGCCCCTGCAGCATCCGGATCTCGGCGGGCGTCTCGAAGTGCGGGCCCGGCAGCTGGGCGTAGACGCCCTCGGTGAGGGTGGGTTCGACGGCGCGGGCCACCGCCCGCAGCCGGGCCGAGTACAGGTCGGTCAGATCCACGAAGGTGGCGCCGACGAGGGGGGACAGGCCGGTCATGTTGAGGTGGTCGCTGATCAGCACCGCCTGCCCCGGTTGCATGTCCGGCCGCAGCCCACCCGCGGCGTTGGTCAGGATGACGATGCGGGCGCCGGCGGCAGTCGCTGTTCGGATGCCGTGCACGACGGCGGCAACGCCAAGGCCCTCGTAAAGGTGGGTGCGGCCGGTGATCATCAGCACCCGCCGGTCACCGACCGGCACCGAGCGCATCGTCCCGCCGTGGCCCTGCACCACCGGAGCGGTGAAACCGGGCAGGTCGGTGATCGCGATCTCGGCGGTCGCGGTGCCGAGCTGATCGGCTGCGGTCTTCCATCCCGAGCCGAGAACGACTGCCACGTCATGGTTCTCGACGCCAGTGGCGGCAGCCAGCGCGCGAGCGGCGACCTGGGCGGACTCGTACGGGTCGTGGGTCATGACGGTGAGCCTAGCCAGCGGCCGGTCAGGTGCGGGACGGATCCGACCGGAGTCCGGGCGTCCCGGGGGCCGGCCCCGCTGACACCGACACCGATACCCCTGTGCCGAGCGCCACCGGCTGCGCCGACACCGACGCAGCGACCGCGCGCACCCCGAAGTACCCGATCAGGGCCGCGGTAAGGAACATGACCACGGCGAGCAGCCAGCGGGTGGTCGCATCCGCGCGGACCCTGGGTGCGTGACCCGGATACCCCGCGGTGGCCGGCACCGCGGCACCCCGTCCTGCGGGTAGCGGGGCGAGGTCGGCCGCCCCGGCCGCAGCCCACGGCGGCGGCGGCATCGCGGAGCCCGTCGTGGTGAACCCGGTACCGGCCGGGACACCTTGACCCGCGGCCAGGTCCGACCAGGCGGACGGCGTCGGCATGGTGCGGGTCGGGTCCGCCGAGCGCGGCGCCCCGGTGGCCGGACCCGAGCCCGCCGGTGCCCGCAGCCCCGGCTCCACCGGCGGTGCGGTGACCGGTCCGATGATCAGCCGGGTCTCGACCGGGTCGTCGGCCAGTGGCCGCAACGCCGTCATCGCCTGCCGCAGCGTCCACCGCTGGACCGGGTCCTTGGACAGCAGCCCGTCGATCACCGGGGCCAGCGCGCCGGCCAGTACGGGTGCGGGCACCGGGTCGTTGACCACCGACATCAACGTCGCCACCGGACTGCCGCGATCGAAGGGCGGCCGCCCCTCCATGCACGCGAACAGCAGCGCACCCAGCCCCCAGGCGTCGGCGGGTGGCGCGGCAGGCGCGCCGGACGCCACCTCGGGGGCGATGTAGGCAGGCGAACCGAGCAGCAGACCGGTTGCGGTCATGGGATTCTCGGCGGCACTGCGGGCGATGCCGAAGTCGGTCAACTTGATCCGGCCGTCGGCACCGATCAACACGTTGCCGGGCTTGACGTCCCGGTGGGTGATCCCGGAGTGATGGGCCGCGTCGAGGCCCGCCGCGACGGCCAGCCCGACGGTGGCCGCCTGCCCTGCGGTGAGCGGCCCGGTCTCCTTGATCACCTCGCCGAGCGACCGGGACGCCAACACCTCCATCACGATGACGGGGCCACCGTCCAGCGTCAGGATGTCGTAGAGGGTGATCACGTTCGGGTGGGAGAGCGCAGCGATCGCGCGAGCCTCACGCAGCGTCCGTTCGACGAGGTCCGCGGCTTCGGTCCCGGGGGTGCCGATCGGGATGTAGATCTCCTTGATCGCCACCCGGCGGTGCAGGATCTCGTCGTAGGCGGCCCACACCGTGCCCATCGAACCCTTGCCCAGCACCCGGTCGAGCCGGTAACGGCCGGCGACCGTGCGGCCGGTGGCCGGGATGCGTTCCGCACCGGCCGGTCGCGGGCGGTCGCCCGGCGGTGGCGCGACCGGTCCGCCCGGCGCCGGCGTGGACACCGTGGCGTCGGACGTAGGTGGTGTCGCCGCTGCCGCGGCAGGGGCTGGGGTGGCCACCGTGGCGTCGGACGAGGGCGCGGGCGTGGCCGCCGTGGCAGCGGCGTCCTCGGCGAAGTCCGGGTCTGGCATTCGACCATTGTGGGTCACCGCGGGCCGGATCACCGGACGCAGGTGCGCAAGCAGTCCGGGGCGGCGCGCCGCCCGGCCGTCGCGGCGGGGTCAGCTGTCGGGGACCTCCCAGGTGTGCACGGGCTCGTTGGCGTGCATGTTGTCGCGGTAGTGCTCCAGCATCCGGTGCAGGGCCCCGACCCGGGTCAGCCCGGTCCGCTCCAGCGCGGCGACGGTCTCGACCTGCCAGGACGCCCCGTTCCGGCGGAGCTTGCAGCGGGCCTCGATGATGCCCAGATACCGATCGCGGGCGGCTGCGGAGACCCCCCAGCGCTCCAGGCCCTCGTGGGCCATCGGCAGCAGATGCCGCAGGGTGAGCTCGTCCCAGGTGATCTCGCCGAACCCGGGCCAGTAGAACCGGGCATCCACGCCGTGCCGGGCGCCGGCGTCGAAGTTCGCCGCGGCCGTCGCGAACGTCATCTTCGACGACACCGGCCGTTCCTCGGCGGCCAGCATCCGGATCGCGCCGTAGTAGAAGGCGGCGTTGGCCAGCACGTCGACCACTGTCGGTCCGGCGGGCAGCACCCTGTTCTCCACCCGCAGGTGCGGCTGATCGCCGGCCACGTCGTAGACGGGCCGGTTCCAGCGGTAGACGGTGCCGTTGTGCAGCCGGAGTTCCTGCAGTTTCGGAGCGTGCCCGGCGTCCAGCACCGCGACCGGATCCTCGTCGGTGGTCTCGGGCAGCAGGGCCGGGAAGTAGCGGACGTTCTCCTCGAACAGATCGAAGATCGAGGTGATCCACCGTTCGCCGAAGAACACCCGGGGCCGTACCCCCTGCGCCTTCAGCTCCGGCGACCGGGTGTCGGTGGCCTGCAGGAACAACTCGGTCCGGGTCTCGGCCCAGAGCTGCTTGCCGAACAGGAACGGCGAGTTCGCGGCCAGGGCCAACTGAGGCCCGGCCAGTGCCTGCGCGGCGTTCCAGTTCGCGGCGAAATCGGCCGGGGACACCTGGAGGTGCAACTGCACGGAGGTGCATGCCGATTCCGGGGCGATCGAGTCGGCGTCCATGTGCAGGAACTCGTCGGTGCCGTGGATGTCGAGTTCGAGGTCCTCACGCCGCGCGGCGAAGATGGCCTCGTTGAGCGCGGCATAGCGCGGATTCGCGCTCATCCAGTTGTCGGTGAGGTGCTCCGGCATCAGCGTCGGCAGGATCCCGACCATCACGATGTCGGCGCCGCGTTCGTTGGCCTTGCCCTCGGCGTGGTCCAGCGACGCGCGCAGCGACGCCTCCAGATCCAGGAGGGTGTCACCCGGCATGGCCTGCGGATCGACGTTGAGCTCGATGTTGTACTGCCCGAGCTCGGTCTGGTACGCGGGATCGGCGATGTTGGCCAGCACGGCTGCGTTGTCCATCGCCGGGTAGCCGGCGTCGTCGACCAGGTTGAGCTCGATCTCCAGACCGGTGAGCTGCCGGTCGAACTCGAAGGTGTGCTCGACGAGCATCCGCTCGAACACGTCCAGGCACTGCCGCACCTTCTCCCGATACCGCTTGCGGTCCTCACGGGTGTACTCCGCGTTCGCGATGTCGTCGCCCACGTGCCTGGCCTCTCTGCGCTGTCCGTCTCGACCCGGTCCGCCGGTGGGCGGCCCCGGCGCCGCCGTGGCGTCGGATCCTGCAGCGGTCCGAGGACAAGCCAACCATGCTGTCGGGGCCCCGCGCCCCCGGAACACGGACCGTCAGGCGCGCAGCCCCAGCACGGCGCGGACCGCTGCGGCGGGCATCGGCCGGCCGAGCAGGAATCCCTGCGCGAGCCCGCACCCGGCGGCGATCAGCGCCGCCGACTGGGCCGTGGACTCCACGCCCTCGGCGATCACCGGTGACCCCAGGGACCGGCCGATCGCCACGATGCCGGCGACGGTCGCGCGGGCCACCGGGTCGGTGTCCATCCGCCCGACGCTGTCGACGTCGATCTTGAGCAGGTCGGCGGGGAAGCCGATGACGTCCCCGAGGCTCGCGTGGCCGGCACCGAGGTCGTCCAGCGCCAACCGCACCCCCCGGGTGCGCAGTGCCGCGAGGTCGCTGCGCATCTGGTCGCCGAGCATCGGGAGGTGGGTCTCGGCGAGCTCCAGGACCAGCCGGTCCGGCGGGAGTCGATGGATCCGCAGGGCCTCCAGGACGTCACCGAGCAACCGGCCGGAATCCAGCTGCCGGGCGGCGATGTTGACGTGGACCGCCGGGGCCGCCGCGCCGAGCTCGTCGACCCAGTCCGCCGCCAGGGCGCACGACTCCAGCAGCACCCGTCGGCCGACGGCGACCATCAGATCCGCGGAATCGGCGGCATCGAGGAAGTCGATCGGGGCCAGCACCCCCCGCTCGGGATGGTTCCAGCGCAGCAACTGCTCGACCGCAACGATCCGGCCGTCGCGCAGGTCGTGGATGGTCTGTCCCCACAGGACCAGCTCGCCCCGGTCCACCGCGTTGCGCAGCTCGGCACCCAGCCGGGCCTGCACCTCGGCCCGGCTGCCGGCCCGCGCGGGATCGGACGGGTGCACCCCGCCGACGCGGACCCGGCCCTTGCCGGCGACCTTGCCCTCGTACATGGCGGCGTCGGCCTCGCGCAGCATCTCGTCGGGACGGGAACCGTTGCGCGACATCGCGACCCCGATGCTGGCGCCGAGGGTGTAGGCGCGGCCGAGGTACTGGTGGGGCACCTTGATGGTGGCGAGCACCCGGTTGGCGATGTGGACCGCCACCGCCGGGTCATCCAGTTCGCTGCAGACCACCACGAACTCGTCGCCCCCGAGCCGGGCGACCGTGTCACCGGGCCGCACGACATGCCGGATCCGGTCGGCGATGTGGATCAGGGTGTGGTCACCCGCCGCGTGCCCGCCGGTGTCGTTGACCTCCTTGAAGCCGTCGAGGTCGATGTAGAGCAAACCCACCAGTCGGCCGGACCGGCCCGCGGCGGCCAGTGCGTGTTCGATCCGGTCCATCAGGAGCAGCCGGTTGGGCAGCCCCGTCAACCAGTCGTGCAGCGCCTGGTGGGTCAGCCGGGCCTCGGACTTCTTCCGCTCGGTGATGTCCTCGACCTGGGCCACCACATAGGTGTCGTCGACGCGCATCGGGCTGACCGCGAGCTGGACCCAGAGGTCGTGCCCGTCGGCGTGCACCCAGTGCCGCTCGGCGACGTTGGGCACGAAGTGGCCCTCCCGGACACCCTGCGCCCGCCGGTCCACCTCGGCGCGGTGGTCGGGGTGGGTGAGGTCCTGGACGTACATGGTGAGCAGTCGTTCGGCCGGGTAGCCGGTGAGCTGTGCCAGCGCCGGATTGACCTTCAGGAACGAGCCGACATCGGCCTTGTCGCAGCTGATCAGCATCATCCCGTTGGGGGCGAATTCGAAGGTGTCGCGGAAGCGCGCCTCGCTCTCCTGGATCTCCTGCTCGGCCTGGATCCGGTCGGAGATGTCGGTGCCCACCGAGATGTAGCCGAGGACCTCGCCGTCGGGGGAGAACTGGGCGTTCACGGTGACCATCGCGTGCAGGCGGCGCCCGTCGCGGGTCAGGTAGATCCAGTCCCGGGTCTCGGCACCGCCGGCGGCGGCGGCACCGACGATCACCGGCCAGCCGGGTGCCACCCCGAGAGCAGCGGCCCGCTCGGCGATCTCGGTCGGGTCGTGGAACTGCTCGGCGGTGCGGCCCATCACCTCCGGTGCGGTCCACCCGAGCATGCGTTCCGCACCAGCGTTGAAGACGGTGATCCGCCCCTGGGCGTCGGAGGCCATGATGCACTGGTCGACGGCCGCGTCCAGCACGCCCGCGAAACGGTCCCGGGACTCCTGCAGCGCCCGTGAGGCGGCGCGGCTCGCGGTGATGTCCTGGATGGAGCCGGTGACCGCGGGGCCGTCGAGATCGACCTCGACCCGGCCCCGGCAGCGCACCTCCCGCACCTCGCCGCCGAGGACCAATCGGAACTCCATGTCGTACTGCCGGACCGCGTCGACCGCGTCCTGCAGAGCCTGGCGCACCCGGTCCCGGTCGTCGGCGTGGACGAGTTCGAGCAACTGGTCCCGGGACGGCGGCGGACCGTCGGGACCGCGGCGGAACAACGACGCCGCTTCCTCGGACCACCACATCGAATCCGCGTCGACGATCCAGTAGAGGCTGCCGACGCCGGACAGCTCCTCGACGATGCGGATTTCCTTCTGCCGCCGGTCGATCTGCCGCAACGCGGCGTAGAGGCTCTTCTCTGCGGCCGCCCGCAGGTGGCTCTGCTCGGCCAGAGCCGTCCGCAGAGCCGCCGGATCGGTCAGCTCCGGGCCGATGCCGCCTGGTTCGGCAGGTCCGGTACCGGGTGCGCGGCCAGCGCCCGCTACGGGGCCCGCTGGACTCATGATCGGCTCCCAGGGACCCGGGGGACCCGGGCTGATCGGCACGCTGGACGTCCGGGCTCGGCACCGCCATCACCTGGATGACGAAACCGACCCAGAGCGGCGGTGACAAATGACCACTTCAGAGTAGGACAAGACCTCGATCCGGCGCGAACCACCCGGTCGATCCGCGTAGCGGCGACGGCGTGACCCGGTCGGGTGGTCATCGCCGGTTCGGGCAGGCCCCCGCCGGGATGGCCACGGGAGCGGGCATAGTCTGTCGACCCGGGGCTCCCGGACGGGCGATGCCGCAACAGGTTGCCCGGGACGCAACACCCGTGACGAGATGCCCGGGACACCCGGGGATGACCGCCACGGCGGACCCCGGCGCACCGTGGCTCGGAGGAAGGCGGACGATGTCGGTCCCGACCGTGCAGACGAGCCGAACGGCCCCCGGTGCCGATCAGATCGCCGACCTGGGGGAGGGCCGTGGACCGCTGTGGTTGGACGCCTTCCTCGCGGTCCGGATGCCGGAGATCCTGCTCTGGCGGCGGCACCTGCACGCCCACCCGGAGATCTCCAATGCGGAGTTCGCCACCACCGCCTATCTGCGCCGTCAGCTCGGCCGGTCGGGGGCCGACAGCCGTCTGTTGCCGTCGGGCACCGGCCTGGTCTGTGACGTCGGGCCGACCGGCCCGGGAGTGCGGACGGTCGCGCTGCGGGCCGACATCGACGCCCTGCCGCTCCCCGAGACGTCCGGCCTGCCGTTCGCCTCGACCGTTCCCAACGTCAGTCACGCCTGCGGTCACGACGTGCACCAGACAGTGCTGCTGGGCGCGATGCTGGCGCTCCGGTCGGCGCCGGACCTGCCGGGTCGCGTCCGGGGCATCTTCCAGCCGGCCGAGGAGTCCCAACCCGGCGGAGCCTTCGGGGTCGCCGCCAGTGGCGCGGTCGACGGCGTCGAGCGGATCTTCGCGCTGCACTGCGACCCACGGTTGCCGGTCGGTGAGGTGGGGATCCGGGTCGGGCCGATCACCTCGACCATCGACATCATCGAGGTGGCGGTCAGCGGCTCCGGCGGGCACACCGCGCGCCCGCACCTGACCGCCGACCTGGTGTACGCGCTGGGCACCGTCATCACCGGGCTGCCCGGACTGCTCAGCCGCCGGATGGACCCGCGCAGCGCACCGATCCTCGTCTGGGGGGCGGTGCGGGCCGGTGAGGCCCCCAATGCGATTCCGCGTGCCGGGGTGCTGCGGGGCACGCTGCGGATCATGCAGCGCGACGCCTGGGACATGGCGGAGGGGTTGGTCCGGAAGCTCGTCGCCGACCTGCTCGCGCCACTGGGAGTGGACCACCAGCTGACCTACCTGCGCGGGGTTCCCCCCGTGGTCAACGACGAACGATCGGTGGAGCTGATGAGCAGCGGCATCACCGATGCGCTGGGTGCGGCCGGGCTGACCGGGACGCACCAGTCGACCGGGGCGGAGGACTTCGCGGTCTACCTGGACCACGTGCCGGGCGCGCTGGCCCGGCTGGGGGTGTGGGACGGCGTCCGCGACCAGGTCGACCTGCACTCCCCGCATTTCGAGGCCGACGAGCGGGCCATCGCCGTCGGGATCCGCACGATGGTCAACGCCGCGTTGCGCACCCTGTCCGGGCCCGCGCCGGACGGGCTCAGCCGCTGATCGACCGGCACGACCGGCTGCGCAGCTCGGAGACGTACTCGGCGGGCGCCCCGGCGACCTCGGCGGCCTCGGCGATCACGCCGAGGTAGCGCGCCGACGGCAGGCCGCCCTCGTACCCCTGCAACACGTACAACCAGGCGAGCTTCTCCCCGTCGGCCGTCCGGACCCGGAGCCGGATCTTGGAGTACAGGCCGATGTCGGCGCCTTCCCAGGAGTCCAGGATCTTCTCGTCGGCGGGGGAGATGTCGTACAGCACACAGAACACCGAGCTGTCGGGCTCCTCGACGAGGGTGGTCAGCGACCCCTCCCACCCGAGGTCCTCGCCGCCGAAGGTGAGTCGCCAGCCGGTCAACCAGCCGTTCCCGGCGACCGGGGTGGCCGGACACCGCTGCATCATCTGCGCCGGATCCATGTTCGAGCCGTAGGCGGCGTAGAGAGCCATGGGCTGACTGTAACCGGCGGCCCCGCCGTTCCCGGGCACCGGTGGGCGCCCGCCGTGCGCCACCGGGACGCGGTCCGCCGGGCGCTACGGTGGGTCGACGCCGACGGCAGGAGAGTTGAGATGGCCCGGATCGTGATCATCGGCGGTGGCCCCGCAGGGTACGAGGCGGCACTGGTCGCCGCTCAGTACGGGGCCGCGGTCACGCTGATCGAGGACGCCGGGATCGGCGGCGCATGCGTGCTGTCGGACTGCGTCCCGTCCAAGACGTTCATTGCCTCGGCCGGGGCGCGCAGCGCGGTTCGGGAGTCGGCGGGGCTGGGGGTGGTGCTGGCCGGCGACGAGGTCGGGATGAACCTGCGCCGGGTCCACGAGCGGGTGCACACCCTGGCGGCCGCCCAGTCCGCGGACATCAGGGCCGGGCTGGTGGCCCTGGGTGTGGTCGTCCACGACGGCCGGGCCAGGTTCGCCGACGGCGCCGCCGGCCTCGCGGTGCACCTGGTCGAGGTCCTACCGGCGGGCGGCGGCGAGCCGTTCGTGCTGGAGGCCGACGCGGTGCTGCTCGGCACCGGGGCGAGCCCTCGGGTGCTGGCCTCCGCGGTCCCCGACGGCGAGCGCATCCTGACCTGGCGTCAGGTCTACGACCTCGACGAACTACCGGACCACCTGATCGTCGTCGGGTCGGGCGTCACCGGCGCCGAGTTCGCCTCGGCCTACTGCGAGATGGGCGTCCGGGTGACGCTGATCTCCAGCCGGGACCGGGTGCTGCCCACCGAGGATGCCGATGCCGCCCGGGTGATCGAGGGAATCTTCGCCGACCGCGGGGTGACGCTGCTGAAGAACGCCCGCGCCGACTCGGTCGTCCGGGACGGCGACGGGGTGGTCGTCACGCTGGCCGACGGACAGGTGCTGCGGGGGTCGCATGCGCTGATGACGGTCGGTTCGGTGCCCAACACCGCCGATCTGGGACTGGAGCGGGTCGGCGTGACGCCGGGGCCGGGCGGGTTCATCCCGGTCGACCGGGTCAGCCGGACGGCGGTGTCGGGGATCTACGCGGCCGGCGACTGCACCGGGGTGTTGATGCTGGCCAGCGTCGCGGCCATGCAGGGCCGCATCGCGATGTGGCACTACCTCGGGGACGGGGTGCCGCCGCTGCGACTCAAGACGGTGTCGGGCAACGTGTTCACCCACCCGGAGATCGCCAACGTCGGCATCACGCAGGCCGAGGCCGACGCCGGGGTGGTCCCCAGCCGGATGCTGATGCTGCCGCTGGCGACCAATGCCCGGGCCAAGATGACCGGCCTCAAGTACGGCTTCGTGAAGCTCTTCGTGCGCCCGGCCACCGGCATCGTGGTCGGTGGGGTGGTGGTCGCGCCCGACGCCAGCGAGCTGATCCTGCCGATCGCGATGGCCGTCCAGAACCGGCTGACCGCCAAGAACCTGGCCTACAGCTTCAGCGTCTATCCGTCTTTGTCGGGCTCGCTGACCGAGATCGGCCGGCAGTTGATGCACTTCGACGGTGACCTGGGCTGATCAGGTGTCGTCCTGGTCCGGTTCACGCCTGGACTCGATCGCCTCCCGCTTGGCGGCGTTGACCATCGGTCCGAGCACGGTGTAGGCCAGCGGAATCAGCAGGAAGAAGTACCAGAGGCCGGTGATGAAGAACAACAGCAGGGCGATCATCGGGATGCCTGCCATCAAGCCGGCCACCAGCGGGCGAGTCATCGCCGACCGGCCCTTCGGCGGTACGCCGGCCAGCGCGCCGGCCGCCCGGTGCAGAGCACCCGACCCGGATCTACCCGGCGGGCCGGCGATCAGCGGCAGGTCGTGGAACACCCGGTCGAGCTCGTCCTGGGTGCGAGCGTCGAGCACCTGTGTGGATCGGTCGGCGAATTCGTCGAGGGTCAGCCGGCCTGCCGCAAGGTGCTGGTGCAGGGCGTCGGAGGCGGCATTTCGTTCCGCGTCCCCGATCCGCACCGAGGGTAGGCGTCCAGGCTCATCATGTCCGGGTTCATCTGCGCCGGTCATCGTGTCTCCCCTCGGTCGGTGTGGGTGGCTCAGCTGGGGTCGGGCGACCGCCAGAGATCGGTGACCCGGATGCCGACCTGGGCCAGCAGCCTGCGGGTCAGCGGCAGTGAGATCCCGATCACCGAGGAGGGGTCGCCGTCGACGCCGTCGATGAACCAGCCACCGAGCCCGTCGATCGTGCAGGCGCCCGCCACCTGCAGCGGTTCCCCGCTGGCGAGGTAGGCCTCCAACTCGGGCTCACCGGGGCGGCCGAAGCGGATCTGGGTCGATTCGCAGCCGGTCGCGGTGGCCACCGCGGCACCGTCGGCGAGCCGGACGGTGGCGTGCCCGGTCAGCAGGGTCCCGGTGCGGCCGGCCATCTGGTCCCAGTAGAGCCGGGCCCGGTCCACGGTCACCGGCTTACCGAGCAGCGACTTGCCCAGCCTGAGCATCGAGTCGCAGGCCACCACCACCGCGTCGTCGGTCAACCCGCGGTCCAGGGTCTTGATCACGGCCCTGGCCTTGGCCGCGGCGAGTTCGGTGACGATCGTCGTCGGCTCGGAACCGGCCATCCCGGCGATGAGTTTGTCCTCGTTGAGGTTGGCCACCCGCACCACCGGGTCGATCCCGGCGGCGGCCAGCACGGTCCGCCGGGCGGGCGAGGCGGACGCCAGGATGAACGTGGTCACCGTGGCCGCCCCGCGCTGCGGGCCGTGCGTCGCGGCTGCGGCTTCCGTTGGTCGGCGACCCGGGTCGGGGCGCACACCGGAGACATCCCGGGCATCGGCCCTCCCCTCGTCGGTTGCGACCACGATCTCACGCGGCGTCGCGCCCCGTCGGGTCGGGGAGCCCGACCGAGCGCCACGGCCCTACAGTGTGCCGGTGTCCTCCGCTGACGATCCGGTCGCCGTCTCCCGCCGGCCACTGGACCTGACCGTGCTGCGGGATGCACTGACCGTCCGCGGGCGCTGGTCGGTCCGGGCGGTGTCGTCGACCGGCTCGACGAACGACGACCTCGCGGCCGCCGCGCACGCCGGCGCCGAGGACGGCACCGTGCTGATCAGTGAGCTGCAACGGACCGGCCGCGGCCGACTGGGCCGGACCTGGACCGCGCCGGCCGGATCCGGTCTGATCCTGAGTGTGCTGCTGCGGCTGCCCACCGTTCCACCCGGGCGCCGCGCCTGGATCGGGCCGCTGCTCGGGCTCGGTCTGGTGACCGGAACCCGGGCCGTCACCGGGGTCGACACCGCGCTGAAATGGCCCAACGACCTGCTGGTCGACGGGTCCAAATGCGCCGGGATGCTCGCCGATGCCACCCCCGACGGGGTGGTCGTCGGGTTCGGCCTCAACGTCACCCTCACCCGGGACGAACTGCCGCGCCCGGATGCGACATCGCTGCTGCTGGCCGGCGCGCAGGTGTTGGACCGGGCGCTGCTCGCCGCCGCAGTGCTCGACGACCTGGCGGTCCGGCTGGACCGTTGGACCCGCGCCGGCGGAGACCCGGACCGGAGCGGCCTGCGAGAGGACTACCGCCGGTGCTGCGCAACACTGGGCTCCGACGTGCGCGTGGAGCTGCCCGCCGGCGGCGCCGTGACCGGGGTTGCCGTCGACATCACGGCCGACGGCGCGCTGGTGGTCCGCACAACCGCCGGGCTGCAGACCTTCACCGCGGCCGACGTGGCACACCTGCGGCCGGCCGGATGAGTCCCCCCGACGCCGACCTCGCCCGTCGGCTGCTCGAGATCCGCGCCAAGGTCACCGCGGCGGCCACCGCCGCGGGTCGCGATCCCGAGGATGTGCAGATCCTGCTGGCCACCAAGACCCGGTCGCCGGAGACCATCGCCGCCGCCGTTCGGGCCGGGTTCTGTCTGATCGGCGAGAACCGGGTGCAGGAGGTGACCGGGAAAGCCGCCGAGCTCACGACGCTGCTCACCGGGACGACGTTCCGACGCCACTTCATCGGCCACCTGCAATCGAACAAGATCGGCCAGGTACTGCCTCTGGTGGACTGCGTCGAATCCGTGGACAGCGCCGAACTCGCGGCCAAGTTGGCCCGCCGGGTCGCCGACACCGGCCGACGGTTGGACGTGCTGGCCCAGGTCAATGTGTCCGGTGAGAACACCAAGGCCGGGGTTGCGCCCGCCGAGGTCGGCGCCCTGATCGAGGCGATCACCGAACACCCGGCACTGAATTTGCGGGGACTGATGACCATCGGGCTGAACTCGCCCGATGTCGGCGCGGTGCGCGCGGGCTACCGGCTGCTCGCGGCGCTGCGTGACGAGGTCCGGTCCGCCGGGGCCGGGGCACCCGAGCTGCCGGTGCTGTCGATGGGGATGAGCGGTGACTTCGCGACCGCGATCGCCGCCGGTGCTACCGAGGTGCGTATCGGATCCGCCGCTTTCGGGCCGCGACCAGCCGCCTGACCAGCACCGATCCTGCGATCGGACCGCCCCTGTCGGTCCCGCGCGGTAGCGTGACGGCACGGTCGGTGGCAGGCGTCATGAGTGCCCCGTCACCGCCGTGACGAACGGAGGGGCCATGCCGTACCCGGATGACCTGCTGTCGCGCGGGGAGACGGTCGTCGCGCACAAGCACCCGCACTGGAAGGTGCTGCTGCTGCCGGTGATCTCGCTGATCGCGATCATCGGGCTCGCCTCGTTCGGGGCGGCACTGCTCAACAGCCGGGTCGCCGAGCCCGGCCGGTGGGTCGTCGCAGTCGTGGCGGCGGCGCTGCTGGCGATCGTTTTCCTGGTCGTGGTGCCGTTCGTGCGCTGGCGGACCGAGCACTTCATCCTCACCGACCGGCACGTGTTCTTCCGGGCCGGTTTCTTCCGGCGGCGGGAGCACCAGATACCGCTGGGGCGCATCCAGAACCTCGAGGTCAACGTCACGTTCTGGGGCCGCGTCCTCGGGTACGGCACGCTGACTGTCGAGTCCGCCGCCGACCAGCCGCTGTCGTTCTACAACGTGGCCTCGCTGCCGCGGGTCCAGGGGCAGCTCAACCAGCTCATCGAGGACGACCGCACCAGCGGCTACGCCCGCGGCGGTCTGGGGGAGCGCGATTCCTGGGAGTCCCCGGACGATAGAGGACCAGTACCAGGACAGGTCGGAGCGGCCCCCGGAGGCCCGTCCCGGTGGGCGCCGCCTGAACCGGGACAACTACTACCCGCCCGCGGACACGAGCACCCGCCGCATCCCGCAGATGCGCGGCGAGTCGGGCCGTCGGCGCGACCGCTGACGACATGACCGACCCCCGCGACGACGCAGAGACCACGGCCGACCGGATCGCCGCCGCCCGGGAGCGGGCCGCCGCCGGCGGACCGCTCCGCTACCACGAGGCCAACGCCGCCCGCGGCAAGATGGCGGTCCACGACCGCATCCGCCTCCTGGTGGATGCCGGATCGTTCGTCGAGGACGCCCGGTTCGCCAATGCGCTGGCAGCGGGACTGCCGGCCGACGGGGTGATCACCGGTCACGCCACCATCGCCGGCCGCCCGGTGGCCCTGATGGGCAACGACTCCACTGTGAAGGCCGGCTCGTGGGGAGCCCGCACCGTCGAGAAGATCATCCGGATCGTCGAACGTGCTCTCGCCGAACGGATCCCGATCGTGTACCTGGTCGACTCGGCCGGCGCCCGGATCACCGATCAGGTGCAGCTGTTCCCCGGTCGACGCGGTGCCGGTGCGATCTTCGCCGCCCAGATCGCCGCCGGCGGGAAGATCCCACAGGTCTGCGCACTGTTCGGGCCCAGCGCCGCGGGTGGCGCCTACATCCCGGCGTTCTGTGACGTGGTGATCATGGTGGACGGCAACGCCTCGATGTACCTGGGCAGCCCCCGGATGGTCGAGATGGTCACCGGCGAGAAGACCACCCTGGAGGAGATGGGCGGCGCCCGGATGCACACCAGCGTCAGCGGGGTGGGGCATCTGCTGGTGGATTCCGAGACCGCGGCGCTGGCCGCGATCACCCGCTACCTCGGGTACTTCCCGGACCACGCGGGCGGGTCGGCGGCCCGCGCGACGGCGACCGGACCGGGCCCCGGGGACCTGCGCGCGCTGGTGCCCACCGACGAGCGGCGGGCGTTCGACATGCGCCGCTACGTCGCAGCGCTGGTGGACGACGGCAGCTATCTGGAGCTGCAGCCCGGGTGGGCCCGCGAGATCACCGTCGGGCTGGCCCGTCTCGACGGCCGGCCGGTCGGGGTGGTGGCCAACAACTCGATGTTCAAGGCCGGCACCCTTTTCGTGGACTCCGCCGACAAGGCTGCCCGGTTCGTCGAGCTGTGTGCCGCCTTCGGGCTGCCGCTGGTGTTCCTCGCCGATGTGCCGGGATTCATGGTCGGCGCCGCGGTCGAGCGGCAGGGCATCATCCGGCACGGCGCCCGGATGATCGCAGCGGTGTCCAGGGCCGCGGTGCCGAAGTTCTGCGTCGTGGTGCGCAAGGCATACGGCGCCGGCCTGTACGCGATGGCCGGACCGGGTTTCGCGCCCACCGCGACGCTGGCCCTGCCGACGGCCAAGATCGCCGTGATGGGCGCGGACGCCGCGGTCAACGCGGTGTGGGCGAACCAGCTGGCGGGGCTGTCGGACCCGGTCGAGCGGGCCGCCTTCGTCGCCGAGCGCCGAGCGGCCTACGAAGCCGACATCGACATCCTGCATCTGGCCGCGGAACTGGTCGTGGACGACATCGTCGAGCCCGAGGACCTCCGGGATCAGCTGATCGCCCGGCTGGCCTTCGCCGACCGGGGCGCCCCGACCGAACCGGTCGCCGCGGACGCCCGCATCGGGCGCTGACCGGCCCGACGGTCGACGCGCCGCGGGCCGACCGGTATGTCACGGGCTGTCCGGAGAATGCAGCCGTATCGTGGGGCGGTGACCACAGTGCTGCTCGCCGAGGATGACCAGGCCATCGCCGTTCCGCTGGCGCGGGCTCTGGAACGCGAGGGCTACGAGGTGCTCAGCGTCGGCGACGGGCCGTCCGCGTTGCACCTGGCCACCCACGCGCAGGTCTCGATGATCGTGCTCGACCTGGGCCTGCCCACCTACGACGGGTTGGACGTGTGTCGTCGGCTCCGGGCCGCGGGCAAGGACACGCCGGTGCTGATGCTCACCGCACGGACCGACGAGATGGACATCGTCGTCGGGCTCGACGCCGGCGCCGACGACTATGTGGGCAAGCCGTTCCGGGTCGCCGAGGTCCTGGCCCGGGTCCGGGCGCTGCTCCGCCGGGCCACCCCTGATCTGCTGCAGATCAGCAACGTCGAGCTCGACGTCGGGGCCCGGCGGGTGTTCGTCGAGGCCACCGAGGTGGTGTTGTCGTTCAAGGAGTTCGAGTTGCTCCGGCTGCTGATGGCCAACGCCGGTCAGGTCGTCACCCGGGAGCGCATCCTCGCCGAGATCTGGCCGGACCTGGAACAGAAGAACTCCAAGACGCTGGACATGCACATGTCCTGGTTGCGCCGGAAACTCACGAGTCCGGACCCGACCGGCGCCGCGGTCCCCGCGGGCACCGGGGAGGCGCTGATCGCCACCATCCGCGGTATCGGTTTCCGTTTCAACGACGGCTGATCGGCCGCCGGGATGCGGAGTCGGCTGCTGCGCTCGTCGATCGGGCTGGTGCTGGTGACCGTGCTGGTCCTCGGCATACCGCTGACATGGGTGTCGGGGATCCTGGTCGACGACGGGGTGCGCCGGTCGATCGCCGTCCGCGCCGAGTCGATCGCCGCCACCTTGAGCGACCAGTTGGTCGATGCCCAGACCTTGGACCTCGCCGCGGTGGCGCCGGCGGTGCTCGACGGCTGGCGGCTGGAGTTCCACGAGGACGGCGGCGGGACCGAGGCGATCGGCGCCGCTCCGGACCCGGCGCTGGTCTCGGTGAGCCTGCCCGGCCCGGGCGGGATGCTGGTGCTGTCCAGCCCGCCGGACGAGTTGCAGGCTGCCCGGTGGCGGGCCTACGGCCTGGTCGCGATCGCGGTGCTGATGTCGCTGTTGGTGGGTGTCATCATCGCCAGGATCACCGCCACCCGGCTGGTCAGCCCGCTCTCGGTGCTCACCGACCGCGCCGCCCGGCTGGGTGCCGGCGACTTCCGCACGTCCGCCCGCCGGTTCGACATCGTCGAGCTCGACCGGGTGGCCGACGTGCTGGACCAGTCGGCGTTGCAGGTCGCCGCCCTGTTGGAGGGTGAACGGGAGCTCGCCGGCGACGTGTCCCATCAGCTGCGGACCAGGCTCACCGGGATCCAGCTCCGGCTGGACGAGCTCGCCGGGCATGCGGACCCCGCGGTGCGGTCCGAGGTCGGTCACGCGCTGCAACAGACCGACCGGTTGGTCGCGGTGGTCAACGACCTGCTCGCCGCGGCCCGGTCGAGGCGGGCGGCGAGTGCGGCGGTGCTGGACCTGGACGCCGAGCTGGCCGAGGCCGCGGCCGGCTGGTGGGACGCGTTCCGGACGGCGTCACGACGGCTGGAGCTCACCGGCCATCGCGGGCTGACCGTGCGGGCCACGCCGGTCCGGCTGCGGGAGGCGCTCGGGGTGTTGCTGGACAACGCACTGCAGCACGGGTCGGGGACCGTGCAGGTTCGGGTCGAGGAGCGGCCGGCACAGGGCCTGGTGCTGCTGGAGGTCACCGATCAGGGGATCGGGATCGACGATCCGCTGTCCGCCCACGTCTTCGACCGGGGGGTGTCCGGGACGTCGTCCTCGGGGCTCGGGCTGGGCCTGGCCCGGGCCTTCATCGAAGCCGACGGTGGGCGGTTGGAACTGCGTCGGCCACGACCCGCCACGTTCGGGATCTTCCTGGCCGCAGGGTCGGCGTCGACGCACCCGGACGGTCCGCAACCGGCATCGGCATAGCGACGGTGCCGGGGCAGACCCCGGTCAGCGGGCGGGCGGCTCGGGATTGGTGTGCACGGGCGGATGCGGGTGCGGCGGGATGTTGTAAGAGAGCTCGTTCTCCAGCAGCGGCGCCTCGTCCGGCTCGATGCCGTCCTCGACCAACTCGGGGAACACCCACCGTTGGTAGGCCCAGTACCGGAAGGCCATCGCCAGGATGGTCCCCAGGATGGATCCGGACACGAAGTCGGCGACGGTCTCGGTGAACGGGGTGTAGTTCGTGACGTTGAAGCCGAGCAGGTAGTGCGACACCCACAGCGGCAGCAGGTTCACCCCGATGCCGATCGCGTTCAGCAGGAAGAACAGCGCGGCTTCGTGGTGCCGCTCCCGGCCGCCGCGGTCGCTGAACGACCACTCCCGGTTCAGCACGTAGTTGACGATCATCGCGATCAGGATCGCGATGATCTTCGCCGTCAGGACCTTGTCCGGCAGCACGAGGTGCTTCAAGGTGAAGAAGATGCCGGTGTCGATCACCCAGGTGGTGCCGCCGACGATGAGGAACTTGGCGAACTGACGGTACTTCTCCGGAAGGACACGACGCACGGAGTCGAGGATGCTCACCCGAACATCATACGGAGCGTCACCGCGCGGCCGGCGACCCGCCTCGGTGCCGTCCGATCGGATCAACCCGCGGATCAGCCTGCGGATCAGCCTGTCGGAGTGGTCGCCGGACCGAGGGCCAGGATCGGTCCGACCCAGATCCCGTCGCCGCGGCGGGTGGCGTCGACGACGTTGTCCAGGGTCAGGGCGCCGGTGGCGGTGCCCAACTGCTCCGGGCCGAACGCGAGAAGGTCGTAACCCACGGTGTACCGCGCGCCGTCGCGTGTCACAACCCCGTTGATCGCCGTGGTGAGTGCCTTCTCGCCGAGGGACAGGGTCTTGGAACCCCACGGATCAGTGGCCCACAGCGTGACGAACAGGCTGCTCAGCGGCGTGTCCCGAGTACCCAGGACGGCCCGCACCGGGTGCTTGCGCGTGGGCAGCATGCGGGTGTCGGAGTTGAGGAACGTCACCGTCGTGTCGGCCATCCCGGGGTCGGCCCAGATCACCGACAGCGACCACACCGCGAACGGGGTGGTGTTCTCCACGACGCGCAGCGCGGCGTCGAAATCGCTGACCGAGATCGAGCTGTCACCGGTGATCAGGGCCGTCACGTCCGCCTGGTGGGCGGTCATCCGGTCCTTGTCGCTGGTCGCCACCGGGATCGGCTGACCGGTGACCGATGTCGCCGCGCCGTTGACGTTCAACGTCACGGTGTCGTCGCCGGTAGAGCCGGCCGACGCCCAGGTCAGCTCCGCCCAGACCACGGTGTGGCCGCCGGTGTTCAGGTTCTCGACGTTCGCCGGGTCGGTCGGGACCAACGGGGAATCGTCGCGGCCGCATTCGCCGATCGCGCCGCGGGCCGGCAGATCGCAGTAGATGGTCGGGGCGGCGATCGAGATGCCACCGAACGGGCCGGTCATCCGCACCGAGGCCGAGGCGTCCAGCGGGATGACAGTGATCTCGGCCTCGGGCCGCAAGGCCCGGCCACCGGCGTCGGAGACCGCCACCTGCTGGGCGCCGGTGGCGCTGGGCACCGCGACGGTGTCGATGGTCAACGGTCCGACCTGACCGTCCGCGTTCGGCGCGCACTCCCACCCGGAGCCGGTCGGGCTGGGCGTGCAGCCCTCCGGCGTGCCCGACACGTAGAGGTCGCGGGTGAGCGCGGCCGGCACCAGTACCGGGCCGGGGTCGGTGACGCCCTCGGCCGGGGTGGCGGTGAGGACGAACGGGGTGTTGGTGCCGGCCGCGACGGGCCCGCTGGGAACCACCTGGAGGCTGGCGAACCCGCTACCGACGGCGACGTTCTCCATCGAGATCGCCGGCGTCTCGTAGACGGTCAGCGAGATGTCGGTCGCGGTGGCCGTCGGGGCCACCTGCACCTGGAAGGTCAGCTCGACGCTGGCACCGGGAGCCAGTTCCGGCAGGGGGCAGGTGCTGCCGTCGCAGATCACCAGGCCCGGTGTGTCGGCGGCCCGGGCGAACGCGACCGAACCCGAGCGCAGCGCCGGTACGGTCACCCCGCCGCCGACCAGGCTGATGCCCGGGCCCGCGGTCAGGGTGGCGGTGCCGGCCGGCTGGGTGGTCCCGCCGGAGTTGCGGACGGTCAGGGTCACCGTCTGGGTGCGGCCGGCGACGAACGAGGTGATGCCGGTGGTGACCGTGACGTCGACGGCGGCCGGGGTCGGGATCGGCGTCGGGACGCCGGGCGGGGGGGTGACAGGGGTGCCGCCCGGGGTGCCGCCGCCGGTCGGGACAGTCGGCACCGAGGGCACGGTGGGGACAGTCGGCACCGCGGGTACGGCGGGCACGGTCGGGGCGGGGGTGGTCCCGGTGGCGGCCGGGGTTCCGGCCGGCGGGAAGCTGCCCGGGCGGGGAAGCGGCTGCGCGCCGGCCAACAGGCCGGGATCGACGGTGGGGGGCACGTAACGGGGAACGGTGGGGGCGGGCGTGACCGCCGGGGACGGCGCACCGGTCGGCGCGGGCGGAGTCGTCGACTCGGCGGTGCTCGGGGTGGCTGCCGGGCCGACGGCGTCCTCGGTGGCCGCTACCGGGGCACCGCTGACATCGGTGGTGGTCGGCGTGACGGTCACACCTGGCATCCCGGCGAACGGGTCGGCACTGTTGGCGCCGGTGCCGGCCGCGGGGACCCCGGCGTTGCCCACGCCGACGGGCGCGGCAATCGGGTCGGTGGCGCGGGGCGGGCCGCCCGGGGTGGCCACCCCCACCACGACCGCGGCGACCGTGGCGACAGCCGCCGCCAGAACGCCGCCGGTGACGATGCCCGGGGTCAGCAGGACGCCGCCCGCCTTGGCCAGCGCGCCGAACTTGAGCAGGCTGCCGCCGGCTCCGGCGCCGGTGACCGAGGCGCCGACCTGGGTGAGCACCGGTACGGCGGGCAGGGTGGCGAGGTAGCCGGCCGCCGCGGAACCCAGCAGCAGCGGTGCGAGCAGGCCGCGCAACCCGGAGTTGATCTCGCTGAGCTCGGCAGCCAGATCCGGACACCTGTCGCACTCGGCCAGGTGGGTCTGGACCTGGACGGTCTCGCGTCGACTCAGGCCGCCGCGGGTGTAGGCGCCGAGCCGGTCGATGGTGGCGCTGCAGCGTTCGGCGATCGATCTCGGCCATGTGGACCTGCAGGTAGGCCTCGCGGAGTCCCTCACGCGCCCGGAACGCCAGTGAGGTCACCGCGTTCGGCGACATCCCGAGGATGAGTCCGACCTCCGCCGGGGACTGGCCCTTCCACCTGGGTGTGCCACAGGATCGTCCGCCAGCGCTCGGGGAGCTGACCGAACGCCTTCGCGACGAAGGAGTTCTCCATCTTCATCAGGACCGGGTCGTCCCCGTCGACGGCGACCTCGTGCGCGGAGATGTCGTCGGTGAACTGGAGTCGCTTGTCCTTGCGGGTCCGGTCGTAGGCGGTGTGGCGCAGGGTGGTGAACAGGTAGGCGCGGAAGGCGGAGTCGGGCCCGCGGCCGTCGAGCATGGTGTCCAGCACCCGGGCGAACGACTCGGCGACCAGGTCGTCGGCCTCGGCGCCGGACACCGCCAGCTGCCGGGCCAGACCAGCCGCGGCCCGCGAGTGCCGGCCGTACAGCTCGCCGAACGCAGTCCGGTCACCGTCCCGGACCCGGGAGATGAGCTCGGCGTCGCTCGGAGCGTTGTCGTGGCCGACCATCGACTCCATGGGGCGTTGAGGTCCTCTCGGTGCTGGTGGTGCGGGCGTGCTGGGGGCGGGCGGATGTCAGCTCCGCTCAGGCGCTGTGCTCCAGTCTCTCCGGATCGCGCGCCCGCGTGGGTTCCCGATGAGGTGACGTCCGGATCCGACGCCGGTCACGCCACCGTTCGGACTTTCATCCTGGCTCATCGTACTTCAACTCTGAGTGGCGAGATATGACTGTTGGTAATCACACTCGTCGGTGTTGAGCGCAAGGCGCCCCCGTTGCAGAACGTGACCGGCCGCCCGGCAGGATGGTTCCGTTCGAGCATTTGCACGAAAGTGCGGCGGATCGCGTGACAGCAAGGCAGGACCGTCGTTCCTACTGCAGCGAGTCCGGTGGCCGGTGATACGGCGGACCGGCAATTCTGACGGCAGACGACAGGAACGGATCTTCTCGGATGAGGTTGGCGATGGCGGTATCGGCGGGGACGCTGCGGGTCGGAATGGTCCACCCGCTCGCTGGCGGCGACCTGGGCCTTCCCCTCCGACTGGGACAGCCCCGCAGTGGACGCGGTGTGCGAGGCGTTGGCGGGCGACGGTGACGTCTTCCCGGCCGCCGAGCGGCTCGGCAGGGTCCGCGCCGCCTCCGGTGTCGCGCTCGGTGAGACGCTGGCCGACATCGACCAGCTGATCGCGCTGGTCCACCCCCGGCACGCCGAGTTGCTCCGGCGCGCCGTCTCGCTGGGCTGGGCGGACCGCGTCGTGGGCCCCGGCGCGGAGCTGTCCGACCCGCTCACCGGGCTGGTCGTCCAAGGACTACCTGATGCTGCGGCTGGCCGAGGTCTACGCCAACTGCGGCGCCAACGGGCTGGACCCGTCCGAGGAGTACGCACTGGCCGTCGGTCCGCGTCGAGCTCGCCACCCGCAGCGTCTGGCAGCGGGTGCTGCCGATGATCCACATCGGCGAGAGCATGCGCGTGGTGTTCGACGCCGGCGAGTCGCTGGCCCGGCTGGGCGAGCCGATGGCGGTGGCGCTGACCCGCCGGACCCCGACGCCTGGACCGCCGCGTGCAGATGCTCGGCCGGTTGATCGCCACCCGCACCGCACGCCGACCCGGAGGCGCGCGTCGGGCCGCCGCGGGTCTGGGTCGAAACGCTGCCCGCCAGCTACCAGGGTGCCCGCGCACTGCTCACCGAACTCGGCCGCTGATCGAGGGCGGCCGTGCGGCCGCCGATCTCCGACCCGATAGGGTTTGCGCTTGTGGATGCGCGTACCGGGATGCCCCGGGTAGGAATGGTCGGCGGCGGTCAGTTGGCCCGGATGACGCACCAGGCGGCGATTCCGCTCGGTCAGTCGCTGCGGGTGCTCGCCCGCTCGACCGACGATTCCGCCGCGCTGGTCGCCCCGGACGTCGAACTCGGCTCGCACACCGATCTGGACGCCCTGCGCCGGTTCGCGGCCGGCTGTGACGTCGTCACCTTCGACCACGAACACGTCCCGCAACGACCACATCGTCGGCGCTCACCGCGGCGGGGCACACGCTGCACCCGGCGGCCGACGCGCTGCTGCACGCCCAGGACAAGGGCGGTGATGCGGCACCGGCTGGCCGCGCTGGGGCTGCCGGTGCCCGCGTTCGTGGTGGTTCCGGCCGGCTCCGACGCCGGCGGACGCGATCGGCGGAGTTCGCGACCGCACACGGCTGGCCGGTGGTGCTCAAGACCTGCCGGGGCGGGTACGACGGCCGCGGCGTCTGGGTGCTGCGAGATGCCGCGCAGGCCGACGCGGTGACCGCCGACCTGCCCGCGGACATGGACCTGCTGGTCGAGGAGCTGGTGCCGCTGCAGCCGGGAGCTCGCCGCCGTCGTGGCCAGGTCGCCGTTCGGTCAGGCCGCCGCCTGGCCGGTGGTCGAGACCGTCCAGCAGGACGGCATCTGCGTCGAGGTGATCGCGCCCGCGCCCGAGCTGTCGGGGGACCGGGCGGTGGCCGCCGAGTGAGCTCGCGCTGCAGATCGCCGCCACCCTCGGGGTGGTCGGGCGTGCTGGCCGTGGAGCTGTTCGAGGTCGCGCCGTCGGCGGCCTACCCGGACGGGCTGGTGATCAACGAGCTGGCGATGCGGCCGCACAACTCGGCGCACTGGACCCAGGACGGGGCGGTGACCAGCCAGTTCGAGCAGCATCTGCGCGCGGTGCTGGACTACCCGCTCGGCGCCGACCACCGCGGTGCACCCGTGTGACGGTGATGGCCAACGTGATCGGCGTGCCCACCCGGGACGAGGACCGCCGACCGGGATGGACGAGCGGGTGCACCACCTCGGTGCCCGGTTCCCCGCGGCGAAGGTGCACCTGTACGGCAAGTCGTTCGCTGCGGGCCGCAAGCTCGGCCACGTCAACGTCGGCGGCTCCGACCTGGCCGAGGTGCGCCGGGTGGCCCAACTGGCCGGCGCACTACCTCTCCTCCGGGGTCTGGGCCGACGGCTACACGCTGCCGCCGCACGTGCCCGTCGCCGCCGCCGGCCGTGAGACGGTGGGTCCGATGAGCGACGCCTGTCGTCGGCGTCATCATGGGATCGGACTCCGACTGGAACGTGATGCAGGCCGCGGCCGGCATCCTGCGCGATTTCGACATCGCCCACGAGGTGTCGGTCGTCTCCGCGCACCGCACCCCGGACCGGATGCTGCGAGTACGCCCGGACCGCCGTCGACCGCGGTCTGCGGGTGATCATCGCCGGTGCCGGCGGGGCGGCCCACCTGCCGGGGATGGTCGCCTCGGCCACCGTGCTGCCGGTGATCGGCGTGCCGGTGCCGCTGGCCCGGCTGGACGGGATGGACTCGCTGCTGTCGATCGTGCAGATGCCGGCCGGCATCCCGGTCGCCACCGTGTCCATCGGCGGTGCAGCCAACGCCGGGCTGCTCGCGGTGCGCATCCTCGCCGCCGCGGACGCCGGCTTGCAGCAGAAATTGGCGGACTACGCAGCCGGTCTGGAGTCGATGGTGCTGGCCAAGGATGCCGCCCTGCAACGGGCCATCACCGGCTGAGATGCGGCTCTTCACCGCCCTGCTGCCGCCTGCGGACGTCGTGGAACACCTCGACGAGTTCCTGGACGCCCCGCGGGCGGTCCGGCCGGACCTGCGCTGGGTGCACCCCGTCGGCTACCACCTGACGCTGCAGTTCCTCGGCGAGTGCGGCCCGTACGAGGTGGACCGGCAGCTCGACCGGTGGTCCCGCCGGGCTGCGCGGAGTGCGCCGATGAACCTCCGGCTGGCCGGCGCCGGGGCGTTCCCGCAGCCGTTCACCGCCCGTGCGGTGTGGATCGGGCTGGCATCCGGCGTCGAGTCGTTCCGCGCGCTGGCCGCCGACGACCAGGTACCGCACCTGACGGTGGCCAGGACCGCGGAGCGCCTGGACCTCGCCGACCTCGTCGCCGGGCTCGGGGCCTACGCCGGACCGTCGTGGACGGCGGACCGGTTGGTGCTGATGGAGTCCCGGACCGACCCGGGCCGCGGGCCGCGGTACCAGCAGGTGGAGTCGCTGCCGCTGGGGGATCAGGACCCGCTCGACCGTCGGCCGTGACCGGGGCTACCCGCGAGTAACCTCGCGTCATGACGAGGCACTTCGCGCTCACCGACGACCAGCTCGCGGTTCGCGAGGTGGTCCGCGAGATCGCCCTGAAGGAGATCGCGCCCTGGGCCGCCGCGTGCGACGAGGACGAACGCTTCCCGGTGGAGGCGCGGCGGGCGTTGACCGCGGCCGGCTTCCACGCCGTGCACATCCCCGAGCAGTACGGCGGAGCCGGTGCCGACGCCGTGACCTCGCTGCTGGTGATCGAGGAGGTCGCCCGGGTCTGCGCGTCGTCGTCGCTGATCCCGGCGGTCAACAAGCTCGGGTCGATGCCCATCCTGCTCAGCGGATCCGACCGGCTCAAGGACGAGGTGCTGCCGTCGATCGCGTCGGGGGAGGCGATGATCTCCTACGCGCTGTCCGAGCGGGAGGCCGGCAGCGACGCCGCCGCGATGCGGACCCGGGCGGTCGCCGACGCCGACGGCTGGGTGTTGACCGGCACCAAGAGCTGGATCACCAACGCCGGCGAGTCCGGCTGGTACACCGTGATGGCGGTGACCGACCCGGCGGCCGGCGCGAACGGCATCTCGGCGTTCGTCGTGCACGCCGACGATCCGGGATTCTCGGTGGGCGCCAAGGAACGCAAGCTCGGCATCCGGGGCTCCCCGACGAGGGAGATCCATTTCGACGGCTGCCGGATCCCCGGCTGGCGGATCATCGGCGAACCGGGGACCGGATTCCGGACCGCGATGGCGACCCTGGACCACACCCGGCCGACCATCGGGGCGCAGGCCGTCGGCATCGCCCAGGGGGCGCTGGACCTCGCGGTCGGCTACCTGAAGCAGCGCCGGCAGTTCGGCCGCGCGCTCGCCGAGTTCCAGGGGCTGCAGTTCATGGTCGCCGACATGGCGATGGCGTTGGCGGCCGCCAGGGCGTTGGTCTACCAGGCCGCCGAGGCCACCGAGACCGGTGCCGACGACGCCACATTCCTGGCGTCGGCAGCGAAGTGCCTGGCGTCGGACACCGCGATGACGGTGACCACCGACGTCGTACAGCTCCTCGGCGGCGCCGGCTACACCCGCGACCTGCCCGCCGAACGGATGATGCGGGACGCCAAGATCACCCAGATCTACGAGGGCACCAACCAGATCCAGCGGGTGGTGATGGCGCGGTCGCTGCTGCGGTGACCGTGGGCGGGGTCAGCCCAGCCGCGGGAGCCCGGGCACGTCCACCCCGAGGGTGACCTCGGCACGCTCCACCGCGGCCCGGTGCGCCCAGGCGTCGGCGTCGGCGTGCGGGTCCAGGTCCAGGGAGTGCACGACCGAGGCACCGACGGCGAGGGGGCGCAGCAGCAGGGTGACCACTGCCGGCAACCGGCCGGCGAACGACCAGTCACCTGCGGTCAGCACCCGCTGCCCGGGCGCGATGCCCGACGGCGCGGTCAGCGCCGACCGCAGGGCGGCGGCGGTCAGCACTTCGTCACCGGCGCGCAGCGCCCGGGCCGCGGGGGTGGCCGCCCGGGTGCTGAAACGGTCGGCCTGCCCCAGAACCGACGACGTGTAGTCCCGCTGATGGGCCGGCAGTCCGGTGCTGCCCAGACCCAACGGGTGGCCGCTCACCACGAACACCTCGTCGCACTCGGCGTCCGCCCCCGGGGGCACGAACGCCGCCACCACCTCGGGCCCGCCGGTGTCGGTGGGTGACAGCCCCGCCCACCAGCCGCCGAGCAGGATGCCGGCGGTCTGCCAGTGCGCCGGGGTCGCCACCAGGAACTCGTCCCCGGGGGCGGACCCCAGCTCGTCGAGCAGCAGCCCGGCGACCTTGGCCGCCCAGTTGAGCAGCACGGTGCCGGAGAGCTCGGTGCGCCCGGCCGGGGTGTACGTGGTCACCCGGGGTCGGCTCGGGTCGTGGGTCAGCGCCGTCAGTGCCGGTTCGATCACTGCGCGGGTCATCTCAGTTCACGCAGCCCGGGGCGGCGGCGTTGATGGTCTCCGCGGCCGGGGCGGCGGCCGCCGGTGTCGGTGCCTCGGTGGTGGCGCCGGCCGCCCGGTCCAGGCCCACGACCACCAGCAACCGGCCGACCGTCAGCGAGGAGTCGGCCTGCACCTCGCCGACGCCGAGGTCGGCCTTGGCCAGGTCCGCCGCAGCCTCGTCGCCGGGCGCGTACCGGATGGAGGTGACCGCGAGCTGCTCGGCGGCGGTGGTGCCCGGGTACTGGCTGACCGCGCCGGCAGCCCAGCCGCCCGCGGTCAGCCCGTCCGAGGTGTCCTTGGCCAGCCCGCTGGTCACCGTGGCGTTCTGGACGTCGACCCGGACCGCGGCGCGGTCGACGGCGGGCGCGGCCGGTGCCGCGGTGGGGGCCGTGGGCTCGGCGTCGAGTCCGGCGAAGATCGATCGCACCTCGGCGACGTCGATGTTGAGCGCATCCTTGGCGGTGCTCGTCTCGGGCCCGTGCGTCGGGATCGTCTGGAAGTTGATGTTGCCGGAGCTGATCGTGGACATCTGGCCGGCCAGATCCAACAGGTTGAACCCTTCGCTGAGCACGATGGAGCGGTTGGCCGCGTCGACCAGTGCGGCCAGCGTGGCCGGATTGGTCAGGGTGCCGACGGAGAGCACCTTGCCGATCGCGCCGGAGAGAAACGCCTGCTGTCGCTTCACCCGGTCCAGGTCGCCGTTGGGCAGCCCGTGCCGCTGCCGGACGAACGACAGCGCCGCGGTGCCCTGGACGTCCTGTCGGCCGGCGGCGAAGTCGGCGCCGGAGAACGGGTCGCTGACCGCGTTGATCAGGCACACCGGCACGCCGCCGATGGCGTTGGACAGCAGGTAGAAGCCGAACAGGTTGATCTCGGCGTAATGGTCGATGTGGGTGCCGGTGACGCCCTCCAGGACGCTGATCAGCATCTTGCGCCCGGCGTCGCTGGACGCCCGCTCGATGGTCGCCGCGTCGCTGCCGCCCGCCGCGACCATCCGCTCCGCGGTGTAGAACTTGGCGCTGCCGTAGAAGGAGTTGACCTTGTTCGGGGCGTACGGGACCGCCTGGTCGCCGGCGTCCGACGGGCCGGGGGGCGGGTCGGTGATCCAGGAGTCGCGAGGGATCGAGAGCGCGGTGGCCCGGCCGCCGCCGCTGGGGATGTGGATCAGCATCATGGTGTCGGTGCTGGTCCCGCCGCCGTCGGCCTCGGTCGCCACCGCCCGCAACTCCTCCGCCGACAACGGGTTACCCGCGGCGTCCACCCGGGCGTCGGAGCCCACCAGCAGGATGGTGGTGCCGGTGCAGGCGAGCCCGGCGGCGCAGTCGGAGATGATGCCCTGCGCCTGCTGGCCCGTGGTGTCGGACAGGAACGTGATGAAGCCGGACACCAGCAATGTCACCACCGACAGCACCGCGGTGATCAGCCGACCGATCCAGAGCCGACCGGCCCACCGGTCGCGGGCAGTGGACCGCCCGGTCGGTGCCGCCGGTTGCCCGAGCTGCGTCGCCAGTGGCGGGTGGGCGCCGGTGCGGGGCTGCGGCGTCGACACCCGGCTCCGCGGGGAGCGGTCGTACGGGTGGGCCACCGGGTCGGGAGCGGCCGGGCGGGCCGGGGGCAGGTACGCGCGCTGCGCCGGGATCCGGTCCACGGCCGACCAGGCCCGAGCCTGCTCCGGGTACTCGGGACCGCGGGTCCCGGACTGCCGGTCGGGCGGGTTGTGGCGCGGCGCGTCCGAGCCGGCCGGGCGCGCCGCTGCGGTGCGCGACCGCTCCCGGAGCTCGTCGTCCAGCGGTCGACGTGGCTGGAACGGCAGCCCGTCGGCCGGCCGTGGTGTTCCCGATGCGCTCGGTCCGTAACGGCGGGGACCACGCGACGGCGGGCCGTCCTCGTGATCGGTCATCCGGGTCTCCTCCGGTCGGTTCACCGGGCGGTACCCGCTGCCGGCTCTGGTGCTGTTCGTCTTGGTTCGTGCTGGGGCGGATCGGTCTGGGTCGGGTTCGTGCTGGGTCGGGTCGGGTCGGTGTGAGTCGGGTCGGTCTGAGTCGCGTCGGTCACCGCCGCCGCGCCGGGCCCGGATCGCCGGTGTGCGCCGGCCACCCCGACGGCGCACTGCCACCCACCGGCTCCACCGGATCGGCGAGGGGTCGAACCCGTCCCAGGCTAGCGGCGACCGTCGGTGACACGCGGGAACACGGCCGGGGAGCCGCCGCCCCGTCCGGGTGATGCCGTCGGTGATCCGTGCCCCGTCCGGCCGACCGTGCTCGACACACGGTGAGTCCGCGCACACCTGATGTCAGCATCGACGGGGCCGGTACGGCAGAATGACTGCCCATGCGCATCCTCGTCACCGGCGGAGCCGGGTTCATCGGATCGGCCTTCACCCGCAACCTGTTGTCGGACCTGTACCCCGGTCTGGAGGGTGCGCAGGTGACCGTGCTGGACAAGCTGACCTATGCGGGCAACCTGGCGAACCTGGCTCCGGTCGCCGAGTCCGACCGCTACACCTTCGTGCAGGGCGACATCTGCGACCCGGCCCTGGTCGGCGAGCTGGTCAAGGCCAGTGACGCGGTCGTGCACTTCGCCGCGGAGTCCCATGTCGACCGCTCGATCTTCGGTGGCGCCGATTTCGTGCTGACCAACGTGCTCGGCACCCAGACCCTGTTGCAGGCCGCCCTCGAGGCCGACCTGACGAAGTTCGTGCACGTGTCCACCGACGAGGTCTACGGCTCGATCTCCGAGGGGTCCTGGACCGAGGACTGGCCGCTGCAGCCGAACTCGCCGTACTCGGCGTCCAAGGCGTCCTCGGACCTGGTCGCCCAGGCGTACGCCAAGACCCACAAGCTGCCGGTGTGCATCACCCGGTGCTCCAACAACTACGGGTACTACCAGTTCCCGGAGAAGGTCATCCCGCTGTTCGTCACCAACCTGATCGACGGCGGCTCGGTGCCGCTGTACGGCGACGGGCTCAACATCCGGGACTGGCTGCACGTCGACGACCACTGCCGGGGCATCGCGATGGTGCTGGCCGGTGGCCGCCCGGGCGAGACCTACAACATCGGCGGTGGGACCGAGCTCACCAACAAGGAGCTCACCGGACTGCTGCTGGACGCGACCGGCCGGGACTGGTCGGCGGTCGTGCCCGTCGAGGACCGCAAGGGCCACGACCTGCGCTACTCGGTGGACATCAGCAAGATCAGCTCCGAGCTCGGCTACCAGCCCCAGGTGTCGTTCGACAAGGGTCTGGCCGAGACCGTCGAGTGGTACCGGAACAACCGGGACTGGTGGGAGCCGCTCAAGGCGCGTGCCGCGCTGGATCGCAAGGCCTGACGGCCAGTGGCCCCGGCCGTGACCAGCCTGCTCATCACCGGCGCCCACGGGCAGCTCGGTTCCGATCTCCGCATCGTCGCCGACGAACGCGGGCTGACCGTGGCGGCGTTCGGCTCGGGTGAACTCGACATCACCGATCCGGTCGAGGTCGACAGCACGGTCGCCGCGTTCGCCCACGACCATCCCGGCGGGGTGGTGGTGAACGCCGCGGCCTACACCGCGGTGGACAACGCCGAGACCGATTCCGAGACCGCCCACGCCGTCAACGCCACCGGCCCCGGCCTGCTGGCGGCCGCGGCGGCCGAACACGGGCTCGGCTTCGTCCACGTCTCGACCGACTACGTGTTCCCCGGTGACGCCGACGTGCCCTACGAGCCCGACGATGCGACCGGGCCGAGATCGGTGTACGGGGCCAGCAAGCTGGCGGGGGAGCAGGCGGTGCTGGCCGCCCATCCCGGCGCCCACGTCGTGCGCACCGCCTGGGTCTACGGCGCCGCCGGCGGCAACTTCGTCAAGACCATGTGCGCGCTGGAGGCGAAACTGCCGACGATCGCCGTGGTCGATGACCAGACCGGCTCGCCCACCTGGTCCTACGACCTCGCCGTGGGGTTGGTCGAGCTCGCCGAGCGGGCCGCCGAGATCCCGGGCGGCGTCCTGCACGGCACCAACGCCGGGGCGACCACCTGGTTCGACTTCACCAGGGCCATCTATGCCGAACTCGGCGCGGATCCGGAGCGGGTGACCCCGACGACGACCGACAAGTTCCCGCGGCCGGCCCCTCGTCCGGCTTTCTCGGTGCTCTCGCCGGCTGCGTGGAACGCCGCCGGCCTGACGCCGTTGCGCGACTGGCAGGCAGCCCTGACGGCGGCTTTCGCCGGGCACCGCGACAGCTTCGTGCCGCCCGCCGCGCACTGACCCCACGACGGCCCGGCCCGGGGTGGGCAGGCTCACTGCGAACCGCGGGATGTCACCCGCTGAGGCCGTAACGCGGTGCCGGCGGGGTGTTCCACGGCAGTGCGTGCGCCGGGTCGTCGCTCTCCGTCACGAGAGTGTGCCGTATCAGGCGATGTCACTATCTGCGATGTGCCTAATACTCTGAGTAACGTAAAGCGGACGCACCGCGCCGGATCCTCGGCCCGGTGTCCCCCCGCTCCAGTTACTTCGTGAAGGGTCCTCATCGACCATGTCGCCCACCGCACCGGGTCCCGCCCGGCATCAGCTCCGCGCCGGATCTCCAGCCCTTGCCCGGAGACGCCGTCCGGCGTCCGACCGGCCGAACCTGCTCATCCGGCTGGTGCTGGCCCTGGTCATCACGCTGACCGGAACCGCCGCGACCATGGTCGTGAGCGCCTCGCCGGCACTCGCTGCCGGCCCGCGCCTCACCGCCTTCGACAGCAGGATGCTGGAGCTGGTCAACGGGGCCCGCCAGACGGCAGGCGTGCCTGCCCTGCAGGCAGCCACCGGGCTGACGAAGCTGTCGCTGTGGTGGTCGGGCCAGATGGCCGACGGTGCCACCTCCGGCGAGCTCAAGCACAACCCGAACGCCTTCGACCAGACCCTGACCTACGGTGCCGCGAACCGCACCGCCTGGGCGGAGAACGTGGCCAAGTGGACCCCGACCTCGACGACCGCCGACGCGATCTTCGACGCCTACATGAACTCGGCCGGCCACCGCGCGAACATCCTCGGCTCGTCCTACCGCTACATCGGGATCGGCAGCGTCACCGCGTCCAACGGCGCGAGCTTCGACACGATGACGTTCACCGACAACGTCGAGGCCGGACAGGTGTACACCGTCCCCCGCGGGAACACCGACTCGGTGACCGTCGCGGACGGCACCATCACCGTCACCGGCTGGGCCTACGACCCGAACAGCACCGCCACCTCGATCCCGGTGCACGTGTACGTCAACGGCGCGTTCGGCACTCAGCTGACCGCCAACGGCTCCCGGGCCGACGTCAACTCCGCCTTCGGCCTCACCGGCGGGCACGGGTTCTCCGGCACCGTCCCGGCTGTCTCCGGCACCAACACCGTCTGCCTGTTCGCGCTCTCGGTGACCGGCACCGACAACACCCTGATGACGTGCAAGGACGTCTCCTGGAGCCCGGAGAAGCCGCCGGCCGGCTCGCTGGACTCGGTCGGCGTGAGCGGTCCGAACGTGGTCATCAGTGGTTGGACCTACGACCCCGCCGCCACGAGCACGTCCAACACCGTCACCGTCAAGGTCAACGGCGCTGCCACCACGATCACGGCCAACGGTGCCCGTAACGACGTCAACTCCGCGTTCGGCATCTCCGGCAGCCACGGGTACAGCACCTCGGTCGCCGCCCGCAGTGGCAGCAACCAGGTCTGCGTCACGGCCAACACCGTTCCCAGGACCGCGACCGCCGACCTCGGCTGCCGCACGGTCAACTGGTCCCCGCCGCAGCCCGCCGTCGGCGCTATCGACGGGATGACCCGCACGGCCACCACCGTCACGGTCTCCGGCTGGGCCTTCGACCCGTCCGCCAAGGCGACCTCCAACCAGGTGCACCTGTACGTCAACGGGGTCGGCACCCAGCTGACGGCCAACAAGGCCCGCAACGACGTCAACGCGGCCTTCGGCCTGACGGGCAACCACGGCTACACCGACACCGTCACCATCCCGGCCGGCAACGTCACCGCCTGCCTGTTCTCCATCTCGGCCAGCGGTGGGGACAACACCCTCCTCGGCTGCCGGGCACTGGCCGCGCCGGCCCCGGCCGGTCCGACCTACGGCTCGGTCGACACCGTGCAGCGCACCGCCGGCGGAATCAGGGTGGCCGGTTGGGTCGTCGACCCGGCTGCCACTGCGGCGACCATCCCGGTCGACGTCTACGTCAACGGTGTCGGCACCCGGCTGAGCGCCGACGGTTCCCGGCCCGACGTCAACAACGCCTTCCGGGTGTCCGGCCTGCACGGTTACAACAATGTGGTCGCCGCACCGGCTTCCGGAAGCGCCACCGTCTGCATCTTCGCCATCTCGGTGAGCGGCGGGACGAACACCCTGCTGCAGTGCCGTTCGGTCTGATCCAGCCCGGTCTGATCCAGCCCGGTCTGACAGCCTCTGATTCAGCACGGTCTGATCCAGCCCGGTCTGATTCAGCACGGCAGACGCCCCGGCGTCGCCTCCCACTCGGGAGGTGGCGCCGGGGCGTTCGGCGTTTCAGGCTCGTGGACCGAGGCCCACCAGCCGACGAACCCGGCCCAGGACCCGGCTGATCAGCTCCCGCGGCCCGCCGGCGGCGAGGTAGGACCGGACCAGCGCGACGTCGCCACGGATGCTGCGGGACGGCGGCGCGGCCAGCCGACCCGTGCCGCCGGCGGTCAGCGCGAGGTGCCGGTCGGCGGCGGGCTTCGGGTCGCGGCAGAACTCCAGGACCGGTCGCAGCACGGTCGGCCAGGTGAACCGGGCCCGCACGACCTCCAGCCGGGTCGCCACCGCGGCACGGTAGTCCGCGTCGTAGAGCACCCGTTCCAGCGCGGCCGCGAGCGCCTCGACGTCCAGGGGAGGCACGGTGACGCCGAGATGCTCGGCTGCGACCAGGTCACCGAAGCTGTCGCCGCCGGTGGTGACGATCGGCAGCCGGGCCCACAGGTAGTCCAGGATCCGGGTCCGGAACGAGAACGTGGTCTCCAGGTGATCGAAATGCGTGCTGACCCCGCAGTCGGCGTCGAGCAGGTAGTTGTGCCGGTCGGCGTAGGCGACCCAGCCCTCGTTGAAGAAGACGTGCCGACCGACCAGCCCCAGCTCCTCGGCGAGCTGCCGGGCCAGGTAGGCGGCCCGCATCTCGGGGGTGTTCGGATTGGGGTGCTTCATCCCGAGGAAGAACAGCCGAACGTCGGGCCGCCGGGTCGCGAGTTCGGCCACCGCGCGGACCAGGCTGACCGGGTCGAACCAGTTGTAGACCCCGCCGGCCCAGATGACGACCTTGTCGTCCGGGCCGATGCCCGGCACCGCACCCTTGATCGCATGCCGGGTCTGCGCCGGTACCTCGTCGACCAACCCGAACGGCGCCAGATCGATCAGCGCGGACAGGCTCGCGTCGCGTTCGTAGTTGTCGGGGTTGATCCGGCCGAGGGCGGCCAACTGGCCCAGCCAGAAGAACCGCTGCCGTTCGCTCGCGCAGACGAAGAAGTCGCCGCGGCGCAGCTGCTGGTTCAGCAGGTCGGTGGCCGCGAACACGTGGTCGCGCCACTTCTCCGGACCCAGGTCGCGGGCCTGCTCCAACTGTTCCAGGTGCATCGGGTCGTAGATGTCGCAGATCATGATGCGGTCGGTGCGTTGCATCGCTGCGTACTGGCCCAGCGCGTGGCCCTGGAACAACACCAGCTCGGCCCACTCGAGGTGCTCGTCGATCGCCCGGGAGTTGAGCACCGGGGCGGTGTGCAGTTCGAACAGCTCCGAGGTGATGTCGATCGGATCGCCGCTGACCAGCCGGACCTCGTGCTCGGCGGCCAGTTCGGTGGCGATGTGCCAGGCGCGGATCGCAGGCCCCGCCATCGAGGTGCTCAACCGGTCACCGGTGATCACCAGCACCCGGCGGCGCGTGGTGCTGGGGGAGTGGGCCACGGGCTCAGGCGTCGAAAGCGGGTGCGGCGGTGACGGTCCCGGCCTGCCGGTGGTTGGCCCAGTGCGCGCCGAACACGACCAGCCCGCCGGACTCCCGTGGCGTCCCAGGGTCGACGTGGAAGGAGATGATCGCCCGGATCCGGTGGATCAGGTGCCCGTTGCTGCCCCGGATCGAGGCGTTGAGCACGAAGCTGTTGGCCTGCAACGGCAGCGCCGGGATGACCAGGTCGACCGAGCCGGAGCCGGTCATCGTGCCCATCTCCAGTCCACCCTCGGTGGTCCGGAACGACCAGACGTGAGTGCCGTGCAGGTCGTCCACCGCGTAGCCCACGTTGGCCTCGGGAACCGGGGTGTCGGCCTGGTAGGACATCCGCAGCGTGACCTTGTCACCGGTGCGGAAGCGGTCCCGCCGCTCGCCGTCGGCGTTGAGCATCTCCACCGCGGTGATCCGGGCGACGCCGGTGCCGTCCTCGGGGTCGGCCGGCGCGGCGATGTCGACCACCTCGACGGCGGTCGTCGCACGGGAGGTGAACGAGGCGTCCATGTAGTCGTCGACGATCTCGTTGGCCTTGCCGGCCCGCATCAGCTTGCCGTGTTCGCAGCCAGATCGCCTGGTCGCACATCGACCGCAGCGACCCCATGGCGTGGCTGACGATGACCACCGTCTTGCCCTGGCCGCCGGTAGTCGGCGAACTTGTCCATGCACTTCTCCTGGAACGCGGCGTCGCCGACCGCGAGCACCTCGTCGACCAGCAGGATCTCCGGGTCGACGTTGATCGCGATCGCGAAGCCCAGCCGGACGTACATGCCCGGAGGAGTAGTTCTTCACCGGCTGGTCGATGAACTCCTCGATCCCGGCGAAGTCGACGATCTCGTCGAACTTGCGCTCCAGCTCCTTGCGGGTCAGCCCGAGGATCGAGCCGTTGAGGAAGACGTTCTCCCGGCCGGACAGCTCCTGGTGGAAGCCGGAGCCCAGCTCCAGCAGCGCGGCGATCCGGCCGTGCGTGACGACCTGCCCGTGGTCGGGCTGCAGGATCTGCGCGACGCACTTGAGCATCGTGGACTTGCCGGAGCCGTTCTCGCCGATCAGGCCGAACGTCGAGCCCACCGGGATGTCGAAGCTGACGTCCCGCAGCGCCCAGAACTCCTCGTAGCTGGCCCGTTTGCCGCGCATCAGCGCGGCCTTGAGCGACTGGTTGCGCTCCCGGTAGAGCCGGAACCGCTTGGACAGTTCCTGTACCTCGACCGCCGGCCGTCACAGTTCCTCCGCGATCTTGCCCTGGAACTTGGTGAAGACCCACAGGCCCGAGCGCGAGGCTGATCCCGGCGGCGACCGCGCAGGCGGCGAAGTCCACGCAACGAGGGCCAGCGGTTGTCGTAGAACAGGTTGCGGAACACGGTGGTGAAGTGCTCCAGCGGGTTGAGCTTGTAGAGCGTCACGAGCGGGAAGTCGTTGCCCTCGGCGACCCAGGCGTCCTGCTGCTTGGTGATCAGCGAGACCGGATACACGATCGGCGTCGCGTAGAACCAGATCTGCATGAAGATGCCGACGAACTGGGCGGTGTCGCGGAAGTAGACGTTGGCGATCGACAGCATCAGCGCGATGCCGAGCGCGAACACCGCCAGCAGCACCGCGGACGAGCAGGAACAGCGGGATGCAGATCCAGGGGGCGCCGCCGAACAGCACCACCGCGATCAGCAGCACCACCAACTCGAATCCGAAGCGTGACCATCGCGGCCAGCATCGTCGAGACCACCAGTGCCGACCGCGGGAAGTAGACCTTCTGGATCAGGTTCGGCGTTGCCCAGCAGGGCGTTCATCCCGCCGGTGACGGTGGCGGAGAAGAAGTTCCACGGCAGCAGCGCGCAGGCCAGCCACAACACGAAGACCTCGAGCCCGCTGGGATCCCCGGCGTCCGGGTTGGCCCGCAGCACGAAACCGAAGACCAGCGAGTAGATGGTCAGGCTGGCGATCGGGTTCAGCAGCGACCAGGCCTGGCCCAGGACGCTGCGCTTGTACTTGCCCTTCACCTCGCGGGAGGTGAGGTTGCGCAGCAGCTCCCGTGACTGGGTCAGTTCACTGATGACGCTCACGCGTTGGCCTCGGACACCTGACGGATAGTAGCCGAGGGGCCCGATCGCGCTCGGTACCTGCGGCCGGGGACGGCGCCGTGGCGGCAGGCCCTCGAACGGATCGCTGTGCAACAATCCACCCACCGTGGGCGCCGCGGCGCACAGCGTCAGCAGTGCTCCGGTCCCGCCCGAAGTCTCGTCGCGCCGGTCGTGAGCAGTCGCCGGTGGTCGCGTCACCGTCACCGTCCCACCGGGAGCGCCCGTGTCACAGATGTCCGCACCGACCGATACCGATCCGGACGCGGTGGCCGCCGACCCGCGGACGTCGCTGGACCCCCGGGTCGTCGCGGTCGAACGCCAGCTCGCGCTGGTCGACCGGGTGATCGGCCTGCAGGCCGAGGTCGCCGAACTGACCGTGCGCTACCAGCTCGTCCAGGGCAACGTCGAGGCGGACGCGCTGCGCGCGGAGAACGCCGAACTCCGCCGACGGCTGGACGAGGTGCTCTCCTCGCGGACCTGGCGGCTGGGCATCGCGGCCGGTCGGATGCTGGCCCCGGCCCGGCGGATCGCCGGGCGGGTGCGGCGCGGGTCGTCGGCATGACGTTGGGAATGGGGCCGCTGGTGGCGCCGGCGTCGACGGTCACCGGTAAGCCGACCCCGTCGGGTGCGCACGCGCCGGTGACCTTCACCGTGGTGGTGCCGGTCTACCGGCCCAAGCGCCGCTACCTGCAGGAGATGATCGACTCGGTCCTGACGCAGGACTATCCGTACTGGCAGCTGATCTGCGTCGACGACGGTTCGCAGGACGCCGACGTGACCGCGGTGCTCACCGCCGCGGCGCAGAACCTGCAGGTCGAGGTCATCGTCCAGGACAACGGCGGGATCGTCGCGGCCACCAACGCGGGTTTCGACCGGGCGTTGGGCGACTTCATCGCCCTGCTGGACCACGACGACATCCTCGAACCCGGAGCGCTGCGCGCGCTGGCCGAGGTCATCGAGGCCCACGACGATGTCGACCTCGTCTACACCGACGAGCTGATCATCGACGAGAAGGGCCACCCGCTCGGCGCGATGCGCAAGCCGGTCTGGTCCCCGGAGCGGCTGCGCGGTCAGATGTACATCAACCACCTGTCGGCCTACCGCCGCTCGCTGGTGGCGCAGGTGGGCGGGTTACGGACCGGGTACGACGGGTCCCAGGACTACGACCTCGCGCTGCGGATCACCGAGCAGGCCCGCCGGGTCGAGCACATCCCCCGGATGCTCTATCGCTGGCGCACGCACGACGCCTCGGTCAGCCACAGCGGCGACACCACACCGGTCTTCGACGCCGCCCGCCGCGCGCTGACCGACCACCTGGCGCGCACCGGGATCGCGGGCACCGTCGAGCAGACCCACGACACGGGGGTGTACCGGATCCGCCGGGAGGTGCAGGGCGAGCCGCTGGTGTCGATCATCATCCCGACCCGGGGCAGCGCCGCCGAGGTGGCGGGCGGGGTGCGCACGATGGTCGTCGGCGCGGTGCACGACATCATCGAGCGGTCCACCTACCGCAACGTCGAGATCATCGTGGTGGTCGACGCGGTGGCCCCGATGGGCGTCGTCGAGCAGCTGCGGATGATCGGTGGCGACAAGGTCAAGATCGTGGTCTGGGAGGCGCCGTTCAACTTCTCGGCCAAGATCAACCGTGGGGTCGCCTACGCGACCGGCGAGTACGTGCTGTTGCTCAACGACGACGTCGAGGTGATCAGCCCGGACTGGATCGAGACGATGCTGGCGCTGTGCCAGCAGCCGGGCGTGGGCATGGTCGGCCCGATGCTCTACTTCGAGGACGGCACCATCCAGCACGGCGGCCACCGCTACACCGGCGGCGGGCCGGGCCACATCGGCTTCGGTGAGGCCCGCGGGTCGCTCGGGCCGTTCGGCACCTTCACCCTGGACCACGAGGTCAGCGGCGTCACGGCGGCCTGCTCGATGATGCCCCTGGACGTGTTCTTCGAGGTCGGCGGCATGTGCACGTTCATGCCGTCGAACTACAACGACGTCGACCTGTGCCTCAAGACCGGCAGCCTCGGCTACCGCATCGTCTGGACGCCGTTCGCCGAGCTGTACCACTACGAGTCCAAGAGCCGGGTGGCCCGGCTGTCGGAGTACGAGCTGCACACGATCCGGCGGCGGTGGGGGCACCACTTCCAGAAGGATCCGATGTGGCCCTACGACGACGAGAGGTACCCGTCGCCGTCGACCTGGTTCTGAGCCGGTGACCGTGACCGGTCGGCCGCTGCGGGTCGGGGTGGACGCGACCCCGCTGCTGGGCAACCGCACCGGGATCGGGCACTACACCGCGAACATCGTGGCCGGTCTCGCCCGGCGGTCCGAGCTCAGGGTGACCGCGGTGCCGTTCACCGCGCGGGGTGGCGGCCGGCCCGCCGACCTGGCCGCCGGGGTCCGGTGGCGGCACCTGCCGCTCCCGGCGCGGGGGCTGCACGCGCTGTGGAGCCGTGGCCCGGTGCCGCCGGTCGAGGTGCTGTCCGGTCCGGTCGACGTGTTCCACGGGACGAACTTCGTGCTGCCGCCGACGCTGCGGGCGGCCGGTGTGGTCACCGTCCACGACCTGGCCTTCCTGCGGTATCCGGAGCTGGTGGACGCCGCGTCGTTGGCCTACCGGACGTTGGTGCCGCGATCGGTGCGCCGGGCGGCGCTGGTGCTGTCGCCGACCAGGGCGATCGCCGATGAGGTCGTCGAGGCCTATCGGCTGGATCCGGCCGTGGTCCGGGTGACCCCGCTGGGTGTCGACCCCGGGTGGGCCGACGCGACCGCGCTCGACCCGGCGCAGCGGGCCGCGTCGGGCCTGCCCGCCGAGTACCTGCTCGCGGTGGGCACGGTGGAGCCGCGCAAGGGGTTGGACGTGCTGGTCGCGGCGTACCGCGTGCTGCGAGCGGCCCATCCGGAGGTGCCGCCGCTGGTGGTGGTGGGGCCGGCGGGGTGGGGGCCGGAGCTGGATGTCAGCGGACTCGACGGACAGGTGTTGTTCCCCGGCTACGTCCCCTACGCCCAGCTGCGGGGTGTGGTCGCCGGGGCGGCCGTGTTCGCCTTCCCGTCGCGGTACGAAGGTTTCGGGCTGCCGCCGCTGGAGGCGATGGCCGCCGGGGTTCCGGTGGTGGCCAGCGCCATCCCGACCAGTGCGGAGGTGCTGGGCGGTTTCGCCGCGCTCCCCCCGGTCGGGGACGCGTCCGCGCTGGCCGAGGCGTTGTGGGCGGCGCTGTCCCGGCGGGATCCGGAGCGGCTGGCCGCCGCGCGTCGGCACGCCGCCACCTGGACCTGGGACCGCTGCGTCGACGCGACGGTCGCGGCCTACCGGGACGCGACCGGCTGACCGGGCGCGGGTCCGCGGCCGAGCCAGTCGGCGGCCAGCGTGGCGCGGTCGACGACCGCGAACCGGGAGATCCGGCGGCGGGCGACCAGCGTGGCCGGTGCCATCCGGAGCAGGGCGAGCAGGACCCGTAGTCGAAGCCCGGGTCGCAGGTTGAGCTCGGGGCGACCCCCGCCGCGCCACTGCCGCACCGTCAAGCTGCCGGTGGTCAGCACGAACCGCAGGACCTGACCGACCGCGGTGCGCCAGGGAGCGCACCGGAGCAGCATCAACAACCGGTTGCGCTCGTTGTGGAAGTGGAAGAGCTCGCTCTGCTGCCCGACCGACGCCGAGTGCCGGTGGCGGACCACGGCTGCCGGGGCGGTGACGATCTGATGGCCGGCCAGCCGGAGCCGCCAGGACAGGTCGGTGTCCTCGTAGTAGAGGAAGAACTCGGCCGGGCTGCCGCCCACCCGGGCCGCCGCCGCGGTGTCCACCAGCGCTGCGCCGCCGCTGAACCCGAACACCGGGGTGACGCCGGTGAACCCGGCCGCGGCCGGCAGACCGAGGCCCAGATCGAAGCCGTAGCCCTGAGCCGTCAGCCCCACCCCGAGGTTGTTGATCCGTTCGCCGTCGCCGAGCAGCATCCGGGAGCTGACCGCGACGACCCCGGGCTCCTGCTGAGCCGCCCGCAGTAGTTCGGCCAACCAGTCAGGTGCCGCGACGGCGTCATCGTTGAGCAGCGCCGTCCATCGGGTCTGCGAGCGGGCGAGCCCCACCGCGAGCCCGCCGGCGAAACCGGTGTTGACCGGCGACCGGACGACGGTGACGTGCGGATAGGCCGTGGCCAGCAGATCGGCGGTGCCGTCGGTGGAGGCGTTGTCCACCACCAGCAGCCGATGGTCGACCGTCTGCCCCGCGACGCTGTCCAGGCATTCGGCGAGGAACTCGCGCGCCCGGAAGGTGACCACCAGCACCGTGACCGACGGTGGTTCGGTGCGGGCCATCTCCACCACCTCTCCTGCAGCGCTGCACGCGGGCCGGCGCGACGTCGGAATTCGGGTCCCCGAGCTCATTGTGTCAGGAGGTGTCTTGTGTCGATACTGATCGGGTAACAACTTAGAGTAGGCAACCGATCACACAGTGACAGCAGGCGGGCCGTCGGTCCCTCCGCCGGAACCGACAGGACAGGACACCCTTGATGCCCCAGATCTCCACCGCGAGCGCGATTTCGGAGCGTCGGACCGACGTCGGCAGGCCCGGGTGGATACGGCGGCTGGCCCTGTTGCTCACGCTGCCGGTCGCAGCGGCGGTGGTGCCGGTGATCGCGGCGACACCGGCGGCCGCCGACGACTGGCTCTACCGTCCGTCGACGGGTGTGTTCTCGGTCACCGGCCACGGCGAGGGGCACGGGCGGGGGATGAGTCAGTACGGCGCCCAGGGTGCCGCACTGCAGGGCCGCACCTACGACCAGATCCTCGACTTCTACTACCCGGGGACCACCGCGGTACGGACCGATCCCAACCGGGCGCTGCGGATCTGGATCAGCGCCGACACCGACACCACCACCGACGTCGTCCGCAGTGGCGACCTGGCGGTCACCGACGGCGCCGGCACCGGTATCGCACTGCCCGGCGACGCCGACCTCATCCGCACCGTGGTCAACGGAGCGGGCTTCATCGTCCAGGCCCGGGCCGGCGGCGCCTGGTCCGACATCACCGGTTCGGTCCCCGGTCCGGTCCGGTTCCGGACGGCCGACCTGGTCCAGGTGCTCATCCCCACCGGCGCCCGCATCGGCTACCGCGGCGTCGTCGAGGCCGTTCGCAAGGGAGCCGGATCGGTCACCGTCAACACGACCACGCTGGACAACTACGTCCGCGGTGTGGTGCCCCGGGAGTCGCCCGCATCCTGGCAGCAGGAGGCGCTGCGTACCCAGGCCGTCGCGGCCCGGACCTTCGCCACCGTGCGTTTCGACAGCCCATTGGCCGCGCAGTACGACATCTGCGACACCGCGGCGTGCCAGGTGTACGGCGGGGCGAGCCGCAACGGCGTCTCCATCGAGGAGGCGAGCACCAACGCTGCGGTGAACGGCACCGCGGGGGTCATCCGGACCTGGAACGGCCGGCCGATCAACGCCCAGTTCGGCTCCACCGACGGCGGCTGGACCGTCGACGGCGGGGTCCCGTACCTGATCGCCCAGCCGGATCCGTACGAGGCGGTGGCCAAGCCGCCGCAGGCGTACGCGAACTGGACCGGCACCCTGACGGTCGCGTCCCTGGAGAGCAGGTTCCCGACGATCGGCTCCTTCACCCGACTCCGGATCACCGCCCGCGACGGCAACGGCGACTGGGGCGGCCGGGTGGTCGCGGCCACGGTCCAGGGCTCCGCCGGCAGCATCAACATCTCCGGCGATCAGCTCCGGCTCGCGCTCACCGCTCAGGTTCGCAGCGCCTGGTTCCAGATCAGCGATCCCGAGGCGGGGAGCCTGCCGGTCGGCTCGCTGGACGGCGTCACCGTCCAGGGCACCGTGCTGAGGGTCTCCGGGTGGGCCTTCGATCCCAGCGACCCCCGGGCCGCCCTGCAGGTCCACCTCTACGATTACGGTCCCGCGGGCCGAACCGTCGCCACCCCTCTGACCGCCAACGGTGCCCGCCCCGATGTCGGACGCGGCTACCCCAATGCGGGTGACAGCCACGGGTTCAGCGCCGCAGTGGGCATCTCCGGCCGCGGATCGCACACCATCTGCGCGTTCGGCATCAACATCGGTGTCGGATCGGTCAACCCGGTGCTGGGCTGCGTCTCGGTCCAGGTCGGCCAACCCTTCGGCAGTGTGGACACCGCGATCGCGGTCCCGGGCGCGCTCAACCTCACCGGATGGTCGGCCGACCCCGACGCGCCCCTGGCGTCGACCAGGATCGACGTGTACGACGTCGGCCCGACCGGCACCCGCGGGTTCGGCGGCACCATCGCCGACGGCAGCCGGTCCGACGTGGCGGCGGCCTATCCGCTGGTCGGTCTGTCCCATGGGTTCACCGGCAGCATCCCGATCAGTCAGCCGGGTAACCACCGGATCTGCGCCTACGCCATCGCGGTCAACCCCGGCGGGCTGAACCCCTCGATCGGTTGCCGGGACATCCGCTACGCCGATCCGGTCGGTGCGCTCGATTCGGCCGCGGTCAGCGGCGGCGCGCTCACGGTGTCGGGCTGGACGCTGGATCCGGTCGCGGCCGCCCGGACGGTCGAGGTGCACGTGTACGTGATCAGCCCCGGTGGCACCGCCGGTTACTCGGGGGTCGCGGCGAACGGGAGCCGACCCGACGTCGGGCAGGTGTACCCGGGCACCGGGTCCGCGCACGGGTTCAGCTACCGGGTCCCGACGCTGCCGGCCGGGAACTCCACGGTCTGCGCCTTCGCGATCGCCGCCGGTGCGAACCTGGGCAACCGACTGCTCGGCTGCACCGCGGTCACCGGCGGCTGACCGCCGGCTCCACCGGGACCTCCGTGGCTCTCGGTGCGCGGCCGGGGCGGCTGTCGGCCGTCGCCAGGGCCAGCGCGGTCAGGCAGAGCCAGCAGCCGGCCGTGCCGCCGATCAACCAGGGCTCCGGGACCGGCAACCAGCCGGTCCCGGTGCCGCCGGCCGCGATCGCGGCACGATCGCGGTAGCGGTCCAGGTTGAGCACGAACCCGGCGACCTGGCCGACCGCGACGAGGACGGCCCCGGCAGCCAGCGTGCCGGTCCGGATCGCCGGCGACCGTGGCCGGTCACGGTGGTGGAGCACCGCGCCGGCCACCAGCAGCACACCCACGGCCGCCGGCAGCAGGTACCGGCCCTGCCAGAACAGGTTGATGTACCGGGCCTCGTGGGCCTGGGCGACGATCGGCAGCACCACGACCACGGTGAGGATGCCGGCCATTGCGAGCCGGTCCCGGGTCCGGCCGAGCAGCGTGCCGGCGAACCAGACCGCCAGCGGCGTCCCGGCCGCGACCAGGTACCACCACCGCGGTAGCAGGTGCTCGGTCCAGCCGAACAGGCCGAGCATGTCCCGCAGGTACCCCGGTGTCGCGTCCACCCCGGCGCGGAATCCGCCCCAGCCGTCGAAGGCGGGGTAGCGGACCACCGCCGGACCGGTGTCCAGTGTGCCGGTCAGCAGGATCCAGCAGCCGGAGGCGACCACGGCCGCGACCGTCACCGCCACGGCCCACCACGCCCGGTGGTCCCGGAGCAGCGCCCGGAGCGTTCCGGCCGGGCTCAGCAGCACGACGACCAGCAGGATCCCCCCGACGAACAGCGGCCCGAGGCTGCGGGTCTCGGCCAGGACGACCGCCCCGAGGGTCAACCGGGTCAGCCGACGACCCACCAGCGCCGGGTCCGCCGACCGGCCCAACGCCAGCGCCGAGGTCCACACCAGCAGCGCGGCGGGGATCTCCCAGGACTGCGGGTTGATCACCGAGGTGAAGAACACCACCATCGGCGTTGTCGCTGCGGCCAGCGCCAATACCCACGGGTGGGACCGCGGGATCTCGGCGACCGTCCGCCACGTCGAGGCCAACAGCAGGCCGGCCACCACCGCGCCGGCCAGCCGCATCAGGTACAGGCTCGCGACGCCGACCGGCAGCAGGCTGGGTGCCCCGGCCACCAGGTAGTAGAGCGGGTTGTACCGGACCGCGCTGGTCAGCGCCGTCGTCGGGGTTGTCAGGTCACCCTCGAACGCCGGTGCACAGTCGGCGGGCACCTCGGGATGGAAGGCGAAACACCGGGCATGACCGGCGGTCCGGGCGAACAACGCCGGCACCTCGACCAGGCCCGCGCCGATCCGGTCGACCTGCTGGTCACCCAGGAACTGCCCGCGCACCACGGCCGCCGCCTTGATGGTGTGGGCCGGTTCGTCCGGCGCCGCCATCAGCGGGTTGGCCAGCGACCAGAGGGCGGCGGCGGCGAAGAACAACACCCAGCTGATCCAGAAGATCCGACGGGGCGACCAGGGCCTGCCGGTCGGCTCGGGCCGGGTGGCGTCCGGGGGGTCGCTGCGCATCGATCACCTCGTTGTCGACCACCTCGCGTCGGCCGGGTGACCGGCCCTGGCGACACGGCCGGGGTCACCGTAGCGGCTACCCTAACCGTTGACAGTCCGGCTCCCGACGGGGATGGGAGACGCCCATGGCAGCAACCCGCGGCCCCGCCGACGTCTGGCTCGTGGTCCCCGTGCACAACGAGGCGGCCGTGGTCGCCGACGTACTGGTCACCGCCCGCCGCATCTTTCCGCAGATCGTCTGCGTCGACGACGGCAGCACCGACGACAGTGCCGACCGGATCCGTACGACGGGTGCCCACCTGGTGCGGCACCCGGTGAACCTCGGCCAGGGGGCCGCCCTGCAGACCGGGGTGGAGTACGCCCGGTCGCAGCCCGGCGCCCGGTTCTTCGTCACCTTCGACGCCGACGGGCAACACCGGATCGACGACGCGGTGGCGATGGTCGACCGGCTCCGGGCGGACGAGGCCGACATCGTCCTGGGCAGCCGGTTCCTGGACCCGGCCGCCGCCGCGGCGGTTCCCCGACTGCGCCGTGCGGTGCTGCGGACGGCCGGCCTGCTGAGCCCACAGGGTCGTCGGCTGGGGCTCACCGACAGCCACAACGGGCTCCGCGCGTTCAACCGGACGGTCGCCGACGAGCTGCAGCTGACCTGCGGCGGGATGGCCCATGCAGCCGAGTTCGTGACGCTGATCGGCGCGCACGGCTGGCGGGTCGTCGAGCAGTCGGTGCACATCCGCTACACCGACTACTCGCGCGCCAAGGGCCAGTCGCTGATCAACGGGGTCAACATCCTCACCGAGACGACACTGCGGCGCCGGCCGGTGCGGCGGTGAAGCTGATCTCGGTCCTGTTGGTGGCGGCCGTGATCGCACTCGGGGTCTACGGCCTGCGGCTGCACGGCACCCATCGTGGCGGCGCGCTGTCGAAGCTGGGCCTGGCCGGTCTGCTGCTGTTCGCCGGTTACGCGGTGCTGCGGCCCGACGACGTGACCTGGCTGGCCGGCCGACTCGGTGTCGGCCGGGGAGCCGACCTGGTGCTCTACCTACTGGTGGTCGGGTTCGGGTTCTTCGCGGTCGGTTCCTACCTGCGGTTCCGGGCCCTGGAGGAGCGGTTCGCCCGGCTGGCCCGCACGATCGCGCTGTCCCGCGCCGAGCCGGGACGCCCGGGCGAGGAGCCCGCCGACGGGCCGTGACGGCCGGCCGTCAGCGGCTGTCCGGTGCGGGCGCGATCCGCCGGAGGCCCGCGAGCTGAACCCACAGTGTGGCGGCCGGTGCGGCCAGGGTGGCGAGGAGTCCGGTGGTCACGGGGTTCAGGGCCGGGGCGGCGGTGAACCCGATCGCGCAGCCGAGGCCGAACACCAGGCCCCCGGTGATCCAGCCGATGAGCAGGGTGCGGTGCAGGCCCAGCGCCACCAACGCCGGCTGGATCACCGCGACCGCCATCAACAGCACCGCGGACGCCGCCAGCGCCGCCACCGTGCCGGCCGGCAGCAGGTCGGCACCCCGGCCGAAGACCAGCCCGATCACCGGCCGGCCGAGGACGGCAGCGGCCGGCACCGTCAACAGCCCGATCAGACCCACGACCAGCAGGCCGCGCCGCACGTTCCGGTGGACCTCGGCGGTCCGGCCGCGGGCGGCCGCGGTCGCCAGGGTCGGCAGCAGCAGCGCCTGTACCGACCCGGTCAGCAGCAACGGAGCCCGGGTCAGTACCAGCGCCGCGGCGAACGCGAACGCCCGCGCCGGGTCGGTCGGCAGTGCCGCGTTCACCAGTACCGGGGCCAGGTTGGCCACCGTCATCGCCAGCAGCGACCCGACCAGCAGCGATCCCACCGCCCGGAATGCGCCCACGTCGTTGCCGGTGTTGTCCGGTGCGGCGCCGGGGGAGCGTCCGCCCGGCCGGCGGGGGTTCGTCGCCAGCGCGGCGAGACCGGGTGCCGCGCACAGCGCCAGCGCGTACGGCCAGGCCGCGGCGACGCCCGCCGCCGCGAGCCCCAGGACGCCGACGATCCGGACGCCGGCGTCGACCAGCAACCCGCACCCGTACCGGCGGAACCGGCGCTGCCCACCCAGCACCCCCCGCAGCCGGAACACCGCGGCGGAGCCGACGACGCACACCGCGAGCGCGATGAGCAACGTGAAGTCCCCGTGGAACGGGCTGCCGGCCAGCGGGACGGCGGCTGCCGCCAGCACCAGCAGCGTCAGTACCGCCGGCCCCGCGGCGACGCGGGTGCCGCCCGGGGCGCCGGTGGCGCTCACCCGGCGGGAGGTCTCCTGCTCGACGGCGACGAACACGCCCGGCCCGAGGATGTTGCTCAGCAGGTACACCGACGACAGCGCGGCGGCGGCCGCCGGGTCCAGCCGGCCGTGCCCGACCACCGCCAGGAACACGAACCCGGACAGCCCGACGGCCACCGTCCCGGCCGCCATCCACCCGACGGCCGGGCGCACCGATCCCGCCCGGCCGTGCGGTCGCACCCCGGTCAGCGGGGCCGTCCCGGCACTGCGCGCTCGGCACTGGTCGACGCGTACGCGCGGTCGTCACGCAGGTGGGCCACCGTCCGAGCCAGGCCCTCGACGAGCCCGATCCGCGGCCACCAGCCCAGGTCGCGGGCGGCCGCACCCGCGTCCAGCGCGGATGCCCGCAGGTCACCGAGCCGGGCGGGCGCGTGCACCGGCGAGTCCGGCACTCCCAGTTCGCGCCGCGATCAGCCGGTGCAGCTCGCGGTCGCTGGTCGGCACCCCGGTGCCGACGTGGTAGCGGCGCCGGTCACCGACCGGGCCCGGCGGCGGCCACGAACGCGGCGGCGGCGTCGTCGACGTAGACGTAGTCCCGGGTGTTGCCGCCGTCGCCGAACACCGCGGTCGGACGCCCGGCGAGCAGTGCGTCGACGAAGATCGCGACCACCCCGGACTCGCCGTGCGGGTCCTGGCGCGGACCGTAGACGTTGGCCATCGCGAGGTGGGTGCACGCGAGGCCGTGCAGCCGGGAGATCGCGTTCAGGTACAGCTCGCCGCTGACCTTGGCCACCGCGTAGGGCGACAGCGGGTCGACCGGCGTGCACTCGGTCGACCGGCAGCCGGGCCGGCTCGCCGTAGATCGCGCCGCCCGAGGAGGCGAAGACGATCTTGCGGGCGCCGGCGTGGCGGGCCGCCTCGGCCACCGCCACGGTGCCGAGCACGTTGATGTCGGCATCGTGCCGCGGATCGGCGACGCTGGCCCGGACGTCGATCTGGGCGGCCAGGTGGAAGACCACGTCCGGCCGGGCGGCGGTCAGCAGCGCCCCCACCGAGGGGTGCCGGATGTCGACGACGTGCAGGGCCAGGCCGGGGTGATCCAGCGGAAGGTTGGTGACCCGGCCGCGGCTGAGATCATCGAGCACGGTGACCCGGTGACCATCACTCAGCAGCCGAGCCACCAGGGTGGATCCGATGAACCCGGCGCCGCCGGTCACGACAGTCTGCACGGTGCACCTGCTCTCTGGGATCGGGCCGGGCGGGTCTCAGGCACCGGTGCGGAGCCGGCGCTCGAGCCGGGGCCGCAGGTCGTTGTCGAACAGGGTGAGTGCGGACGCGATCGCCATGTGCATGTCCAGGTAGCGGTAGCCGCCCAACCGGCCGCCGAACCAGACGTCCGGGGTCGCCGCGGCCAGTTCCCGGTAGCGGTGCAACACCGTCCGGTCGGCGGCGGCGTCGACCGGGTAGTACGGCTCGTCGGCCGGTCCGGCGGACCGGGAGAACTCGCGCATCACCACGGTGCGATCGGCGGGGTAGGCCCGCTCCGGATGCAGGTGCCGGAACTCGTGAATCCGGGTGAACGCCACGTCGGTGTCGGCGTAGTTCATCACCGCGGTGCCCTGGAAGTCGCCGATCGGCAGCACCTCGCGGTCGAAATCCAGGGTCCGCCACCGTAACGTGCCGGCCCGGTGGTCGAAGAACGCATCGAGCGGGCCGGTGTAGACGATGGGCAGATCCGGCCGGTAGCAGGTCGGCGCCGTTGCGCCTGAGGTCCAGATGATCGACGCCCAGCCGGACGTCGATGAGCGGGTGGTCGGCCATCCGCGTCAGCCACGCGGTGTAGCCGTCGACCGGCAGGCCCTGGAACGGGTCGTCGAAGTAGCGGTTGTCGAAGGTGTACCGGACCGGCAGCCGGCTGATGATCTCCGGCGGCAGGTCCGCGCGGGTCGGTCTGCCACTGCTTGGCGGTGTAGCCGCGGACGAACGCCTCGTACAGCGGCCGACCGATCAGCGAGATCGCCCGGTACTCCAGGTTGCCGACGTCGGCGCGGTTCGACCTCGGCGGCCTGCTCGGCGATCAGCGCGCGGGCCTGCGTCAGGGGTGAACGACCGATCGAAGAACGCACACAGGGTGCCGAGGTTGACCGGCAGCGGGTAGCTGCGGCCGCGGTGGCGTGGTCCACACCGTGTGCCGGTAGTCGGTGAAGGAGGTGAACCGGTTGACGTACTCCCAGACCCGCTCGTTGCGACGGTGTGGAACAGGTGCGAGCCGTAGCGGTGCACCTCGATGCCGGTGGTCGGGGTCGGTCTCGGAGTAGGCGTTGCCGCCGAGGTGGTCACGTCGGTCGATCACCACCACCGCGCCGGTCTCCGCGGCCGCCCGCTCGGCGACGGTGAGTCCGAACAGTCCGGCGCCGACGACCAGCAGGTCGGCGGCGTCCAGCGCGCCGCGTGTCGCGGGCGGCCCGGTGCACGATGGGCCGGCCCGCCAGGTCGTCCCGGGCCGGCCGATGACGTGCCGAGCAGCGTCCGCACTCCCTCCACTGCCGGGCCCGCACCGCCGCCGGCAGCAGGGTCAGCGCGTTGCACCCGGGACAGCAGGTGCCGTCGGGCGTGCCCGGGCGGCGACGCCGCCAGCCCAGCGCCTCGGCCATCCGGTCGGCCGCCTGCCAGGAAGAACGCGCCGCTCCTCGACGAAACGGCTCCCGTCCAGCGCCCGCCACGACGAGTCGCTGGCCGAGTGCCGTCGGTAGCGGAAGCAGACGGTGTCGTCCAGCAGCAGCCGGCGACCGGCGGCGACCAGATCCAGCACCAGCGCGAGGTCCTGGACGACGTCCAGGCCGGGGCGGAACCCGACCCGCTGGTCGGTTCGCGCCGGAACGCCAGCGACGGGAAGTACAGCCAGTTGCCGCGCAGCAGGCTCGCCGCCAGTTCCGGGCCGGCCAGCAGCATCCGAGCGGCGGGGCCGCTGCTGCGCGTCCGGGCCGCAGCAGCCGCAGCTTCACCGGTCCAGCAGCAGCCAGCGCCGCCGCGCCGTGCTCGTCGATCACCTCGACGCCCGGTTGGAGGATCAGCGCCGCCGGGATACGCAGCAACGCGCCGCGGCGATGACCGCGACATAGTTCGGCAGCAGCTCGTCGTCGGCGCCGAGCAACACCAGCCACGTCCTGGTCGGCCAGTTCCAGGCAGCGGCGGTAGTTGCCGTTGGCGCCGAGGTTGACGGCGTTGCGCAGGTATCGCACCCGCGGGTCGGCGAGGCCGGCGAAGAGACGCGCCGACCGTCGGATCGGGGTAGCCGTCGTCGACGACGGTCAGCGTCCAGTCCGGGTCGGTCTGGGCAAGGACACTGGCGACCGTGCGGCGCAGCAGGGCCGGGTCGCCGTAGAACGGGACGAAGATCTGCAACGGCACGTCAGTGGAACCACGCATCTCTGCTGGTGCGCGGACCCGACCCGGGTACCCGACCTCGGTCGCGCGCCTCGTGCCATGCGACGGGAAGCGACCGAACCGCGCGTCCAGAGTCGATCGCCGCCCGTCACCGTATCCTGGTCCGAGCCCGATACGGCCGACGGGGCGCTGACGACGTCGTCGCTCCGGATGCCGGGCGACAGCCGTCGAGAGCGCACCTCACGGGCGCGGCACATCAGCGGAGGCGGTGGGATGCGGACGGAGCCGCGGGTGCTGCTCGACGCCACCGCGATCCCGGCCGAGCGCGGCGGCGTCGGCCGCTACGTCGACAACCTGGCGGCCGCGCTGGACGCCAACGGCGCCGCGCTGTCGGTGGTCTGCCAGCATCGCGACGCCGATGTCTTCGCCGCGCTCGCCCCGCACAGCCGGAGTCATCCCGGTCGCCGAGGAACTGACCAGTCGGCCGGCCCGGCTGACCTGGGAGCAGACGACGCTGCCGCGGCTGGCCCGCCGGCTGCCGGTGGACGTCATCCATTCCCCGCACTACACGATGCCGATGACCGCCGGGATGCCCGTGGTCGTGACGCTGCACGACGCGACGTTCTTCACCGACCGGCGGCTGCATTCCGGGGTCAAGGGCCGGTTCTTCCGCGGCTGGACCCGGACGTCGCTGAAGCTCGCGCGGTGTGTGTGGTGCCGAGTCAGGCCACCGCCGACCGAGCTGGTCCGCACGGCGATGGCCCGATCCGGACCGGCTGGTCGTCGCCCATCACGGGGTGGACGCTGACCGGTTCCACGTGCCGACGCGGCGCAGGTCGCCGCGGCCGGCGGCGGCAGCTGGGGGTCGAGCGGTCGGGCTGGATCGCCTTCCTGGGCACCCTGGAGCCGCGCAAGAACGTGCCCGCGCTGATCCGGGCGTACGTGCGGGTCGCCGTCGGCGACCGCCGGACGGGACGCCGGTGCCGCCGCTGGTGCTGGCCGGCAGCCCGGGCTGGGACCAGGCCATCGAGCCTGCGTTGGCGGCGGTGCCGGCCGGTGTGACCGTGCTGCGGGCCGGTCACCTGCCGGCGGACGACGCTGCCGGGCTTCCTCGGCGGCGCCGAGCTGGTGGTGTACCCGAGTCTCGGCGAGGGCTTCGGGCTGCCGGTACTGGAGGCGATGGCCTGCGGGGCGGCCGTGCTGACCACCCGGACGGCTGTCGCTGCCCGAGGTCGGCGGCGACGCCGTGGCCTACTCCGGGGTCGGTGCCGGCGACATCGCCGAGGCGCTGGAGGACCTGACTGGCTGACGCCCGCGCCGGGCCGCCCTGCGCGCGGCCGCCGTCGAGCGGGCGGCCACATTCACCTGGCACGCGGCTGCTGCCGCCCACAGATGGCCTACGACCGGGCGCCGGAGGACCCGATGAGCGAGGATCGCAGGCGGCCCTCGAGCGGCGAGGACCGGAGCGAGTGCGGTGGTGACCAGGGTCACGGCGGACGCCGATGGCGAGGATGTAGGCGTGCCGAAATGGTGACGCCGCGCGGTGGTGGCGGTGACGTACTCGCCCGGGTGAGACGCTGCTGCCGTTCCTGGCATCGATCCAGCGGCCGCTGCGCGGTGGCCGGACCGAGACCCGCTGGTCGTGCTGGCCGACAACGGTTCCACCGACGGCAGTATCGAGGCGGCGGAGGCCGCCGGTCGGCGTCACCGTGGTGCGCACCGGCGGCAATCTGGGCTTCGGCGGCGGCGCGAACGCGGGGGTCGCGGCGCTGCCGTCCGGACGTCGGCTGGGTGCTGGTCTGCAACCCCGACCTGGTCTTCGCCGCCGGGCGCGATCGACGAGCTGATGGGCGGCGGTCCGGCGCTGGCCGCGGGCCGCCGCGCTGGGCCCGCAGCTGCGCACCGAGGACGGTCTGGCCCTACCCGTCGGCGCGGGAGCTGCCCAGCCTGGGCCGCGGCATCGGGCACGCGGTGTTCGGCTGGTGGTGGCCGACGAACCCGTGGACGAAGGCCTACCGCCGCGACCATGAGATCCCGGCGGAGCGACCGGCGGGCTGGCTGTCGGGGGCCTGTGTGTTGCTGCGGCGCGAGCGCGTTCGACGAGGTCGACGGCTTCGACGAGCGCTACTTCATGTACTTCGAGGACGTCGACCTCGGCGAGCGGCTCGGCCGCGCGCGGCTGGCAGAACGTCTACGTGCCGACTGCGGTCGTCACCCACATCGGCGGGCATTCGACCAGCGGGCAGCGCCGCGGCCATGACCGCGGCGCACCACGAGAGCGCCTACCGCTACCTGGCCGAGCGGCACCCCGGCGGTGGCAGGCACCGCTGCGGCTGGGTCCTGCAGCTGGGCCTGGCCGGCCGTCAGGCGTTGGCCCGGCGCTCCCCGATGGTCGCCGAGGGCGCCGCGGTGCCCGACAACGCCGCGGTGCCGGCAGCGCCACGGTGCCCGCCCGAGGGCGGTCTGACCGCCGACGGCTGACCGACCGTCGCGCTCGCAGCTCAGGCCGTGTCGCGCAGCCGCGGTGTCGGCAGCACACCGCGGGCCGCCCGGATGCTCTCGGCGTCCAGCACCGGCGCCCGGCCGGCTCGCACGCCTCGATCAGCGCCCGCGGGATGCTGATCGTGACCCGGTCGTCCATCGGTGACCCGACGTGACCGGGAACTGCGAATTCGGGGTGTTGGCGCCAGAGTGCGGCCAGGATCGAATCGGCGCGCCTGAGAGCATCCATGTTTTCCGTCCGTCGCCGGGCCGGAGGTTCCCGGGTGCAGGTCACCCGCCGATGGGGCAACGCTAGGCCACCGCTCGTGGCTGGTGTCGGACACCACGCCGGTCGCTCACCGTGCGTCGCTGACGTCGTCCGGTAAGGTCCGACTCCGGGTCAGCGCCCGCTGACGCCGTCCGCCGGACGGTGTCGCGGGCACCCGGACAGGTCGCCGGCGGCTGCGGCAGTCGCGTCCGAGCGACCCACCGGAACTCCCGTCTGACGCACGCTCCCGCTGGTCCGCACGCGGACCACCACCGACAGGACGGACCTCCATGAAGGGCATCGTGCTCGCCGGCGGCGCCGGCACCCGGCTCCACCCGGTCACCCGCGCCGTCTCCAAACAGCTGCTGCCGGTCTTCGACAAGCCGATGATCTACTACCCGCTGTCGGTGCTGATGCTGGCCGGCATCCGGGACATCCTGATCATCACCACCCCGGAGGACAACGCCGGGTTCCGGCGGCTGCTCGGCGACGGCAGCGAGTGGGGCCTGACCCTCACCTACGCCGAGCAGCCCAAGCCCGAGGGTCTGGCGCAGGCGTTCCACATCGGCGCGGAGCACGTCGGTGACCGACTCGGTGGCGCTGGTGCTCGGCGACAACATCTTCTACGGCCAGAACTTCGCGCAGCGCCTCGTCGAGGCCGGCCGCGGACATCGAGGGCTGCGTGCTGTTCGGCTACCCGGTCCGCGATCCCGAGCGGTACGGCGTCGGCGAGAAGGACGCCGACGGGCAGGCTGATCTCCATCGAGGAGAAGCCCGCGAAGCCGAAGTCCAACCTGGCGATCACCGGCCTGTACCTGTACGACAACAAGGTCATCGAGTACGCCGCGCGACCTCACGCCGTCGCCGCGCGGCGAGCTCGAGATCACCGACCTGAACAACCTGTACCTGCAGGCGGGCAACGCCAGCCTGGTCGACCTCGGCCGCGGGTTCGCCTGGCTGGACACCGGCACCCACGACTCGCTGCTGGAGGCGGGGGAGTTCGTGAAGGTGCTGGAGCACCGGCAGGGCATCCGCATCTCCTGCCTCGAGGAGATCGCGCTGCGGCAAGGGCTTCATCGACGCCCAGGCCTGCTATGCGCTGGGATCGCAGCTGGGCAAGTCCCCGTACGGCCAGTACGTCATGCAGGTCGCGCTGAGCACGCCGGAGGCGAGCCGCGTGCAGCGCCCGCGGACACCGGACAGCGATGAGCCCGTCGACGCGGTGGTGCTGGTCGGCGGCAAGGGCACCCGGCTGCGGCCGCTGACCCTGTCGGCGCCCAAGCCGATGCTGCCGACGGCCGGGGTGCCGTTCCTGGAGCACCTGCTGTCCCGGATCCGGGAGGCCGGCATCGAGCACGTCGTGCTCGGGCACGTCCTACAAGGCCGAGGTGTTCAGCGACCACTTCGGTGACGGCTCGGCGTTCGGGCTGGACATCGAGTACGTCGTGGAGACCGAGCCGCTGGGCACCGGCGGCGGGATCCGCAACGTCGCCGACACAGCTGCGCCACGACACCCAGCTGGTGTTCAACGGCGACGTGCTGTCCGGGATGGACCTGCGCGCGCTGCTGGACACCCACACGCACCCGTGACGCCGACGTCACCCTGCACCTGATGCAGGTGCCGGACCCGCGGGCGTTCGGCTGCGTGCCGACCGACGCCGACGGCTGGGTGCACGCGACTTCCTGGAGAAGACCGAGAACCCGCCGACCAACCAGATCAACGCCGGCTGCTACGTCTTCCGCCGGTCCGTCCTGGAGGCCATCCCCGCCGGGCCGGCCGGTGTCGGTCGAGCGCGACACCTTCCCCGGGCTGCTGGCGTCGGGCGCGAAGGTCGCGGGCCACGTCGACAGCTCGTACTGGCTGGACCTCGGCACCCCGGCGGCGTTCGTCCAGGGCAGCGCCGACCTGGTCCGCGGCATCGCCCCGACCTACGCGCTGGCCGCCGAACCGGGGGAGAAACTGGTGTTGGACGGCGCGACCGTCGATGCCACCGCCTCGCTCACCGGCGGCACCACCATCGGGGCCGGCGCCTCGGTGGGAGCGGCGTCCCGGGTCGACAGCAGCGTGGTCTTCGACGGTGCCTCGATCGGCGCGGACGTGCTGATCGAACGCTGCATCATCGGCCGGGACGCCACCATCGGTGACGGCGCGGTTCTCGCGGACGCGGTGATCGGTGACCGGGCCGGTGATCGGCGCCAACTGCGAGCTGATCAAGGGCGTGCGGGTCTGGCCCGACGTCGAGCTCCCCGCGGCGGGCGTCAGGTTCAGCGCCGACGCGTGAGGGGCCGGTAAAGTCCCGGAAATGTCTTCCCCGACCCACGCGCCGACCGCCCCGCCGATCTCGGAGATCGAGGTCCGGGACCTGCCGGTCGGCGCGTCGGGCTGGACCGCGCTGAGCGGTCCGCCCGACGCCGAGGACGACCCCGCCCTCTACCGTGACGGCGCCGAGGGCCAGGTCCAGGACATCCTGCGCGCCACGGTGGACCTGTCCGCCGACTCCGACGAGGCGTTCCGGCACGCCGACAGCTGGGCGTTGCGCTACCACCTGAGTCCGACCCGGCCGAACGTGGTGAAGCCGCTGCGGTTGCGGCCCGGTGCGCGGGTGCTCGAGGTCGGTGCCGGCTGCGGGGCGGTCACCCGGTACCTGGGAGAGGTCTGCGAACGGGTCGACGCGCTGGAACCGACACGCTCCCGCGCGACCGCGGCGGCGTTGCGCACCCGGGACCTGCCCGACGTCCGGGTGTTCGTCGGGATGGTCGACGAGCTGCCGCGGCGGCCGGTCTACGACCACATCGTGGTCGTGGGCGTGCTGGAGTACGTGGGCGCCGGGACGGCCGATCCCGAGCCCTACCACCAGTTCCTGGCGACCCTGTCGGACCTGCTGATCCCGGGTGGCACGCTGGTCGTGGCCATCGAGAACAAGCTGGGCGTGAAGTACCTCGCCGGCGCCCCGGAGGACCACTCGAACCGGGTTTTCGACTCGATCGAGGGCTATCCCGGTGGCTCCCCGGCCAGGACGTTCTCCCGTCGGGAGTTGACCGCGATGATGGCTGCCGTCGGCCTGACGCCGGAGATCCGGGTGGCGTTCCCGGATTACAAGATGACCCGGGCGGTGCTGGCCCCCGAGGTCCTGCCGGCGGATGCGTCCTCGCTGCTCTACCGCGTTCCGCACTTCCCCAGCCCGGACTGGATGACCCCGCGCGAGCACCTGTTCGACGAGGCGCTGGGGTGGCGTTCGCTGGTGGCGGCCGGGCTGGCCGGCGAGACCGGCAACTCGTTCCTGGTGGTGGCCGGCAAGGGTGGGCCCTCCGACGTCTGGCCCGCCGACCTGGCCGGCGAGTACTTCTCCGTGGAGCGTCGGCCGGAGTACTCGGTGCGTACCGAGATGCGCGTGCGTGACGGTGCTGTCGACCTCCGCCGCCGTCGGGCAACCGATCGGCCCGCGACCGGGCCGATCAGCCTGCGGACCAGCGACGCCCGGTTCGCGCCGAGCGAGGACTTCCTCGACGTCTTCGTCGACACCGCCGACCCGCGGTCGCTGGCATTGCTGCGGGAGTGGACCGAGCTGCTGGCCGCGGCCCGCGGTCAGCACCCGTTCCCGGTCGATCTGGTCCCGCACAACCTGGTGATCAGGACCGACGGCGGTGTCGAGTTCATCGACGACGAGTGGCGCGACGCGGACGCCGACGCCGACGCCACCCTGCGCCGCGGGGTCCTGCTGCTCGCCGTCCAGCTGTACCACCGGCGGCCCAACCGGGCCCCGTGGGCGGGTTGTCGCACCTTCCGTGATCTTGCGGAGTCCATCGGCTCCGCGGTCGGGTTGAGCGGCGACTGGCTGGACATGGCCGTCCAGGCCGAGGCGACCTTCCAGGAAGCGGTCATCTCCGCCTCCGGTGAGCCGAATCCGGATCGCGTCCGGGCCGGTGTCGCCGGCGCGTTGCGGTCGATGTTGGACACCGGCCTGCGGACCCCGGACGACTTCGGGGTCCGCCCACTGGCGGCGGTGCAGGCCGAAGTGACCGCGGCCCACGCCGAGATCGGCCGGTTGACCGGTGAGGTGATCGACGTGCACGAGCACCTGCGGGTCACCCGGGAGGGCCTGCGCCTCACGCACGCCGAGCTGGAATCGGTACGCAGCCCGACTCGTGGTCATCGGTGCCGGGGCCGAGCGGGCCCGCCAGGATCTGGCCGAGCGGGATCGTCAGGTGGCGGAGCTGCGCGCCGAGCTGGAGGCGGGTCGGCAACACCTCGACGCCGTCCGCCGCACGCTGAGCTGGCGCATCATGGCGCCGCTGCGCCGGGTCCGGTCCTTACTGCGCTGATCAGCGGTCGAGGGCGGCCAGCGAGGCCACCAGGCTCGCATCGACTCCTGGCGGCAGCCCGTCCAACGGCCAGAACCGCAGATCGAGTGACTCCGCCGAGATCCGGGCCACCGCACCGGCCGGCGCGACCACCCGGTAGCGGACGTCGAAGTGCCGGGTCGGGCGGCCCAGACTGCAGGTGATCGGATGCACGTCCACGTGCAGCGGCACGTCGTCGATCGCGAGTCCGGCGATCCCGGACTCCTCGGTGGCCTCGCGCAACGCAGCCCCGGTCAGCGTGGTGTCGCCGTCCTCGCAGTGTCCGCCGAGCTGCAGCCACCGACCGACCCGTGGATGCAGGGTCAGCAGCACCGAGGTGCGGGTCGCGTCCAGCACCACCGCGCTGGCGGTCAGATGACCCGGCTCGCAGCTGCGCCGGGTGGCGTCGTCCCGGGCGGCCAGGAAGCCCAGGAACGCCTCCCGGATCGCGTCCTGGCCGGGTCCGGTCGGGTGCCAGCCGGTCAGTCGTCGGGTCGCATCCGCGTGCACGTCCCGGTGGGTCACCGCTGGACCAGCCCGTCGGTCACCGGCGGGCGGACTTGCAGCGGCTGCACCGGATGGCCGATGCCGACCGCACCCAGCGGCGCCCAGTCGTCGGGGACGTCCAACACCCGGCGCACCACGTCCGGGACGAACATCGTCGAGGAGATCCAGGCCGAGCCGAGCCCCTCGGCGGCCAGCGCCACCAGCAGGCCCTGCACGGCGGCTCCGCCGGCGACGGTGAACATCCGCTCCTCGGCCGTGCTGCGACGCTGGTCGGGGTATCCGTGCCGGCCCGCCCCGGTGACGAACGGGACGACGATCTCGGTGGCATCCCGCAGCACCGCGCCGCGCGCCACCCGCCGCTCGATCCGGTCGGGGTCCCAACCGTCGCCGGCCAGGTCGCTCCGCCAGGCCTGCGCCATGGCGTCCAGCAGATCGGCCCGCCGCTCGTGCACCCGCACGAATCGGACCGGTCGGGTGTGGTGCGGGGCCGGTGCGGTGAGTGCCGCTCCGACGGCCCGGTCCAGCGCCGCCGGGTCCACCGGCTCGCCGGTGAACGCGCGGACCGTGCGTCGCAGCAGTACCGCCTCGGCACGGCCGCGAGCCAGCGCGAGGTCGGTGCCCAGCCGGAACAGGTCCTCCGCCGCCGGGCGCAGGAGTGCCCGGGCCGGCTGGTGCGACCCGGCGACCCAGCCGCGGATCACCGCCACCGGGACGGCGGCGAGCTTGCCCTTGACCAACTCGGCGGCGGCAGCGAGCTCGTCACCCACGGCGACCTGGGTGACGACGAGGACATTGCCGAAGGAGTCCACGGTGTCCCGATGGTCGGCGAGCACCTCCAGGCCGGCGGCACCGATCGCCACGTCGACCACCCCGTTGCGCCAGGCCCGGCCCTGGGTGTCGGTGATCAGCACGCCCACCCGGCGGCCGGCGGCGGCGAAGCGGGTCTGCAGCTCGCGGGCCGATGCGTCAGGGTCGATCGGCAGCAGCGCGATCTCGTCGGTGCGCACATTGGAGGCGTCCACCCCGGCAGCGGCCGCGACCAGTCCGAGCCGGTTCTCCACGATGCGGGTCCGCCCGTGCACCGCGACGACGCGCACCGTCTCCTCATCCACCAGCCGGCGGCGGACGGCCTCGCGTTGCTCCGGGTCGGTCGGGGTGCGGACCAGCCGGCCCTCCACCTTGGAGACGGCCTTGGACGTCACCACCACGATGTCCCCGTCCCGCAGCCAGGGCGCGGCCCCCAGGATCGCGGTCGCCAGGTCGTCGTCCGGGCGGAAGTCGGGCAAGCCGCTGACCGGGTGGATCGCGATGCCGGCGGTCGGGGCGGCCGGGTCAGACACGCACACCTGCGAGGTCCAGGCAGGCCTGCACCATCGAGGCGGTCGCCTTCGGGTCGGTCATCAGCAGCGGGACCCGGCCGACCCGCACACCGGGAACGTCTGCGGGATCGTCCGCGGCGACCAGCCAACCGTCGAGCAGACCGCCGGCGGAGCGGGCCCCGTAGTGCCGACCCACCGCCTCGGCCGATGTCGCGACCCCGATCGCGGCCAGACACGCATCGGCGTGCCCGCGGACCGGGGCGCCGCCGATGATCGGCGACACCCCGATGACCGGCGCGGCGGTGGACACCAGCGCGTCACGCACGCCGGGCACCGCCAGGATGGTGCCGATGCTGACCACCGGGTTCGACGGGGCGATCAGCACCACGTCGGCGTCGGCGATCGCGGCCGTCACGCCCGGACCCGGGGTGGCGGTGTCGGCACCGATGGGGGTGATGCTGTGCGCCGGCAGGCCGGCCTGGTAGCGGATCCACCACTCCTGGAAGTGCAGCGCGATCAGCCCGGGGGCAGCGCCGGTCGGGTCGGTGGCGGCCTGCGGGTCGTCGACCACGACGTGTGTCTCGACCCGGTCGTCGGTCATCGGCAGCAGCTCGACGCCGGGTGCCCACCGGGCGCACAGCGCCGCCGTGACCTGCGACAACGGATACCCGGCGGCCAACATCCGGGTGCGCACCAGGTGGGTGGCGATGTCGCGGTCGCCGAGCCCGAACCACGGCGCCTCGGCGTCGTAGGAGCGCAGCTCGGCGGCGGTGGCGAACGTCTCGTCCTGCCGCCCCCAGCCGCGGGCCAGGTCGGCGCCGCCGCCCAGGGTGTACATGCAGGAGTCCAGGTCCGGGCAGACCTGCAGACCGTGCAGCCGGATGTCGTCGGCGGTGTTGACCACCGCGGTGAGGTGGTGCGGGTGGCCGTCGGGCGCCGGCCCGAACGGATCCATCCCGAGCAACTGCTTGCAGCCGAGGAGGAACCGGGCGCCGCCGATCCCGCCGACCAGAACGGTGATCTTCACGCTGTCCGATCCTGCCAGGTGCGCGGGTGGTCGACCGCCGCCTCCGCCACCGGGGCGGCACCGGGTGGGTCAGCGCCAGAACTGGAACAGGGCGGCGCCGATGGCGGCCGCGCGGCGGTCACCCCCGGCCAGGTCGAACAGCCAGCGGCTGGCGTCCCAGAGCGGTTGCAGCAGTTGCGGAGTGGAGACCAGGATCACGATCAGCACGAACGGGGCCCACGGCGTCAACGGCCGCACCGCCGCGGTCGTCCGCTCGGACAGGAAGGGTGCCACGATGCCCCAGCCGTCCAGCCCCGGCACCGGGAGCAGGTTCAGGATGGCCGCGATGAACTGCAGCAGCGCCAGGAACGACACGGCGTAGGCCAAGGGTGTCGGCAGCCCGGCCGCCACCAACGTCAGCAGCACCCCGGCGGCCAGGTTGACCAGTGGGCCGGCGGCCGACACCGCGGACCGCCACATCCGGGACCGGAGCCGACCGTGCTCGATGAGCACCGCACCGCCGGGCAGTGGCACGCCGCCGACGGCCAGGATCACCAGCGGGATGACGAAGCTCATCACGCCGCTGGTGTAGCGCAGCGGGTTCAGGGTGAGGTAGCCACGGCCACGGACCGACGTGTCACCACCGGCGAGCGCGGTCAGCGCATGCGCGAACTCGTGCAGGCAGAGCGTGATCAGCCAGCCGCCGAGCACGGTGACGAACACCCAGAGCCCCAGGGTGGAGGTGCCGGTGGTGGTGGCCCAGCCGGCAGCAGCGGTGACGCCGACGATCACCGGGAAGATCCAGGCGCCGGCGGTGCGGGACTGCGATCGGCCGTCGGGGCGGGGCTGGACGGCGCGTCCAGGGTGGAAGGTCATCGGCGTTCGCAGCAGGTCATCGGTCCATTGTGCCGAGGCTGCGGCCGGCCGTCCGGCGGTTCCGGACAATTCGTCGACCACGGCTACCGGCTCAAGGAGGCTCGCGTCGAACGGCAACGAAGCTGAGGCCAGTCAGCCGTCATGCCATGGTGGCGTCACCGCTACAACGACGAGACACCATCCGCTCCACCAGCGCGGCCTGAAACGAGGTCCCGACAGTTCGCTGGTGCCGCCTATCCGCTTGGCGGGCAGCGTTCGGCGATTTTCTCTAAGAGCTGCACCATCTCTGAGATTGGGGGCAGGTCGGCCATCTCGTCGGCTACCGCCTCGGCCGCCTGTCGATGGGTATCTCTGTTCAGCAGGTCGAGCACGGCGTCCGGTAGTTCCGGGACGGCCGTGAGCCCACCGGCCATGCTCACGCCGGCTCCGAGAGCAGCGACGTGCTCGGCGTTGATCCGCTGGTCCATTGCGAAGAGCGGCACGATCACCTGCGGCAACCCTGCGGCCAGCGCGGCAATCGACGTTCCGAACCCGCCGTGGCACACCACCGCCGCAGCGGCCGGCAGCACGTCCCGCTGCGGCCACCAGCGTTCGACGTGGGCGTTCATGGGCACTGGGCCGAGCGCCGCCGGATCGAAGCCGGGACCGGTGGTCAGCAAGATCCGAATAGGCTGGTCAGCGAACGCCGACAGCACACCCGAGTACACGGCCTGGGCGCCGCCCAGGCCGGCGGAGACGGTTCCGAAGCTGATGTACACCAGAGGCTGCTCCGGATCCCCCCACTCACCAGGAAGCGCCGCGGCTCCGGAAACCAGCGATTCGTCGCGGAACCGGCGGATCAGACCGGCCCCCGCCGACGGCGTCCCTGTCTGCCCGTCGAGCACGGAGGGGACGCAGGTGAACGTGGTCGCGGCCCGTATCGCTTCAGCACAGGACCCTTCCGGCAGACCGGCGAGCGCATCCAGCTCCAACAGCGGAGCGGCGACCAGGCGCCTCAGGTACTCATGCGTCGCGGTCACGCCGATCGCCATCGTCGCCTGCGGGACACCGGCTGATCGAGCGGCCGCGGCCGAGCCGAATTCCGCTGGTTCCCGCACCACCACGTCTGGACGCCAGTCGCCGATGATGTCAACGATCCCCGGCCACGCAGCCTGCGCGTTCAGCCGCCCGAACACCTCCGAGACCATCAGTTCATTGGCGTCCTCGAAATTCAGGGACGGCAGTCGCCCGAAGACCGGCCCGAGAAGGTCAGGTGGGACATCGGCGAAGGGCCGGTGCTCGAAACCGGCCGCGTCGACCTGCCCGGCGAACGACATCGGAGCCGCCACCACTACGTCATGCCCTGCCAACTGGCACGCCCGAGCGAGCGGGACCAGCGGGCCGAAATGACCCGAGTTGGCGGTGGTGCACACCAGCATGCGCATGTCTGAACCGTCCCACTGTTCCAGTCGCCGGTCACGCAATTCCTCCGGGGTCCCTCAGGTGATGACGCCGGTTGACCCCGCGGGTTGTGTTTACCCGGCGGTAGTGGTGGTTGTCGAGGCCTCGCAGCGGTCGTTTCCCGGCAGCGGTAGGACGGGCCGTCCCTGACGACTTGGTGGCCGGCGTGATGAGGCGGTCGAGGAGGGATTCGGCGACGACGGGTTCGGGAACTGCGGGTACCAGTCGGCCGGTCAGCGGTTGGTGGTGCGGACCAGCGGGCGGTGATTCACGGCCCGGTCGGAGATGAGGTCGTCGACCCGTTGGGCGGGTTCGGTCGATGGTGGAACCGATGCGCGGCCGCTCCGACCCATCCGATGTCCTGAGTTCTCAAATCGCATCGTGCACTCGCCGATCTGAGCCGGGTCTGGGTGTCGGTGTTGAGGCCGAGGCAATGGATGCGGTCCAGGTTCTGCGGAATCGCCAGGAGGCGTCGGCGGCGTATCGCCGGCAGGGTCCGAATTCTCGGTAACTCTGGTCACAAGGCGTAGGTGATTCGTCACTCCCTGCTTGACCTGCGCAAACAGTCCGACGGTGCGGCGACACGCCGTGACGACGCGCGGGGGAGACGGTCTATAGCAGGAGTTGAGGCTTGACGTGCCCCATGACACACGGGTGTAATTCCATCAGTGTGATTCGCAGCGTCGGTCGGAACGCCCGGCGCGGGGTCCGGTGCCATCGAAGCCGCGCGGTCCGTGTCACCTGTAGCACCTGCCCGTCGTCACCCGTCGTTGCTGTTCTCAGCTTTCACCAGCGGAAGGATCTGCTCGTGCCGAACCAGATCGATCTGACCATCTCGATCCTTCCCGCCCCGCGAACCGGCGAGCAGGACGCCGCCGACATCGTGATCCGAGCCGCCGACGAGGTGCTGCGGGCTGCCGACAGCGTGGCCCTGGCCGCTGTCGCGGCGCTGCACTCCGGCGGGTCGTCGTTCCAGGGACCGATCGAGGATCAGGACTGGCACGGCCGCGCGTTGTGCGCGCAAACCGATCCGGAGGCGTTCTTCCCGGAGAAGGGCGGCTCGACCCGGGACGCGAAGAAGATCTGCACCGGTTGCGACGTGCGCTCGGAATGCCTGAGCTACGCGCTGGCCAACGACGAACGCTTCGGGATCTGGGGCGGGCTGTCCGAGCGGGAGCGCCGCCGCCTCAAGCGACTCGCGGGCTGAGCCCCGCCGGCACGATCGGGCACGTCAGCAGGTGCTGACGCCGGGAACCGGGCACGGCACCGACAGGTCCGGCCGTCCAATGTCGACCACCGATACCTGAGCCACCGCGAAGCTGGTGTTGGAGTCCACGTTCTTCGCATCGGGGCCGGGGGCCAGCGTGAAGTCCGTTCGCCCGGGGAGCGCGTCGAAGGTCAGCGTGATAGCGCTGGCCGCCGTCGACGACAGGTTGACCACCCAGCTCTGCGATCCCGAGGTCAGCATCACCTGCGTGGTGTTCGAGGGGGAGGTCAGCACCATGCTGATGCTGACCGGCACCGCGCCGCCGCGGGCGTTGTCCAGGATCAACGACGCCGTCGGATCCTGGCTGGTCCACAGCGTCTGCCGGGCTGCGTTCTGGCCCAGCGTGTAGCGCTCCCCGGCGTAGAGGAACACCGGCTGCAGGACGGTGTCACGGGCGTAGTCGAGTTCGGCGGCAGAATGAGTGGCGCTCAGTCGGTCGCGTTCGCCACCCAGACTGAAGTAGGCGTACCGGGTGGTGCCGCTCACCAGGTCCGGTCCGGTCCGGTCCAGCGCCTTCGCCAGGGCGGCCTCCAGTGTTGCGCCCCCGTCGGAGTAGGTGCGCCGGTCGATCATGATGCCCTCGAAGCCGGCGACCGCCGTATCGGCGACCATTCGCGACGCACTCTCGGCGGCGACCAACAGGGGCCAGTCGTTGCGGGCCCGGCCGCGCAGCCCGGCCGCCGACCAGCGCAGCGTCGTCGAGTGCAGATACGGCTTGAGCTGATCGGTGTAGACCACCCCGTTGACCGATCCGGCCTCCGGGAACGCCTGATAGGCGAGCTGGAACACCATCGCGCCGGCCGGTAGCGCGGCCTCCAACCGATCGACCCACACCTGATCCGCGGTCCACTGCGCGGCAACGGCGTCGTAGGCCGGCTCCGCCCGATGCGTCGACTGGTCGTACACGCCGACCACCAGCAGCAGCAGGGCCACCAGACCGGCGGTCAGTCGGGCCCGACCCGCGCGGACGCGGCGCCGTCGGGCCCACCGCCGGAGCAGCGCGTCCACCGCCAGGCCGACCGCAGCCAGCGCGAAGGCCACCATCAGGATGGCCAGCCGGTTCCACGAGCGCAGGCTCTGGGTGAGGAAGCTGACGATCGTCTCGAGCCCGCCGATGGTGGAGAACAGCAGCGCGACCAGGGTCAGCAACGACAGGTGGCCCAGGGTCTCCCGCAGTCGGCGCCGGCGCGCCGCCGCCGGCCCGGCGGCCGCTGGGTCGGGCGGTCCGGGAGTGCCCAGCCGGACCACGATGTAGCCCAAGAGGCCGAGGAACCCGACGGCCCCGACCAGCCCCAACGCAGGCCGCTCCGAGACGTAGGGGTAGGTGGCGTCGTACCAGGCCCGTAGTTCCCGCAGCGGGGCCAGCGCGTGGTCGGGCGCGGGCAGGATGAGCTGCGCGATCTTGAGGGCGAACCGCTCTGACTCGTTGTCGTAGCGGACCAGGGCGCCCACGTTGTTGCCGTTGACCGCCGAGTACAGGATGTCCGGCAGCATGTTCAGCAACATCACCCCGGCCAGCGTCGCGCCGGCCGCCACCACCCCGGCGACCCGCTGCCAGTTCCGGGTACGGATCAGCGCGACCAGACCGGCGGTACCCAGCATCAGCAGGATGAACACCGAGAAGTACGACGATGCCGTCCCCAGCAGGGCCAGGATCAGCACCGTCGCGCAGCCGCGGCCGGTGACCGCGCGCGGGAGTCGACGCGCCCAGGGCGCCCGTCGGTCGGCGGGTCGACGGTCCGGGCCCCACAGCGCTTCGCCGCGGATCGCCCACAGGACCAGCACCAGCGCCAACGGCACCGGGAAGTAGGCGGCCAGGAACAGATGGTTCTCGCCCTTCTCCCAGTGGAAGGGGGTGATCGCGTACAGCACCGACAGCACCAGGGTGAGCAGCCTGGAGACCCCGGTGCGCCGGAAGAACCACACCGCCGCGGCGGCGGCCAGCGGGAAGCCGAGCAGGTACCAGACGTTGACCGCGACGGCCGCGTTGTGGGTGAACGGCCGCATCAGCAGCGCGAACATCATGTGCAGGTTGTCGGCCTGCGGGAAGTCGTGATAGGTCTGCCCCAGGGGGGCCCCGAGCCGGGGCTCGAACTCGTACCAGCCGGTGTTGAGCACGGCCTGGAAGTGCGCGAGGACCGCAGTGGCGTCGTTGCTGTAGACGAACGGGATGCCGAGGTCGGCGTCGAACAGCTTGACCGCTCGCCCCGCGGCGAGGCAGCTGAGCAGGATCGCGGCCAGGTACAGCGGTACCTCGGACCGGATCCACCAGCTGACCGCGCCGGGCACGAGCCGGCGGGGCGGGGTGTCGTCCATCAGATCCAGATCCAGATCCAGATCGGTGTCGGTGTCGGTGTAGGGGCGGTCCGACCCGGGTGTGGCACGTAGCGGCACGTCGCGTCAGCCGCGGTCGGTGTTGTCGGGCGAATCGGGGGAGTCCTCGTCGTGCTCGCCGAGGACGGCGGTGACCTGCTCCACGAGGACCTCCTCGACGAGGTCCTCCAGATCGCCGGTGTCCGCGGCCCGGATCTCCAACGGCCGCCGGTAGACGATGACCCTGGCCTTGGTCGGTCGACCGGACCGGTCCACCCCGGGCCCCAGAAAACGGGCCAGCGGCACCCCGCCGTCCAGGATGACCTCCGGTCCGGGGGTCAGCTCGTCGCCGTCGACCGCCGGTACCTCGTCGACGGCGAACTCCACGCCGGCCAGCTTGCGCGGCCAGCGGACCTCGACGGCGGCGACCGCGGCGAGCACGACGGCGTCGAACTGAGCAGCCCGGGACCGGGCTGCCGGTAGCTCCGGCGGCAGTAGCGGGGTCCGCAGACCGCGGCCGTGTCGGTCGCGACGGGTGTGGGGTGTGCGGCGGGTGGAACTCACAGCGGCCACCCTAAACCGGCCCGCGGGCCGGACCGCCCCGCCCGGCCGGTCACCGCTGACCCGCGCGGGCGCCGAGCTGCATCGCCCGCAGCTGATCACCCGCGGTCGCCCTGATGCCGACGCCCAGCGGGGTCAGGCTGCGGCGGTCCAGTTCGGGCCAGACCACCGACCGCAGCCGCAGGTCCCGGACCTGGAACCGGGCGAAGGGTGACGACCCGAGGACCACCCGCGGGGCGCGTTTGAACACCCGGCGGGACTCCGCGAGCAGTGCCCCGATCGTGACGCCCTGCTGGCTGGCCAGGATCTTCACCACCGGCGTCCCGGGTCGCTCCGTCGCGAGCCGGTCCAGGCCGTCGCAGATCATCGCCGCGCAGTCGTGCACGAACAGGTAGTCGCGGGTGGTGTCCAGCGGGACGTACAGCGACAGCGGCTGCCCGCTGAGATGGGCGCGGCACAGGTGCGACACCAGACCCTGTGGCTTGGCCAGGTTCTGGCCGGGCCCGTAGAGGTTGGCGATCCGGCCGATCAGCACAGGCGTCCCCGTCCGGGCGGCGAAGTCGCGGACCTCCTGCTCGGCGCGTAGCTTGGCCAGGCCGTAGGGCGAGATGGCCGACGACGGATCGGACTCGGTGAACGGTGCGCGGCCCGATCCGGCGTACACCCCGCCCGCCGAGGACGCGATGAACAGGCTGCCCGGCGGGTCGGCCGGCGCCGCCTCGGCCAGGACCGCCAGGAACGCGGTCAGGGTGGCGACCTCCTGGTCCAGCACGGCGGCCGGTGTTCCGGTGACCCCCGCGCCCGAGCACCAGGCGACCTGCCAGGCACCGCCGCCGGCGGCCACCAACAGATCGCGCACCGCGCGGGTCAGTGCCCGGACGGCCGCCGACGGGCGGTCCCAGGGGACCGGTTGCACGATCACCGCCCGCCGCCGCGCGGTGAGCTCACGGACCACCGCCCGGCCGAGCAGGCCGCCCGCCCCCACGACCAGGGTCGGCGGCGTGCCCGGCCCGACCGCGGTCACGGCCGGGTGGACCCGGGGGCGGTCGGGCCCGCGACGACCCGGTCCGGCGCCTGCCTGCGCGGGGCGACCGGGCCCATCGGGCCGTCGGCCGGATCGCTCACGATGAGGTAGAGGGGCTTGCCCATCGCCATGTTCACCGACACGCCGATGTACTCAGCGACAACGCCGAGAGAGAACAGCACCGCCCCGATGCCCAGCAGGAACACCGCCATCAGGGACGGCCAGCCCGCCGGGATGTTCGCCGCCCCGGCCAGCTTGGCGACCAGCAGGAACAGGGCCAGCACCACCCCGGTCACCGCGGCGACCACACCCAGCACGCTGACCAGCCGGAGCCCCTTGGTGCCGCTGGAGAGCACCATCCGCCAGAAGTGGGAGGTCAGGGTGCGCAGCGAGTAGCCGGACGGCCGGTCACCCTCCGCCCGGAGGCGGACCGGGCAGGTGGCGACCCGGCCCGCTACCCACCCCATCGCCACGTCCAGATAGACGCCGGATCCGGCGTAGGCGGCAACGCTGCGCCCGACCTCGCCCAGGATCAGTCGGTAGGACTGGAAGTGGGCGGCGTTCTGCCCGGCTGCGCCGCCCAGCATCCGCTTGGCGTTGCGGGAGGCGGCGTTGCGCAGCGGGCCGTGCGGCGGGGCGTTGGTGGGCTTGGCGTAGACGACGGCGGCGCGCTGGGCCAACGCGGTGTCGAGCAACAGGCCGATGTCGCCGGGGTCGTGCTGGCCGTCCTCGTCGAGGGTGACGATCCAGTCACCGCCGGAGGACGCCATCCCGGCCAGGGTGGCCGGGTGCTGGCCGAAGTTGCGGCTCAGCCACACGGGCCGCACCACCTCGTACTGCCGACTCAACCCGCGCACCACCTCCGCGGACCCGTCAGGTCCGTTGTCGTACACCGGGAGCACCTCGCTGACCACTGCCAGATGCCCCGCCGGGGTCCGGAAATCCGAAGTGAACACGGCGATCTCGGCCAGCAGCGCGGGCAGTGTGCGCTCGCCCTGGTAGACGGGGATGACGACGGAGATGGTGTGCCGGCGTTCGTCGATCGGGGGGTCCTCCACCCGCCGAACTATAGGCGTGCGGACTCCAGGACCGGCGGAACGCGGATCGGTCAGGCCCGGAGGCGGCGGCGGAACCAGACGTAGACCGCCCGCCGGAGCACCGCGTTCACTTCGGCCCGCCGGTTGCCCAGCCACACGTCGGCCGCGGAGAGCAGCCCCGGACGGCTCGCCGCGAGTTCACGGTGGAACGCCTTGGCCTCCCGGGCCTGGGTCCGCATCAGCCGCACGCTCCACTGCCGGTCGCTCACCCGGAACCCGGCCAGTACCCGCGGCAGCGCGACCAACGCCCCGTGCCGCAGCACCCGGACGTAGCTCGCCTCGTCGATCAGGAACGAGTAGCGCTCGTCCCACCCGCCCACCCGGTCGAGCACCTCGCGCCGGATCAGCACGGATGCGGGCTCGCCGAAGAGGTTGGTGCCGGCCCGCACGGTGGCCCGGGTGGCCGGGTCCCCGCCGACCCGGCCGCGGAGTCGGCCGAGCCCCCGGTCGTCCAGCAACGCCCGGCCGGCGGCGTCCACCACGGCCCGGCGGGCCGCGACCAGCACCGCATCGGGGTGGGCGTCCATGGCGGCCACCTGCTCGGCCAGGCAGGTCGGATAGACGAGGTCGTCCCCGCACACGAGCTTGACGAACTCACCGCGCGCCTGACCGGTCACGTGGTTCCAGTTCGCGGCGGCACCACCGCCGGTGGGCAGCTGCAGCAGCCGCACCCGGGGGTCGTCCAGGTAGCCCTGCAGGATCTCCCAGGTGCCGTCGGTGGAGGAGTGGTCGGACACGACGAGCTCGAAGTCGGTCCACGTCTGGGACAGGATCGAGTCCATCGTCGCGGCGACGAAGTCGGCGCTGTCGAAGGCGGGCACCACCACCGAGACCCGAGGGGTCCGATCTGTCATGACGTCCGCCCCGCGTCGGTGGTGGGGACCCGACCGGCCCGCCGGAAGGAGAACCCGCGGTGGCCGAAGAAGCTGATCAGCATCGTCACGCCGGTGATGACCAGCTGCGCCAGCAGCACCTTCATCCCGGCCACCTCGACCAGCAGCGGCAAGGTGACCACGTTGAACGCGAGTGCAGAGAGGTTGACGACCTCGAACCGGGCCAGGTCCCGCCAGACGTGCCCGGTGACCCGGAAGACGAACCGGCGGTACAGCACGAACGCGCACAGCACCGCGGCCACGTGCGCGCAGAGCAGCACCACCATGTAGCCCCACCGCGCTTGCAACAGGAACTGGAAGATCACGAACCAGGCGGTCCCGACGGCGGTGTTGGTCACCCCGACCAGCAGGAACGCGACCCGCTGATCGCGCACCAGGCGCAGCAGCGGACCGGGCGGACCGGACATGCCGGCCGGCGGCGCGACCTCGTGGTCACCGCCCGGAAAGTCGTCGATGGTCATCGCCGGGAAGTCTAGAGCGACCACCCGGCGGTCCGCGGTGGTGCGTCCGGTGATCGCGCCTCGTCGTCCTGCGTGTCGTACCGGCCGGCCTGCGCCGATGCGCCTAGTCTGCCGAGGTGGCCAGACAGCGGCAGTGCTCGAGGACCGGATGCGGCCAGCCCGCGATGGCGACGCTCACCTTCGCCTACGCCGATTCGACCGCGGTGGTCGGGCCGCTGGCGACAGCGGCCGAGCCGCACTCCTATGACCTGTGCGGCGATCACGCCCTCGGGCTGAAGGCCCCCCGCGGCTGGGAGGTGGTACGCCCGGAGTCGGAGTTCGATCTGTCGGGGCCGCACTCCGACGATCTCGAAGCGCTCGCCAACGCTGTCCGCGAAGCCGGCCGCGGTGACCGGGCCGAGCCGGTGGCGCCGCCGACCACCGGCCGCCGGGGGCACCTCCGGGTGCTCCGGTTCCCCACCGACGACGCTCGCTGAGAGCATCCGATCCCACCACCGGTTTGCTGTGGTGTTCGTCCGGCCGTGGGACGCCCGTACCACTTGCGTGGTAATACTCAGCACGGGAGCGTGACGTTCTTTGCTGCGTCCCTCCCACATTCCTGATCGGATCGTGCATCCGTGACCCCTTGACCGAGGAGAGTTGTGACGTCTGCAGGTACGAAGCTCCGGGCCATCGCGAAGGCGTACGACGTCCGTGGACTGGTCGGCGACGAGTTCACCACCGACACCGCCCGTGCCCTGGGCGTGGCCTACGCAAGGCTGCTGGCCGACGAGGCCCGGCAGGTCGTGATCGCCTACGACATGCGGGAGTCCTCGCCGGCCCTCGCGGCGGCCTTCGCCGACGGGCTGGCCGACCAGGGGATGGACGTCCTCGACGCGGGTCTGGGTTCCACCGATCTGCTGTACTACGCCGCCGGCGCGCTGAACCTGCCCGGCGCGATGTTCACCGCCTCGCACAACCCGGCCATCTACAACGGCATCAAGTTCTGCCGGGCCGGTGCGGTGCCGGTCAGTTCCGAGACCGGGCTGTCCACGGTGCGCGACGAGGCCGCCGACATCCTCGACGGCGACCTGACCGTCGAGTCGGCCGCGGTGCGCGGCTCCGTCACCGAGCGCAGCATGGTGGCCGGTTACGCAGACTTCCTGCGGAAGCTGGTCGACCTGTCCGACATCCGACCGCTCAAGGTGGTCGTCGACGCCGGTAACGGGATGGCCGGCTACACGGTCCCCGAGGTCCTCGGCGGATTGCCGCTGGAGATCGTCCCGATGTACTTCGAGCTGGACGGCAGCTTCCCCAACCACGAGGCCAACCCGCTGGACCCGAAGAACCTGCTGGACCTGCAGGCGACGCTGCGCGGGCTGTACGGCACCGACGGTCAGGCCGACCTGGGTCTGGCCTTCGACGGCGATGCCGACCGCTGTTTCGTGGTCGACGAGCGGGGCGAGCCGGTCTCGCCGAGTGCGATCACTGCCCTGGTGGCCGCCCGCGAGCTCGCCAAGCAGCCCGGATCGACGATCCTTTACAACCTCATCAGCTCGCACACCGTCCCCGAGGTGATCGCCGAGAACGGCGGCGTCGCAGTGCGCACCCGGGTCGGACATTCGTTCATCAAGGCCGAGATGGCCCGCACCGGAGCGATCTTCGGCGGTGAGCACTCCGCGCACTACTATTTCGCGGAGTTCTTCAAGGCCGACACCGGGATGCTGGCCGCGCTGCACGTGATGGCCGCCCTGGGCACCCAGGACGGTCCGCTGTCGGACCTGGTGGCGAGTTACAACCGCTATGCAGCTTCCGGGGAGATCAACTCCCGGGTCGCCGACGTGCCGGCCAAGCTCGACCAGATCCGGGCCTGGGCGGCCGCGCACGACGCCGAGCTCGACGAGCTCGACGGCGTCACTGTCCAGCTGCCGGACGGCAGTTGGTTCAACGTCCGGGCGTCCAACACCGAGCCGCTGCTGCGGTTGAACGTCGAGGCTGCCACCGAGGCCGAGATGACGGCGCTGCAGGACGAGCTGCTGTCGTTGATCCGGTCCTGACCGGGGCGTCCGGGCCGGGCCGTGACCCACGGCCCGGCCCGGTGGTCCACACTGAGCGGATGACTTCCTCTGCGCTGCGCGGCGGGGCCGCGGCGAGGCACCCGTTGGCGTCGATCCTGGACCCGCTCCTGCTGGAAGTGCTGGCCTGCCCGGCCGAGCACCACACGCCGCTGAGCACGGGTGAGCCGGGCAACCCGCTGGCGCTCTCGCTGTCCTGCCCGGAGTGCGGTCGCATCTTCGATGTCCGGGACGGGATACCCGTGCTGCTGCTGGACGAGGCCCGCTACGCCACGGACGGCCCGACCCGCGGCGCGCCCGCCACCGACGGATCCTGAGCGCGGCGCCCACCATGCCCGACCCGATCGACCTCCTCGGTGACCCGGGTGCGCTGCGGTCCGCCGACCATCACGCGTTGCTCCCGGCGGCGGCCACCGCGGGCGCGCAGGTGCGGGCCACCTGCGCGTCGCTGCCGCTGATCGTCGATCAGTTGGCCGGTCTGCGTCCGCGGGCGGTGGTGGTGCTGGCCGACGGCCGTGCCGTGCACGACGCCGAGATCTTCCTCGCCCTGGTCGGCGCCCGCTGCGCGGTGCCCGTGCTCGTCCGGCCGGACCTGCCGGTGTGGGTCGGGGCGCTGGACGTCGTCGTCGTGTTGGAGAGCGGCACCCCGACCGAGGCGGCGGGGGCGGCGGTGGCGCACCGGCGGGGCGCGGCGGTGCTCGTCCGCGGTTCCCGGCGCGGCCCGCTGGCCGAAGCCGTGCCCAGCGCGCTGCAGCCGCCGGCGATCGGCGTACCCGAGGCCCTCGCCGGGCCCGGCCGGTTGGCGTTCCTGCTGGTCGTGGCGTCGGCACTGGGGATGCTCGCCCCCGGTCTGACGCCCGCGGTCGTCGAGACGGTGGCCGAGTTGCTCGACACCGAGGCGTTGGCCTGCGCGCCGCAGACCGATGCGTTCGTGAACCCGGCGCTGTCCCTGGCGCACCGGATGCGCACCGCCGACGTCGCGCTGGCCGGGCTGGACCCGGTCGGGAAGTGCCTGGCCGGACATGTCGCGGTCGCGCTGGCGGAACTGGGTGGGCCGGCGGCGTCGGCCTTCGGGGCGCTGGAGCTGACCCAGGCGACGGGCCTGATGCACCGGCTCGGTCGTCGGCCGGACATCTTCGCCGACCCCTACGACGATCCCGGCCAGGACCGGCTGCCCGTGTTGCCGGTGCTGCTGCGGGTGGTGCGGCCGTCGGATGAGATGCTGGCCCGCGCATCGTCGGCTTTCCTGGGTTCGCTGCAGCGCGCGCTGCCGCATGCCATCCTGTTGGACGGCCCGGAGCTCAGCCTCGCGCCGGTCGACACCGGCCTGCCGGACCAGCCGCCCCGGGCGGAACCCGTTGGGTGGGTGCGGGAGTGGGCGTCGGTGGCACTGATGATGCTGCGACTGGATTTCACGGCGGTGTACGTGGGAATCGCCGAAGGACAGGTACCGCCGCTGGACGGACCAGCGGGCCTGGGGATGCACGACGCGGCACGGCACCTGCTGGAAGCCGAGGCCGTCGTCGGCTCCGATCGTGACGAGGAGGATGTCGACCGGTGGAGTTGATGCGTAACCGGATCAGGCCGTATGCGTGGGGGTCCAGGACCGCCATCGCCGAGTTGCTGGGTGAGCCGGTGCCGTCCCCCCATCCGCAGGCGGAGCTGTGGCTGGGCGCCCACCCGGGAGATCCGTCGGAGGTGGTCGTGGGTGGCGCCGCGCTGCGCCTGGACGAACGGATCGCCACCGATCCCGACGGCCAGCTCGGTGCTGACGTGGTCGGCCGGTTCGGTGACCGACTGCCGTTCCTGCTCAAGGTGCTCGCCGCCGACCAGCCGCTGTCCCTGCAGGCCCATCCGTCCTTGCGGCAGGCCGAGCTCGGGTTCGAGGCCGAGGACGCCGCGGGCATCCCGGTCAACCATCCGAACCGCAATTACAAGGACCGCTTCCACAAGCCGGAGTTGATCTGCGCGCTCACCGAGTTCCACGCGCTGTGCGGCTTCCGGGACGCCGGGACCACCGTCGAGGTGATGTCCGCACTGCAGGCGCCCCAGCTGGACCACTACCTCGCGCTGCTGTCCGGGCAGCCCGACGCCCAGGGCGTGCGGGCGCTGTTCTCGACCCTCATGACGTTGCCGCAGCACACGCTCAACGGACTGGTGGACGAGGTCCTCGCCGCCGCCGCGGCGCGGTTGGCCGAGGGGTCGCCGCACGCCGGCGACTACCGGATGCTGCTGGAGCTGGGTGAGCGCTACGAGGGCGACTCCGGGGTGATCGCTGCGTTGATGTTGAACCGCATCGTGCTGGATCCGGGTCAGGCGCTGTACCTGCCGGCCGGCAACCTGCACGCGTATCTGCAGGGCGTCGGGGTGGAGCTGATGGCCAACTCCGACAACGTCCTGCGCGGCGGCCTCACCCCCAAGCACGTCGACGTCCCCGAACTGATGCGGGTCCTGGACTTCACCACCGGGGACCGCGAGGTGCTGGCGGGTGAGTCGGCCGGTCGCCACGAGGTGGTGTACCGGACCGGAGCGCAGGAGTTCGAGCTGTCCCGGATCGACCTGGGTGGCTCCGACGAGGGCGACATCGTCGGGTTGCCGTCCGGGCTGCCGCAGATCGTGCTGTGCACCGAGGGCACCGCGGGGCTGGCCGATGCCTCCGGGGCCGAGCTGACCCTGCGGCGCGGGCAGTCGGCCTGGATCGCCGCGCAGGACCGCGGGGTCGGTCTGTGGGGGGACGGCACCGTCTACCGGGCCACCGTCGGTTCGTTGTCCTGAGCCCGTGTTCGAGTCGGTGCTGGTCGCCAACCGGGGGGAGATAGCCCGCCGGGTGATCCGGACCGCCCACCGGTTGGGGCTGCGGACGATCGCGGTCCACTCCGACGCCGACGTGGACCTGCCGTTCGTCGCCGAGGCCGACGAGGCGGTCCGGCTCGGCCCGGCGGCGGTCGACGCGTCCTACCGCAACGTCGATGCAGTGCTGGCTGCCGCCCGGGCCACCGGCGCGGCAGCACTCCACCCCGGCTACGGGTTCCTGTCCGAGGACGCCGGGTTCGCGCTGGCGGTGCGCGCCGCCGGCATCGTCTGGGTCGGACCGGATCCGGCGTCGATGACCGCGATGGCCGACAAGATCGCCGCCCGGGCGACCATGCGGGCAGCCGGGGTACCGGTGGTGCCGGGCTCCTCGGCGGCCGTCCGGTCGGCCGCCGACGCCGCTGCCGCGGTGCGAGGCGGCCGGTGGCTTCCCGGTGATGGTCAAGGCAGCGGCCGGTGGCGGCGGGATGGGCATGGTGGTCGTTGAGGCCGCGGCCGGGCTGGCGGCGGCGGTCGACCGGGTCGCTGCGGTCGCCGAGCGGTTGTTCGGCGACCCGGCGGTCTTCGTCGAGCGTTATTTCCCCCGGGCCCGGCACGTCGAGGTCCAGATCCTGGGTCTGCCGGACGGTCGAATCCTGGCGCTGGGTGAGCGCGACTGTTCGGTCCAGCGCCGGCACCAGAAGATCGCCGAGGAGACACCGTCGCCGGCGTTCCGCACCGCCGCCGACCCGACCAGGACGGCGATGCTGGCCGCAGCCCGCGAGGCCGGCCGGGCGGTGGACTACCGCGGTGCGGGCACGGTGGAGTTCCTGCTGGCCGGGACGGAGTTCTTCTTCCTGGAGATGAACACCCGGCTCCAGGTCGAACACCCGATCACCGAGGCGGTGCTGGGCGTCGACCTGGTCGAGGCCCAGTTCCGGATCGCCGCCGGGGCCGACATCGGCTTCGACGAGTCGTCGTTGGTCGTCTCCGGGCACGCCCTGGAGCTGCGGATCAATGCCGAGGACCCTCGGCGGTTCCTGCCCGGACCGGGGGTGATCACCGAGTGGATCGAACCGACCGGGGATGGCATCCGGGTGGACGCCGGGTACCGGACGGGCAACACGGTCACGCCGCACTACGACTCGTTGCTGGCCAAACTGGTGGTGCACGCGCCGGACCGGCAGTCCGCGCTGGCGCGAGCCCGGGCGGCGCTGGCCGACTTCACCGTCACCGGCCCCAAGTGCAACATCGCCTTCCATCTCGAGCTGCTCGACGACCCCGCCTTCATCGCCGGTGACTACGACACCGGGCTGGTCGCGCGGATGCGGGCCTGACCGCGGTGGCCGGTCGACCTGCGACCCGGGCCCGACCAGGCATTCCGTGTCGTCCGGACCGTGTGCAGGTTTGCTGCGCGGGTATGGCCTGGGTACGTTCAGGATGTTCGTTCCGGGGCCGCCGCACCGCGGCCGGCGTCCGGGACGCCTGAGCCTGACCATTCGACAGACGAGAAGTGAGGCCCGAAGTGGCATTGCCCCAGTTGACCGATGAGCAGCGCGCCGCCGCACTGGAGAAGGCGGCGGTCGCCCGCAAGGCCCGGGCGGAGCTCAAGGAGCGCCTCAAGCGCGGGGGAACCACGCTCAAGCAGGTCCTCGTCGATGCCGAGTCCAACGAGGCGCTAGCCAAGTTGCGGGTGTCCGCGCTGCTGGAGTCCATGCCCGGGGTGGGCAAGGTCCGCGCCCAGCAGTTGATGGACCAGTTCGAGATCGCCCCGAGTCGGCGCGTTCGTGGACTGGGCGAGCGGCAGCGCCAGGCGTTGCTGTCCGAGTTCGGCGACTGATCCCCCCGCCGACCACCGGTGCGCTCTCCGCTGCCCCGATGACCCGGCGCGGCCGGTTGTTCGTGCTGTCCGGCCCCTCCGGGGTCGGTAAGAGCACGCTCGTCACCCGGATCCGGGCGGCGATGCCGCAACTGCACTATTCGATCTCGGCGACCACCCGCAGGCCGCGGGCCGGTGAGGAGCACGGTCGGCACTACTTCTTCGTCGACCACTCCGAGTTCGAACGGATGATCACCGACGGCGAGCTCCTCGAACACGCGTTCTTCGCGGGCAATCATTACGGGACACCTGCCGCCGATGTCGACCGGCGGTTGGCCGGCGGCCAGGACGTGTTGCTGGAGATCGAGGTCCAGGGCGCCCGCCAGGTCCGCACCGCGGCCGCCGAGGCGGTGCTGCTGTTCCTGGCGCCGCCCTCGTTCGAAGAACTCGCCCGCCGGCTGGTCGGTCGGGGGACCGAGAACAAGGACGTCCGGGCTGCGCGGCTGGAAGCGGCCCGCGCCGAACTGGCCGCCGAACCCGAGTTCGACCACACCGTCGTCAACACAGACGTCGAGGCCGCGACTGCCGCCTTGGTACGCTTGATGACTTGAGCCCTGGTGTGCGCTCGTCCCCTGCCGGGACGAGCGTGCCAGCGCGCTCGCGTTGTGCAGTGCTGAGGTCCTCAGCACTGCGTCGTAGACGAACCGGAGTTCACGTGACATCACCGTCCAGCACCCCCACCGCCGCCCAGATCGCCGCGGCCGGGATCACCTTCCCGCCGATCGACGAACTGCTGACGCACGCCAGCTCCAAGTACGCGCTGTCCATCTACGCCGCCAAGCGGGCGCGGCAGATCAACGACTACTACTCCCAGCTGGGCGAGGGCCTGATGGACTACGTCGGGCCGCTCGTCGAGCCGCTGCCCCGGGAGAAGCCGCTGTCGATCGCGCTGCGCGAGATCAACGGCGGCCTGCTCGAACACACCGAAGGCGAGTGACCCCCGGCGGGTCCAATGCCGACCGCCGGGTCGTCCTCGGGGTGGGCGGCGGCATCGCCGCCTACAAGTCGGCCGAGGTGCTGCGTCGACTGATCGCGCTGGGCGCGCACGTGACGGTGACCCCGACCGCTTCGGCGTTGCGCTTCGTCGGGGTGGCTACCTTCGAGGCACTGTCCGGCCGTGCCGTCCTGACCGATGTCTTCACCGACGTGCCGTCGGTGGCGCACGTGCGGACCGGGCAGCAGGCGGACCTCGTGGTGGTCGCGCCGGCGACGGCGGACCTGCTCGCAAAAGCCGCGCACGGGATCGCCGACGACATGCTCACCGCGACCCTGCTGATGACCCGGGCGCCGGTGCTGATGGTGCCGGCGATGCACACCGAGATGTGGACGCACCCGGCCACCGTGGCCAACGTCGCGACCCTGCGGTCCCGCGGCGTGGTGGTGCTGGACCCGGCCGTGGGTCGTCTCACCGGCCCCGATTCCGGACCCGGCCGCCTGCCGGAACCGGAACAGATCGTCGACATCGCCGAGGTGCTGCTGCGCCGGTGGGACGCGCTGCCACGCGATCTCGTCGGCCTCCGGGTGCTGATCTCGGCCGGCGGCACCCGGGAGAATCTCGACCCGGTCCGTTACCTGACCAACCGCAGTTCCGGCCGGCAGGGCTTCGCGCTCGCCGCGGTGGCCGCGGCACGGGGTGCCGAGGTCACGCTGGTTGCGGCGAACACCGCGCTGCTGACCCCGCCCGGTGTGACGCTGGTCGAGGTCTCCGACGCCCGCAGCCTGCACGCGGCGATGCGCCAGCACGCCGCCGCGGCCGACGTGGTGGTGATGGCCGCTGCGGTCGCGGACCACCGCCCGGCCGAGGTCGCGGCGGCCAAGATCAAGAAGGCTGCGGTGGCGGAACCCGCACCGCCCGTACTGCTGGAGCTGGTCCGTAATCCTGACGTGCTCGTCGACCTGGTCGCCGCTCGCAGACCGGGCCAGCTGATCGTCGGCTTCGCCGCCGAGACCGGCGACGCCGCCGGCGACGCGCTGACCTACGCCCGGGACAAGTTGGCCCGCAAGGGCTGTGACCTGCTGATCCTGAACCGGGTGGACGGCGGTCGGGCCTTCGAGGTAGCCGCGAACGCAGTCACCGTGCTCGCCGCCGACCGGCCGGAGCCGCTGGCCGAGGTCCCGCTCGGGCCCAAGGCCGTGGTCGCTGCAGCAATCTGGGACGTGGTCGGGCTCCGAATGACCGGTGCTGCGGCGGCTGCCCGATGTCCGGTCGGGTGATCCCGCGACCCGCAGCGGTGCGGCCGTATCGTAGATGCGCCCGTCCCGCGCCGTCGGCTCCATCCGTTCCGCATCCCCGCACCAACCGCCCGTGGGCGTCGATCTCCAGGAGCTATCTGTGACCTCCCGCCTGTTCACCTCGGAGTCCGTGACCGAGGGGCACCCGGACAAGATCTGCGACGCGATCAGCGACTCGATCCTGGACGCGCTGCTGACCCTGGACCCGGTCAGCCGGGTCGCGGTCGAGACGATGGTGACCACCGGCCAGGTGCACGTGGCGGGCGAGGTCACCACCGAGGCCTACGTCGACATCCCGACCATCGTCCGCGAGACCGTGCTGGCGATCGGCTACGACTCGTCGGCGAAGGGCTTCGACGGCCGGTCGTGCGGGGTCAACGTGGCCATCGGCTCGCAGTCCCCGGACATCGCCCAGGGGGTGGACGAGGGGTACGAGGCCAGGCTGGCCGGCGGCACCGACGACGCCATCTCCCGCCAGGGCGCGGGTGACCAGGGCCTGATGTTCGGCTACGCCTGCACCGACACCCCCGAACTGATGCCGTTGCCGATCGCGCTGGCCCACCGGCTCTCCCGCCGGCTGACCGCGGTGCGCAAGTCCGGCGCCGTGCCGTACCTGCGTCCCGACGGCAAGACCCAGGTCACCGTCGAGTACGTGGGTGACAAGGCCGTCCGGGTGGACACCGTGGTGCTGTCCACCCAACACGCGGCCGACATCGACCTGGACACGATGCTGACCACCGACATTCGCGAGCAGGTCGTGCAGCCGGAGCTGGCGGCGCTGGGCATCGACACCGCCGGCTACCAGCTCTTCGTCAACCCCACCGGCCGCTTCGTCATCGGCGGGCCGATGGGCGACGCCGGCCTGACCGGCCGCAAGATCATCGTCGACACCTACGGCGGGATGGCCCGCCACGGCGGCGGCGCGTTCTCCGGCAAGGATCCGTCCAAGGTCGACCGCTCCGCGGCCTACGCGATGCGGTGGGTGGCCAAGAACGCGGTCGCGGCCGGGCTCGCCGAGCGCATCGAGGTCCAGGTCGCCTACGCGATCGGCAAGGTCGACCCGGTCGGGCTGTTCGTGGAGACATTCGGCACCGAACAGGTCGATCCGACCAAGATCGGCGACGCGATCCTGCAGGTCTTCGACCTGCGGCCGGGTGCCATCATCCGCGATCTGGACCTGCTGCGGCCCATCTACGCCCCGACCGCGGCGTACGGCCACTTCGGCCGCACCGACGTGGATCTGCCGTGGGAGCACACCGACCGCGCACAGGACCTGAAGTCCGTCCTCGGTCTCTGAGCATCGATACCGGCGACGGTGGCCGGTGGATGGACGGCTCCCGGCGTCGGTGACGTCTGGTATCCCTTGACGCGTGGCAACCAGGGGGGGACCGACAGCGCGCCGGCGCTCCGCTGCCGGTGTCCCGGTGGCGGCCGCCACTGATCCGGTGGCCCGGGTGCTGGTCGACACCGGCCTGGCGCACCTGGACCGTCCGTTCGACTACCTCGTGCCGGAATCGGCCGACGCTGCGGCGGTGCCGGGCGTGCGGGTGCGGGTCCGCTTCGCGGGGCGGCTGGTCGACGGCTATCTGCTCGACCGGGTCGCCACGTCGGACTGGGGCCAGAAGCTCAGCTTCCTGGACCGGGTGGTGTCGGCCGAGCCGGTGCTGGCGCCGGAGGTCGCGCAACTGTGCCGGGCGGTCGCGGACCGGTACGGCGGGTCCCTGGAGGACGTCCTGCGCCTCGCGGTGCCGCCGCGACACGCCGCCACCGAGGCAAAGGTCGCCACCGCGGTGGACGCCCCGTTGCCGCCTGCCGACACCACGGCCTGGGCGCGCTACCAGACCGGAAATGCGTTCCTGCAGGCCGTGAGCACCGGCCGCCCCGCCCGGGCGGTCTGGCAGGCGCTGCCCGGTGAGGACTGGCCGGCCCGGTTCGCCGAACTCGCCGCCACGGTGCTCGCGGCCGGCCGTGGGGCAGTGCTGGTCGTGCCCGACGCGGCCGACGTCGCCCGGCTGGACGCCGCCCTGCTCGCGGTGCTCGGCACCGGTCGGCACCTCGCGCTGTCCGCCGATCTGGGCCCCGCCGAGCGGTACCGGCGGTTCCTGGCCGTCCGCCGGGGGCACGTGCGGATCGTCATCGGCACCCGGGCCGCAGCCTTCGCCCCGGTCCACGATCTGGGCCTGTTGGCTGTGTTCGACGACGGCGACGACTCGCTGGCAGAGCCGCGCGCTCCCTATCCGCACGCCAGAGAGGTGCTGATGTTGCGGTCGGCGGCCACCCAGGTGCCGCTGCTCATCGGCGGGTTCGCCAGGACCGCCGAGGCCCAGTTGCTGGTGGAGTCGGGGTGGGCCCACCCTGTCGTCGCCGACCGGGCGAGCGTGCGCGCGGCGGCGCCGCGCATCGAGGCGGCCGGGGACGAACACGCCGCCGGGGCCGATTCGGCGGCGGCGTTCGCCCGGTTGAGCCCGGCCGCATTCCAGGCGGCGCGGGCGGCGCTGTCGGCCGGGCTTCCGGTGCTGGTCCAGGTTCCCCGGCAGGGTTACCGGCCCGGGTTGGCCTGTGTGTCGTGCCGGCGCCCGGCGCACTGCCGCGCCTGCGCCGGGCCGCTGCAACTGATGCAGGGTCAACAGGTCGCGTCCTGCCGCTGGTGCGGCGCCTTCGCCACCGGCTGGACCTGCTCGGTCTGTGCCGCGACGGCCTTCCGGGCCACCGCCGTCGGGGCCGGCCGTACGTCGGAGGAGCTGGGGCGGGCGTTCCCCGGTTCGCGGATCGTCAGCAGCACCGGGGAGGGGGTGGTCACCACCGTGCCCACAGAGCCGGTCCTGGTGGTCGCCACCCCGGGGGTCGAACCGAGCACGCCGGGCGGCTACGGGGCGGCCCTGCTGCTGGACGGGTCGGGCCTGCTGGCCCGACCGGATCTGCGGGCGGCAGAGGAGACGCTGCGCCGCTGGATGGCGGCAGCCACCCTGGTGCGGCCGGCCGTTGCCGGCGGGCGGGTCGTCGTCGGCGCCGACAGTTCGCTGCCGACGGTGCAGGCGTTGATCCGGTGGGATCCGGCCGGCCATGCCGCGACCGAGCTCGCCGCCCGCCGGGAGTTCGGCTTCCCGCCGGCCGCCGCGATGGCCGCGGTGGACGGCAGCGCCGCCGGGGTCGCTGCGCTGCTGGCGGCGCTGCATCTGCCGGCCGGCGCCGAGGTGCTCGGCCCGGTGCCGGTGGATCAAGTGGGTCCCGGTGCCGCCGACAGCGAACCGAGCGAACGGGCGCTGCTGCGCATCGAGCTCGGTCGAGGGCGAGAACTCGCCGCCGCGCTGCACGCGGCCCGGGCCGTCCGCAGCGCCCGCAAGGACGCCGACCCGGCCCGGGTCCGGATGGATCCGCCGGCCCTGCTGTGAGCGCCACCGCGACACCCGTGGAGCCGGTGCACGACGCCACGCCCGCATCGGCGACGATGGTCGGCATGGGTGCCCCCTGTGTGACTGCGACCCGGCCGGATCCGTCCGGCCCCGGCGACGGCCACCGGCGGTGACCGGCGAACCGTCCGCGGCCGGTCCGTCACCGACCGAGCTGGGCTTCCGCCCCGGGGATCCCGCGTTCATCGCCGACCCCTACCCCGCGTTCCGCGCGCTGCGGGAGGCCGGCCCGGCGCTGCATTACGCAGAGCGCGACCTGTGGCTGCTGACCCGCTTCGCCGACGTGCACGCGGCACTGCGCCACCGGGGCCTGGGGCGCAGTTTCGAGCACCGCTTCAGCGCCGCCGATCTCGGCCAGGACGAACCCGACGGCCGCTACCCGCAGTGGCGGGCCGGTGAACGATGGTCGCTGCTCAACCTCGAACCACCCGACCACACCCGGCTCCGCCGGCTCGTCAGCCAGGTTTTCACCGCCCGGTCGGTGGCCGCCCTGCGCCCGGCGATCGAGCGTATCTGCCGCGAGCAGTTGACCGCAGTCCTGTCCGGTGCGTCCTTCGACGTGCTGACCGACTTCGCCCAGCCGTTCTCGATAGCGGTGATCTGCGCGCTGCTCGGGGTGCCCGTCGAGGCCGGGCCCACCCTGCTCGGCTGGTCGCACGCGATCGTGAAGATGTACGAGTTCCAGACCACCGATGCCGAACGGGACGCGGCAGAGCGGGCGTCGGCGGAATTCGTCGACTACGTCCGGGCGTTGATCGGCGACCGGCGGGCCGATCCCCGGGACGATCTCATCACGGAGCTGGTGCAGGTCGCCGACGGCGGCGTCCGCCTCACCGAGGACGAGATCATCAGCACCGTGATCGTGCTGCTCAACGCCGGCCACGAGGCGACGGTCAACACCCTCGGCAACGGGCTGCGCGCCGCCTGCCTGCATCCCGGCGAGTGGCAGCGGCTGGTGCGGCACGAGGTGGCGCCGGCGACAGCGGTGGAGGAGCTGATCCGCTGGGATGCACCGCTGCAGTTGTTCGAGCGGTGGGTACTCGAGGACGGGGTGGAGCTGGCCGGCCGCACCTTCCGGGTCGGTGAGCGCATCGGGATGATGTTCGGCGTGGCCAACCGGGACCCGCTGCGTTTTCCCGATCCGGATCGTTTCGACATCGGCCGTGGCGACGCAGGGCACATCGGCTTCGGCGGCGGCACGCACTTCTGCATCGGCGCCCCGCTGGCCAGACTGGAGATCGACATCGTGCTGACCCAGCTGGCCGCCGCCGCTCCCGACCTGCACTGGATCGAAGAGCCTCGCTACCAGCCCTATTTCGTCATCCGGGGCCTGGAGTCGCTGCGGGTGCAACTGCGATGACCGGCTATCCGACGATGCTGCCGGTCGCCGGCCGTCCGGTGCTGGTGGCCGGCGGTGGCCAGGCGGCAGTGGTGCACATCCTGGCGCTGCAGGCGGCCGGCGCACAGGTCACCGTGCTCGCGACCGACGTGTCCGCAGCGATCGGTGACCTGATCAGCCGCGGCCTGGTGCGGCACCTGTGCACGGCGCCGGGCGCCGACAGCCTCACCGACCAGTGGCTGGTGGTCGCCGCGTCCGGTGATCCGGGCACGGATGACCGGGTCGCCGAGCTGGCCGAGCAGGCGCGGGTGTTCTGCCTGCCCGGCAGCGGCCCGATCGAGGGGACGGAGCCCACCGGCACCGCGCCCGGCGGCCGGGTCGTCCTGGTCGGCGGCGGCCCCGGCGACCCGGGTCTGCTCACCGTCGCCGGGCTGGCGGCGCTGCGAACGGCGGACGTCGTCGTCGCCGACCGGCTCGCGCCGCTCGCGGCGCTGGCGGCGACGCGCCCCGGCACCGAGGTGATCGACGTCGCCAAGATCCCCGGTGGTCCGACCACTTCCCAGGAGGAGATCAACCGCTTGCTGGTGCGGCACGCCCTGGCCGGCCGGGTGGTCGTCCGGTTCAAGGGCGGTGACAACTTCGTCTTCGGGCGCGGCGGTGAAGAGGTGCAGGCCTGCGCGGCGGCCGGGGTACCGGTGAGGGTGATCCCCGGCGTCAGCTCGTCGATCGCCGGGCCGGCACTGGCCGGCATCCCGGTCACCCACAAGGGGTTCAACCAGGGTTTCACCGTCATCTCGGGCCACGTGCCGCCCGGCGACCCGCGATCCACCCTGGACTACCCGGCGCTGGCCCGCTGCGGCACGGACCTGGTGCTGTTGATGGCAGTGGCCACCCTGCCCGCGATCGCCGCTGCGCTGCAGGCCGGCGGGATGGCCGGTGACACGCCCGCGATCACGGTGGCGGACGCCGGGCTGGCAAGCCAGCGAACGGTGCGGGGCACTGTCGCCACGATCGCGGCCGCGGCGGCCGCCGCCGGGGTGCGATCGCCGGCGATCACCGTGATCGGGGCGGTTGCCGGGTTCGCTGCCGGGAGCGCTACGGAAGGATCCCGGAAACGACCGCGGTGAGCCCGGCGAGGTGGGTGAGCCGGGCCAGTTCGGAATCCCGGATCGCCGGGCCGCCGGGCCGGCCGACGAGTACAGCGAGGTCGGAGGCGCCGATCGGCGCGACGGCCATCTCGGTGCCCAGGGTCTTCCAGTCCTCGGGGACCCAGGAGGCCTCCGGGTCGAGCACCGTCGGCTTGTTCACCGGTGCCCACCCCGCGACGATGCCCTCCAGGTGGGGGACGCCGCCGCCGCCCGCTATCAGCTCGACCCGGTCGTCCACGACCCGCACCACGATGGCCCAGCCGGCACGGAGCACCTTGGGCAACCGCGACGCCAGGGTCTGCAGCGCCTTCGTAGGGTCCGAGGCCAGCGCCTCGACGAGTTCCCATTCCCGGTGCGAGTCCGCGACCCCCGGGTCGGGCCGGACCGATTCCACCCGGACGCCGGCCACCGATTCGGCAGCGGTGATCAGCGAGTCCGGCTGTTTTCCCGGCGGCAGGTCGACGACGAGGTCGTCCACGGCGTGGCCGACCGACCGCTCCACGATGTCCATCGCGAGAATGTCGGCGCCCAGGTGACCCAGCGCGGTGGCGACGGCGCCGAGGGTGCCGGGTCGGTCCGGCAGGACCACCCTCAGGACATAGGACATCGTCGAACCCCTCTCCCCGCGAACATCGTCGACGGATCAGCGCCGAGTGTGCGCCGCCGGCGTTTCCGGCAGATCACGGCGCGTCGACAACCGACGCGCTCGTTGTCCGACATTCACCACATCTCGCCAGTCTGTACCCCGAACGGGCGAGCCCCATCGCCGGGTCGAGCGCACCGGGCTGGTTCGTGGGCGCTACTAGGATTGTCGCGGGATCTCGACCCGTCTCGGGGTCGGGTAACCCGTCCGACTCGCTTGCCGAGCTGTCTGTAGGGAGCACCGCCATCGTGAACACCCCCGATCCGTCGGATCACGGAACCCCGGAGGGGGCCGGCCATCCGACGCTGACCAGGGCGGACGTGGCCCACCTGGCACACCTGGCCCGGCTGGAGCTCACCGACGCCGAGGTGGAGATCTACGTGGGTCAGCTGTCCGGCATTCTGGACTCGGTGGCCGCGGTGTCCCGGGTGGCGGCCGCCGACATCGTGCCCACCACGCACGCGGTCCCGCTCTCCAACGTCTACCGCGAGGACGTGATCCGGCCCGGCCTGACCCACGACGAGGCGTTGGACCAGGCGCCGTCGGCGGCCGAAGGCCGCTTCCGCGTCCCGCAGATCCTGGGAGACGAGCAGTGAGCGAGCATCGAGTGAGCCCCCGGGCGAGCGAGGAGCGCAGCTCGCTGCTGCGGCGACCATCGAGTGCGGGAGACGAGCAGTGAGCGAGCATCGAGTGAGCGAGCTGACCCGGATGACAGCGGCGGACCTCGCGTCCGCCATCCACAGTGGCGGGCTGAGCGCGGTCGAGGTGGCACAGGCGCACCTGGACCGGATCGCCGAGGTCGACCCCGACGTCCACGCGTTCCTGCACGTGTCGGGCGAGCGTGCGCTGGCCGCGGCTGCCGCCGTCGATGCGTCCATCGCCGCGGGGGAGCGGCCGGCCTCGCCGATCGCCGGCGTCCCGCTGGCCCTCAAGGACATCGTCGTGCAGAAGGGGGTGCCCACCACCGCGGGGTCCAAGATCCTGCAGGGGTGGCTGCCGCCGTACGACGCCACCGTGACGACCCGGCTGCTCGACGCCGGTGTGGTGATCCTGGGCAAGACCAACCTGGACGAGTTCGCAATGGGGTCCTCCTCGGAGAACTCCGCCTACGGGCCGACCCGCAACCCGTGGGACCTGGACCGCGCTCCCGGTGGCTCCGGGGGTGGTAGCGCCGCCGCACTGGCGGCTTTCGAGGCACCGTTGGCCATCGGTACCGATACCGGAGGTTCGATCCGGCAGCCCGCCGCACTGACCGGCACCGTCGGCGCCAAGCCGACCTACGGCGGCGTCTCGCGGTACGGCGTCATCGCGATGGCGTCCTCGCTGGACCAGGTCGGACCGTGCGCCCGGACGGTGCTGGACACCGCCTTGCTGCACGAGGTGATCGCCGGCCACGATCCCCGCGACTCGACCTCCGTTCCGCAGCCGGCCCCGAAGGTGGTCGACGCCGTCCGGCGCGGGCAGGCGCAGGACCTCACCGGGCTGCGGGTCGGTGTGGTGAAGCAGTTGCGCGGCAACGGTTATCAGGCCGGCGTCGTGGAGTCCTTCGACGCGGCGGTGGCGGCGATGACCCGGCTCGGCGCCGAGGTGGTCGAGGTCGACTGCCCGCACTTCGAGTACGCATTGGCCGCCTACTACCTGATCATGCCCAGCGAGGTCAGCTCGAACCTGGCCCGCTTCGACGCGATGCGCTACGGGTTGCGCCTGGGCGATGACGGCCAGGCGTCCGCGGACTCGGTCATGACCGCCACGCGCGGTCGGGGTTTCGGGGCCGAGGTCAAGCGCCGGATCATCCTGGGGACCTATGCCCTGTCCGCCGGCTACTACGACGCGTACTACGGCTCGGCGCAGAAGGTGCGGACCCTGATCTCCCAGGACTTCGCGCGGGCGTTCGCGGCCGCAGATGTGCTGGTGTCCCCGTCGTCGCCGGTGACCGCGTTCGGGCTCGGCGAGAAGGTCGACGACCCGATGGCGATGTACCTCAACGACCTCGCGACGATCCCCGGCTCGTTGGCCGGGGTGCCGGCGATGTCGGTGCCCAGCGGACTCGCGACCGACACCGGACTGCCGGCGGGCCTGCAGGTGATGGCGCCTGCGCTGGGTGAAGAGGTGATGTACCGGGTCGCTGCGACCTTCGAGGCGGACTACATCGCGCGGTACGGCGACATCGTCGCCGCGTCCGTGCCGGATCTGGGCGGTGTGCGGTGAAGCTGGCTGACCTGATGGATTATGACGCTGCCATCGAGAGGTTCGATCCTGCACTGGGTCTGGAGGTGCACGTCGAGCTGTCGACGCAGACGAAGATGTTCTGCGCCTGTCCGACCGTGTTCGGCGGGGAACCCAACACCCACGTCTGCCCGGTCTGTCTCGCGCTCCCCGGTGCGATGCCGGTGGTCAACCGGGTCGCCGTCGAGTCGGCGATCAAGATCGGGTTGGCGCTGAACTGTGAGATCGCGCAGTGGTGCCGGTTCGCGCGGAAGAACTACTTCTATCCGGACATGCCGAAGAACTTCCAGACCTCGCAGTACGACGAGCCGATCGCGTTCGACGGCTGGCTCGACGTGGAGGTCGAGGGGTTCGACGCCCCGGTCCGCATCGAGATCGAGCGGGCGCACATGGAGGAGGACACCGGTAAGTCGCTGCACGTCGGTGGCTCCGCCGGCCGCATCCACGGAGCCGAGTACTCGCTGCTGGACTACAACCGGGCCGGGGTGCCGCTGGTCGAGATCGTCACCCGCCCGATCATGGGGACCCGCGAGAACGCGCCGGCGGTGGCCAGGGCCTATGTTGCGGCGCTGCGAGACCTGTTGCGAGCCTTGGACGTCTCCGATGTCCGGATGGACCAGGGCTCGCTGCGGTGCGACGTGAACCTGTCGCTGGCACCGGTCGGCGACGGAGGCCTCGGCACCCGCACCGAGACCAAGAACGTGAACTCACTGCGCTCGGTGGATCGCGCGGTCCGTCACGAGATCTCCCGGCAGGCCTCGATTCTCGCCGACGGCGGACGCATCAAGCAGGAGACCCGGCACTTCGAGGAGGCCAGCGGGACCACCCGTCCCGGCCGCAGCAAGGAGACCGCCGAGGACTACCGCTACTTCCCCGAACCGGATCTGGTGCCGATCGCGCCGTCCCGGGACTGGGTCGAACAGCTGCGCGCAGGGCTGCCGGAGATGCCGTGGTTGCGGCGGGCGACGCTGCAGACAACCTGGGGTTTCACCGATCTCGAGATGCGCGACCTGGTGGCGGCCGATGCGGTGGATCTCGTCGAACGCACGGTGGCGGCGGGCGCAGCACCTGCCGAGGCCAAGTCGTGGTGGTCGGCGTATCTGGGCGCGAAGGCCAACGAGGCAGGTGTGGCGCTGACCGACCTGCCGATCACGCCGCCGCAGGTCGCGGCGATCTGCGCGATGGTGACAGCCGGTCAGTTGAACGCGAAGCTGGCCCGTCAGGTAGTGGACGGTGTGCTGGCCGGCGAAGGTGAGCCTGACCAAGTCGTCGCGGCCCGCGGGCTGGTGGTGGTGTCCGACGACTCGGCACTGCAGACCGCCGTCGACGCCGCACTCGCCGCGCAGCCGGCGGTGGCCGACCGGATTCGCGGTGGCAACCTGCAGGCGGTCGGCGCGGTGATCGGGGCGGTGATGAAGGCCACCAAGGGCCAGGCCGACGCGGCTCGGGTGCGGGAGTTGGTCCTGACCACGCTGGGCGTCGCGGGCTGACCCGCGGCGCCGGTCATCCCGGCCGGGCGGCGGTCAGTCGCGGCCACCACCGCCACTGCCACCCCCGGTCGGGATGACGACGACCAGGTCGTCCCGGGGCTGCGGTTCACCCTGACCGTCCCGGTTCGCGGTGGTGGCCCAGAGCACCCCCTGGGTACCTGCGTCGAGGCTGAGCAGTCGGCCGTAGACCCCGGTGGCCAGCCGGGTGGGGGTGCCGGTGAAACCGCCGTCGGTACCCCGGGTCAGCACGGTGACCAGTTGCTGATCCAGCGATGTCGCCGCGAGCACCGAGTCGTCTGCGGCACAGTCCACTGCGCCCCCGTCGGATACCGGGAAGGTCCAGGTCGCGGGGACCGTGGTCAGATCGACTCCGGCCGTCACCGGGGCGAGGATGTCGGCGGCGCCGACCCGGTCCACCACCGCGATGCCGTCGGCGCCCAGCGCGCAGATGCCGCTGGGGTCGGCCAGCCCGGAGGCGTAGATCGCGGCGGCCGGATCGCCGGCGCTGGGGGTACCGGTGGCGGGTGCCGGCCTGCCGAATTCGTCGAGCCGTAACACCTTGCCTGCCAACGACTTCGGATCCTGGCCGGCACCCGTCACACCGGCGTCGCCGGTGGCGATGTAGAGGAAGCCGTCCACGCCGAAGGTGATCCGGCCGCCCTGTCGACCGGCCGGGCCGGTGCCCCGCGGGATGCCGGCGAAGATCTCCTTGGGCACGTCGCCCGGCGCGATCCGGACGATGCGGTTGTCGGTCGGGGTGGTGACGAAGGCGTAGATCAGACCGTCCTCGCCGTAGTGCGGGGAGAGCGCGAGCCCGAGCAGGCCGCCGCCGCCGGTGCTGTCGAGGCCGCTCACCCGGGCCACCTCGACCGGTTCCGCCTGCGGCGCGACCCGCAGGATCCGGCCGGTGGTGCGCTCGCCGACCAGTGCCGACACGCCGTCCGGGAGAACTGCCAGACCCCATGGTGCTTCGAGGCAGGCGGCGATGATGGTGGTGTCCGCAGGCCGGCACGGGTCCGCGGGTGCGGTCTCCGACGGGGGTGCGGACGGGTCCGTCGGCGTCGGCGTGCCGGCCGTTGTCGGGATCGGGAACGAGCGGTCGTCCTGGGGGTGCATCGCCGCCGCCGACAACGAGGCCTGCACCGTGGCCCGGGCGGGCTCGGCGGTGAAGTCGGCGCAACCGGCCAGCGTGAGGAGCGCTGCGGCCAGCACTGCCGGGGCGGGGGAGCGCCGGTGGCGGCGGGCGGGTCCGTCGTTCACCCCGACCACGCTACGTGCCCGACCGGCGGCGGGTCGCCACTGGCCACGCGGATAGCCTGGTGCGGTGTCGCCGACCCCCCTCGCACTGCTCGAAGACCGCACCGTGGCCGCCCTGGTCGGGGAGGTGCCGGGGCTCGAGATTCTGACCGGGCCGCAGCCTGCGGAGGTGCTGGCGCGGGTGGCGGTCTATGTCCCCCGGTTTCTGGCTGACGACCCCGATGACACCGTGCTCACTGCGATGTCGTCGCTGGAGCTGCTGCAGTTGGCGACCGCCGGCGCGGAGGCCTGGGCGGGCAAGGTGCCGGCCGGGGTCACGATGGCCACCGCCCGCGGCGCGCACGGCAAGGCCACCGCGGAGTGGGCGGTCGGTGCGTTGCTCGCTGTGCTGCGTGAGTTTCCGGGTTTCGTCCACGCGCAGCGCCACGGGCGCTGGACCCAGCATCTCACCGACATGCTCGACGGCCGAAGGGCTCTCGTTCTGGGGGCGGGCGACCTCGGCACCGAGGTGCGGGTGCGGCTGGAGGCATTCGGGGTGGCCGTCACCATGGTCGCCCGCACGGCACGGGACGGTGTGCGCTCCATCGGCGAGCTGCCCGCGCTGCTGCCCGACCACGACGTCGTGGTGCTGATGGTGCCGCTGACCGAGGCGACCACCGGCCTGGTGGATGCCGCGTTCCTGGCTGCGATGCCCGACGGTGCGGTGCTGGTGAACGCGGCCCGCGGCAAGGTCGTCGACACCGACGCGCTGGTCGCGGCTCTGCACAGCGGCCGGATCCGGGCTGCGCTGGATGTCACCGAGCCCGAGCCGTTGCCGGCCGGGCACCCTTTGTGGAACGCCCCCGGGGTCTTCATCACTCCCCACGTCGGCGGCTCGACCACAGGTGCGGCGGAGCGCGCAGCCGCAGTGGTGCGCGCTCAGTTGCTGCGCTTCGTCGGCGGCGACCAGCTGCAGAATGTGGTCTCAGATGCCGGATATTGAGCGCTCCGCCACCGGCGCAAGGATGTTCCGGATCGGCCGGAAAGTACCGGGTGATGCGCCCGCGATAGTGGTCCTGGTGATTCACGGCGGTCCGGAGCACGGGACCTCGCGCGGTCACCGATGGCTGCCCCAGGTGTTGCGGTGTCGACTGCTGGCCCGCGCGGTGGTCCGCCGCTGGCCGATCCGGCGGGTCGGGGGCGTGGTGGTCCACCTGCTGCAGAACGCCTGGACCGGTTGGGACGGCGACGGCCGGGACGCGATCGCCGACGCACGTTGGGCGCTGGAGGTTCTCGGCGACCGATATCCGGGGGTGCCGATCGGAATCCTCGGCCACTCCATGGGCGCCCGGGTGGGGGTCAGGGTCGCCGACGACGGGAATGTCGTCGGCGTCGTCGGTGTCGCGCCGTGGCTGCCGGCCGGGGACCCGGTCGGGCCGCTCGCCACTCGCCGGCTCTGCGTCATCCAGGGCACCCGCGACAGGGAGCTGCCGATGTCGACCACCACGGCGCTCCTGTCTCGCGCCGGCGCCGCCGGAATCCGGGTTCGCCGCCGGCAGGTCCGCGCCGGCGGCCACGCGATGGTGCTGCGGATGGGCACTTGGTCGCGGTTGGCGACCGATGGCCTCGTCGAGCTCACTGATTCGGCGCATCACGCCACCCGGGTGACCCACGGTGGCGACCGGGGCGCCTCCGGTGGCCTGCTGCGGTAGCGGTGCCCGGTCGGGGTGGTGATGAGAATGGTCGTGCCGTCGACGGTCTCGCTGATCCAGCCCGGGTGCTCTTTCGTCTGGTTGCATGCGGCGCACAGCCCGGCTCCGTTCGTGATGTCGGTCGCACCACCGTCGGCGTACGGGGTGGTGTGGTCCGCGTGCTGGATCGGAGCCCCGCACCACGGGGTGCGGCACACCTGATCCCGGGCGACCAGGAACTTGCGGGCGGCGCGGCTGAACAGCCGGCGCCGAGCGTCGGCTCCGGTCAACTCTCGGGTGTCGGGATCGGTGTAGAGCCTTCGCACCCAGGTTGTGGTGTGGGGGTCGGCTCCGCGAATCAGGTGCCGGGCCAGCGGGGCCGGGATTGGTCCGTGCCCGCTCAGGATCGCCGGTTCCATGTCGCCATCCAGCAGGGTGCGGTCCGTCATCACCAGCTGGATCTCGATATCCACCCCGGCCGGGACGCCCGGCAGGTTGGCGGTGGGGGAGGCGCCCGACTCGGGAACTCCGTTGTCCCCGAGCTTGTCGCCATCGCCACCGGCACCCACAGTGCGGGTGTCGGTAACCTCCTGGCCGCCACCGGAGGCGTCGGCACTTCGGGCGCCGGGTCGGACGAGGCGTGCCACCAGTTCGTCCGCCATCAGAGCGCCCTTCCCGCGGACGTCCCCGCGGGCGGTCGCCGAGGCGGCGTGGCGGCTCAACGCAGCCAAAACGGCAACGCCGTCGACGACAGGGAGCAGTGCGGTCAGGTAGGTCATGGTGTCCGGTGCCGGCCGCAGGCTGACCCGACGGTCGCTGTGGGCCTTGGCTGCGCGCCGGACCGCCTGCTCGGGGTCGAGAGCGTAGCCCATCCCTGCCGCAGCCCCACGGGCCTGCGTGGGTGTCATGCTGCCGTACCGGGCTGCGAGTCCGGAATCCACGAGTTGACGATGCTCCCGTGACAACGTGGCGGTCTCGCCGGCGACGAGCAACGCCTGATACTCGTCGAGTCGGCCGCGCCGCAGTGCGCCCATCAGATGTGGCATCTCGCCGGTGAGGATCGTGGCCAGGCCCACCAACCGGGCGCCCGCCCGGGGGCTGACCCGGCGGGCCAGTCCGATCTGGGCACCGACGTCGCGCCGGGCCCGGTCACGTATCGACTCCGTCGCGACCCGGGCCAGTTCGGCTTCTCGGGAGGCGGCGAAGGCCACGGTCAGCTGGGCCTGCACCGCCGACGCCACCGACTTGAGCGTCTCCAGCAACCGGATCTGGGTGATGCGCTCTGCATCGTCGGAGCCGGTGCACCCGTCCTCCGTGAGCCGCCCAACCATCTCGGCGAGCCCAGCCGCGGTCACGGGTACGCGCGCTGCGGTCATCGGGCCGACGTAGGGCACTTCGGGAGTCGCGGCGGGCGATACGAACATGTGTTCGACTATATGCCACCGACAGGCGCTGGACAAGATCAATCGATGTATGTGGATGCCGACCGAGGCAAGCACGTACCCAGGCAACCACGTACCGACGGGAACACCCCGCCCGATTCATGACCGGCAGGATCCAGCCGGCGGCCACCTCGCGCCGATGCCCGGGCCACGGCCTGGACGAGCAGCACGGTCTCCCGGGTGTTCACCGCGGAGGAGGCGTCGAGCTCCTGGACGGTCTCGGTGAGCAGATCCGGACCGCCGGACGCCCGGCGACCAGCCGGGCCGACGCGGCCGGTCACCGAGATCTGCTGCCGCTCAAGCCATCCCGACCCGGACTTCGGTCAGTCGTCGGCCAGGAGTCGCGTTCACCGCGAGAACCGCTCAGTCGGCAGGGTTCGCGGGCGCCCAGGACGTCGGGACCACCCGGACCGCACCGGTCGAGGCGGAGGTGGCCATGTGTGCGTAGGCGCGCAGCGCCTGTGAGACGAAGCGTTCCCGGTTCGTCGGCTGCCAGGGGTTCTCCGAGGCGTCCATCTTCGCGCGGCGCTCGGCCAGCACCTCGTCGGGGACGTTGAGCTGCAGGGCCCGGGAGTGGATGTCGATGACGATCTCGTCGCCGTCCTCGATCAGGCCGATGGCGCCGCCGCGGGCGGCTTCGGGCGAGATGTGGCCCACCGACACACCACTCGAGCCGCCGGAGAACCGGCCGTCGGTGATCAGGGCGCACACCTTGCCCAGCCCCATGCCCTTGATGAACGACGTCGGGTAGAGCATCTCCTGCATGCCCGGCCCGCCGGTCGGTCCCTCGTAGCGGATGACCACCACGTGCCCCGGCTTGACCTTCTTGCCCAGGATCGCGTCCACAGCCGCCTCCTGCGACTCGAAGACGATTGCGCTACCGGCGAAGTGGAACAGCGACTCGTCGAATCCCGCGGTCTTGACCACGCAGCCGTCCTCGGCGATGTTGCCGTGCAGCACGGCCAGGCCGCCGTCGACGGTGTAGGCGTGCTCCCGGTCTCGGATGCAGCCGCCGGCGGCGTCGACATCCAGCGAATCCCAACGGTTGTCCGTGGAGAAGGCCTGCACGGTACGCACCCCGCCGGGGGCGGCGTGGAACAGCTCCAGCGCTCGCTCGGAAGCCTTGCCGCCCCGCACGTCCCACTCGTCCAGCCAGCTCTGCAGGTCCGGCGAGTGCACCGAGTGCACCGAGGTGTCCAGCAACCCGGCTCGATTGAGCTCGCCCAGCAGGGCGGGGATGCCGCCCGCCCGGTGCACGTCCTCCATGTGGTAGTCGGGGTGGTTCGGGGCCACCTTCGACAGGCACGGCACCTGCTTGGAGATCGCGTCGATGTCGGGCAGCGTGAAGTGGGTCTCGGCCTCGATCGCGGCGGCGAGGATGTGCAGCACCGTGTTGGTGGAGCCGCCCATCGCCACGTCCAGCGTCATCGCATTGGCGAATGCGGCGCGGTTGGCGATGTTGCGGGGCAGCACCGACTCGTCATCCTGGTCGTAGTAGCGCTTGGCCAACTCGACGACCGTGGTGCCGGCCCGCAGGAACAGGTCCTTGCGCGCGATGTGGGTCGCCAGGGTGGACCCGTTACCCGGCAACGACAGTCCCAGGGCCTCGGTGAGGCAGTTCATCGAATTGGCGGTGAACATCCCGGAGCAGGAGCCGCAGGTCGGGCACGCCGACCGCTCCACGGCGGCCAGCGACTCGTCGGAGACGGCCTCGGCGGCCGAGGCGTTGATCGCGGTGATCAGGTTGGTGGGGGAGTACGCAACGCCGTCGGCGATGACCGCCTTGCCCGCCTCCATCGGACCGCCGGACACGAACACCACCGGGATGTTGAGCCGCAGCGCGGCCATCAGCATGCCGGGGGTGATCTTGTCGCAGTTGGAGATGCAGACCAGGGCGTCGGCGCAGTGCGCGTTGACCATGTACTCGACCGAGTCGGCGATCAGCTCCCGCGACGGCAGCGAGTAGAGCATGCCGCCGTGACCCATCGCGATGCCGTCGTCGACGGCGATGGTATTGAACTCCTTGGACACCGCACCCGCTTCGCGGATCGCGCCGGCGACCAGGTCACCCATGTCCTTGAGGTGCACGTGGCCGGGCACGAACTGGGTGTAGGAGTTGGCGATCGCGATGATCGGTTTGCCGAAGTCGTTGTCCCCCATGCCGGTCGCGCGCCAGAGGGCGCGGGCGCCGGCCATGTTGCGGCCGTGGGTGGAGGTCCGGGAACGGAGGGCTGGCATGGGGACTCCTGAGCGGGGAGAGCGACTATCGGGTGTGGCCGGAACGGGCGGTCCGGTCCCGGCGGGACACGGGGTGCGGCGTCTCACCGGGACCGGACCAGGACGCGGCCGTGGTCCGGCGCGCGCAATGTCCCGAGGTGAGGCTACTCCGCTGTCGCGGTGCGCTCATCGGCGTCGGCTGCCGCAACCGGCGGCTGGTCGGCTTCGGCCACCCCGGTGTCGCCGGTGTCACCGGCTCTGAGCATCGTCGTCGCCGCGGACTCGTCGGCAGCCTGCTCGGCGGCGTCCGCGGCGTCGGCACCCAGGTACAACCGACCACCACTGACCTCGGCCAGCCGGCGCAGGTCGCGGGGGCGCACCATCGGCAGTCGGATCCGCCGGCCGTCCAGCGTGACCGCGATCGCCCAGCGCTGACCCTGGAACTCGAAGCCGTCCAGATCGGCCCAGGCGATCTGCCGCCGGCGCAAGCGGGAGATGCGCGGTGATCGTGCGGTCGTCGGCGACCGTGCGGGTGATCAGGACGTACAGCAGGCCGTAGACCGGGAGCAGGTACAGCGCGACCGTCCAGACGCTGGCGCTGGCCAGCGGTGTCGCGAAGATGAACAGGCCCACCGGGATGAACAGGGCACTGGCCGGGAGTCGAAAGACGGCCTGTTCGGGTCTGGACATGGCGTCCATCTTGCCTGCCGCGTCACCGGCGCCGGCCGATGTGCGTCCCGGCGTCGGTGCGCGCCGTTTTTGACACCTGCGGGCGAAGCCCCCTAGAGTGACTCCCGTGCACAACCTGCTCCTCGTAATCATCTAGCGCGTCAGCCGCGGGCACTCCGCGACGGCGCGCCACCCTCTCGTTCACCTCATCGGTGGCAGGGGGTTTTTTATTGCCCGGATCCCGGTCCCCAGGTGACCCCTGGGACATCGGGACCACGAGAAGTCAGTAGTCCCGCCAAGTCACCGGGTCGCAGCCCGCATCATCACCGGTGGCGTGAAGTTTCGAAGAAGGCATCATGACGCACAGTCGACCAGGGTCGGTCGTCCCGGCCGCTGGGAACACGGCGGCCGCTCCCCATCCGTCACCCGGACCCACCGCCGGAACCGTCGAGCACGTCACCGGCGCCCAGTCCGTGGTGCGCTCGCTGGAGGAGCTCGGCGTCGAGGTGGCGTTCGGTATCCCGGGCGGTGCCGTCCTGCCGCTCTACGACCCGCTGCTGGACTCGGTCAAGGTCCGCCACATCCTGGTCCGTCACGAGCAGGGCGCGGGCCACGCCGCCACCGGTTATGCCCAGGCCAACGGTCGGGTCGGAGTCTGCATCGCCACCTCCGGCCCGGGGGCGACCAACCTGGTGACCCCGCTGGCCGACGCCAACATGGACTCCGTTCCCATCGTCGCGATCACCGGGCAGGTGCCACGGGCCGCCATCGGCACCGACGCGTTCCAGGAGGCCGACATCTGCGGCATCACGATGCCGATCACCAAACACAACTTCCTGGTCACCGATCCTGCGGAGATCCCGAGGATCCTTGCCCAGGCGTTCCACATCGCCGCGACCGGTCGTCCCGGTCCGGTGCTCGTGGACATCCCCAAAGATGTCCTGCAGGCCCGCACCACCTTCAGCTGGCCGCAGGACATCACCCTCCCCGGCTACCGGCCTGCGGTTCGTCCGCACGGTGGTCAGATCGCCGCCGCGGCCAAGCTGATCGCCAGCGCCCGCCGTCCGGTGCTCTACGTGGGAGGCGGGGTGATCAAGGCTGCGGCCGCCGCGGAACTGCGCGTGCTGGCCGAGCTGACCGGAATCCCTGTCGTCACTACCCTGATGGCGCTGGGGGCGTTCCCCGATTCACACGAGCAGCACCTCGGAATGCCCGGCATGCACGGCACGGTGGCGGCTGTCGCCGGCCTGCAGCGGGCAGACCTGCTCATCGCACTGGGCGCCCGGTTCGATGATCGGGTCACCGGGGCGCTCGCCTCGTTCGCACCGCTGGCCAAGGTCATCCACGCCGACATCGACCCGGCGGAGATCTCCAAGAACCGCATCGCCGACGTGCCGATCGTCGGTGACGCCAAGGACGTCATCGGCGAACTGGTGACCGCGGTGCGCGCCGAGCAGCAGGCCGGCGCGGTGGCCGACCTCACCGCATGGTGGGCCGAACTGGACGACCTGCGCGCGACGTTCCCGCTGGGTTACGACGAGCCCGAGGACGGCACTCTCGCCCCGCAGTACGTCATCGAGCGGCTCGGTGCGATCGCCGGACCGGAGGCGATCTACTGCTCCGGTGTCGGCCAGCACCAGATGTGGGCGGCGCACTTCGTCAAGTACGAGCAGCCGCGGACGTGGCTCAACTCCGGCGGTCTGGGGACCATGGGCTACGCGGTGCCCGCGGCAATGGGCGCCAAGGTCGCGCTGCCGGACGCCACGGTGTGGGCGATCGACGGTGACGGCTGTTTCCAGATGACCAACCAGGAGCTCGCCACCTGCGCCATCGACGGCATCCCGATCAAGGTCGCCGTGATCAACAACGGCAACCTGGGCATGGTCCGGCAGTGGCAGACCCTGTTCTACGGGGAGCGCTACTCCAACACCGATCTGAACACCCACAAGCTGCGGATCCCCGACTTCAAGCTGTTGGCCGAGGCCTACGGCTGTGTCGGGTTGCGCTGCGAGTCCAAGGAGGACGTCGACAAGGTGATCCACCAGGCGATGGCGATCAACGACCGGCCGGTGGTCATCGACTTCACCGTGGGCAAGGACGCCCAGGTCTGGCCGATGGTGGCCGCCGGCCTCGGCAACTCCGAGATCGAAGCCGCCCGCGGCATCCGCCCGTTGTTCGAGACGGGAGTCTGAGGGTTGTCCACGCACACGCTGTCCGTCCTGGTCGAGAACAAGCCGGGTGTGTTGGCCCGCGTCTCGGCGCTGTTCTCCCGCCGTGGCTTCAACATCCACTCCCTTGCGGTCGGCCCGACCGAGAATCCGCAGGTCTCGCGGATGACGATCTCGGTCGAGGTCGGCGGCCTGCCGTTGGAGCAGGTCACCAAGCAGCTGAACAAGCTGATCAACGTGCTCAAGATCGTCGAACTGAATGCCGACACCTCGATCCAGCGTGAGCTGGTGCTGATCAAGCTTCGGGTCGACGCCACCACCAGGGCCCAAGTTGTCACCATCGTGGAGATGTTCCGCGCGCACATCGTGGACGTCAGCCCGGACTCGATGACCATCGAAGTCACCGGCACCGCACCGAAACTCGACGCGTTCACCAAACTGCTCGAGCCGTTCGGCGTCCGTGAGACCGTCCAGTCCGGCATGGTGGCGCTCGGCCGGGGCCCCCGGTCGATCACCTCGTCCAGCCGGGCCGAGACCAACTGAGGTCGTACTCCCCGACGTCTCCCACCCGGGTGACGTCAGCAACGAAAGTTCGGAAGGACTGTTCTCTTCATGGCTGCTGAAATCTTCTACGACGACGATGCCGACCTGAGCCTGATCCAGGGCAAGAAGGTCGCCGTCATCGGCTACGGCTCGCAGGGTCACGCCCACGCGCTGAGCCTGCGGGACTCGGGCGTCGACGTCCGGGTCGGCCTCAAGGAGGGCTCCGCCTCCCGCGCGAAGGCCCAGGACGAAGGCCTACGGGTCGTCACCCCGGCCGAGGCTGCCGCCGAGGCCGACGTGATCATGATCCTGACCCCGGACCACGTGCAGCGCCACGTCTATACGGAGTCCATCGAGCCGCACCTGACCGCCGGTAAGGCGCTGGCCTTCGGACACGGCTTCAACATCCGGTTCGGCTACATCAAGCCGCCGGCCGATGTGGACGTCATCATGATCGCCCCCAAGGGCCCCGGTCACCTGGTGCGTCGCGAGTTCGTCGACGGCAAGGGCGTGCCGGACCTGATCGCCGTCGAGCAGGACGCCACCGGCAACGCGCAGGCGCTGGCCCTGTCCTACGCCGCCGCCATCGGCGGCGCGCGGGCCGGGGTCATCAAGACCACCTTCACCGAGGAGACCGAGACCGACCTGTTCGGTGAGCAGGCAGTCCTCTGCGGTGGGGTGTCGCGGTTGGTGCAGATCGGCTTCGAGACGCTGGTCGAGGCCGGCTACCAGCCCGAGATCGCCTACTTCGAGTGCCTGCACGAGCTGAAGCTGATCGTGGACCTGATGTACGAAGGTGGCATCGCCAAGCAGCGCTGGTCGGTGTCGGACACCGCGGAGTACGGCGACTACGTCTCCGGGCCGCGGGTGGTCGACGCGCAGGTGAAGGACAACATGCAGGCTGTGCTCAAGGACATCCAGGACGGTGTCTTCGCCGAGCGCTTCATCGCCGACCAGGACGCCGGTGCGCCGGAGTTCAAGGCGCGTCGCGCCGAGGAGGAGCAGCACCCGATCGAGGCCACCGGCCGTGAGCTGCGCAAGCTGATGAGCTGGGTCAAGGCCAAGGACGACTACCAGGGCACCGCCGCGCGCTAGCGCGGCCGATCGGCACCGCCGCGCGCTAGCGCGGCCGATCGGCACCGCCGCGCTAGCGCGGCCGATCATCCTGCCGCGCCAGCGCGGCCGATTCAGAACTGACTGTGCGGCCCCACCGGATGCGTCCGGTGGGGCCGCATTCGTGTCTCCGCACCCGCCGACTCCGCTGTTCTCACTCGCAGCGCGACGCTATTGTTAATGGTCGAGTAAAGACGCGCGCTATTCATTGCGTGTCGGTGTGCCCCCGGGAGCCGCCGGGGTTCGGTGGTGCACTCCGAGCGTCGACCGGCATTCACCCGTCGGAGCCCCGGGAATCGCCACGAGCACCGTCTTTGTGGCCCCACGCCACGCAGGCCACCTTTGCGCGACCAGGATCGCGCGGCGTCTGCGCTATATCCGCCAGCCGAGTGAATCAGAGAAACCACCCTTCATTGCATTGAACGCGATTTCATCGTCTGTAATGATCATCCGACCCAGTTCGGGGAGATGCGGGTCTTCACGGGGGGCGGCTCCCGCAGGCCGCGTTCGACCGGAAGTGTCAACGAAGGCCTTCGCGCGGGACGATTCCGTTCCGCCGAACAACAATGGGTGAGGAAGAAATGACCAGCCTTGTGCTCGTGCCCGGGAAATCCTGGCATCCAGCGGCAACCCGCAGTTCCCGTCGGTTTTCGAGCTCGACGATGGTGACGACGCTGGTCTCGGCGGTGGCGCTGACGGTGAGCTTGACCGTCGCGGTCGATCCGGCACACATCTCTGAGCAGGCCTCGCCGCTGGCGACGATGCAGGCCGTGGCGCCCGACGTCCTGGCCGCGTCGGCGGCCGCCGACGCGTCCGAGCTGCCGACGTCGTTGGCGGCAGGCATCGACATCGGCGCCGGGGTTCGTCTGAGCCTGCGCAACGGCGCCGCCGGCGCCGCCACCACTATCGCTCCCGGACTGGTCAGCTACGGCGAGACGGCCGACGATGTCAGCACTCTCGTGCAGTCCCTCGGTGACGGGAACGGTCGCGTCCTCTCGATCATCGGCAGTGCGGACGGGGCGTCCGCTCTGGAGTACACGCTGGGACTCCCGGCCGGCGCGACGCGCTGTCGTCGGTGCCGGCGGCGTCGTCGAGGTGGTCTCCGCCGGCGGGATCCTGATGACGACGCTGGGTGCTCCGTGGGCCCGGGACTCCGCAGGCCGCGCTCTGCCGACGGCCTACGTCGTGGAGGGGAACAACCTGACCCAGACGATCGACACGGCGGGTGCGACCTTCCCTGTCGTCGCCGACCCGTGGTGGGGCACGGCCTGGAAGGTCACCAAGTGTGCCGCCGTTCTCGCCGCCAACACTTTCGTCGCCTACAAGCTCATCAAGGGCCTCAAGGCGGGTCTGTCGCTCTACCAGTTCGCGGAACTGCTCGTCAAGGGGACGTTCGCCAAGGAGAAGCTGTACGCGATTGCGGCGGGCGTGATCGGGATCGACACCATTGTTTCGGCCTGCCTGTAGAGTGGCTGTCGTAACCAGGCACCCGGCAACCGGGCTCTGACGGTCATCACCGTCTTCGTCTGGAATTCATGTTGAGACAATGGCTGCCGGACAATGGCCGCCAGAGAATAGTCGTCGATCAATGCGGCGAACGTGCAGAAGGGTGGGGTCCGATGTCGACCTTGGGCGTTCTGGCACTCTCGGTGCCCATCGCGGGCGTGCTCAGTTATGTGTTGATTCGAAACACGCCGCAGCCTGACTTCGCCGGCGCCCGGCGGCGGATGGCGAAGGTCAAGGCCGACCGGGCAGCGGGCCGTGATCCCCGCGAGCGACGCGACGGGTCGACCGACCCCGCGTAGCAGCAAGCGCCAGCTCGACCGGGCCGCTCCGGGCAGTGGTTCCCGCTGTCCGGAGCGGCCCGATGTCGATGGCACCAGTGCCAAGTGAGGACCCCACCGGCGCTCGGTCGGGCATCGGTAGCGGGGGTTGTGGGGCTGAATCGTGACCAGTGCGTCACGATCCGCTGTTCTGTCACCCGAACGGCTGTATGCAGTTGCAAATCGGTGGCACAACGCGGGCTAGCATGGACAGGCTGATCGCCGGTTCTGTCATCCGGCCCGGGTGCCACGCGCCGCGGGCGCGGCTGATCGAACCCGGTCACCGGGTCCCGAGGGACGAGTTCCGGCCACCGGACTCCGACGTCGTGGGCCTGCGTTCCCATCATTGGCCGTGTCACCGTGAGCCGGAGTGTGCTGTGTCGTTGCCTGTCGTCCTGATCGCCGAAGAACTGGCGCCGTCCGCTATCGAGGCGCTCGGTGGTGAGGTCGAGGTCCGCCACGTCGACGGTGCCGACCGGGCCGCGCTGCTTCCGGCGCTGGCCGACGCCGACGCGATTTTGATCCGCTCCTCCACCCAGATGGACGCGGAGGCGCTGGCCGCGGCTCCCAAGCTCAAGGTGATCGCCCGCGCCGGCGTGGGCCTGGACAATGTGGACGTCCCCGCCTCGACCGCCCGGGGCGTCCTGGTGGTCAACGCGCCGCAGTCCAACATCGTCTCGGCCGCCGAGCAGGCGGTCGCGTTGCTGTTCGCGGTCGCCCGGCGGACCGCTGACGCCAACGCGTCGTTGCAGCAGGGGCTGTGGAAGCGATCCGCCTACACCGGCGTCGAGATCGCGGAGAAGACCGTGGGTGTCGTCGGTTTCGGCCGGATCGGCCAGCTGTTCGCAGCCCGGATGGCCGCTTTCGACACCACTATCATCGCCTATGACCCATACCTGCAGCCGGCCCGCGCCGCGGCGCTGGGCGTCCAGCTGGTGGATCTGAAGACACTGCTGGCGCAGTCGGACATCATCTCCATCCACCTGCCCCGGACCAAGGAGACGCTCGGCCTGATCGGCGTCGAGGAACTCAAGACGGTCAAGTCGAACGTCATCATCGTCAACGCCGCCCGCGGCGGATTGATCGACGAGCAGGCGCTGGCCGACGCGGCCCGCGAGGGCCGGATCGGCGGCGCCGGCATCGACGTCTTCGTCAAGGAGCCGGCCACCGCCGACAACCCGCTGCTCGGGATCCCCAACGTCGTGGTCACGCCGCACCTGGGCGCCTCCACGCAGGAGGCGCAGGACAAGGCCGGCACTGCGGTGGCCCGGTCGGTCCGGCTCGCGCTGCGCGGCGACTTCGTACCCGACGCGGTGAACGTGGCCGCCGCCGGTCCGGTCTCCGACGAGGTCCGGCCCTGGATCGGACTGGTCTCCAGGCTCGGACGCATTCTCACCGGGATCGCCGGTGCCCTGCCGTCCGAGGTGGCCGTCGAGGTTCGCGGTGACCTGGCCACCCAGGACATCTCGATCCTGGAGCTGGCCGCCGTTCGCGGGGTGTTCGGCGACGTGATCGACGAGTCGGTGACCTTTGTGAACGCGCCCACCCTGGCGCAGGAGAACGGTGTCGCGCTGTCCAGCAGCAAGACCGAGGAGATCGGCGACTACCGGTCCACGGTGACCCTGCGTGCCGCGATGCCGGGTGGCGAGCAGCGCACGGTGTCGGGCACGTTGTCGGGCGAGCAGCAGGTCGAGAAGCTGGTCGAGATCAACGGTCGGCACTTCGATCTGCGCGCCGCGGGCAACCTGCTCGTCATCGCCTACCCGGACCGCCCCGGCGTGATGGGCAACGTGGGTGTGCTGCTCGGCAACGCCGGGATCAACATCGAGGCCGCGCAGATCTCCCAGGAGATCGCCGGTCACGCGTCGATCATGGTGCTGCGGCTGGACGCCCTGCCCGACACCGGGCTGTTCGACGACCTGTCCGCAGCCGTGTCGGCAAGTGCGATCAGGGGCATCCCGGAGTGAAGCGGCGGGGTGGCGGCTCCGTGCCGCCGTACCCGCCGCATCGCACCACCCACGGCTACACGCTCAACATCAGAACTGCTGCGACAGGAGAAGTGCATGAAGCTGGCGGTCATTCCCGGTGACGGAATCGGGCCCGAGGTCATCGCCGAGGGCCTCAAGGTCCTCACCGGCGTCGTCCCGGACATCGAGATCACCAGCTACGACCTGGGTGCGTCGCGGTGGCACCGTACCGGTGAGCTGTTGCCGGACTCGGTCCTGCGCGAGCTGAAGCAGACCGACGCGATCCTGCTGGGCGCGGTCGGTGACCCCACGGTCCCGGCCGGGATCCTCGAGCGCGGGCTGCTGCTGCGACTGCGCTTCGAGCTCGACCACCACGTGAACCTGCGCCCGGCCCGGCTGTATCCCGGTGTCGCGGGTCCGTTGGCCGGTGATCAGGCGATCGATCTGGTGGTCGTGCGGGAGGGCACCGAGGGCCCCTACGTCGGAAACGGCGGCCTGCTGCGCAAGGACACCCCGCACGAGATCGCCACCGAGGTGTCGATCAACTCCTACTACGGCGTGGAGCGGGTGGTCCGTGACGCCTTCCACCGGGCGTCGCGACGGGCCCGCAAGCACCTGACCCTGGTGCACAAGACCAACGTGTTGACCTACTCCGGTCAGCTCTGGTCGCGGGTCGTGGAGGAGGTGTCCATGGAGTTCCAGGACATCACCGTCGCCTACTGCCACGTCGACGCCGCGATGATCTACCTGGTCACCGACCCGGGCCGGTTCGACGTGATCGTCACCGACAACCTCTTCGGCGACATCATCACCGACCTGGCCGCGGCGGTCTCCGGCGGCATCGGGCTGGCCGCGTCGGGCAACCTCGACATGTCCCGGGCCAACCCGTCGATGTTCGAGCCGGTGCACGGTTCCGCGCCGGACATCGCCGGCGCCGGCAGTGCCGACCCGACGGCCACCGTGTTGTCGGTCGCGTTGCTGCTGGACCACCTGGGAATGCCCGATTCCGCGCGGCGGGTCGAAGCCGCCGTCGCGTTCGACCTGGCGACCCGGCAGCCGGGCTCCACCGGCCGTACCAGCGCCATCGGTGACCGGTTGGCCGCGCTGGCCTCCAGCTGATCCGCCGGGCGCCGCCGGTCGTGCACCGGCGGCGCCCGTTCCCCGTTGCCCGACTGTGCAGATCGGCGTTCCGATGTCTCTTCCCCGGTCCGGTGCGGCCGTGTTGGTCCCACCCGCCAGCGGGACCCCGCCCGGCCGGGCCGAGCGTCCGTCGATCCGCCGGGCGTCGCCGATGGGGGATGCCTTCCACCTGTACGACACCACGCTGCGCGACGGCGCCCAGCGGCAGGGCATCACCTACTCGGTGGCCGACAAGATCGCCGCCGCCGCGCTTCTCGATGCGCTGGGGGTCGGATTCATCGAGGGCGGCTGGCCGGGCGCGATGCCCAAGGACACCGAGTTCTTCGCCCGCGCCGCCGACGGTGAGCTGGCGCTGCACACGGCGCAGATGGTGGCCTTCGGCGCCACCCGCAAGGCCGGGATCGCGGTCGCCGCGGACGCCCAGGTCCAGGCGTTGCTGGACTCCCGGGCTCCGGTGATCACCGTGGTGGCCAAGTCCGACCTGCGGCACGTCGAGCGGGCCCTGCGGACCACTCCCGAGGAGAACCTGGCGATGGTGGCCGACACCGTCGCGCACCTTGTAGCGCACGGCCGCCGGGTGTTCCTGGACTGCGAGCACTTCTTCGACGGTTACGTCTTCGACCCCGACTACGGGGTGCGGGTCCTGGAGGCGGCGATCACCGCCGGCGCCGACGTCGGGGTGCTGTGTGACACCAACGGCGGCATGTTGCCGTTCCAGATCGAGAGAATTGTCCGGGACGTGTTGCAGCGCACCGGTTTCCGCCTCGGCATCCACTGCCAGGACGACACCGGCTGCGCGGTGGCCAACACCCTGGCGGCGGTACACGCCGGGGCGACCCACGCACAGTGCACCGCGAACGGCTACGGCGAGCGGGCCGGCAACGCCGACCTGTTCGCGGTCACCGGGTCGCTGATCACCAAGCTGGGGATGCCGGTACTGCCCGACGGGGCGCTGACGGAGATGATGCGGATCTCGCACGCACTGGCAGAGCTGGCCAACATCGCCCCCGACGAGCACCAGGCCTATGTCGGCTCGTCGGTCTTCGCCCACAAGGCCGGACTGCACGCCAGCGCGATCAAGGTCGGGCCCGAGCTCTACAACCACCTCGACCCGGCCCTGGTCGGCAACGACATGCACATCCTGGTCACCGAGATGGCGGGCAGGGCGTCCATCGAGCTCAAGGCAGCCGAACTCGGGCTGGACCTGTCCGAGCATCCCGACGTGGTCACGGCCGTGGTCCGCACGGTCAAGGAGCGGGAGAGCCAGGGCTGGTCCTACGAAGCCGCCGACGCCTCGTTCGTGGTGCTGGTCGAGAGTGAACTGGCCGCCGCGGGTGCGGCCGCGGGAGTGACGCGATGGCCGTTCGAGATCGAGTCCTACCGGGTCATCGTCGACGGTGAGCAGCCGCTGATCGACACCCCGCACGATGTCGGTCACGGCGACTCAGATCTCCACGGAACGGATCTCGACGCCGCGCCGCGGACCCGGACCCGGGCCGAGGCGACCGTCCGGGTGCGGGCGGCCAACCGCCGCTCGATCGCGACCGCCGAGGGCAACGGCCCGGTGAACGCGCTGGATTCCGCGTTGCGGCAGGCGCTGTCGAGTTCACTCCCGGTGCTGGACGAGGTCAGCCTGGTGGACTACAAGGTCCGCATCCTGGCCGGCACCGGGGAAGCCGGTGACACCGGGGGCACCGAGGCCGTGACCCGGGTGCTGGTGACGTCGCAGCGCGGCGCCCGGCAGTGGACCACCGTCGGGGTGCACAGCAACGTGATCGAGGCCTCCTGGCTGGCGCTGGTGGACTCGCTGCGCTACGCGGTCAGCGCTTTCTGAGTAGGGTTGCGGCCCGGAACGTCCTGCGTCGCCGGACCGTGCCGTCACCGCCACCAGCTTTCGAGAGGTACTCATGCGTCTGGGTCGCATCGCCCATCCCGCCGGTCTGGCCTTCGTGGCCATCGAGGACAGCGCCACGGGCACGATCGTGCGTGAGATCAAGGACCACCCGTTCGGTGATCCGGAGTTCTCCGGTCGGACCTGGCCGCTGGCCGACGTCCGGCTGCTGGCTCCGATTTTGCCGTCCAAGATCGTCGCGGTGGGGCGCAACTACGCCGACCACGCCGCGGAGCTCGGCAACGCGGTTCCGGACGAGCCGATCATCTTCCTCAAGCCGTCCACCTCGGTGATCGGCCCGAACGCCCAGATCCTGCTGCCGCCGTCATCGGCGCGGGTCGACTACGAGGGTGAGCTGGCCGTGGTCATCGGCCGGCCGGCCCGGGAGGTCCGCGCCGAGAACGCGGCCTCGGTCATCCTGGGCTACACCGTGGCCAACGACGTCACCGCCCGGGACCTGCAGAAGCTGGACGTGCAGTTCACCCGCGGCAAGAGCTTCAACACCTTCTGCCCGATCGGGCCCTGGATCGAGACCGAGCTCGACCCGGCCGGCCTGAGCATTCGGACCGAGCTCGACGGCGAGGTCAAGCAGGACGGCCACACCGGCGACATGGTGCACACGGTCGGGGCGATCATCGAGTTCGTCTCCGAGATCATGGACCTGCTGCCCGGTGACATCATCCTGACCGGCACGCCCGCCGGCGTCGGTCCGATGGAGGCCGGCCAGACGGTCTCGGTGACTGTCGAGGGCATCGGCACCCTGACCAACACGGTCGCCTACCGCTGACCGGGCGCCACCGGCGACGGGGCCGACCCGTCGCCGGGCCGTTTAGGCTGGCACGGCTATGGATTCCACACTCGCGCACCCCGCCCAGCCCGCCGACCTCACCGCCACCCCGGCGCGTCCGGTGGTCGCCCGGTTCTGTCCGTCGCCCACCGGCACTCCGCACGTGGGGATGGCCCGCACGGCCCTGTTCAACTGGGCGTTCGCCCGGCACCACGGCGGCACCCTGGTCTTCCGGATCGAGGACACCGATGCGGCCCGCAACACCGAGGAGTCCTACACCGCGCTGATCGACGCGATGCGGTGGCTGGGGATGGACTGGGACGAGGGTCCGGTGGTGGGCGGGCCGCACGGCCCGTACCGGCAGAGCGAGCGGGCCGAGATCTACCGCGACGTGGCCGCCCGGCTCTTCGCCGCCGGGCACCTGTACGAGTCGTACTCGACCGCGGACGAGGTGTCGGCCCGGCACGTCGCGGCCGGCCGGGATCCCAAGCTGGGGTACGACAACTACGACCGGGATGCCCCGCTGGCGTTCGTGAAGGCGGCGATCGACGCCGGCCGACCCGCCGTCCTGCGGCTGCGGATGCCGGCCGGTGACCACACCTGGACCGATCTGGTCCGCGGCCCGATCACCTTCCCGGCCGGCTCGGTACCCGACCCGGTGATGGTGCGGGGGACCGGTGAGCCGCTCTACACGCTGGTCAACCCGGTCGACGACGCGCTGATGGGGATCACCCATGTCCTGCGCGGCGAGGACCTGCTGCCGTCCACCCCGCGGCAACTCGCGCTCTATGCGGCGTTGGGCGACATCGGCGTCGGCACCGGCACCCCCGAGTTCGGGCATCTGCCGTTCGTGATGGGACAGGGCAACAAGAAGCTCTCCAAGCGGGACCCCGAGTCCAGCCTGTTCCACCATCGCGACGCCGGCTTCATCCGGGAGGGGATGGTCAACTACCTGGCACTGCTGGGCTTCTCGCTGGGCGACGACCGCGAGATCTTCTCACCGACCGACCTGATCGACGCCTTCGACATCCACCGAGTGCTGCCCAACCCGGCCCGGTTCGACCAGAAGAAAGCCGAGGCGATCAACGCCGCCCACATCCGGTTGCTCTCGCCGGCGGACTTCGCCGATCGGTTGGTGCCGTACCTGCAGGCCGGCGGCGCGCTGCCGGCCCAGCCGTCACCGGCGGAACTGGCGCAGGTGGCGCAGGCGGCACCGCTGGTCCAGGAGCGCTCGAACCTGATGGTCGATGCGGCCACCATGCTCGACTTCCTGTTCACCCGGGAGTTCGCCGTCGTGCCCGCAGCAGCGGCGAAAACCCTCACCGGTGCAGCCGTTCCGGTGCTGGAGGCGGCGATCACCGCGCTGACCGGGCTCGTCGAGTTCGAGCCGGCCGCGATCGAGACCGCGCTGCGGACCGCGCTGATCGACACCCTGCAGCTCAAGCCGCGGGTCGCGTTCGCCGCCGTCCGGGTCGCCGCCACCGGTAGCACCGTCTCCCCGCCGCTGTACGAGTCGCTGGCGCTGTTGGGCCGCGATGTCACCCTGGAACGCCTCGGCGCCGGTCTGGCGCTCGCGCAGGCCGGCTGAGCCCGGCCGGGGTGAGGTGACTCACCCCGGCCCGGCCTGCGACCGCTGCCGGGATGCTCGTACGTACCTTGACCTGCGGATTCGGCCGAAGCGGGAGTCAGGCGGTAATGTGTTCTCCCGTGCCTGCAGGGCGCCGCGGAGGGCCGGAACGGTATCCGGTCGGGACCGTGGCAGGGCATGATGGGTAGTGAACTGAGGCGAGGAAGAGGTGCTGCGGGAACACTCCCGCGGACTTCGAGGCGCATCGGTGGGGTATGGTGTAATTGGCAACACTAGGGATTCTGATTCCCTCATTCTAGGTTCGAGTCCTAGTACCCCAGCGGTATCCGGTAAGCTTCTGGCTGGTCTGCGCCAGCACGAGGTCGGCCGGACATCATCAGTACCCGCACCACCAGTACCCGCACCACCAGTACCCGCACCACCAGTACCCGCACCACCAGTACCCGCACCACCAGGAGCAGCACGGCCAGTACCCGCACCACAATTACATGCACCACAGCTTGGCCCCGTCGTCTAGCGGCCTAGGACGCTGCCCTCTCACGGCGGTAACGAGGGTTCGAATCCCTTCGGGGCTACACCGACAGAAGTCCCCCGAACTCCGGTTCGGGGGACTTCTTCGTTTTCGGCTCGCTGCCGTCGGCTCACAACTCGGCGGTCAGTTTGCCGGCTGCCGCCACCAGGTCCACCGCCCAGCGCTGACCCGGACGCCGGCCGATCCGGTCCACCGGACCGGACACCGACACCGCCGCGATCACGGTGCCGTCCCGGTCACGCACGGGGGCCGACACGCTCGCCACCCCCGGTTCGCGCTCGGCCACCGACTCGGCCCAGCCGCGGCGCCGCACCTCGGCCAGTACCCGCTCGGAGAACGCGGGCGCCACCGGCGAGCCGCCCCGGCCCGACGCCCATGCGGTGAGCACCTTGGCCGCCGAACCCGCCGACATCGGCAGCACCGAACCCAGGGGGACGGTGTCGCGCAGTCCGGCGCGGGGTTCGGCGACGGCGATGCAGATCCGGCTCGGCCCGTCGCCGCGGTAGAGCTGCACGCTCTCGCCGGTGAGGTCGCGCAGACCGGGCAGGACGTGAGACGCCGCCGCCAGCAACGGATCCGGGGCAGTGGCCGCCAGGCTCGCCAACAGCGGCCCGGTGCGCCAGCGGCCGCTGCCGTCCCGGGTGAGCAGCCCGTGGCCCTCCAGCCCCACCGCCAGCCGGTGCGCCGTGGCTCGGGGCAGCCCGGTGGTGTCGCACAGCTCGCCCAGGCCCAACGGGGTCCCAGCCACCGCCCGCATCACCGCGACGGCTTTGTCCAGTACGCCGATGCCGCTAGAGTGTTCCATGATGCGATACTAGGATCCCACATCGTGAGATGTCTACCGCGGTTGACCGCCTCCGGATCACCGGGGCGGGGCGCCGCGGCACGGCCGCCAGGTCGGTCCGGGTGCCGTTCGTCCTGCAGTCCGCCGCGTGTGAAGAGGGTGAGTCAGTCATGGGTCAGACGATGGCCGAGAAGGTCTGGAACGCGCATGTCGTCCATCGGGCCGAGGGTGAGCCCGACCTGCTCTACATCGACCTGCACCTGGTTCACGAGGTGACGAGCCCGCAGGCCTACGAGGGGTTGCGGTTGGCCGGTCGGCCGGTCCGCCGCCCGGACCTCACGGTGGCGACCGAGGACCACAACGTCCCGACCCTGAACATCACCGCCCCCATCGCCGACCAGGTTTCCCGCCTGCAGGTCGACACCCTCCGGGCGAACTGCGCCGAGTTCGGCGTGACGCTGTACCCGATGGGTGATGCCGAGCAGGGGATCGTGCACGTGGTGGGTCCGCAGCGCGGGCTGACCCAGCCCGGGATGACGATCGTCTGCGGGGACTCGCACACCTCCACCCACGGGGCGTTCGGAGCTCTCGCCTTCGGGATCGGCACCAGCGAGGTCGAGCACGTGATGGCCACCCAGACGTTGCCGTTGAACCCGTTCCGGACGATGGCGGTCACCGTCGACGGCGAGCTGGCCGAGGGAGTCAGCGCCAAGGACATCATCCTGGCGGTGATCGCGAAGATCGGCACCGGCGGCGGTCAGGGCTATGTGCTGGAGTATCGCGGGTCCGCCATCCGGGCGCTGTCGATGGAAGCCCGCATGACGATCTGCAACATGAGCATCGAGGCGGGCGCCCGGGCCGGCATGATCGCCCCGGACGAGACCACCTTCGCCTACGTCAAGGGCCGGCAGCACGCGCCGACCGGCGCCGACTGGGACGCCGCCGTCGCCTACTGGTCGTCGCTGCCGTCCGACGACGACGCCGTCTTCGACCTCGAGGTGGTGCTGGACGCGAACACCCTGACGCCGTTCGTCACCTGGGGCACCAACCCCGGGCAGGGTCTGCCGCTCGGGGACCGGGTGCCCGACCCGGCCGATGTCACCGATGACGGCGAGCGGCTGACAGTGGCCAAGGCGCTGGAGTACATGGATCTCACCCCGGGGACACCGCTGCGCGAGATCGCCGTGGACACCGTGTTCCTCGGCTCCTGCACCAACAGCCGGATGGAGGACCTGCGCATCGCGGCCGGCATCCTGCGCGGTCGGCGCATCGCGGACTCGGTCCGGATGCTGGTGGTCCCCGGGTCGATGCGGGTCAAGCTCGAAGCCGAGGCCGAAGGCCTGGACAAGGTGTTCACCGAGTTCGGCGCCGAATGGCGCAACGCCGGCTGTTCGATGTGCCTGGGGATGAACCCCGACCAACTGGCCCCGGGTGAGCGGTGCGCGTCCACCTCGAATCGCAACTTCGAGGGTCGGCAGGGCAAAGGTGGCCGCACGCACCTCGTCTCGCCCTATGTCGCGGCGGCGACCGCGGTGCTCGGGACGCTGGCGTCGCCGGCCGACCTGCCGCCGGTTCCCGTGCCGGCCTGACCCCGTCGCCGCCCGCCCACCCTCCCCGGACAAGGACATCCCATGCAGGCCTTCACCCAGCACACCGGCGTCGGTATCCCGTTGCGCCGCAGCAATGTCGACACCGACCAGATCATCCCGGCGGTCTACCTCAAGCGCATCACCCGGACCGGTTTCGAGGACGGACTGTTCAGCGCCTGGCGCAACGATCCGACATTCGTGCTGAACCAGCCCGCGTTCGAATCCGGGTCGGTCCTCGTCGCCGGGCCGGATTTCGGCACCGGATCGTCCCGGGAGCACGCGGTCTGGGCACTCATGGACTACGGGATCCGGGTCGTCATCTCGTCGAAGTTCGCCGACATCTTCCGCGGCAACTCCGGCAAGGGCGGTCTCGTCGCCGCGCAGGTCGAGCAGGACCAGGTCGAGCTGCTGTGGAAGCTGCTCGAAAACCATCCCGGCACCGAGGTCTCGGTGGATCTTTCGACCCAGAGCATTGTCGCGGGAGCGCTGACGATCGGCTTCGAGATCGACCCGTACATCAAGTGGCGGCTGCTCAACGGACTCGACGACATCGCCCTGACGCTGCGCCACGCCGACGAGATCGACGAATTCGAGGCCCGTCGGGCAAGCTTCCTGCCGACCACCGCCTGATCCCGCCGGCCTCGGGGACGGTCGGCGAGCCCCGCCGGCCGCCGCCGGCGGCCCCGGAGAGCTGTTGGTGGACAACACATCTGGCGAATTCGGCCGCGGATCGACGGTCCGGCAGCCGCACTCGCGCCCCGGCGGCGCCCCTCCCCGATCGTGCCGAGACCTGCACCGCCGCATGGTTTTCCAGTAGGCCGTGCTGGATATTTCCACCCGATCGGCCTACCGTGGGCGACCAGTCGGCCCCTTCCACTTTGCCGGGCCGCGACGTCCTGGGAGGGACTCGTGAACAAGACCGACCTGATCAACAGCCTGACCGATCGGCTGGACGGCGATCGCAAGGCCGCGCAGACTGCCGTCGAAGGCATGATCGACCTCATCCAGCGGACCGTCCACGCCGGCGACACCGTGTCGATCTCCGGCTTCGGGGTCTTCGAGAAGCGGGCCCGGGCAGCCCGTACCGCGCGCAACCCGCGGACGGGGCAGGCGGTGAAGGTCAAGAAGACGACGATCCCCGCCTTCCGTCCCGGGAAGTACTTCAAGGACGTCATCGCCGGCACCGTCAAGCTGCCCAAGGCAGCACCGGGTGCTGCCCCGTTGACCGCTCGCGCTGCCGCCGCTGCCGCGCGAACGGCGCCGACGCGGGCCACCGCGGCCCGCTCGACCCCCGCCAAGGCCCCGGCCGCCCGCACCACAGCCGCCGAGGCGAAAGCGCCGGCGGCCCGCGCCACCCGGGCTGCCGCCGCACCGAAGGACGCGGCCGCGAAGCCGGCGTCGGCCACCAGGGCACCGGCCGCCGCGAAGGCTGCGGCCACCAAGGCGCCGGCCAAGGCGACGACGGCCAAGGCCGCCGCAGCGCCGAAGGCACCTGCGACAGCCAAGGCCGCCACCAAGCCCGCTGCCGCCAAGACGGCCACCGCGACGAAGGGCGCCGCCCCCAAGGCCACCTCCACCAAGGCCACCGCCCCGAAGGCCGCTGACGACAAGCCCGCCGCTGCCAAGGCCGCCGGCGCGAAGGCGTCCGCTGCACCCAAATCCGCTGCGACGAAGGCGACCCCGGCCACCAAGGCAACGACCCGTAAGGCCGCGGTCAAGAAGTAGCGACACCCTGAGGTACCGCACAGCCGAACGGCGGCGGTACCTCAGGTCGTCAGGACAGGCTCGGTGCCGGGTGCGAATCGGCCTGGACGAGCTCCGGCCCGTCGAAGGTGAGCACCCAGTACGCGCTCTTCGGCGTTCCGGTCGAACCGATCTTGAGCTCGGCCCGGCTGGCGAGAGTCTTCACCACGCCGGGGATCACGCCGCCCTGGGAGCACACCACCACCGGCTCGCCGGCGGCGCCGAGACCGGACAGCAGCCGTCGGGCGCCGGCCGGATGCTCCCGGTACGCCTCCTCGCCGAGGGTGGGTTCGATCTGCACCGTCAACCCGAGATCCTTGGCCAGCCCCGCGACGGTCGACCGGCACCGCTGCACCGGGGCGCTGATGATCGCCCGGGGGCCGAACGGCGCGAGTTCCAGTCGCAGCGCCGCGGCCTGGCGGCGGCCCTTCGTGTCCAGCGGTCGCCGATCGTCCGGGCCGTCCCACGATTCGCGGACGCCGGCCCTGGCATGCCGGACCAGGACCACGCTGCTGACGGTCGTCGGCTGGCGCTCGAAGGTGTCGAGCACCGCGCGGTCGAACTCGTAACTGACCAACTCGCGGGCATCGTCGGGGGCCAGCCAGCGCAGCTTGTCGACCTCGCGGTTCGGCACGAAATCGCCCTGGACGGCCCGGGCGGCGAAGTACTCGACCTGCTTGGGTCCGGCAGCCACCGCGTAGCGCACGGTCGTCAATCGTCGGCCCAGCACCGTTCGGAACCCGGTCTCCTCCAGCACTTCCCGATGCGCCGTCATCGGCGGGGTCTCACCGCGGTTGGCCTTGCCCTTGGGCAGCGACCAGTCCTTGTACCGCGGGCGATGGACCAGCGCTACCTCCGCCCGGTCCCGTGGACCCGGGCGCCAGAGCAGCCCGCCCGCGGCGTGTACGGGTGTCGGATCACTCGGCACCGGCTCCTCCACGCAGCAGAACCGCCTGTGGGTCGCGCCCGCCCGACTCCGGCGAGCGGTACCAGCCGTCGGGACCCAGCCGCCAGCAACGGGTGTCGGGCCGGCTGATCAGGGCCAGCAGCCGGGCCATCCGGTCCACCGCGACCGGATCCTTGATCTGGACCAGGGCTTCGACGCGTCGATCCAGGTTGCGGTGCATCATGTCCGCGCTGCCGATCCAGTACTCGTCGTTGCCGGCATTGCCGAAGTGGAACACCCGGGAGTGCTCCAGGAACCGCCCCACGATGGACCGCACGACCATGTTGTCGCTGAGTCCGGGCACCCCGGCACGCAGCGCGCAGATCCCGCGGACGGTGATGTCGACCTCGACTCCGGCCATCGAGGCCCGGTAGAGCGCATCGATCACCGGCTCGTCGACGATGGAGTTCATCTTCAGCCGGACCAGGCCGCGGCGGCCGGCCCGGACGTGTTCGATCTCGCGGTGGATCCGGTGCACGATGCCGTCCCGGATGCCCTGCGGGGCGACCAGCAGGTTCCGGTACTCGGTCTGCCGCGAATACCCGGTCAACACGTTGAACAGGTCGGTCAGGTCCGCGCCGATGTCCGGATCCGCGGTCAACAACCCGAGGTCCTCGTAGATCCTGGCCGTCTTGGGGTTGTAGTTGCCGGTGCCGATGTGGCAGTAGCGGCGGATGACGTTGCCCTCCTGGCGGACCACCAGGGCGGTCTTGCAGTGCGTCTTGAGACCCACCAGGCCGTACACGACGTGCACCCCGGCCTTCTCCAGGGCCTTGGCCCAGGAGATGTTGGCCTGCTCGTCGAAGCGGGCCTTGACCTCGACCAGGGCCACCACCTGCTTGCCGGCCGCCGCCGCCTCGATCAGCGCCGAGACGATGGGGGAGTCGCCGGACGTGCGGTACAGCGTCTGCTTGATGGCCAGCACGTGGCGATCCGCGGCGGCCTGCTCGATGAAGCGCTGCACCGTCGTGGCAAAGGACTCGTAGGGGTGATGCAGCAACACGTCACCGTCGCGCAGGGTCGCGAAGACGCTCTTGGGGTTCTCGCCCTCGGCGAAGGCCGGGTTGGTGGCCGGCACGAACGGCGGATCCTTCAACGTGGGGCGGTCCAGACCGTAGAGCTGGAACATGCACGAGAGATCCAGCAGCCCGGGCACTTCCACCGCGTCGGCCGGGTCGACGTCGAGCTCGTTGATGAGCAGGTCCAGGATCCGCTCACTGGTGGTGTCGGCGATCTCCAGCCGCACCGGCGGGCCGAAGCGGCGCCGTGCGAGCTCGCGCTCCAGCGCCTGCAACAAGTCCTCGTCGCGGTCCTCGGCGACCTCCAGGTCGGCATTGCGGGTGACCCGGAACACCTGGTACTCCAGGACCTGCATCCCCGGGAACAGGATCCCGAGGTGCGCCGCTATCAGGTCCTCCAGCGGCAGGTAGTCGAACTCGCCGCGGCGCACCCGGACCAGCCGGTCGACGTTGCTGGGCACCTTGAGCCGGGCGAAGCGCTCGGCGCCGGTCTTGGGGTCCCGGACGATGATCGCCATGTTCAGGCTCAGGCTGGAGATGTAGGGGAACGGATGCGCCGGGTCCAGAGCCAGCGGCGTCAGCACCGGGAAGATGTGGTCGACGAAGTACTGCTGGAGCCGCTGCCGGTCGGCGTCGGTGATCTGGGTCCAGTGCACCAGGCTGATCCCGGCCTCGGCCAGGGCCGGCAGCACGTCGTCGGTGAAACACCGACCGTGGCGCTCCACGAGTTCCTGGGTCCGCGCCGAGATCAGCGCGAGCTGCTCGCCGGGGTTCAACCCGTCCGCGCTGTTGACCGTCAGACCCATCTCCCGGCGACGCTTGAGACCGGCCACCCGGACCATGTAGAACTCGTCCAGGTTGGCAGCGAAGATGGCCAGGAACTTCGCCCGCTCGAGCAGTGGCTCGGCCGGGTCCTCGGCCATCGCCAGCACCCGGGCGTTGAAGTCCAGCCAGCTCAACTCGCGGTTGTAGAACCGGTCGGCCGGGAGCTCGACAGTGGTCAGCGGGTCGCCCACGGTGGCCCGGTCCACGTCGTCGGCCATCCGCGGGAAGTGCTCCGGCGGGACCACTTCCAGCGGAGCGGTGGACAGCGCGGAATGCGCGGTGGTCTTGGCGTCGGCAATCCCGGACCCGGGCGGCTCGGCGCGGAATCGGCCGCGTGCTTCGTGACCGCCGCGGCGGCCCGACCCGCCCTGGCCGCGGCGCCGGCCGGGGAGACCTTGCGCCGGGCCCGTGGTGTCGGGTTCGCCGCGGCCCCGTCGCCCTTCGCCGCGGACCCGTCGCTGGCGGCCCCGTTGGTTTCGGGCGCGCCCGTCGTGGTCCCGGGCTCGGAGCCGTCAGCCGTCCGTCGCCGGACGGGGGTGCGCCGGGCGCGGGGTGCGGCGTCGGCCGGATTTTCGTCGGTGGTCGTCACGGGTTCATTCTCCCCTGTCCGCGAGGCCCGCGGGGGCCGGGGTTGACGTGGACGTTCGTCGATCCGGTGCGAGCACCCCACGCGGGGCCGTCGGGCGATCTAAGGTTGATCCGCCGGTCCGGGCCGACCGTCGGCATCACGGTCAGCGACGAGTGGGGTGGTCAGCAGCGTGGCGCACAGCAGAGATGGCTCCGACCGGGCGGATCCCGGGGCGGAGCGGGACAACGGCTGGATCACGCTGTGCCGCATCGTGTTCTACCCGCTGACGGCGCTGCTGGGCCGTCGCCGTTTCAGCGGCATGGAGCACCTGCCGGCCACCGGTGGGGTGCTGGTGGTGGCCAACCATGTCTCGCACCTCGATCCGGTCTTCGATGCGGTCTACGTACGCAAGGCGGGCCGGTGGCCCCATTTCATGGCCAAGGCCTCGATCTGGAAGGTGCCGGGGGTCGGCACGCTGATGCGCGGTGCCCGGCAGATCCCGGTCGAGCGGACCGGCGGCGCGGGCCAGCAGAGCCTGCAGCCGGCCATCGATGCCCTGGACGCGGGCCAGGTCGTCGTCATCTATCCCGACGGCACCATCACCCGGGATCCGCAGACCTGGCCGATGCGCCCGAAGGCCGGGGTGGCCGTGCTGGCGCTGGCCGCCGACGTCCCGGTGATCCCGATGGTGAACTGGGGAACCCAGGACGTCTTCGTGCCCTACGTGCGCAAGGGCCGCTTCAAGCCGTTGCCGCGCAAGGACATCGTGGTGACCCTCGGCCCGCCGATCGACCTGTCGGCCTTCCGCGGTCAGGAGATGGACACCCGGCTGGTGCGCGACGTGTCGATGCACATCATGACCGTCGTGCGTGACCTGCAGGCCGGGATCCGCGGTGAGACCCCGCCCGAGACCTTCTTCGCCCCGCCCAAGGATCAGCGGCCGGGTCGGTCGGCGGCCGCGCCGGTCGTCGGCGACGGGCCCGGCTCCGGCGCGTGAGGTCCATCGACAGGGTGGCCGTACTGGGTGCCGGCTCCTGGGGCACGACCTTCGCCAAGGTGCTCGCCGACGCCGGGCGCGGCGTGGCGCTCTGGACCCGCCGATCGGCGCTCGCGCGGCAGATCGACGACGCCCGGGAGAACACCGAGTACCTGCCCGGAATCCGGCTGCCCGACGGTCTGCGGGCCACCAGTGACGTCGAGATCGCGCTCCGCGACGTGGATGCGGTGGTCTGCGCGGTGCCCAGCCAGACCCTGCGGGAGAACATGGCGGTCTGGCGGGACTGGCTGCCGCCGACCGTGCCGATCATCTCGTTGGCCAAAGGTGTCGAGATCGGCACCGGTCTGCGGATGAGCCAGGTGATCACCTCGGTCGGACACATCGACCCGGCCCGGGTGGTGGTGCTCAGCGGCCCGAACCTGGCTCTGGAGATCGCCCAGGGGCAGGCCACCGCGACCGTGATGGCGTGTATCGACCACGACGCAGCGGTGGCCGTCCAGTTGGCCAGTGCCAACTCCTACTTCCGGCCGTACACGATCACCGACGTCATCGGCGCCGAGATCGCCGGTACCGGGAAGAATGTCATCGCGCTCGCCTGTGGGATGGCAGAGGGGCTCGGGCTGGCCCGCAACACACAGGCATCGTTGATGACCCGGGGGCTGCACGAGATCAGCCGCCTGGGGGAGGCACTCGGCGGGAAGGCCGCGACGTTCGCCGGGCTCGCCGGTGTGGGCGACCTGATCGCCACCTGTTCCTCGCCGCTGTCGCGCAACCGTAGTTTCGGGGTCCGGCTGGCCCAGGGCATGGGCGTGGAACAGGCACAGGCCGCCGGCAGCGGACAGGTCGCCGAAGGTGTGGTCAGCTGCCGTTCGTTGCGGAATCTGGGCCTGCGGCACGGGGTCTCGCTGCCGATCACCGAGGCGGTGTTCGAGGTCTGCTACCACTCCCTGCCGCCGGGGGAGTTGGTCAGCACGCTGATGCGGCCGGACTACACGCCGGAATAGACCGTCCCCGATCGGGTCTGTGCCGGGCCGTAGGGTGTCGGGAATGACCGCAGAGCGCATCCGGGTGGCCGTCGTCCTCGGGGGCCGTAGCGGCGAGCACGCCGTGTCCTGCGTCAGCGCCGGCAGCGTGCTGGCCCACCTGGATCCCGCCGAGTTCGAGGCCGTCCCGATCGGGATCACCGCGGCCGGTCGCTGGGTCCGGGTTCCCGCCGCGACGTCCCTGAAAATCTCCGACGGCACCCTGCCCGCCGTGCAGACAGGTCCCGAACTGGTGCTGTCCACCGACCCCGCCCGGCATGCATTGCTGCCGGTGCGCCACGACGGGCAGGGTGCCGCTGTACAGCGCCGACAGCGCCGAGGTCGTGGACATCGACGTGGTGTTCCCGGTGTTGCACGGGCCCTACGGCGAGGACGGCACGATCCAGGGGCTGCTGGAGCTCGCGGGCGTGCCCTACGTCGGTGCCGGTGTGTTGGCCAGCGCCGCCGGGATGGACAAGGAGTTCACCAAGAAGCTGCTGGCGGCCGAGGGTCTGCCGGTCGGCCGGTACGTCGTGCTGCGCAGCGGTCGAGCGACGCTGACCGCGGCGGAGAAGGACGTTCTCGGGCTGCCGGTCTTCGTGAAACCAGCCCGGGCCGGCTCCAGCCTGGGGGTGAGCCGGGTGGACGCGTGGGACGACCTGGACGCCGCCATCGCCGCGGCGCGGCTGGCCGACCCCAAGGTGCTCGTGGAGGCCGCCGTCATCGGTCGGGAGATCGAGTGCGGCGTTCTGGAGTACCCCGACGGCCGGCTGCAGGCCTCGTCGACTGCCGAGATCCACCTCGGCGCGGACTTCGCCTTCTACGACTTCACCGCCAAGTACCTCGACGACGCCGCCACGTTCGACATTCCGGCGAGTCTGAACCCCGAGGTCGCGGCGACGGTCCGCGAGTACGCGATCCGCGCTTTCCAGGCGTTGGATGCGCAGGGTCTCGCGCGGGTCGACTTCTTCGTCACCGCCGACGGTGAGGTGTCGATCAACGAGGTCAACACGATGCCGGGGTTCACCCCGATCTCGATGTATCCGCGGATGTTCGCCGCTGACGGCGTCAGCTATCCGGAACTGCTGCAGGTACTGATCCGCACCGCACTGGCCCGGGGCACCGGCCTTCGCTGAGTCGCACCCGACTGCTGGTCAGGACGGTGGGTTGACCACGCCGTCCACGCAGACAGGTCGGCCGGGCAGCACGGCGGCGACCGTGTTCGACAGGTCCTGCACGACGCCGATGCCCACGGCGTTGTCGACGGTGAGCACCACCCGCTGCGCGCGGTCCACCGCGATGTAGCTGGTCTTGCCGTCGCCGGGCAGCGCCAGCCAGGCGACTCCGTTGAACACGGTCAGCGCCGACGAGCAGGTCAACTCGGCGGGGTCGGTGATACCGCATCGCAGCACCGCCGGCGGTTCCCCCCACGCAGCCACCCCGGCCTCCGCCACCACGAGCGTGCGGCGGGCCCGGCCGTCCAGCGAGACCGGCAGTGCGGCGTCCAGTGCGGCACACCCCGCCGAGGTCGCCCCGGTCTGGAGTACGACCGGAATCGCCAGCGGCGCGTCCGGATCGGTCGCCGCACCCGAGCGCACCCGGCCGGCGAGCACCGCGGTCACGCCGACGGCGACCAGCGGCAGCACGATCGCCACTCCCAGACGCCAGCCGGCGGGCCGGGAGCCGCCGGTCACCACGGGTAGGGCGGGGGTGTCGGTGGTCCGCTCGGTGCTGGGTTCGGCCGGTCCGGTCGGTTGTCCGGTGCTCAGAGGTGGACCACCGGGCAGGTCAGCGTGCGGGTGATTCCGGGAACGCCCTGGACCCGGGCCACCACCAGCTTGCCGAGGTCGTCGACGGTCTCGGATTCGGCCCGGACGATGACGTCGTAGGGGCCGGTGACGTCCTCCGCGCTGGTGACGCCGGCGAGTTCGGCGATGGCCTGGGCCACCGCTGCGGCCTGCCCTACTTCGGTCTGGATCAGGATGAAAGCCTGCACCACGGTGAGCCCCTGTTTCCGCCGCACCCACGGTGCGGTCTGAAGGTTCGTGCCGGTCAGCAACATTGGACCGGGTGGTCCCGGTGCGGCGGTGACCGCGAGGGCGTCATCGCCGGACGACGACTCGCGGAGCCATCGGCACCCGGCACTCACCTTATCGGGTCCGCGTCGGGCACCATGGAGGCTGCTCGCCGGCGGCCCGGGAGTTCTCCGCGAGGCCGTCACCATCGTGCCCGGAGGCCATCATCGCGACCCCATCCGTCCGTCCCGACCCCACGTCGGGCGGCGAGTTCTCCCTGATCGCCGCCATCATCGCCGGTCGACAGCAGCCTGCAGGCACGCTGATCGGTCCCGGGGACGATGCCGCGGTGGTGGCCGTGCCCGACGGCCGGGTGGTGATCAGCACCGATGTCCTGGTCGACGGGGTGCACTTCCGCAGTGACTGGGCCGGCCCCGAGCAGATCGGCCGCCGGGCGGCGCTGGCCTCGTTGGCCGACATCGCGGCCATGGGCGCCGTGCCGACCGCCCTCGTCGTCGGGTTGTGCGCCCCGGCCGGGATCGACCGCGAGGTCGTGCTGGGGATCGGCCGCGGCCTGAACGCGGTGGCCGCCGAGGTGGGCGCCGGTGTGGTCGGCGGTGACCTGACCAGGTCCGAGGTCCTGACGATCTCGGTGACGGTGCTCGGTGACCTGCGCGGCGGACGCCCGGTGCTGCGGTCGGGGGCCCGCCCGGGTGATCTGCTGGCACTGGCCGGCCGGGTCGGCTGGGCGGCTGCCGGGTTGGCGGTGTTGTCCCGTGGGTTCCGCTCCCCGGCGGCGATGGTCGGCGCCTACCGCGAGCCGCAGCCGCCGCTGGCCGCCGGCCCGCTGGCGGCCGAGCTGGGCGCCACCTCGATGATCGACGTCTCCGACGGCCTGGTGGCCGACGTCGGGCACCTCGCCGCAGCGTCCGGGGTGTCCATCGACATCCGGTCCACCGCGCTGGACCTCAACCCGCGGTTGGTCGAGGTGGCCGCCGCCCTCGGCAAGGACCCGGTGTCCTGGCTGCTCACCGGTGGCGACGACCACGCACTGGTAGCGACGTTCCCGGCGGACACCGCGCTGCCCGCGCCATGGGAGCCGATCGGCCGCGTCTCGGCCGGGTCCGGTGTCACCGTGGACGGCAGCCCCTACGAAGGGCCCGGCGGTTGGGACCACTTCCGGTGAGCCCGGGCCCGACCGAACACGGGGCGCCGCCACCGGCGATCCCGCCGAACGTCGACCCCGGCTGGGCAGCGGCGTTGACTCCGGTGGCCGGCCGACTCCACGAGATGGGGGAGTTCCTGCGCGCCGAGGTCGGCGCCGGCCGGACCTACCTACCGGCGGCGGGGCGCATCCTGCGGGCCTTCGAACAGCCGTTGTCGCAGGTCAAGGTGCTCATCGTGGGTCAGGACCCGTATCCGACCCCCGGGCATCCGGTCGGGTTGTCCTTCGCCGTGGACCGCGACGTCCGGCCGATCCCGCGGTCGCTGGTGAACATCTACACCGAGCTGTCCGCCGACCTGGGCATCGAACCTGCCGGGCACGGCGACCTGGCCGCTTGGTCGGAACAGGGCGTACTGCTGTTGAACCGGGTGCTGACAGTGCGTCCCGGGGAGCCGGCGTCGCATCGCCGTAAGGGCTGGGAGGCCTTCACCGAGGCGGCCATCCGGGCGCTCGTGGCGCGGGGCGGGCCGCTGGTCGCGATCCTGTGGGGCCGCGACGCCCAGACCCTGATCCCGATGCTGGGACCGGTACCGTACCTGGCCGGCGTGCACCCGTCGCCGCTGTCGGCTTCCCGGGGCTTCTTCGGTTCGAAGCCGTTCTCCCGGGCGAACGAACTGCTGGTGGAGATGGGCGCCGATCCGGTGGACTGGCAGGTGTACTGAGTCTCACTCAGCCGATCGGCTGCGGCTCGGCGACCCCGGCCGTCACGGGGACCTCGCCGGCGCCGCCGGCCTGCGCACGGTCCGCACAGACCGCCAGCGCCGACTGGATCAACGGCAGCAACAGCACCGCCCCCACCCCGGTGGGCGAGTCGGTGTCGAGGGCGGCGACCAGTGGCAACCCGAGCATGTCCTGGAGTCGGCGTCCCGGCCGACCGGTGGCCTGACCGGCGGCGATGAACCAGGCGTCGGCGCCGGGTGCCAACCGGTGCGCGAGCACCGCGGCCACGGTGGCCGGCAATCCGTCGAGCAGCACCGGCGTCCGGCGGACGGCGGCCTGGGCGAGCAGTCCGGCCAGCACACCCAGGTCCGCCCCGCCCACTGCAGCCAGCAGGGACAGCACGTCCTTGTCCCGGTCGCGAATCCGGAACAGGGCGTCCCGCAGGGTGGTGACCGCCGCCATCCAGACGGCCGGATCCGAGTCCGGCACGGTGACCGCGTCGACCGGTTCCAGGCCGGTCAGGATGGCGCACAGCGCACCCAGTGGCAGCTCGTGCCCCGAGCCGGTCAGCCCGGGGATCAGCAGGTCGGCGCCGGCATCGACCTCGCGGTCGGCGAGCCGGCGGCCCAGTTCGACGGCGGCGACGGCCTGGTCGGGCGTCAGCACGTCGGCAGTGGCCGCGTCCGGGTGTCCCGCGCAGATGACGTCGTCCGAGGTGGTGTCGGCGCTGTGGGTCGCGACGTCGATCCGCACCCATCCGACGTCCTGGGCGAGCGCGAGCCGCTGACCCACCCCCGGGTCCTCGTGGGACGCCGCGGCGCCGGCCGGGCCGTGGTCACCGCCCACCACGAGCACCCGCGGCCGGGTGAGGACACCGGCCGTCGAGCGACGGTCGGCGAACCAGTCCGACACCACACTCAGCCGCCCGAGGGTCGGGTCGACCCCGGACAGTGCACCGCGGGGACTGTCGCGCGGGGTGGTGATCTCGGCGAACGGTGTCAGCTCGGTGCTCATCGGCCTCCTCTTCCGCCGCAGACGCTACCGCCGGGACGGTCCGTGGCTGCCGCGCCGACGGGTGCGGAGGCCGGGTGTCGGCGTCGGGAGCATGCTGGAGGGCGGCAGTGCCGCCCCGCCCACCCGCGCCGGCCCGCTGCCGGCCGAACCGAACGGCTCCGGGTGATCCTCGGTCGCCGACCAGCGAGGAGCCACCGATGACCGACTTCACCGAGCCCACCGAGATGACCGAGCTGCGCGCGGTCGTGCGCTCGATCGCGGCCCGGTACGGCGGCGCCGACTACGCCGAGCACGGCCGCTGCGGCGAGCCGCAGGCGGCACTGTGGAAAGAACTCGCCGATGGCGGTTTCATCGGGATCAACGTGCCCACCGAGTACGGCGGCGGCGGCGCCGGCATGAGCGAGCTCGCGGTGGTGGCCGAGGAGGCCGCCGCCGCCGGCTGCCCGCTGTTGTTGCTGCTGGTCTCCAGCGCCATCGCGGTCGAGGTGCTGCGCCGGCACGGCTCCGCCGAGCAGCGGGAACCTGGCTGACCCGGCTCGCGGACGGGCACACGATCGTCGCGTTCGCGATCACCGAGCCCGACGCCGGCTCCAACTCGCACCGGGTCGGCCACGGTCGCCCGTCGCGAGGGCGAGGAATGGGTGCTGACCGGGTCCAAGTACTACATCTCCGGGATCGACGCCGCGGCCGCCGTGATCACGGTCGCCCGGACCGGGATCGACAGCGTGACCGGCAAGGCCCAGTTGGCACTGTTCCTGGTGCCCACCGACACCGCGGGCCTGAGCTGGCACCCGATCGAGATGGCCGCGCAGATCCCCGACCGGCAGTTCACCGTCTTCTATGACGGTGTGCGCATTCCGGCGGCCGCGATGATCGGGCATCCGGATGCGGGTACCGGGCCACTCTTCGACGGTCTGAACCCGGAACGGATCACCGCGGCGGCGCTGTGTGTCGGGCTCGGCCGGTACGCCCTCGGCCGCGCCGCCGACTACGCCCGGACCCGCAGCGTCTGGGACGGCGCCCCGATCGGCACCCACCAGGCGGTCGCACACCCGCTCGCGAAGGCGCGGATCGCGCTCGAACTCGCCGAACTGATGATGAACAAGGCCGCCTGGTTGCACGACCACGGTCAACCGGCCGCGGCCGAGGCCAACATCGCCAAGTACGCCGCTGCCGAGGCGGCGTCGGCGGCGGTGGACGCCGCGATCCAGACCCACGGCGGCAACGGGCTCACGGTGGAGTACGGCCTGGTACCGCTGTACGGCATGGCCCGGCTGCTGCGGATCGCCCCGGTCAGTGCGGAGATGTTGCTCAACTATGTGGCGCAGCACCGCCTGCGGCTGCCGCGTTCGTACTGAGCCGGTCGGAGTCGATTGCCGCCACCCACTTCGTCGGTCAGGAGGTCCGCATGCAGTTCGGAATCGTGTTGACCTGTGGTGATGCCGCGGACGTCGCCCGACTGGCGACGGCGGCCGAGGAGGCCGGTTGGGACGGTGTCTTCACCTGGGAGCCGGTCTACGGGGTGCACGCGTGGGTGTCGCTGACCGCGGCGGCGATGACCACGTCGACGATCCGGCTGGGCACCATGCTGACCCCGCTGCCGCGCTGGAAGCCCTGGGACCTGGCCTCGGTGACCGGGACCCTCGATCGGCTGTCGGGGGGCCGGGTCATCCTCGGCGTCGGCATGGGCGCGGTCCTCGAGCCGTGGACGGCCTTCGAACCGGACCAGGGCCGTGCGGTGCGGGCCGAACTCATGGACGAGGGCCTGGACGTGCTCTTCGGGCTGTGGTCGGGCGAGCCGCTGCGCTACGACGGGAAGCACTACACGGTCCGGCCGCCCGGCGCGATGGAACCACCGCCGATCGTCTCCCGACCGCGGATCCGGACCTGGTGTGTCGGCATGGCGGGCGCCCCCAGGTCGATGCGCCGGGCCGCCCGGTGTGACGGGCTGCTGCCGAACTTCCGCGGGCCCGACGGGACGGCCGGGCCCGGAAGTCTCGCGCGCTGGGCCGACATCGTCACCGAGGTGACCGCGCTGCGCGCCGAACTGGGCCACCAGGGGCCCTATGACGTCGTCGCCGAGGGCACCGCCGACCTGATCGACCGGTCGCGCACGTCGGCCGAGGTCGACGCGTACGCCGCCGTCGGCGCGACCTGGTGGCTGGACGCCGACTGGATGGCACCACCGGCCGACGACCCGGTCGCCGTCCTGCGGGAGCGGGTGCTGGCGGGGCCGCCCCGGTGAGCGTCGCTCCGCGGTGCAGCGCACGGAACCGGCGCCCCACGCAGGCCACCTAAGCTGTCCGGGTGACTGTCTCCACCGCTGCGACCCCTGATCTGCCCAGCCAGTACGACCCGTCGGCCGTCGAGGTGGCCACCTACCAGCGCTGGGAGGCGGCGGGCTACTTCGCCGCCGACCCGGCCAAGGTGTTGTCGGGGGAGCGCCGAGCCGTTCTCCGTCGTGCTGCCGCCGCCGAACGTCACCGGCAGCCTGCACATCGGGCACGCGCTGGACCACACGATCATGGACATCCTCACCCGGTGGCACCGGATGAGCGGCGACGAGACGCTCTGGCTGCCCGGGATGGACCACGCCGGTATCGCGACCCAGAACGTGGTCGAGAAGCGGCTGGCGGTCGACGGCAAGACCCGGCACGACTTCGGCCGGGACCTGTTCGTGCAGAAGGTCTGGGACTGGAAAGCCGAGTCCGGCGGGATGATCCTGGGTCAGATGCGCCGCCTCGGTGACTCCGTGGACTGGTCCCGGGAGCGCTTCACGCTCGATGACGGCCTGTCCCGGGCGGTGACGACGATCTTCAAGCGGCTCTACGACGACGGGCTGATCTACCGGGCCAACCGCATCACACACTGGTGCCCCGGCTGCCAGACCGCGCTGTCCGACATCGAGGTGGAGCACTCCGATGACGCGGGTGAGCTGGTGTCGATCCGCTACGGCAGCGCCGAGGACGGGTCCGACTCGGTGGTGGTCGCGACCACCCGGGTCGAGACGATGCTGGGTGACACTGCGATCGCGGTGCATCCCGACGACGCCCGCTACCGCCACCTGGTCGGAAAAACCGTGACCCTGCCCATCGTCGGGCGGGAGATCCCGGTGGTCGCCGACGAGCACGTCGACCCGGCCTTCGGCACCGGAGCCGTGAAGGTCACCCCGGCGCACGACCCGAACGACTTCGAGATCGGGCTCCGGCACGGTCTGCCGACCGTCACGATCCTGGACCTGACCGCTCACGTGACCGGGACGGGGACCGCCTTCGACGGGATGGACCGCTTCGCCGCGCGAGCGGCCGTCAAGGAGGAGCTGCGCCGGCAGGGCCGGATCGTCGCCGAGAAGGCTCCCTACGTGCACGCTGTCGGACACTGCTCACGCTCGGATGACGTCGTGGAACCGCGGCTGTCGGTGCAGTGGTTCGTCAAGGTCGGCCCGCTGGCGCGAGCTGCCGGTGACGCGGTGCGCGACGGCCGGACCCGGATCCACCCACCGGAGTTGGCGTCGCGCTACTTCGAGTGGGTCGACAACATGCACGACTGGACCATCTCGCGTCAGCTGTGGTGGGGCCACCGGATCCCGGTCTGGTACTCCACCGACGGCGAGATCCGTTGTGTCGGACCGGATGAGCAACCGCCTGGTGAGGGCTGGACCCAGGACCCGGACGTGCTCGACACCTGGTTCTCGTCGGGCCTGTGGCCGTTCTCCACGATGGGCTGGCCGGACACCACCGACACGCTGCGGGCGTTCTACCCGACCTCGGTGCTGGTGACCGGATACGACATCCTGTTCTTCTGGGTGGCCAGGATGATGATGCTCGGCCTGTACGCGATGAAAGACGATGCAGGACAGGGTGTCTCGCCGTTCTCGGTGGTTGCGCTGCACGGCATGGTGCGCGACGAGCGGGGTCGCAAGATGAGCAAGTCGCGCGGCAACGTCATCGACCCGATGGCCTGGATCGAGGAGTACGGCGCCGACGCGGTCCGGCTCACGCTGGCCCGGGGGGCCAACCCCGGGGCCGATCTGGCCACCTCGGCCGACTGGGTGGCCGGCTCGCGGAACTTCTGCTCGAAGCTGTTCAACGCCACCCGCTTCGCGTTGATGACCGGGGCTACCGTACCCACCGGGCCGATCGACCGATCGACGCTGGACGACGTCGACGCCTGGATCCTGCACCGGCTGGACCAGACCGTCGCCGCCACCACCGATCTGCTGACCGACTTCCAGATCGCCAAAGCGGCCGAGGGGCTGTACCACTTCGTCTGGGACGAGTTGTGCGACTGGTACCTGGAGTTCGCCAAGGACGCCATCTACGGCGACCCGGAGCGGGCCGCGAGGACCCGGGACGTGCTGGGGCACACCCTGGACACCGTGTTGCGACTGCTGCACCCGTTCGTGCCGTTCGTCACCGAGACGCTCTGGACCAGTCTGACCGGCGGCGAGTCGCTGGTCATCGCCGAGTGGCCGACGACCGCCCGCACCGCCGATCCGGACCGGGCTGCCGACATCGAGCGGCGGATCGCCGACGTCCAGCAGTTCGTCACCGAGGTCCGCCGGTTCCGCGCCGACCAGGGTCTGCGGCCGGCGGCCAAGGTGCCCGCGACGATCACCGGACTGGCCGAGGCCGACCTGGCCGGGCTCGAGGACGTCATCCGTTCGGTGGCGCGGCTGAGCCGTCCCGACGCGAACTTCGCAGCGTCGGTGAGCATGCAGGTCGGTCTCGGGGTGCGCTCGGCCGGAATCGAGCTCGACACGTCCGGCACCATCGACCTCGTTGCCGAGAAGGCGCGGCTCACCAGAGATCTCGCGGTGGCCCAGAAGGAGATCGTGGACACCACCGGCAAACTCGGCAACCAGGCGTTCGTCGGCAAGGCACCGGCCGCGGTCGTGGACAAGATCCGCGACCGGCAGGCCCGGGCCCAGGCTGACGTCGAACGGATCACCGCCCGACTGGACACCCTCGGGGGTACCGCATGAGTCACGACGACCGCTTCGACGACGACAGCTTCGACGACGACCGGCTGGACGACGACAACCGCGAGGCGACGACGCGACGACAGTCGCGACGGGGACAGCCCCGATGACACTGACGACGAATCGGGCCGAACGGACCCGGAGTCTGCGGACTGGCGGCGCGGTGACGACGAGGCCGAACTCGCAGCGGACGAGATCTGGGACGCGTTCGACTCTTCCGACCCGCGGCGCAACGACCTGACCGCCGAGGAGAAGGAAGCCATCCTGGAGCCGGACCCGACCGGCGAGATCGCCCGCGCCACAGCCGATCTCGATGACCAGACCGATCAGCTCGCCGGCGGCGACCCGGACCTGACACTGGACGGCGTCGAGGAGCTGCTCAACCGACGGTGGCCCGAGACGGCCATCCAACCGAGCCTGGACCGGATCAGTGCGTTGGTCGCGGCCCTGGGCAACCCCGAGTCGGCCTACCCCGTCGTCCAGGTGGCCGGCACCAACGGCAAGACGTCCACAGCGCGGATGATCGACGCGTTGTTCCTGCGGATCGGGATGCGCACCGGTCGGTTCACCTCGCCCCACCTGCAGTCGGTGACCGAGCGGATCAGCATCGACGGTGCGCCGGTCACCGCGGCCGGTTATGTCGGCGCCTTCACCGACGTGGCTCCGTTCGTGGATCTGGTGGATGCGGCCCAGCAGCAGGCCGGGGGCGTGCAGCTGAGCAAGTTCGAGGTGCTCACCGCGATGGCCTACGCAGCCTTCGCCGACGCGCCGGTCCAGGTGGGCGTCATCGAGGTCGGGCTCGGCGGACGGTGGGACTCCACCAACGTCGCGTCGGCCCAGGTCGCCGTGATCACCCCGATCGGGCTGGACCACACCGAGTACCTCGGCGACACGCTGACCGCCATCGCCGGCGAGAAGGCCGGCATCATCAAGTCCGGCGCCACCGTGGTGATCGGCGCCCAACCCGCCGAGGCGATGAAGGTCATCCTGCACCGCGCGGTGGAGATGGATGCCACTGTGGCCCGTTACGGCAGCGAGTTCTCCGTGCTCACCCGGCGGGTCGCCGTCGGCGGCCAGCGGCTCAGCATCCAGGGCCTCGGCGGCGTCTACGACGACATCTACCTGCCGTTGCACGGGCCGCACCAGGCCGAGAACGCGGCCGTGGCGCTGGCCGCGGTCGAGGCGTTCTTCGGTGCCGGCAAGGACAAGCAGCTCGACGTCGCGATGGTCCAGGACGCCTTCGCCGCGGTCGCCTCGCCGGGTCGGCTGGAACGCATCGGAACCACCCCGACGATCCTGGTCGACGCCGCGCACAACCCGCACGGGGCAACGGCACTGGCCGCCGCGCTGGCGGACGAGTTCGCGTTCTCGCACCTGGTCGGGGTGCTCGCGGTGATGGGCGAGAAGGATGCCGCGGGGATCCTCGGGGCCTTGGCCGACACCCTCGACGAGGTCGTGGTCACCCGGAACTCCTCACCGCGGGCGATGCCGGCCGCCGATCTCGCGGAGCTCGCGATCGCCGTCTTCGGCGAGGAGCGGGTGCACGTCGCGCCGACGCTGCCCGCCGCGCTCAACCTCGCCCGCGAGCTCGCCTCGGCGCGCACCGGCGGGGAGGACGACCGGGTCGGGCCGGGGGCCGGTGTGCTGGTGACCGGTTCGGTGGTCACCGCCGGCGACGCCCGCGAGTTGGCCGGCCGGGTGCCGCAGTGATCGATCCGGATGCCGCCGACGCGCCGCTGCCGCGCGGCGCGGACCCGGAACGGGGTTTTCGAGGCGTGATGGCCGGCGCCCTGTTGCTGCAGAGCATCACCGTCCTGCTCGGGCTCCCGGTGGCCGCCAGCGGACGCGATCTGCGGGCCTGGGAGCTTGCGGTCATCCTGACCCTCGCAGCCGCCCTGTTCGCGTCGTGTGCCTTCGTCCGGAAGCCGTGGATCGTGCCGGTCATCCTCGGCCTGCAGGTGGCGGCGGTGGCCTGCTGGTTCATCAACGGCGCGCTGGGGATCATGGGGCTGATCTTCGCGATCGCCTGGTGGACGTTGTTGCACTTCCGCAGCGAGTACCGCCGCCGGGCGGCCGCCGGGCTGCTACCCAGTCAGCGCCCGGACCCGTCGGCAGGGGGGCCGGCGCCGGTGTGAGTCGGCGCGGCCGGGCGCGCCCGGCTCCGACGTCGCCATTGGTATGTTGAGCCGCCGGGGCCGCCGAAGCGTCATCGACGCGGTCACCGCACCATCAGCGCCACCTCCGGTACCACACCGATGTGGCCCCAAACAGAGGGGAAGTGCCCGTGTCTGACATCGAGCGGACGCTCGTCCTGGTCAAGCCCGACGGCGTCGCGCGTGGACTGGTCGGCGAGGTCATCGGCCGGATCGAGCGCAAGGGCCTGTCGCTGGCCGGCCTCGAGTACCGAGTGGCCCCCGCGGAGGTCGCGCAGGCCCACTACGCCGAGCACGAGGGCAAGTCGTTCTACCCGAGCCTGGTCGAGTTCATCACCGGTGGCCCGCTGGTCGCCGCCGTGGTCGAGGGCCCGCGCGCCATCAGCGCGTTCCGTCAGCTCGCAGGCGGCACCGACCCCGTCGAGAAGGCCACCCCGGGGACCATCCGCGGCGATTTCGCGCTCGAGGTGCAGTTCAACATCGTGCACGGATCGGACTCGCCGGAGTCAGCGGCCCGCGAGATCGGCCTGTGGTTCCCGAACCTGTGACCGCACCCGACGATGCGGCCGAGGTCGACCGGGCGTCGGACGCGGCGGTGGTGGCGCGCCGGGTGGGCCCGGCCGCCCGGTCGGTCCCGATCGGCGAGCGCAGCACCACGCTGGCGGCCGACAACCATCTCGCGGCCGCCCTGCTGACGTTGTGGCAGCGGGTGTCGGATGCCGACGGTGCGGTGGGGTTCCAACCATCCACTCCGCGCAACGAGATGGCGCCGGCGGTCACCGAGGCGATCAACGGCCTGCGGGCCGGTACCCGGCACGCCGTCGTACTGACCGCCGGCAACACCCTGGTGGGGGTGGCGTTCCTGGTCCCGCGGTCGCTGCGGATCCAACGGCACCTGGGTGAGGTCGTCTCGCTGATGGTCGACCCGACCTGGCAGGGCACCGGTCTGGGGCGGCGGCTGATCGCCGAGATCGCCACGCTGGCGACCGAGATCGGTGTCGACACCTTGCTTCTCGGCTCCCGGGACCGGGCGGCGCTGGCCCGGTTCTATGCCGCCGTCGGCTTCGTCGAGTACGGCCGACTGCCGGGCGCGGTCCGGTTGTCCGACGGGACAACCTTCGACGAGATCCGGTACCGGCGGGTCCTGGCCGGCTGACGGCGGCAACGCCGCCGCCGGGTCCGACCGTCCGCCGGCACCGGGGTATGGGATACTGGCCGAGGCAGCTGTATCCGGAACCCCGGGTCGGCCGCCCGGCCAGGTCGGCCCGAGACATACCGCGCACGCGGCGAGTGACACGCATCCGTGCTCGACGTCTGGACTGATCGGCCGACTCCACGTCACAGACTTCCCGCAGTGCGTGCATTGCGGACATAGCGCAAACCGCGGTCACCGAGCGGCGCGCCCCTCCGGGGGATCGCGCCCGGTGGCCCGAAAGGGACAACTCCAATGACAGATTTTGACACTGCCGCCTCGGATGCCGATCAGGACGCCGCGTTCGCCGCGTTGCTGGCCGACCTTCCGCCCAAACTGCGGGTGCACGAGGTGGCCAAACGCTTCGGACTCTCCTCCAAGGTGCTCATCCAGGCGCTCGGCGAGGGCGGCGTCGCGGTCACGTCGCCGTCGTCGTCCATCGACGGGTCCGCGGCCCGCACCGCGTTGGCCGCACTCCGCGGAGACGGTCGATTGGGCGTCCCCACCGCCGGCGCACCCGTCCAGACGGCACCCGCCGTCGAGGCTGACATCCGGACCACCGTCGACCCGGAACCCGCGCCGTGGGCGCCCCAGTTCACCGAAGCACCCGTCGCGACCCCGGAGCCCGGCGCCGAGGCGGCGGGATCGGCGGGATCGGCCGCCAAGCCGGCCCGTCGACGGGCGTCCCGGGCGACCGCCGCTCCCAGCGTCGCTGCCCCCGCGACCGAGCCCGTACCCACGGTCGGCGGTGACGTGGACGGTCCCGACGAGGACGAGTTCATCGACCTGCCACCGCGGATGCGGGTCCACGAACTCGCCAAGCGGGCGGGTGTCAGCGCCAAGACCCTGCTCGGACTGCTGGCCGAACAGGGTGTCCCGGCGAAGTCGGCGAACTCGGTGCTGGCCAGGACCGTCGCGGTCGATCTGCTCCGCTCGATGGCCGGGCCCAGCGGGGACGACGAGTCGACGGCGGGCGCGGTCGAGGCGACCGACCCCACCGGTGACGCCCCCGATGCCGATGACGACGCAGCCCGCCCCGGCCGGCGGCGTCGCGGCCGGCGCGGCCGCAGCCGTTCCGGCGCCCAGGACACCGATCAGGGCGGCGACGACGCCGACGCCGAGGACGACGACCCTCGGGTCGGTCGCCGGACTGCCGGTCCGGCTATGGACGCCCAGGAGGGCGACGGTCCAGATGACGGACGGTCCCGAGGACGAGGATTCCGAGGACGAGGGTTCCGGGGACGGCGACGAGGACACCGACGGCGACCAGACCGATCGTGGCGACGGCGCGCCGTCCCGCAGCGGACGTCGACGCCGTCGTCGCGGCGGCCGCGGCACCGACCGCCCGGCCCAGGATGCGTCAGGCACCGACACCGATCAGCCCGCGGCTGCGGCCCCCGAAGGTTCCGACGAGGAGTCCGAGGACGGCGACGGCGATAGCGAGTCGCGACGGCACCGGTTCCGCGTCGTCACGTCGTCGTCGGCGCCGCCGCCGCGGCGGTTCCGACGATGCCGGCCGCCCGGACGACCCCGCCGACACCGTCGTGCACGTCCGCGAGACCCGCAGTGCGGAGTCCGAGGTCCAGGGTGTCCGCGGTTCGACCCGGCTGGAGGCCAAGCGCCAGCGGCGTCGCGACTCCCTGCAGACCCGTCGGCGCCCGCAGATTCTCACCGAGGCCGAGTTCCTGGCCCGCCGCGAATCCGTCCACCGGGTGATGGCCGTCCGCCAGCGCAGCGACCTGACCCAGGTCGCCGTACTGGAGGACAACGTCCTGGTCGAGCACTTCGTCTCCCGTGCCGGCTCGGCGTCGATGATCGGCAACGTCTACCTCGGCCGGGTGCAGAACGTGCTGCCCTCGATGGAAGCGGCGTTCGTCGACATCGGCCGCGGTCGGAACGCCGTTCTCTACGCCGGTGAGGTCAACTGGGAGGCCGCCGGCCTGGCCGGCAAATCCCGCCGGATCGAAACCGCGCTGAGCAGCGGCGACACGGTGCTGGTCCAGGTCTCCAAGGACCCGGTCGGTCACAAGGGCGCCCGGCTCACCACCCAGATCTCGCTGCCCGGCCGGTTCCTGGTCTACGTCCCGGCGGGCGGTGCCACAGGTATCTCGCGCAAGCTGCCCGACACCGAGCGCAAGCGTCTCAAGGCGATCCTGGACCGGATCGTCCCGCAGGACGCCGGCGTCATCATCCGTACCGCCGCCGAGGGAGTCTCCGAAGAGGAGTTGGCCCGCGACGTGGAGCGGCTGAAGGTGCAGTGGGAGCAGATCTCCGCGGCCGCTGCCAAGCAGACGCAGGGTGCGCAGGCCAGGCAGCTCTACAGCGAGCCGGACACGTTGATCAAGGTCATCCGCGACCTGTTCAACTCCGACATCAGCGAGTTGGTCATCGACGGCGACGACACCGAGCACGGCATCTGGGACTCGTTGTCCAGCTACGTCGAAGGGGTCGCCCCGGAGTTGGCCCCGCGGTTGCACAAGTTCGACGGTGCCACCGACGTGTTCGCCGCGCACCGGATCGACGAGCAGATCGCCAAGGCGCTGGAGCGCAAGGTGTTCCTGCCGTCCGGGGGGTCGCTGGTCATCGACCGCACGGAGGCGATGACCGTCGTCGATGTGAACACCGGGAAGTACACCGGTTCCGGGGGCAACCTCGAGGAGACGGTCACCAAGAACAACCTGGAGGCGGCCGAGGAGGTCGTCCGCCAGCTGCGACTGCGCGACATCGGCGGCATCATCGTCGTCGACTTCATCGACATGGTCCTGGAGTCCAACCGTGAGCTGGTGCTGCGGCGGTTGACCGAGTGCCTGGGTCGCGACCGCACCCGGCACCAGGTCGCCGAGGTCACCTCGCTGGGGCTGATCCAGATGACCCGCAAGAAGATGGGCACCGGACTGGTCGAGGCGTTCTCCGAGCCGTGCGCCCACTGCCACGGCCGGGGAATCGTGCTGCGGGACGTCCCGGTGGACCCGACCGCGGTGGAGGCTGCCGAAGGGTCGTCGGACCGTTCGTCGGACCGTTCCGCCGGACGTCGGGGTCGCAGCGGCCGGGGCCGCGAACCGGTGGTGGAGATCGAGCCGGTGCTCCCGGTCGTCGCGCCGCCGCGCCGCGATCCCCGTGGACCCAAGCCGCCGGAGGCCGGTACGACCGCCCGCCCCGCCGACGAACCGGGTTCGCAACTGTCGTCGTCGTTGCTGGCCGAGCTCAACGGCCGGACCGGTGAGGACGCTGCCGACACTGCGGAATCCGGTTCCCCGGCCGGCACGGTGGCGCTGGAGTCACTGCTGCCGACCGTCGAGGTACCGGCCGACGGTCCGGAGAATGCCGACGGTGCTGACGGGGCTGACGGTGCCGATGAGGACGTCGCCGACGGTGCCGATGGTGTCGAGAACCGCGAGGGCGGGGCCCCACGGCGGCGCCGACGCGGGGGCCGTGGTCGCGGCCGCCGGGATCGCGTCGGAGATCCGGCTGCGGAACTCGACGCGGACGGACCGACCGACGACGTCGACTCCGATGGAGCCGACGACGCCGATGAGGAAGGTGTCAGCCCGGACGACGCCGTTCTTCCCGACACCGACAGCACCGCCACCAACACCGACACCGACACTGGCACCGACACCGCCAGCACCGCCAGCACCGACACCACCGACACCACCGACTCGGCCGACCGGGCGTCCACGGCCGACGACAGCGGACAGTTGGACCTGTTGCCGTCGTTGGACACCGCCGCGCAGGACCTGCCGCCGGTGGCGCCGGACCCGGCCGACGCGATGTCGGACGACCCGACGACGGATCGGTCCTTCGGCGGTGACCAGCTCGTTGACGCCGGGTCCGCCGACACCGATCCGGATGCGGCGGCGGATGCCATCGCGGAGGAACCGGAAGAGGTGACGGTGGCCGCTCGGCCGCGTCGTCGCCGGGCGGCCAGCCGTCCGGCGGGACCGCCCCAGGGTGTGCCGGAAGCCGCTGGTTTGCTCTGAACACACCGCGCCGCGTACTCTGAATCGTCGGCCGTCGGAATCTCGGCGGCCTTCCGTCTGTGAGTGAGCGCCGCATGTCCGGGTGCAGGTCCAGACGCTGTGCGTGGCCGAGTGTCAGGTCACGCGCACCGCACCACCACGTGATCAAGCTGATCGCTCCGGCGCTCAGCACTGAAGGTAATACTCCTAGGAAGGCGCGGCCGCGATGTACGCGATCGTTAAGACCGGCGGCAAGCAGTACAAGGTTGCCGAAGGTGATGTCATCGAGGTCGAGAAGCTCGACGGCAAGCCCGGCACCGCGGTTCAGTTCCCCGCGCTGCTCGTGGTGGACGGCTCGGACGTGACGGCGGACGCCGACTCGTTGAGCAAGGTCTCCGTTGCCGGCGAGATCGTCGCCGCCACCAAGGGCCCGAAGATCATCATCCACAAGTTCAAGAACAAGACCGGGTACCACAAGCGGCAGGGCCACCGCCAGCCGCTGGTGCAGGTCAAGGTCACCAGCATCACCGTCGGCTGAGGGTAGGCGAGAGACATGGCACACAAGAAGGGCGCGTCCAGTTCCAAGAACGGGCGCGATTCGAATGCTCAGCGGCTGGGCGTCAAGCGTTTCGGCGGTCAGGTCGTCAACGCGGGCGAGATCATCGTCCGCCAGCGCGGCACCAAGTTCCACCCGGGTGTCGGCGTCGGCATCGGCAAGGACGACACCCTGTTCGCGTTGAACGCGGGCTCGGTCGAGTTCGGCCTCAAGCGCGGCCGGAAGATGGTCAACATCGTCGAGTCGGTGGCCTAGGCCTGACCAGCCACCACGTGCACACTCCCTGGCGAGGGGCGGGTCCGGAACACTCCGGGTCCGCCCCTCGTTTGGTCTGTGTGGCCAATCGGTCTGTGTAGTCAGCACCTGCGGAACAGCCGCGGCGCTAAAGGAGGACAGCTGTGGCGAAATTCGTCGATCGGACCGTTCTGCACCTGCAGGCCGGGGACGGCGGGCACGGTTGTGCCTCGGTGCACCGCGAGAAGTTCAAACCGCTCGGTGGCCCCGACGGCGGTGACGGGGGCAACGGCGGCGACGTCACCCTGGTGGTGGACCCGAGCGTGCACACCCTGCTCGATTTCCACTTCCACCCGCACGCCAAGGCCGGCAACGGCCGCCCGGGAGCCGGTGACCACAAAAACGGCGGGCAGGGCGAATCGCTGGTGCTGCGGGTCCCGGACGGCACGATGGTCCTGGACGAGGACGGCAACATCCTCGCCGACCTGGTCGGTGCCGGCGCCCAGTTCGTCGCCGCGCACGGCGGACGCGGTGGTCTGGGTAACGCGGCGCTGTCCTCGCGGAGCCGCAAGGCACCCGGATTCGCGCTCCTGGGTGAGCCGGGCGAGGACGCCGACGTCGTCCTGGAACTCAAGTCCGTCGCCGACGTGGGGCTGCTCGGCTTCCCGTCCGCCGGCAAGTCGTCGCTGGTGTCGGTGCTGTCCGCGGCCAAGCCCAAGATCGCGGACTACCCGTTCACCACATTGCAGCCCAATCTCGGCGTGGTCACCGCCGGCACCGAGGTCTTCACGGTCGCCGACGTCCCCGGCCTGATCCCCGGCGCGAGCCAGGGGCGCGGGTTGGGTCTGGAGTTCCTCCGCCACATCGAACGCTGTTCGGTGCTGGTGCACGTCGTGGACTGCGCCACTTTCGAGACCGACCGCGACCCGGAATCCGACATCGCTGCGCTGGAGGACGAACTCAGCCAGTACACGCCGTCGTTGACCACCGACCTGGCCGCGAAGCCGCGCCTGGTCGTGCTGAACAAGATGGACGTGCCGCAGGCACGTGAGCTCGCGGAGCTGGTCGCGCCCGATCTGCGGGCGGCCGGCTACCGGGTGTTCGAGGTCTCCACCGCGACCCACGAGGGGCTCAAGGAGTTGACCTACGCCCTGGCCGAGGTCGTGCAGCAGGACCGTGCGGACCGACCGACCCAGGTCGGCGAGCGGATCGTCATCCGGCCCAAGCCGGTGGACGAGACGCACTTCAGCGTCGCCCCCGACCCGGAGGAGGCAGGCGGTTTCATCGTCTCCGGCACCCGTCCGGAGCGTTGGATCCGACAGACCGATTTCAACAACGACGAGGCCGTCGGCTATCTCGCCGATCGCCTTGCCCGGCTCGGAGTCGAGGACAAGCTCGCGAAGCTGGGGGCCCAGCCGGGTGCCCCGGTCACCATCGGTGCCGTCACGTTCGACTGGGAGCCGACCATGCTGGCCGGTGTCGAGCTGACCCGTACGGGCCGCGGCACCGACCTGCGGCTGGAGAGCAACGACCGCGTCGGGGCTGCCGAGCGCAAGGCCATGCACCGGTTGCGACGTGGTCTCGAGGTCGAGGACGACGATCTGGACGAGGCTGCCCTGGACCAGCTCCGGGCGCAGCTGGCCGCCGAGCTGGGGGAGTGAGCACGCGGTGAACGGGGGGCCGGAGGCGGCGGCGGTGACCGCCACGGAGTCGGCGGCGCGCCGCGCCGTCGGCTCGGCGCGCACGGTCGTGGTCAAGGTCGGCTCGTCATCCATCACCACCGCCGCCGGCGGCCTCGACCGTGGCCGCCTCGACGTCCTCGTCGAGGCCCTGGCTGCGCGTCGGTTGGCCGGATCCCAGGTCGTGCTCGTCTCCTCCGGTGCCATCGCCGCTGGGCTCGCTCCGCTGGGACTGCATCGCCGTCCCCGGGACCTGGCCACCCAGCAGGCCGCAGCAGCGGTGGGCCAGCAACTGCTCGCCGAGCAGTACGCGGGCTCCTTCGCCAGATTCGGGCTGACGGTCGGCCAGGTGCTGCTGACCTCCGACGACGTGGTCCGCCGGGCCCACTACCGCAACGCCCAGCGCACCCTGGCCAAGCTCCTGCACTTCGGGGTGGTCCCGGTGGTCAACGAGAACGACACCGTCGCCACCCACGAGATCCGCTTCGGCGACAACGACCGGCTGGCCGCGCTGGTGGCCCACCTGGTCGGCGCCGACGGCCTGGTGCTGCTGTCCGACGTGGACGCGCTCTACACCGGCGACCCGCGACTGCCGGAGTCGGTCCGGATCACCGAGGTCGACGACCTCGCCACGCTCACCGGCGTCCGGATCGCCGACTCCGGCAGTGCGGTCGGAACCGGTGGGATGGGATCGAAGCTGGCGGCCGCGCGCACGGCGACCGGCGCCGGGATCCCGGTCCTGCTGGCGTCGGCGGCTGACGCGGCCCAGAGCCTGGCGACCGACGTTCCCCACGTCGGCACCGCGTTCGCCGCCGCCCCCCGCCGCGTCACGTCGCGCCTGTTCTGGCTGCGGCATGCCGCCACCTCAGCGGGCTCCATCTCCCTGGACGCGGGCGCGGTGGCCGCGGTCACGCTGCGTCGTAAGTCCCTGTTGCCCGCCGGGATCACCGGCTATCACGGCGATTTCGAGTCCGGTGATGTGGTCGACCTGCGCGGCCCCGACGACCGCATCGTGGCGCGCGGGTTCGTCGGCCACGACGCTGCAGAACTCAATGCCCTGATCGGTAGATCGCTGGGCGACCTGCCGCCGGAGCACCGCCGGGAAGTCGTGCACGCCGATGATCTGGTGGCGATGTGAACCGGGCACCGAAGGTGTCGCCGTGGTGGGCCGTCGTGCCCTGTCAGGAGGAACTGTCGTGACCGTGTCCCTGGAGACCTCGTCGAACGCGCGGGACGCCGCACCCACGGACGGATCCGGCGTGCCGGCGACGGCTTCGGAGGTGTTGGCGTCCGCTCGGCGGGCGAAGGTCGCCGCGCGCGCGGTGGCATTGCTGCCGACGGCGGCCAAGAACACGATCCTGCAGGCGATGGCAGACGCCCTGCGCGGTCACACACCGGACATCCTGGCCGCCAACGCACTCGACATTGCCGCCGCCGAGAACGCTGGAACCGCAGCGGGTCTCATCGACCGGCTACGCCTCACCCCCGATCGGATCGAAGGAATGGCCATCGGTCTGGAGGAGCTGATCGCGCTGCCCGATCCGGTCGGCACCACGGTCCGTGGTTCGGTGCTGCCGAACGGGCTTGCCCTGCAACAGGTCCGGGTGCCGCTGGGCGTGGTGGCGATCATCTACGAGGCGCGGCCCAACGTCACCGCGGACGCCGCCGGGATCGCGCTGAAGTCCGGGAACGCCGTGCTGCTGCGCGGTTCCGGCTCGGCGTACCGGTCCAACGCCGCGGTGGTCGGGGTGCTGGCCCCGGCTGCAGTGGCCGCCGGTCTGCCGGTGGATGCCATCCAATTGGTGCCGGGTGTGGACCGGGCGTCGGTGCGCCATCTGATGACGGCCCGCGGGTTGGTGGACGTGATCATCCCGCGCGGCGGTGCCGGTCTGATCCGGGCGGTCGTGGAGGGATCGACGGTACCGGTCATCGAGACCGGCGTCGGCAACGTGCACGTCTTCGTCGATGCCTCGGCCGACCTGGACATGGCGGAGCGCATCCTGCTGAACTCCAAGACACGTCGGCCGAGTGTGTGCAACGCGGCCGAGACCGTGCTGGTGCACACCGATGTCGCAGCTGTTGCGGTCCCACGACTGGTCGCTGCCCTGCAACGGGCCGGGGTCACGGTGCACGCCGACGCCGCCACCGCCGCGTTGGCCGACGGAACAGTCCCGGCCACCGCCGACGACTGGGACACCGAGTTCCTGAGCATGGACATCGCGGCGGCGGTGGTCGACTCGTTGGACGCGGCGCTGGAGCACATCGCGGCGCACTCGACCGGCCACACCGAGGCGATCATCACCCGGGACCTGGCGGCGGCGAACCGCTTCACCGCCGAGGTCGATGCCGCGGCGGTTATGGTCAACGCCTCCACCGCGTTCACCGACGGCGGCCAGTTCGGATTCGGTGCCGAGATCGGTATCTCGACCCAGAAGCTGCACGCCCGCGGGCCGATGGGGTTGGCCGAGCTGACCAGCACCAAGTACGTGGTCATCGGTGACGGCCATATCCGGGCGAGCTCGTGACGAGCAGCCCGCCCACGGTCCAGCACGGTCCCCGACGTCACGGTGGACGTCGTCGGATCGGCGTCATGGGCGGCACCTTCGATCCGATCCACCACGGCCACCTGGTGGCGGCCAGCGAGGTCGCCGACCGCTTCCGTCTGGACGAGGTCATCTTCGTCCCGACCGGGAAGCCCTGGCAGAAGATCGATGTCAGCCCGGCCGAGCACCGGTATCTGATGGCGGTGATCGCCACCGCGGCCAATCCCCAATTCACCGTCTCGCGGGTGGACGTCGACCGTCCCGGTCTGACCTACACCGTCGATACGCTCACCGACCTGCGGGCGGCCGAGCCGGATGCCGAGTGGTTCTTCATCACCGGTGCCGACGCGTTGGCGGCGATCATGTCGTGGAAGAACGTCGGTGACCTTTTCGCGCTGGCCCACTTCGTCGGCGTGACCAGGCCCGGGTACTCGATGCCGGAGCTGGACCTGCTCCACCTGCCCCAGGGGCGGGTGACGCTCGTGGAGGTGCCGGCGCTGGCGATCTCGTCGTCGGACTGCCGAGCACGGGTGGCAGCGGGCCAGCCGGTCTGGTACCTGGTGCCCGACGGCGTCGTGCAGTACATCATCAAACACCATTTGTACCAACCGATTTCCGAACAACAGCAAGACGACCCCGAGGCGGTGACGGAGAATCACCCAGATCTCCGCAGCGCCATCGGTAGTCATGGAGGAGTCTCATGAGTGCCACCGAAACCGCCCGCCAGATGGCCATCCTGGCCGCGCAGGGGGCGGCCGACAAGCAGGCTCAGAACATCGTCGTCATCGATGTGTCGGACCGGCTCGCGATCACCGACTGCTTCGTCATCGCCTCGGCTGCCAACGATCGACAGGTCGGCGCGATCGTGGATGCGGTGGAGGAGAAGCTGCGCGCGTCCGGCCACAAGCCGGCCCGTCGGGAAGGTCAGCGCGAGGGTCGCTGGGTGCTGCTGGACTACGTGGACATCGTGGTCCACGTCCAGCACGCCGAGGAGCGGGTGTTCTACGCCCTGGAGCGCCTCTGGAAGGACTGCCCGACCTTCCCGTTCACCGATGAGCCCGGTGAGACGTCCTTGACCGCAGCTGATCTGGTCGGTCCGGGCGGGGCGACCCCGCCGGCGCCGGTCGAGTCCAACGAGCCCGCCGAGATCGGCGAGTCGGGTGCGGCCGGTGAGGTACCGGGCGCCGACGAGGTGCCACTGGGGCATTCGTGAGTCTGGAATCGCTGATCCTGCTGCGGCACGGCCAGACCGACTGGAACGTGCAGCTGCGGATGCAGGGTCACACCGACATCGCGCTGAACGCGACCGGTCGCCTGCAGGCCGCAGCTGCCGCGCCCTCGGTGGCGGCCTTGCGGCCGGAGATCATCGTCTCCTCGGACCTGTCCCGGGCCCGCGCGACGGCGGCCGAGGTCGGCCGGCTCGCCGGGCTGCCGGTCGGGATCGACAAGCGGATCCGGGAGACCCATCTCGGTCGATGGGAGAGTCTGACCCGCACCGATCTGGAGTCGGGTTGGCCGCAGCTCTGGGGACAGTGGCGCGGCAACGATCCGCACACCCGACCACCGGGTGGTGAGTCCCGGTGGGAGGTCGCCCAGCGCGGCGCGCAGGTGGTCGCCGAGCTGGATGCCGGACCGCACAGCACCGCGTTGCTGGTGGCCCACGGCGGGTTGATCGTCGGTCTCACCGGTCATCTGTTGGAGCTTCCCGATTCGATGTGGAACCGGCTGATCGGGCTGAACAACTGTCACTGGGTCGTGCTGCACCGGCGCCGGGGCCGCTGGTCCCTGCACTCCTACAACGCAGGCCTGGGCGGCGTGATCATCCCGGGCAACGAGGACGAGGTTCCGGGAGCCTGACCGTCCCCAACTGATCGGGACCCGGCCGCGACGGGGTGATCGGGCGGTCTGTCCACAAGCGGCCGCCCATCCACAGTCTCGCGCATCCCGGGCCTACCGCGTAGAGATCGTCCCTACGGTCGGTCCATGGCTGAGAACCTGGATCCGACCCGGCGGCTGCGGCCGCTGTACGAAGCGCGGGCGCGCCGTCGGCGGGGGATGCCGGACTCGGCTCAACTGGATACAGCTGATCTGGAGGCAGCTGATCTGGATGTGGTTGATCTGGATGTGGTTGATCTGGATGCGGCTGGTTCGAAAGCCACCGATCGCGACGCGGCCGGTGATCCCGGCGGCTGGGTCCCCGACTGGTCGACGCCCGAGATCGCCGGGGGACCGGTGCCTTCGCCGGGTGCTGAGCACCCTCACGGCCGGGACGGGTCCGCCGGTGCCGAGGAGAATTTCGATGATGTCCGTGCGGACCACCGTGGCATGGACCGTGACCGTGGCCCTCGGCGGCCCTGGCGGCCTGCAGTGCGGTGGCGGGAGCGGTGGGTGCCGGCCGGGCCGGGGGTGCGGCTCGACCCGGGCCGGCGGGGGAGTGCGGTCCTGTCGGTGATCGCGGTGGCGGCCGTGATCGGCGCAGCGACGGGCATGTTCGGCTCCGGCGGCACCGTGGCAGGCCCGTCGACGGTCGCGGTGGTCGGCGCGCCACCGAGCGGCAGCGACGTCCTCCCGTCGTCCCCGTCGTCCCCGCCGGCGTCGGTCGATCCGGCGGCTGCCGTGGCCACCACACCGCCGCCGCCCGCCGAGATCGTGGTCGCGGTGACCGGCGCGGTGGTGCGGCCCGGCATTGTCGTCCTGCAGCCGGGCGCCCGGGTGGCCGACGCCATCTCCGCAGCCGGCGGGGTCGTGGACGGAACCGACTACACCGGACTGAATCTCGCGGCCAAAGTCGCCGACGGTGACTCCGTGGTCGTCGGCGGAACCGCCCAGGGGCTCCGGTCCAGCGAGTCGGGCGGCGCCGTGACGGGCGGCGCGGTGACGAGCGGCCCGGGGCGGACGTCCGGGGGAGCTGCCGGTGCCCGGATCGATCTGAACACCGCAGACCTGGCGACGTTGGAGACGCTCCCCGGGGTCGGTCCGGTGATGGCGGGGAACATCCTGACCTGGCGGGCGAGCCACGGCGGGTTCACCGCTGTCGACCAGCTACAGGAGGTCACCGGGATCGGGCCGTCCCGGTTCGCGACGCTGGCGCCGTTGGTCCGTGTCGGGTGAGCGCGACTGCACCGGTCGCGGCACCGCGGCCCGGCCGTCGCGGACGACCCCGTCAGCGCGCACCCGACGACGACACGCCGGTCGCCCCGGTCGACCTCCGGCTGGTGCCGGCGGCACTCTGCATCTGGGGCGGCAGTCTGGCGGTGCTGTGGGCCGGCCGCACCTGCGGGCTGGTGGTGGCTGCCATCGCCACCGCCGGAGCGCTCGGTGTGGTGGTGATCCCTACGTTGCGCACGCGCATCTGGGGGCCGGGGCTGCTGGCGGCGCTGATCTGCCTGGTGGCGGCCACCGCGATGACAGCGCTGCGGACAGCGGCCGCTGAACATGACCCGCTGTTCCGGGCGGCCGTCGATCGGGTCCGCGCCGACGTCGTCCTCGAGGTCGACACCGATCCGGTGGCGCTCCCCGGCCGCCCGGGTAGCAGCGAGGATCGATTCCTGGTGCGCGCCACGTTGCACGACATCACCCTGCCCAGTGGCGCTCTCACCGGTTCGCTGCCGCTGACGGTCTTCGCCGACGGCGCCGGGTGGGGCTCACTGATCCCGGGGGAACGGGTGGCGGTCACCGGTGTGCTCGGCGTCGACACGTTCACCAGTTGGCCGACGGCGACGGTTCGGACAAGTGCTGCGCCGACGCCGGTGGCGGGTGCACCGTGGTGGCAGCGGGCCGGCGCCGCGGTCAGGGCGGACTTCACCGCTGTGGTCTCGAAAGTGGGTGGGGACGCCGCCGGACTGCTCCCCGGGCTCGTCCTGGGTGATCGGACCCTGATCAGCCCGGCGCTGACCCAGGACGCCCGCATCACCGGACTCACGCACCTGCTCGCGGTGTCCGGGTCGCACTTCGTACTGCTGTGCGGCGCCGTGCTGCTCGGGCTGCGCCGAGCCGGGCCGCGGTTCGCTGCGGTCGGCGGGGTGCTGTTCGCGGTGGCACTGGTGATCGTGGTCCGCCCCAGTCCGTCGGTGCTGCGCGCGGCGGTGATGGGTGGCCTCACGCTGTCGGCCTTACTGATCGGCCGGAACCGCTCGACGGTGCCGGCCCTGGCGGCGGCGGTCATCGTGTTGCTGCTGGTCGACCCCGCGCTCGCCGAAGACCCGGGGTTCGCGCTGTCCGTGCAGGCAACGGGGGCCATCGTGCTGGTCGCACCGCGTTGGGCGGATGCCCTGAGTCGCCGAGGATGGCCGACCGGGTGGGCGAACCTGGTGGCCGTGCCCGCCGTCGCGCAGCTCGCGACGATGCCGGTGATCGCCGGGCTCAGCGGAACAGTGTCGATCTGGGCGATGCCGGCAAATTTGCTCGCCGCTGCCGGGGTCCCGGTGGCGCTGCTGCTCGGTGCGGTGGTGGCGTTGCTGGCCGGCTGGTGGGTCGGTGCTGCCGGTCTGGTGGCGGCGGTCGCGGCGCCGGCGGCGGAGTGGATCGCCTTATGTGCCCACCAGGTGGCCGGCTGGCCCTTCGCGGTGGTGCCCTGGCCGGCGGATCCGGGCGGTGTCGTCGGGCTCGGGTTGCTCGCGCTCGCGGTCCCCGCGGTGCTGAAGCTCCGGCGGGTGCGGGTCGCCCTGCTGGCCCTCGGGCTCGTCACCATCAGCGTGGTGCTGCCGGTGACAGTGATCTCCGGTGGGTGGCCGCCCGCGGGATGGTCGGCCGTCGGCTGTGATGTCGGCCAGGGGGACGGGTTCGTGATCCCCACCGGAGTCCCCGGTGAGGCGGTCGTGATCGACACCGGGCCGGAGCCGAGCCTGATCGACCGCTGCCTGGACCGGCTGGACGTCGAGCGGGTGCCGCTGCTGATCCTGACTCACTTGCATGCCGACCACGTCGACGGACTCACCGGGGTCTTCGACGGACGGGTCGTGGACGCCGTCGGGGTGGGGCCGGGTCGGGAGCCGGCGGTGGCCTGGTCGACGGTTCTCGAACAGGCCGCGGCTGTCGGCATCCCGGTCGCGCAACTACGGCTGGGCAGCCGCCTGACGATCGGCGGCCTGACGGTCACCGTGCTGGGGCCGGACCCGGGGCTGGTCTCCCGCTATCTCGGCCCCAACGACCAGTCGCTGGTCGTGAAAATCACGATTGCGGGCACCCGGATGCTGTTCGCCGGCGACGTCGAGGACGCTGCCCAGGACGCACTGGTGAGGTCCGGCGCCGACCTGCGCGCCGACGTGCTCAAGCTCCCGCACCACGGTTCGGCGAAGCTGCGGGCGGGATTCATGTCCGCCGTGGGTGCGCGCATCGTGATGATCGGGGTCGGGGCGGGCAACGATTTCGGGCATCCGAGCGCGGTCGCGTTGCAGCTGGCCGATCAGGCCGGGGCGACGGTGGTCCTGCGGACCGATACCGACGGCGACATCGCGGTCACCGTCGACGGCGGCATCCTCGCCGGGGTGACCCGGGGTGCGGTGGGGACCACGCCGCGCGGGGTCGGTTCAGCCGAGTCCGGACTCAGAGATTCGGGTAGCCGGCGAGCTCCGCCTGCGCTTGCGCCAACTCGCGAGCCAACCGGTTCGCGCGATCCTGGGCCTGGCGGCGATGGTCGGCGAGCGCGCCGCCGACCAGCTTCTCGACCTCCGGGTGGCCGAGGCCGGTGATCACCGTCCAGGCCTGCGCCGGATTGATCGGAGCAGGTCTCACCGCAGTGCGGCTGCCCACGGTCACTGTGACGGTCCACCCCGTGTGGTCGGGTTCGGTGGTGGCCAGGGTCAGCGTGATCTGCTGGCGCTTGGCCCGGTCGGCGGGGCGGCGGGGGCCGGCCGCCGCCACGGTCGGTCCGGCGGCAACCGGCACGGTGGGGGTGGGCGAAGCGCCGGTCGGTGCCGCGCCGGTGGGGGCGGACGAGGCACTGGTCGGTGCCGCGCCGGTGGGGGTGGGCGAGGCACTGGTCGGTGCCACCGGCGGCACCAGCGACAAGGTCTGTGCGGCACCGGAATCCGCGGGATCCCCGGCGGCCCGACGGGCGCGGCGTGGCGCGGCGGCCCGAGGAGCGGCGCGCACCAATGGTTGCGGGGCCGACTGGCCCCGCTTCAGGGGGCTCAGATCCGTGGGGGCGAAGGGCACCACATCCAGCGCTCCACCCACCCGCAGCTCGACCTGGATGAACTCCGGGCCGTTCACCTCGGGGGTGCCGACGGCGCGCACCCGCCCGGCGGTACCTTCCGGGAACTGGCCTGTGGGGAGCACACCGACGCGCACCGGCCGACCCGTCGACACCGCCGAGCGGAGGGCATCGAGATCGATCGGAGGGAATGTGGGGGCGGCGCCGGGCATGACGGGTCTCCTTCGGTGGTGCCCGCACCCTATCGCGATACGGACACCTGTTCGATGGTCCCGACCAGGGTGTCGAGATCATTCCCGTCGTTGTAGTAGTGCACCGAGGCCCGCACCCGGGGCCGGGCCGGCGGCCGACCCGACGGCACCGCTCCGGCGGGAGGCCGGGTCACGGTGGTGTTCACACCTGCCGCTGCGAGTGTTCGCTGCACGTCGGCCGAATCGTGCTCGCCGACGGTGAAGGTCAGGATGCCGCACTGGTCGGCACCGACGCGGTCCAGTCGGACCCGGTCGATGCCGGCAAGGCGATCCCGGAGCTCGTCGCCGACCGCGCGGACCCGGGCCTCGATGGCCGACATGCCCAGCGTCGACGCGTAGTCCAACGCCGCACCGAGGCCGAGCACGGTCGCGACGCTGCGCTCGAAGGACTCGAAGCGGCGGGCGTCGTCACGCCATCGGAAACCGTCCGGGGTGTCCCAGCTGGCGCTGAAGGCGTCACCCGTCAGCGGTTCGAGGTCGGGCATCCGGCTGCGGCGGACGTAGAGGAATCCGGTGCCCCGCGGGCCGCGCAGGTACTTGCGCCCGGTGGCAGTCAGCATGTCGCAGCCGAGCGCGTCGACGTCGACCACCAGCTGTCCCACTGCCTGGCACGCATCCACCAGCAGGGGCACGCCGGCCGCACGGCACAGCGCTCCGGCGGCGGCGATCGGGTTGATCAGTCCGGAGTCCGTCGGGATGTAGGTCAGCGCCACCAGGCTCACCCCCGCGTCGAGACGGCGCTGCAGGTCGCCCAGGTCCAGCGCACCCGTGGGGTCGTCGTCCACCATCTCGACCACCGCGCCGCTGCGGTGGGCCACCTGGAGCATCGCCACCGCATGTCCCGGGTAGCGGGCCCGGTCCACCAGGACCCGGTCGCCCGGCTTCAGTGCGAAGCCGTAGAACGCCAGATCCCAGGCTCTGGAGGCACTTTCGACGACCGCGATCTCGTCCGACGCGCAGCCGATCAGTGCCGCTGCGCCGGCGTACACGGCTTGCACCCCATCGGTCGCCTCGGCGGCCGCCTCGTACCCGCCGACCGCCTCCTCGCGACGGAGGTGGGCGATCACCGCCTCGGTGACCGGCCGTGGTGGTAGTGCCGCGCCGGCGTTGTTGAAGTGGACGACTTCCGCGCAACCCGGGGTGTCGGCGCGCGCTGCCGCGACGTCGAACCCGGTCTCGATCGACTGCCCGGGGGCCGGATGACCGGATTGCCGGACAACGGAGTCGGCACACATTCGTGCACCTTAACCGGCGCGTCGACGGCCCCCTTGACAAGCCCGATGTGAGCGCTAACATCAGCCGCAGCATCAGCTGCGATGTGCGTCACCCCTTGCGTCGCCGGAGTCCGACCGGTCGCTTCGACCCCGGACGTGTCATCGGCCTGTCGCATCGGCACATCGTCGGGCCGATGACTGTGCTTCGCCGGCTCGACCGGCAATCTCCTGACGGCCAACGTGGGTCGGCAGGTTCCCGAGGAGGAGCAGCATGATCGTGAAGAAGCTTGTCGCACTGGCGGCGGGTCTGGCGTTGACGGCGACGATGTCGGCGTGTTCCAGCAGCCGGGAGACCGCGGGTACGAGCACCGCCGCGGCCGGGACCGGCGCCGCCACCGCAGCCGCCGCCGGCGGCAAGATCGGGGTGGCGATGCCGACCAAGCAGTCCGAGCGGTGGATCGCCGACGGGAACAACGTGAAGTAGCAGCTCGAGGGTCAGGGTTACACCGTCGATCTGCAGTACGCCAACAATGACATCCCCACCCAGGTCAACCAGATCGACAACATGATCACCGGCGGCGTCAAGCTGCTGATCATCGCCTCGATCGACGGGACCGCCCTGACCAGCCAGTTGCAGAGCGCGGCCGACGCCGGCATCAAGGTCATCTCCTACGACCGGTTGATCCGCAACAGCCCCAATGTCGACTACTACGCGACCTTCGACAACCTCAATGTCGGCAAGCAGCAGGCGACCTCGCTGCTGATCGGTCTCGGCCTGCTGGGTGCCGACGGCACCAGTGCCGGCACCGCTACCGGTCCCTTCAACGTCGAACTCTTCGCGGGTTCACCCGATGACAACAACGCGACCTTCTTCTTCAACGGTGCAATGGAGGTTCTGCAGCCCTACATCGACAAGGGCACCCTCGTGGTGAAGTCCGGTCAGACCGATTTCCAGACCGTGGCCGATCCTGCGCTGGGAGCCGGCCACCGCCCAGGCCCGGATGGACAACCTGTTGTCGTCGGCCTACGCCAGTGGTGACCGCGTCGACGGCGTGCTGTCGCCCTACGACGGCCTGTCCATCGGCATCCTCTCCGCGCTCAAGGGCGCCGGCTACGGCACCGCAGACCGTCCGTACCCGATCGTCACCGGGCAGGACGCCGAGGTCGCCTCGGTGAAGTCGATCATCGCCGGTGAGCAGTACTCCACCATCTTCAAGGACACCCGCAACCTGGCCCAGACGGCTGCCACGATGGCCGCCGACATCCTGTCCGGCAAGGAGCCCAGGTCAACGACACCACCACCTACGAGAACGGTAAGAAGGCCGTCCCGACCAACCTGCTCAAGTCGGTCATCATCGACAAGAGCAACTACACCAAGGTCCTGGTCGACGCGGGCTACTACACGGCCGACCAGCTGAAGTAGGGTCCCGCCAGGTCCCGTCGACCGACGGCAGGTGGAACCGGACCAGCCGGTTCCACCTGCCGTCACCCGTCCCGCCATGAAGGTGAAAGAGTGTCCGCACACTCCCGACGTCCGGATGCCCGCCGGCGGCCGTCCCCGATCGACACCATCCTCGAGATGCGTGGAATCACCAAGGAATTCCCCGGCGTCAAGGCGCTGTCCGACGTCCGATCTGCAGGTCCGCCGCGGCGAGATCCATGCGATCTGCGGCGAGAACGGCGCCGGGAAGTCAACGTTGATGAAGGTGCTGTCCGGGGTCTACCGCGTTCGGCAGCTACCAGCGGCGACATCGTGTTCGAGGGGGCGGAGGCCCAGTTCGCCTCCATCCGGGACAGCGAGTCCCAGGGCATCGTCATCATCCATCAGGAGCTCGCCCTGAGCCCCTACCTCTCGATCGCCGAGAACATCTTCACCGGTAACGAGCGCAGCCGACGGGGTCTCATCGACTGGAACCGGACGAATGCCGAGGCCACCGAACTGCTGCACCGCGTCGGCCTCAGCGAGGACCCGACGACGCGAGGTGCAGAACATCGGCGTGGGCAAGCAGCAGCTCGTCGAGATCGCGAAGGCCTTGTCCAAGCGGGTCAAGCTGCTGATCCTGGACGAGCCGACCGCCGCCCTCAACGACGCCGACTCCGAGCACCTGCTGGGGCTGTTGAGCGGCCTCCGGCGCGAGGGCATCACCTGCATCATCATTTCGCACAAGCTCAACGAGATCAAAGCGATCGCCGATTCGGTCACCATCATCCGCGACGGACGGTCCATCGAGAGTCTGTCGGTGGACGAGATCACCGAGGAGCGGATCATCAAGCGGGATGGTCGGTCGTGAACTCGAAAGTCGTTACCCGGAAAGGCATCCGGTGATCGGCGACGAACTCCTGCGGATCGAGGACTGGACGGTCCACCACCCGATCGACCACGACCGGGTCGTCGTCGACAACGCCAACCTCGTCGTGCACGCCGGCGAGGTGGTCGGAATCGCCGGGCTGATGGGCGCCGGGCGCACCGAACTCGCGATGAGTGTCTTCGGCCGCGCCTACGGGTCCCGGATCACCGGTCGACTCTACCGGCGGGGCAAGGAGTTCCAGGCCCGCTCCGTCGCCGAGGCGATCAAGAACGGGCTGGCGTACGCCACCGAGGACCGCAAGCACTTCGGGCTGAATCTGATCGAGGACATCAAGCGCAACACGTCGCTGGCGGCCCTGGAGAAGGTGGCTCCCCGCGGCTGGGTCAACGACAACGAGGAGTTCGAGGTCGCCAACGAGTACCGGTCCAGCCTGAACATCAAGGCGCCCACGGTGTTGGCGGTGACCGGCAAACTGTCCGGCGGAAACCAGCAGAAGGTCGTGCTGGCCAAGTGGCTCTACTCCGACCCCGAGGTGCTCATCCTCGACGAGCCCACCCGCGGTATCGATGTCGGCGCCAAGTACGAGATCTACGTCATCATCCGCAAACTCGCCGACGAAGGCCGCGGGGTCCTGGTCATCTCCTCGGAACTGCCGGAGCTGCTCGGCATCTGCGATCGCATCTACACCCTGTCGGCGGGCCACATCACCGGCCAGGTCGCGCGCGCCGACTTCACCCAGGAACACCTGATGCGGCTGATGACCAAGGACAATCGGACGCTGACCGAGCTGGCGCCGGAAGCGATCGAGGTCCATGTACCGCCCGCCGACGAAGGCCCCTTCGACACCACCAAGGAAACCCCCCATGAGTGAACCCCGGGCAACGTCGAACGCCCTCGGATTGATGCCCTACGTGATCAGCGCCCGGAAGGGTCTGGGAACCAGTGGCATCTTCGTTGCGCTGGCGGCCATCATCGTCCTGTTCGAGTTCACCACCGACTTCGTCCTGCTGACACCGGACAACCTGTCCCGCCTGCTGGGCCAGTTCGGCTACATCCTGATCCTGGCCATCGGCATGGTGATGGTCATCATCGCGGGCCACATCGACCTCGGTGTCGGGTCGGTGGTCGGTTTCGCCGGTGCGATCTCCGGCGTGCTGATCGTCCGAGAAGGGATGCCCATCTGGCTCGGGGTGATCATCACCCTGTTCGCCGGAGCCCTGATCGGGGCCTGGAACGGCTACTGGGTCGCCTACTTCGGCATCCCCGCCTTCATCGTCACGCTCGCCGGGATGCTCATCTTCCGCGGTGCGACGCAGCTCGCGTTGGGATCGCAGCAGATCTCGCCGTTCCCCGAGGGTTACCGCAACATCGCTTCGGGCTTCCTCGAGGGATACCTGGGTTACGCCGGCATCCCGTCGTTCCTGGGCGGCGGGGTGGCCGATCTGTTCACCCTGTTCGTCGGGGTGATCGCGGTGGCGGGGCTGGCGGTCTCCCAGCTGCGGACCCGACGCGGACGGCAGAAGTACCGGCAGCCGGTGCCCAGCCTCGGCGCCTTCGTGTTCAAGATCGTCGCCGTCGGGGTGGTGGTCATGGGTTTCATGCTGCAGCTGTCCAAGTACAGCGGAACGCCCGTCATCCTGATCATCGTCGCGGTGCTGGCGCTGGCGTTCGCGGCGGTCACCAACAGGTCGGTCTTCGGGCGGCACATCTACTCGATCGGTGGCAACCTGCACGCAGCCGAGCTTTCCGGCGTCAAGACCAAGGCCGTCACGTTCTGGGTGTTCGTCATCATGGGGACGCTGTCCGCGCTCGCGGGCATCGTGTTCGCGGCCCGCATCAACCTGGCCAACCCCACCAACGGCAACGGGTTCGAGCTCGACGCCATCGCCGCCGCCTTCATCGGTGGTGCCGCGGTCACCGGCGGTGTCGGCCGAGTGGTCGGTGCGGTCGTCGGTGGCACGATCATGGCCGTGCTGAACAACGGCATGTCGATCATGGGTGTCGACGTGTCCTACCAACAGGTCATCAAGGGCGCGGTGTTGTTGGCTGCGGTCGCTTTCGACGTCTACAACAAGCGCAAGGTGCGGACCTGAGATGAAGGTGCGGGCGGTGCGGGGAGCGGCCGCCGGCGGATTGGCGGCGGTGGCACTGCTCTGCGCCGCGCCCGCCTGGGCGGACGTCTCGGTGGTCGCCGACACGCCCGTCACCGGCACCTACGCGGTGGTCACGCTGAACGTGTCCAACACCCGGCAGACCGCCGCCGTCACGGCCGTCGAGGTCACGGTGCCCATCGATTCCCGGACCGTGACGGTGACCGCGGGCCAGCAGACCGGCTGGGACATCGACGTGCGCACCTCCGGGGCGGGGTCGACGGCGATCTCCTGGCAGGCGTCGGGAGCCTCGTTGCCCCCCGGACAGTTCCTCGCCCTCGGTCTGATGATCGGCCCGTTGCCGGCGCAGCCGTCGTTGCCGTTCTCGACCGTGGAGACCTACAGCGACGGGGACCAGGTCCGCTGGGACCAGGTGCCGACGGCGAACGAACCGACCCCGCCGCGGCCCGCACCAGTTCTGGCGTTGTCCGCGCAGCCCGTGTCGGCGGTGGCGGGACCCGACACCGCAGGCTCGGGTGGCGGCGGTGGCACCGACGGAGTCGCACGCCTGTTGAGCACGGCTGCGGTGCTGATCGGCCTGGTCGCCTGCGGGATCGCGGTCACCAACCGCCGGGGACACCCGCCCGCCATGCCGCTGTCGGGTCCGCTCTCGATCTGGCCGAGCCGGTCGGCCGGCGGATCGGCAACCCGCGGACCGGGGGTCGACCCGCCGGACGGGCCGACCGCAACCCCGCCACCGGCGCCCTGATCCGCAGCACCGCCGGCGCCGGCCGCTCAGACCGAGGTCACCAGCACTCGACCGACCCGCCTGCCCCGATCGCCGGTCCGAGGCCCGGACGACCCCGGCTCACCGGACGACGGCGGCCGCCGCGTCGGCGGCCGCAGGCAACGCCGCCGCGATGTGCTCCAGCGCCGCGTCGTCGTGGGCAGCGGAGACGAACCAGGCCTCGAACGCCGACGGCGGCAGGTAGACACCGGATTCCAGCATCGAGTGGAAGAACGCAGCGTATGCCGCCGTGTGCTGACCCCGGGCCTGGTCGTAGTTGCGCACCTCACCGGCGGCGAAGAAGATCGAGAACAGGTTCCCGGCGTGCTGCACCCGGTGGGCGACACCGGCGGTGGTCAGGGCGGCCGAGGCCGACCGCGCCACCTCGGTGGCGGTCGAGTCCAGGTGCCGGTACACCGCATCGTCGAGTGCACGCAGGGTGGCGACGCCGGCCGCGGTGGCCACCGGGTTCCCGGACAGCGTGCCCGCCTGATACACCGGGCCCACCGGCGCCAGCAGCTCCATGATGTCGGAACGGCCGCCGAACGCACCGACCGGCAGACCACCGCCGATCACCTTGCCGAACGTCATCAGGTCCGGCGTCCAGCCCTCGACGGCACCGTCCAGGCCGAACATCCCGCTGCGGGACAACCGGAACCCGGTCATCACCTCATCGCTGATCAGCAGCGCCCCGTGCGCCCGGGTCAGCCGCGACAGGGCGGCGTTGAAACCGGGCACCGGCGGAACCACTCCCATGTTGGCGGCCGCCGCCTCGGTGATCACGCACGCGATGCGGCTGCCGTGCTGCGCGAAAGCCGCCTCCAGCGAATCGATGTCGTTGTAGGGCAACACGATGACGTCAGCCGTCGTGCTGGCCGGTACACCTGCGGAATCGGGCAGCGCGAGGGTGGCCACGCCCGATCCGGCCGCGGCCAGCAGCGCATCGACGTGCCCGTGGTAGCACCCGGCGAACTTCACCACCGTGGTCCGCCCGGTGAACCCGCGGGCCAACCGGATCGCCGACATGGTCGCCTCGGTGCCCGACGACACCAACCGGACCTCGTCGATGGGCATCCGGGCGACGATCTCCTCACCCAGCTCCACCTCGCCCGAACCGGGGGTGCCGAACGAGAGGCCACGCCCCACGGCGGCGGTGACCGCCTCGATGACCGCCGGGTGACGGTGGCCCAGGATCATCGGCCCCCACGAGCCGACCAGGTCCACGTAGGTGTTGCCGTCGGCGTCGGTGATCCAGGCGCCCTCGCCGCTGCGCATGAACCGGGGGGTGCCGCCCACCGAGCGGAACGCCCGCACCGGTGAGTTGACACCACCCGGGGTCACGGCCAGTGCGCGGGCGAACAGCGCCTCGCTGGCGGCGGTCGGCCGCGAGGTGCGGACGGTGTCAGTCATGAGTGGACCCTTCGGATCGTCAGTGGGAGGAAGTCATTCATCGCGCAACCACCGGGCGATCTCGAGAGCCCAGTAGGTGAGCACGATGTCGGCGCCGGCGCGCTTGATGCCGGTCACCGACTCGACGACCGCCCGGCGACGGTCGATCCAGCCGTTCGCGGCTGCGGCCTCGATCATCGCGTACTCACCCGAGACCTGGTAGGCAGCAACCGGAACCGGAGAGACCCGGGCTGCGTCGGCAAGGATGTCCAGAAAGGCCATGGCCGGCTTCACCATCACCAGATCGGCCCCTTCGGCAAGGTCGAGGGCGATCTCGCGCGCCCCCTCCCGCCGGTTGGCCACGTCCTGCTGGTAGGTCAGACGGTCGCCGGTGAGTGCCGAGTCGACGGCTTCCCGGAACGGGCCGTAGAACGCCGATGCGTACTTCGCCGCGTATCCGAGAATTGCGGTGTCCTGGAAACCGTTGCCGTCCAGCGCCTTCCGGACCGCACCCACCTGGCCGTCCATCATCCCCGAGGTGCCGACGATGTCGGCCCCGGCCTCGGCCTGGCAGATCCCCATGTCCTGGTAGCGCAGCAGGGTGCGGTCGTTGGCGATCGTGCCGTCCGGATCCAGCACACCGCAGTGGCCGTGGTCGGTGAACTCGTCCAGACACAGGTCCGCCATCAGCACGATCTGGGAACCGACCTCGGCCTTGACCGCCCGCAGGGCGGCGTTGAGCACTCCGTCCGGGTCGGTGGCACCGGAGCCCTCGGCGTCACGGACCGTCGGCACGCCGAAGAGCATCAGCCCGCCGAGGCCGGCGGCAGCGGCCGCGGCGGCGGTCCGCCGCAGCGAGTCCGTGGTGTGCTGCACCACGCCGGGCATGGAGGTGATCGGGACCGGTTCGTCGAGACCTTCCTTGATGAACACCGGCAGCACGAGATCAGCGGGATGTATGCGGGTCTCGCTGACCAGTCGACGGATGGCCGCACTGCTGCGCAGGCGGCGCGGGCGGGCGGTCGGGTGGTAGGGCGGGGGTCGGTCACTCATGGGCTGCTCGTTCCTGGGCGGGGCCGGCGGGATCGGCGGGGTGGACGCTGGTGATCGGCGGCGCCGGGTCGCCGGCGGTCAGCGCGCGGCGGAGTGCAGCCAGTAGACCGGCCGGGCTGGGGCGGTCGGCGACCGCGGCGACCGACAACCCGAGGTCGGCGGCCGCTGCGGCGGTGGTGGCACCGATGGCCACCACCAGCACTCTCGGGTCGGGTGCGGTCGCAGCCACCGCGGCCGCCAGCGACGGGGCGGTCAGCACCACCGCGGTGTACCGGCCGGATCGGAGGTCGGCGGTGACAGCGGCCGGCACCGGTATCGGCGCAGGTGTGTAGGCCGCGACGCGATCGACGCGATATCCCTTGTCCCGCAGTGCGTCCAACAGCAACGGCAGCCCGATCTCGGAGGCCGGCAACAACACGCGGTCCGCGCCGACAGGGTCCGGCCACGCCGCGGCGAGGTCCGCGGCGGAGCCGCCGCGGGACGGGAGCAGGTCGACCGGCAGGCCCGCGACCCGCAGGGCGGCGGCGGTGGCCGCACCGACGGCGGCCACCCGGGTGCCGGTGGGCACCGACGGCACGCCGAGCACCCCGGCCCGGTCGACGACCGCTGCCACGCCGCGGGCGGATGCGAAGCCGACCCAGCTGTACGTACCCGCGGCCAGCGCACGCACGGCGGTATCGAAAGCCGCTGTGTCCGTGGGTGGTTCGATGGTCAACAGCGACACCGCTTCCGCCGCCGCTCCGGCCGCGCGCAACACCTCGACGACGGCACTGTCGCTGCCCGACGTCCGCGGGACGAGGATGCGACAACCGGCCAGGGCGGGGCTCACGGCCGGGCTGCGCCCAGGATGACCCCGGCCCCGCGAGCCAGCAGTTCCGCGGCCAGGGCGCGGCCCACTCCTGCGGCATCGTCGACCGAACCGTCCGCGGTGGACCGGATCTCCCGACTGCCGTCGACGGCGATCACCGAGCCGTGCAGCGTCAGCCGACCGTCGGCGACGGTGGCCAGCGCTGCGACCGGAGCGCTGCAGCCGGCCTCCAGCACGGCGAGCAGGGTGCGTTCGGCCAGTGCGGCCGCCCGGGTGTCCCGGTGGTCGACGGCGCCCAGCGTTTCGACGAACCATTCGTCACTGTCCCGACACTCGACGGCCAGCGCACCCTGCGCGGGCGCGGGCAGGAAGTTCGTGGCGTCGAACAACTCGGTGATCCGGTCCGCCCGGCCCAGGCGGTGCAGCCCGGCCCCGGCCAGCACGACAGCGTCCAGTGCACCCGAGGACACCATCCCCAGCCGGGTGTCGACGTTGCCGCGGATCGGCACCACGGTGATGTCGGCGCGGAGTCGGCGCAGCTGGGCCACCCGACGCGGCGACCCGGTGCCCACCGTCGCGCCGGCCGGCAGGTCGGCCAGCTGCAGGCCGTCCCGGGCACACAGCGCGTCGAACGGGGTCTCCCGGTCCGGGACCGCGACCAGCCGGATGCCCTCGGCCGTCGCGGTCGGGAGGTCCTTGTAGGAGTGCACGATGACGTCGACCCGCTCGGCGGTCAGCGCGGTCCTGACCGCCGTGACGAAGACCCCGGTGCCACCGATGGTGGCCAACGGCGCGCTGTTGACGTCACCCTCGGTCCTGATCAGGACCAGCTCGCAGGCCACCCCGGCTGCGGTCAGTCGCTGGGCGACGTGCCCGGACTGAGTGGTGGCCAGTGCGCTGCCCCGGGTGCCCAGGCGCAGTACCCGACCGGTCATCCCGGCACGTCGACCGGCAGCGCGATCCCGGAGGCGACCAGCCGCGCGGTGTCGACGGGCAGGCCCGCCCAGTCCGCTGCGGAGTCCACCGCGCTGGTGGTCGGCTGGGCGCCGCGCAGGTTGCGGCAGCAGGCCGGTCCGCAACGGTCGGGCGACGGACCGGCGTCGGTGATCGCCACCCTCGGCAGCGACGGGTCCAGCCGCTCGGCGATCAGGTCGGCCAGTGCCGACACGAACCGCGGGTCCACGCCCGGTGTCGGCACCCGCGCGAAGAACAGGTCGTGCGCCGTCGCGGTCTCGCGCGCCTCGTTGTCCAGATCCCAGACCACCTCGACGTGGTCGGAGATGAAACCGATCGGCACCACGATCACGCCGCGTCGACCCGCCGCCGGCAACCCGGCGATGACGTCGTTGACATCGGGCTCCAGCCACGGCATCTGCGGCGGCCCTGAGCGTGACTGGTACGCCAACTGCCAGCTCACGGCGGGCAGTCCGCGGGCGGCCAGCTCCTCGACGACCACGCCGCAGGCGGCCAGGTGTTGGCTGACGTAATTCCCCGGTGCGGGGGTGCCGGCCGGTCCGGCGGACAGCGCCATCACGTCCGGGATCGAGTGGGTGGTGAAGACGATCTCCAGATCGGCTGCGTCGACACCGGCGGCGGCGGCCGCTCCGATCGCCGAGGCGGTGCCGTCGACGAACGGCACCAGGAAGCCGGGGTGGTTGTAGTAGTGCCGGACCTTGTCGATCCGTACCGACCCGACCAGATCGGTGGCCAGCAGCGCCTTCCCGAAGTCCTCGCGGTACTGCCGGCAGCCCGAGTACGACGAGTACGCCGAGGTGGCCAGCCCCAGCAGTCGATCCTGACCGGCGGCGTGTGCGGCGGTGACGACCTCGCCGACGTAGGGCGCCCAGTTGCGGTTGCCCCAGAGCACCGGCAGCTCGATGCCCCTACCGGACAGCTCACGCTGCAACGCATCCCGCAGGGCCCGGTTCTGCTCGTTGATCGGCGACACACCACCGAGCGCGAGGTAGTGATGGGACACCTCGACGAGCCGCTCCTCGGGGATGCCGCGGCCACGGGTCACGTTGCGCAGGAACGGCATCACGTCCTCGGGGCCCTCCGGACCGCCGAAACCCGCCAGCAGCACCGCATCCCAGCCCGGCGTGGTGACGTCGCTCACCGCAACACCTCCACCGCACCGGCCGTGTCGACCAGGCGGCCGGTGAAGAACGGGATCTCCTCGCGCACATGCATTCTCGCCTGGGAGGCGCGCAGATGGCGCATCAGGTCGACGATGTCGTGCAGCTCGACGGCCTCCAGGGCCAGGATCCACTCGTAGTCGCCGAGGGCGAATGCGGCCACGGTGTTGGACAGCACCTGGTCGTACTCACGACCCATCACGCCGTGTTCGACCAACATCGACCGACGCTCGGCGTCGGGCAGCAGGTACCAGTCGTAGGAGCGCACGAACGGGTAGACCGCTACCCACCCGCGGGCGTCCATCCCGGCCAGGAACGCCGGGATGTGACCCTTGTTGAACTCGGCCGGCCGGTGCAGGCCCATCGCGGCCCAGACCGGGGTGGTGGCGCGCCCGATGGCGGTGCGGCGCAGCTTGCGGGTGGCCGACTGCAGCGCCTCCGCGGTGGCCGCGTGCCACCAGATCATCAGGTCGGCGTCGGAGCGCAGCGCCGACACGTCGTACATCCCCCGGACCACCACGTCGTCGGCCGCGAGCTCGGCGACCAGCGCGTCCAGCTCCGCGACCGCGTCGGCCGGGGCGGCGTCGAGATCGGCGACGCGCACCAGTACGTGCCAGCCGGTGTAGCGGATCTGTTCGTTGATCTGCCGGGCGGTGACACGGCTGGGGGCGTGCGCGGGGGCGTCGGTGGCCGCGGCGCCGGGGGAGACGTCCTGAACGGGGGGAGTGCTGGTCATCGGTCCATCTTTACTCACCGCGAGACCTGCCCGCGGGTGTCCGATCGCACACCGACACCGGCATCCAGTCGCGCGGCGGCGTCCCGGGCGTGCCCCACCACCGCGGCCAGCCCGGTGCCGGCCGCCCAGCCGCCGGTGATCACCAGCGAGTCCGGGTGGTCGGGCAACGCGGTATCGGCGCTGCCGCCGACGGGCCAACGGTCGAGCCGTCGGTCGAGGACGTCCCGTCGGTGCAGGCGGACCCCCAGCAGGTCGGCCGCGTCGGACACAGCCAGTTGCGGGAAGGACGAGGTGCCGGGCAGTTCCCCGGCGCCGACCCGGCCGTAGGACAGCCGCAGCACATGACGTCCTGGGCCGGCGGCCTCGGCGAGCCACGACCACTTCGCGGTGGCATGGGTCAGCGCCTTCGCACCGATCCGGGTGACGTCGGAGGCGACCAGCACGCCGGTCCCGCGGGGCGCGGCATCCAGCGCGTCCGACCGCACGACCAGGGTGCAGAGCAGCACCTCACCCGCGCCGGAAGCAACTGCAGGTGCGTCGAGCAGCGCCCGACCCACCGGACCCGGCACGGCCAGCACGACGCCGTCGGCCGAGAGGGACGCGGCGGCGGTCGTGACGCGCCACCCGGTGATCTCCCGGGTCAGGCCGACCACCGCGGACCCGGTCCGGATCTCACCGCCGTGCCCGCGGAGGGCGGCGGTCAGCGCCTCGACCAGGCTGAACATGCCACCCCGCAGGCCCGCCACCTGCGCACCCGGTGCGGTCGTACCGCCCCGGATGTCGGCGGCGGCGGCGGCCAGTGTGCGGTGCCGGTCCAGCGCTGCCCGCGCGCGCGGCGGGAGCCGGGTCGTCGGCATCGCCGTCGGCGGGGTCGACATGACCCCGCCGATCACCGGCTCCACCAGCCGGTCCAGCACCCGATGACCCATCCTGGCTGCCACCGTGGCGCCGATGGAGTCGTGGCGGCCCACCCGGGCGGGCAGGACGGCGTCCACCGCGGCTCGCAGCACGCCGGGCCAGCCGATCACCCGACGCAGGTCGGCCGCCAGCGGGCGCGACGGGATACCCCACCAGCCACCCGCAGGCAGCGGCGCAGCCCCGCTGCGGTGCCGTACCCAGGCGGGCGCGGGCCGGGGTGCTTCGACGTCGAACGCCAACCCCAATTCGTCGATCAGCGCCCGTACCGCGCCGCCGGCGAGCGCGAACGATTCGGCACCCACGTCCACGGTCAACCCGTCGACGACCGCGCGGGCGACAGTGCCGCCCACCGCGGGCGCGGCCTCCAGGACGGTCACCCGGTAGCCGGCGCGGGCCAGCTCCCAGCCGGCGACCAGTCCGCCGACGCCGCCCCCGATCACGACGACCGAGGAGCCGGTCGCGGTGTTGCCCGGCCTCACGGTTGGTCGTGGACGAATGCCACCAGTTCGGTCAGGACGGCGGGGTCGGTATCGGGCGGCACGCCGTGACCCAGGTTGACGATGTGCCCGGGTGCGGCGTCACCCTGACGCAGCACCTCCCGGGTGTGCGCGTGCAGGGCGTCCCGGCCGGCGAACAACGCGGCGGGGTCGATGTTGCCCTGCAGCGGCACGGTGCCGCCGAGGCGGGCGTTGGCCACACTCAGGGGGATGCGGTGATCGACCCCGATGACCGTCGCCCCGGTGTCGCGCATCGCGGCGAGCAGTTCGCCGGTGCCGACGCCGAAGTGGATCCGGGGCACCGGCAGGTCGGCCACCGCGGCCAGCACCGTTGCCGAGTGCGATGCGACGTGCTCGGTGTAGTTGGCCAGCGACAGCCCACCTGCCCACGAGTCGAACAGTTGCACCGCGGACGCGCCGGCCAGCACCTGGGCACGCAGGAACGCCGCGGTCGTGCGGGCCACCCAACCCGCCAGCTCCGACCAGGTGTCGGGTTCGGCGTACATCATCGCCTTGGTGATGAGGTGTTCCTTGGACGGGCCACCCTCGACGAGATAGGACGCCAGGGTGAACGGGGCTCCGGCGAAGCCCAGCAGCGGCGTCGACCCCAGCTCCGCGGTACAGATCCGGATGGCGTCGGCGATCGGTGCCAATGCGGCCGGGTCGAGTTCGGGGAGCCGCCGGACGTCGGCGAGGCTGCGCACCGGGTGCGCCACCACCGGTCCGACGCCGGGGACGATCTCGACGTCGATGCCGGCCAGCTTCAGCGGCACCACGATGTCGCTGAACAGCACCGCGGCATCCACACCGTGGCGGCGCACCGGCTGGAGGGTGATCTCGGCAGCGAGCTCGGGCTTCAGACAGGAGTCCAGCATCGCGATCCCCTTGCGCACCTCGCGGTACTCCGGCAGCGACCGGCCGGCCTGGCGCATGAACCAGACCGGCCGCGGCCCCGACCGCTCCCCGCGGCAGGCGCGCGACAGGCTGGAGTTGGCAGTGTCGGCGGCGATGAGGGGGTGGTCGGCAGGCAGCATCGTGGTCTCAGTCATGGCCGCTCCAGTGTTCCAGGTGGGTGAGGGCGCGACTGCTCCGTCGGACCCCTGTCACCCGCCGTGCCCGAATCGAGTCCTGTCGTCACGTGCAGCCAGTCACATACCGGCGAGCGGCGGTAAACGTGCAGGTGGGAAGGCTGAGGTAAGGGTCGCCTTAGTGGAGGACCGGCGATTCCGTCGGTACGATCGCCCTGTGCTCATGCTCCTCGGCGTCTCTCACCATGACCTCGAGTTGAGCGATCTGCAACGCCTGTCCGCCGGTGCGGAGTCGATCGCGGAAACCCTGGTGGCCACCGGTGACTCCACGGTCGAGCCCGGGTCGCTGACCGGCCCGGCCGTGGACGGACCGATCCGTGGCGCGATCGTGCTGGCGACCTGCAACCGGGTCGAGATCTACGTGGAGGCCCGGCGGTTCCACGACGCGGTGGACACCGTCGCCGCTGCGCTGGCCAACGCCGCGGGGATGCCGGTGGCGTCGGTCGCCGCTCAGCTCAAGGTCCGGGTCGGCGCTCCGGTCGCGGCGCACCTGTTCGCCGTGGCCGCCGGGCTGGACTCAATGGTGGTGGGGGAGGCCGAGATCTCCGGGCAGGTGTCGCGGTCGCTGCGCCGCGCGCAGCACCAGGCGACCGCGTCGCCGGTGCTGAACCAGCTCTTCCAGCGTGCCTCGCGGACCGCCAAGCTCGTGCAGTCCCGCACCCGGCTGGGTGCCGCGGGGCGGTCTGTCGCCTCGGTGGCGCTGGACGTCGTCGAGGCCGGGGACGGCGCGCTGGCGGGCAAGAACGCGCTGATCATCGGGACCGGCTCCTACGCCCGGGTGGTCGCCAGCGCGCTGCGGGCCCGCGGCTGCACCGACCTGCAGGTGTTCTCGCCCAGTGGGCGGGCGGAGGCGTTCGCCGAGACGCACGGCGCGCGGCCGGTCACGGCGACGGCCCTGGAAGTGGCACTCAAGGAGGTGGACCTGCTGGTCGCCTGCAGCGGCACCACCGGCGGTGCGCTGACCGCCGACCTGATGGCCGGCAGTGGCCGGGACCGCGCGCTGACGGTCGTGGACCTGGCGCTGCGCCCCGACATCGGTGACGACCTGCGCGCGCTGCCGTCGGTGCACATGGTGGACCTGCACACGGTCGCCGCGAACGCCCCGGAGGAGCAGCTCGAGGCACTGACCGCTGCGCAGGATCTGGTGATCACCGCGGTCGCCGAGTTCGAGGACAGTCTGGCGGTCCGGGCGCTCGATCCGGCGGTGGTCGCGTTGCGCTCGCACGTCTCGGGTGTGGTGGCCAAGGAGGTCGACCGGCTGCGGGTCAAGTTCGATCCCGAGGTGGCCGCCGAGCTTGAGCAGGCGCTGCACCGGGTCACCCGGTCGATGCTGCACACGCCGACCTTGCGGGCCCAGGAGCTCGCCCGGTCCGGGGACGCCGCCGGGTACGTCGCCGCGCTGCACACCTTGTTCGGCATCGAACTGGCGCCCACCGCGGACTGAACCGACACGGTCGGTGTGGCCTGGCAGGATCGTAGCCATGCCCCCGAACCCGTCGCTGGTGCTCATCTCGGGTGAGGAGTCGCTGCTGGTGGACCGGGCCGTCTCGGCGGCGATCCGCCGGGTCCGGCAGGCCGAGCCCGGTGCCGAGCGCCGCGAGTCCCCGGCCACCGAGCTGACCGTGATGTCGTTCTCGGACCTGGTCGCGCCCAGTCTGTTCGCAGAGCCGCGGGTGGTCGTGATCCGCGGCGCTCACGAGGCGGGCAAGGATCTCGTCGGCGCGCTGACCGGGTACCTCGACGACCCGGTGGACGGGGTCACGTTGGTCGTCCAGCACGCGGGCGGGGCCCGGAACAAGGCACTGACCGACGCCTGCGTCAAGGCCGGCGCGACGGTGGTGCAGTGCAGCAAGGTCACCAAACCGGCCGAGCGGCTGGATTTCGTCAAGGCCGAGATCCGGTCGGCGGGTGGCACGACCACGCCGGATGCGGTTGCCGCGCTGTTGGACACCGTCGGCAATGACCTCCGTGAGCTGGCGAGTGCGGCCGGCCAGCTGGTGTCCGACACCGGCGGTCTGGTCGACGAGTCCGCGGTGCGCCGGTACCACCGCGGCCGGGCCGAGGTCACCGGGTTCACGGTGGCCGACAAGGCCATCGCGGGTGACATCGCCGGCGCTCTGGAGGCAGCCAGGTGGGCGACCCAGGTCGGGGTGGCGCAGGTGTTGGTCGCCGACGCCCTGGCCGACGGGGTTCGCACGGTCGCCCGCGTCGCCGGGTCCGGGCGGGTCGGCAGCGCCTACCAGCTGGCCGCCCAGCTGGGGATGCCGCCGTGGAAGATCGAACGGGCCCAATCAGCTGCGCGGCACTGGTCGCCCGCCGGGCTCGCCTGGGCGGTCGGGGTGACCGCGCGGCTGAACGGCGAGGTGAAGGGCCTGGCCGCGGACCCGGACTACGCGATCGAGAAGGCCATCCTCGACGTCGGGCGGGCCCGCCGGATGCGATGACGTGCGCTCCCGGTCGGCGGAGCGACGGCGTTCACGAACCCCCCCAGCTGCTGAGCTGGAGTCCACGATGATGAAGTGATGTCGAAGACCGTCGCCCTCATCGGGAACCGGGTGTTGCGGGCGGCCGACAGCGCACACACGTCGAGGGCGGTCCCGGCTGATGTGCCGGACCGCCCTCGACGGAGGAAGGGGTCGGAGCGCGACGCTCGGACGACCCGTGGTGCAGGGCCCTGGTTACAGGGACTTGACGCGCAGCGCCATCGCGGACTTGCGGTTGGCGGCCTGGTTGGCGTGGATGACGCCCTTCGACGCGGCCTGGTCCAGGTTGCGGGAAGCGACGACGAGTTCGCGCTCGGCGGCGACCTTGTCGCCGGCCTCGGCGGCGGTGCGGAAGCGGCGAACAGCCGTCTTCAGCGACGACTTGACCGACTTGTTGCGCAGCCGAGCCTTCTCGTTGGTCTTGATGCGCTTGATCTGGGACTTGATGTTTGCCACGCGGAGTTAGCCTTTGTCGTCAGGTGGAGCTCGAATGAAGTCACTGCTGTCAGGTCGGTGTGCCTGATGAACCGGGATGGAACCCCGCCTCACCGAACAGGCTGCAATCCGATCGTCAGCCAGCTCAACGCACAATTGGCCAGACTACCAGCCGGTGCGCAGGTGCCTCAAATCCTCGCCCGGCGGCGGGGTACGCACCAGCTACCCGCCGGCCGCCCGAGGAGAACGCCAGAGGAGAACAATGCCCGCCGACCCGCGCGTCATCGGCCTCGCCCTGGTGCTGGCCGTCCCGGGGGTGCTGCACTTCACCCACCCCGCCCCGTTCGTCGCAATCGTCCCGCAGTCGCTGCCCCGGCCACAGCTGCTGGTGGCCCTCAGTGGTGCCGCGGAGCTGACCTGCGCCGCACTGGTCGCCCATCCGAAGACCCGTCGCCTCGGTGGGCTCGGCGCCGCGGTGCTGTTCGCGGGTGTGTTCCCGGCGAATGTGTCCATGGCCCTGCGGTCCCGTCGCCGCTCGCCGGGCTATCGGGTCCTGGCGTGGGCGCGGTTGCCGCTGCAGATCCCGCTGATCGGCTGGGCGGTGGCGGTGGCCCGGCGTCCGGCCTGAGCCCGGGCCGCACGCGGGTGCCCGTGTGCGGCCGCCGTCCGTGGGACGATGGACCGAGCAATCGGCCGTGCCCGGCCCGCCCCGCGCGGCCGACCCTCCCTGGAGCAGAAAGACGGAAGTGACCCAAGCCTCGCGTGCGCACACCACCTTCACCGCGCCTGAGCGCATCCGGAATTTCTGCATCATCGCCCACATCGACCACGGCAAATCCACGCTGGCCGACCGGATGCTGCAGCTGACCGGGGTCGTCGACGCCCGGGCGGCTCGCCCGCAGTACCTGGACCGCATGGACATCGAGCGTGAGCGCGGCATCACCATCAAGTCGCAGAACGTCCGGCTGCCGTGGGCTGTCACCAACGCCGCGGGTCAGTCCGAGGAGTTCATCCTGCACCTCATCGACACCCCCGGGCACGTGGACTTCACCTATGAGGTGAGCCGATCGCTGGCTGCCTGTGAAGGCGCGGTGCTGCTGGTCGATGCGGCCCAGGGCATCGAGGCACAGACGCTGGCCAACCTGTACCTGGCGATGGAGAACAACCTCACGGTCATCCCGGTGCTGAACAAGATCGACCTCCCCGCCGCCCAGCCGGAACGATATGCGGAGGAGATCGCCCACATCATCGGATGTGACCCCGATGCCGTGCTCCGGGTCTCGGGCAAGACCGGGATGGGCGTGAAGGAACTGCTGGACAAGGTCGTCGCCGAGATCCCGGCCCCGACCGGCGCCGCTGACGGCCCCGCTCGGGCGATGATCTTCGACTCCGTCTATGACATCTACCGGGGCGTCATCACCTACGTCCGGGTCGTCGACGGGCGCATCTCGCCGCGCGAGCGGATCCAGATGATGAGCAGCAAGGCCACCCACGATCTGCTCGAGGTCGGCGTGATCTCGCCGGAACCGGTGCCCACCAAGGGACTCGGGGTCGGTGAGGTCGGCTACATCATCACCGGCGTCAAGGACGTCCGGCAGTCCCGGGTCGGCGACACCATCACCTCGGCGGCGAAGGGTGCGACCGAGTCCCTCGGCGGCTACCGCGATCCACAGCCGATGGTCTATTCCGGGCTGTTCCCGCTGGACGGGTCGGACTTTCCGCTGCTGCGTGACGCGCTGGACAAGCTGCGGCTCAACGACGCGGCGCTGACCTACGAGCCGGAGTCGTCCACCGCACTCGGATTCGGTTACCGCTGCGGCTATCTCGGTCTGCTGCACCTGGAGATCACCCGGGACCGCCTCGAGCGGGAGTTCGGCCTGGACCTGATCTCGACAGCTCCGAGCGTGGTCTACAAGGTCACCATGGACACCGGCGCCGAGCATGTCGTCACCAACCCGAGCGACTGGCCGACCGGCAAGATCGCCGAGGTGCAGGAGCCCATCGTGCGCTGCACGATCATCTCGCCCAGTGAGTACATCGGGCCGATAATGGAGCTGTGCCAATCCCGCCGGGGCAGCCTGATGGGCATGGACTACCTGTCCGAGACCCGCGTCGAGCTGCGCTACACCATGCCCCTGGGTGAGATCATCTTCGACTTCTTCGATGCGCTCAAGTCCCGCACCCGCGGCTACGCCTCGTTGGACTACGAGGAGACCGGCACTGCCGCAGGCGATCTCGTCAAGGTCGACATCCTGCTGCAGGGCGAGCCGGTGGATGCATTCTCGGCGATCGTGCACAAGGAAGCTGCCTACGCCTACGGCGTCTCGATGACGGAGAAGCTGCAGAAGCTCATTCCCCGGCAGCAGTTCGAGGTGCCCATCCAGGCCGCCATCGGGGCGAGAGTGATTGCCCGGGAGAGCATCCGGGCCATGCGCAAGGATGTGCTGGCCAAGTGCTACGGCGGCGACATCACCCGTAAGCGCAAGCTGCTGGAGAAGCAGAAGGAGGGCAAGAAGCGGATGAAGATGGTCGGCCGGGTCGAGGTCCCGCAGGAAGCCTTCATCGCAGCCCTGTCCACCGACGCCCCCACGGGCAAGGAAGTGAAGAAGTAGCTGATGTGGCCGTCGGTGCTGCGCGCGATCGACGCGGTCGAGTCGTGGATCGTGCTGTTGCCGCTGCCGGTGCAGATCGTGCTGCTGCTGGCGGTCTTCCTCCCGATCTGCTGGCTGCTGGCCCGGATCGTCGATCCGATCGTGGAATGGGTGCTGCGCGCGCGCACCGACCGTGGCGCGAATGTCCGCAGGGGGCCTCGGTGAGTCGGCCGCTGCCGCAGCAGACCCGGATCCTGATGTCGGTGGTGTTGGTGGCCATGCTGATTCTGGTGCTGGTCGTTGCAATCCTGGACTGAGTCAGACTCAGTGTCAGGGTGGGCCGGCGGACCCGCCCGGTGCTCCACACTGGTGGGGTGCCTTCCACCCTGCCCGACGGCGACCCGGTTCCCGCCGACGGCCGACTTCCCGACAGCGCCTTCGACGGCCGTGCCGCCCGCACCCTGAGCTTCTACGTGCACGTACCGTTCTGTGCGACCCGTTGCGGCTACTGCGATTTCAACACCTACACCGCGACCGAACTGGGCACCTCGGGGGATTCGGCCGCTGATACCTGGCTCACCGCAGCACTGCGCGAGATCGACCTGGCGGCCGCCGTCCTGCAGGATCCGCGCCCGGTCTCCACGGTGTTCGTCGGTGGCGGCACACCATCGCTGCTGGGGGTGGCGCCGCTGGCGGCGGTGCTGGCCCGGATCGAGGAGCGGTTCGGTTTCAGCGACGACGTCGAGATCACCACCGAGGCGAACCCGGAGTCCACCGACCGCGCCCTGCTCGACGGTCTGCGGGCGGCGGGCTACACCCGGCTCAGTCTCGGTCTGCAGTCCACCTCGGTCCGGGTCCTGCAGGTGCTGGAGCGTCGGCACACCCCGGGCCTCGCCTTCGACGTGATCGCCCAGGCCCGCGCGGCCGGGTTCGAGCACCTCAACCTGGACCTGATCTACGGGACGCCGGGGGAGACCACCGGCGACTTCGCCGATTCGCTGGCCGCGGTCGCCGCGTCCGGAGTCGACCATGTCAGCGCCTACTCGCTCATTGTGGAGCCGGGTACCCGGCTGGCCCGTCAGGTCCGGTCCGGGGTGCTGCCGATGCCCGACGACGACGTGCTCGCCGACCGTTACCTGCAGGCCGACCGGGCGCTCACCGGCGCAGGTTTCGGCTGGTACGAGGTATCGAACTGGAGTCGCGGGTCGCAGGCCCGCTGTCGGCACAACCTCGCGTACTGGACCGGTGGCGACTGGTGGGGGATCGGACCCGGCGCGCACAGCCATGTCGGCGGGGTCCGCTGGTGGAACGTCAAACATCCGGCCCGTTACGCCGCAGCGCTGGCCGGTGCCGCCTCGCCGGGTCATGCCCGAGAGGTGCTCACCCCGGACGCCCGGGCCTTGGAGGACGTGCTGCTCCGGCTGCGGCTGGTGGCGGGGCTGCCGCTGGGTGTGCTGTCCGCAGCCGGTCGCGCCGAGGCCGCCGCCGCCGTCGTCGAGGGGTTGCTCGATCCCACGGCGATCGCCGGTGACCGGGCGGTGCTGACCCTGCGCGGCCGACTGCTGGCCGACGGACTGGCGTTGCGGCTGCTGGGTTGACCGGCGCCGTGTCCGGACCGACCGGAATCAGCCGCCGGTGCCGCGGAGTTCGTCCAGGTCCAACACCCGGACGTGGATGACGGTGCGCTGCTGCAACGCCGCCCGCAGCGCCCGGTGCAGCCCGTCCTCCAGATACAGCTCGGACTGCCAGTGCACGGCGTGCGGGAAGAGGTCGCCGTAGAAGGTGGAATCGTCGTCGAGCAGGGTATCCAGCCGCAACTCCCGCTTCGTCGCGGTGAGCTCGTCCATCCGGACCTGCCGTGGCGGGATGCGTGCCCAGTCCCGGGTGGTGAACCCGTGATCGGGGTAGGGCCGGCCGTCGCGCACGTCCTTGAAGATCATCGCGCGGCCCTCCCGTCGGTTCGGTCCACACTATCGCCGGGCCCCGGACCCGGGACCGATGCTGGCTACACTTGGCACTCGCCGGGGTCGAGCGCCAACCGCGCCGTGGGCCGCGTGCCGGCCACCCGGCCCCGACCGGCGGAGGAGGACCTGATGAGCGCGGACGACCGTCGGTTCGAGGTGCTCCGGGCCATCGTCGCCGACTACGTCGCGACCCACGAACCGGTCGGGTCCAAAGCACTGGTCGAGCGTCACCAGCTCAACGTGTCCGCGGCCACCATCCGCAACGACATGGCGGTGCTGGAGGAGGACGGCTTCATCGCCCAGCCGCACACCTCGGCGGGTCGGGTCCCGACGGACAAGGGATACCGCCTGTTCGTCGATCGGCTGGCAGCCGTCAAACCGCTGTCGCCCGCCGAGCGGCACGCCATCCAGCGCTTCCTCGCCGAGTCGGTGGACCTCGACGACGTGCTGCGACGCAGCGTGCGGTTGCTGTCGCAGTTGACCCGGCAGGTCGCTGTCGTGCAGTACCCGACGCTCACCCGGGCCACCGTGCGGCACATCGAGGTCGTGCCGCTGGCCACCACCCGCTTGTTGATCGTGGTGATCACCGACAACGGCCGGGTGGAGCAGCGGGTGATCGAACTGCCGGTGGACGCCACCGAGGAGTCGGTGGCGTTGCTGCGGATCAAGTTGGCCGAGTCGGTCAACGGGCGTCGCATCGCCGAAGCGGCCGCCGCCGTCGAAGCCCTGCCGGGCCAGGTGTCGTCCCGCTCGTCGGCGCTGTTCGCCGCGGTCGCTGCGGTGCTCACCCGGACCTTCGTCGAGGCGCCGGAGGAACGGCTGGTGCTGTCCGGAACGTCGAACCTGTCCACGGCCTGGCTGGATCAGCCGTCCACGCTGCGCGGGGTGCTGGAAGCGCTGGACGAACAGGTGACATTGCTCAAACTCCTGGCCCTGGCGACCGCGGATTCGGTCACGGTGCGGATCGGGGAGGAGAATGACGATGCCAACCTTGCTGCGTCGGCACTGGTGACCGCCGGTTACGGCGCAGGTTCGACGGTGATGGGCGGGTTGGCCGTGGTCGGCCCGACCAGAATGGACTACCCGGGGACGATGGCGGCGGTGCGCGCGGTGGCCCGGTACGTCGGGGAACTGCTCGGGGAGCGGTAGCCGAGCCGGCAGCACGGCAGCGATGAAGATGCAGGCGGCAGGCGACTGTGGCAGGGACATGAAGTGATGCGGGAACTTCCCCGCGGGAAAGGTCAGTGTGCAGAGAGTGGCTCGCGACTATTACGGGTTGCTGGGTGTCCAGAAGGGCGCCTCGCAGGATGAGATCAAGCGCGCGTACCGCAAGCTCGCGCGCGAGCTGCATCCGGACGTCAACCCGGACCCGGAATCCCAGCACAAGTTCAAGGACGTCTCCACCGCCTACGAGGTGCTGTCGGACCCGGCCAAGCGGCAGATCGTCGATCTGGGCGGCGATCCGTTGTCGCCGGGCGGCGGCGGCGGGGGCGGTGGCGCCGGTGGTCAGGACCCGTTCGGCAACATGGGCTTCGGCGACATCATGGACGCCTTCTTCGGCGGTGGCGCCCGATCCCGCGGTCCGCGATCCCGGGTGCGTCAGGGCGAGGACTCCCTGCTGCCGGTCGAGTTGACGCTCGAGGAGTGCGCCACCGGTGTCGCCAAGGACCTCACTGTGGACACCGCCCAGGTCTGCACGCTGTGCCAGGGCGAGGGCACCGCGGCCGGTACCTCCCGGCAGACCTGCGACACCTGCAAGGGAGCCGGTGAGATCCAGCAGGTCCAGCGGTCCCTGCTCGGCCAGGTCGTCACGTCCCGGCCGTGCCCGGTGTGCCGTGGTTACGGCGAGGTGATCCCCGACCCGTGTCGGCAGTGCAACGGCGACGGCCGGATCCGGGCCCGCCGGACGGTCCGGGCCAACATCCCGGCCGGCGTCGGTGACGGTATCCGGGTGCGGCTCCCCGGCCAGGGCGAGGTCGGGCCCGGCGGTGGCGCCCCCGGCGACCTGTACGTGGAGGTCCGCGAGAAGGCGCACGAGATGTTCACCCGGGACGGCGTGGATCTGCACTGCACGGTGCACGTCCCGATGACCGCTGCGGCGCTGGGCACCTCGATGACGCTGTCGACCCTGCTGGACTCCGAGGACCTCGACATCCGGCCCGGTACGCAGTCCGGCACCGTGTTGACGCTGCGCAACCTGGGCATGCCGCGGCTGCGCGGGACGGGCAACGGCAACCTGTTCGTGCACATCGAGGTGGTCACCCCGACGAAGGTGGAGGGCCGCCAGGTCGAGTTGCTCCGGGAGTTGGCGACGCTGCGCAACGAGGAGCACCCGGAGCTGATCGAACGCAACCACGGCGGGTTGTTCTCCCGGATCCGCGACTCGCTCGCCGGCGGGCACTGACCGTTGGGCGTCCCCGCCGGGATGGCGTTGTTCGCCGTCGACGCGTTGCCTGGGGCCGGTCCGTTCGTGCTGGCCGGCCCGGAGGGTCGGCATGCGGCGACCGTGCGGCGCAGCCGGGTCGGTGAGCATCTGGCGGTCACCGACGGGACCGGTCGGTGGTCGGCGGGCCCGGTGCTCGCCGTCGGGCGCGACCAGCTGACCCTGGACCTCGGGGAGCCGGTCGCCGAGCCGCCGCCGCGGCCGTCGGTGACGGTGGTGCAGGCGCTGCCGAAAGGGGAGCGCTCGGAGTTGGCGGTCGAGTTGGCCACCGAAGCCGGTGCCGATGTGATCGTCGCGTGGTCGGCGTCCCGGTGTGTGGCGAAGTGGGTCGGGGAGAAGGCCGGGCGCGGTGTGCAGCGCTGGCGGCAGGTCGCCAAGGAGGCCGCCAAACAGTCCCGTCGGACCCGGTTCCCGAGGGTGGACGAGCTGCACGACACCGGGGCCGTGGCTGCGCGGATCGCCGCGTCGGCCGCTGCCGGTGGGCTCGCCGTGCTGCTGCACGAAGCCGAGGCGAAGCACTTCGCGACGTTGGAACTGCCCACCGACGGGGAGTTGCTGGTCGTCATCGGTCCCGAAGGTGGGATCAGCCCCGAAGAGATCGCCACCTTCACCGCGGCCGGGGCCGTGGCGGTCCGCCTCGGCCCCGAGGTGCTGCGCACGTCGACAGCCGCCGCCGTCGCGCTCGGGGCGATCGGTGTGCGCACGGCGCGCTGGCGCTGAGCCGCCGGCGCCGACGCATGAGACTGCGTCGACGCCGGCCGGACCGAGGAGTCCGATCGCTCACGGGCAGGTCACGGACTTCTCGGTGCTGTGACTACTCGGTGCTGTGACTACTCGGTGCTGTGACTACTCGGTCGGGTCCGATCCCTCCGCGACCGCCGCGCGACCGGCCTCCAACCGGGCGATGGGGACCCGGAACGGGGAGCAGGACACGTAGTCCAACCCGACCTGGTGGAAGAAGTGCACCGACTCCGGGTCACCGCCGTGCTCGCCGCACACCCCGAGTTTCAACCCCGGCTTGGCGGCCCGGCCCTCGTCGGCGCCGATTTGCACCAGCCGGCCGACGCCGGCGGCGTCAATGGTCTCGAACGGGGAGACGGTGAACACTCCCTTGTCCAGGTAGGTGGCGAACACCGCGGCCTCGACGTCGTCCCGAGAGAAACCCCAGGTGGTCTGGGTCAGATCGTTGGTACCGAAGGAGAAGAAGTCGGCTGCCTCGGCGATCCGGTGCGCGGTCAACGCCGCGCGCGGCAGCTCGATCATGGTGCCGATGGGCACGGTCAACTCGACCCCGGCGTCCGCGGTGAGCTGTCGGATGAGCGCCTCCGCCTCGTCGCGGACGAGGTGGAGTTCCATCACCGAGCCGACGAGCGGCACCATGATCTCCGCGCGGGGATCCCGGCCCGCTCTGGTCAGCTCGATCGCAGCCTCGGCGACCGCCCGGACCTGCAGGGCGAACAGGCCCGGGGTCAGCAGACCGAGCCGGACGCCGCGCAGCCCCAGCATCGGGTTGGACTCGTGCAGCCGTTCCACTGCGGCCAGCAGGCGCTCGTCGGCGGCGTTCGGGGTGCCGGCCGCCTTGTCCAGCGCGACCTTGACCATCAACTCCGCTCGGTCCGGCAGGAACTCGTGCAGCGGCGGGTCGAGCAACCGGATGGTGACCGGGAGGCCGTCCATCGCCGACAGCAGCTCGATGAAGTCCTGGCGTTGCAGCGGGAGCAGGACGTCCAACGCGGCGGCCCGGTCGTCGGGAGTGTCGGCCAGGATGACACGTTCGATCAATGCCCGTCGGTCGCCGAGGAACATGTGCTCGGTGCGGCACAGCCCGATACCCTGGGCGCCCAACGCGCGCGCCCGCTCGGCATCGGCGGCGCTGTCGGCGTTGGCCCGGACAGCCAGCCGGCGGCGACTGTCGGCGTGGGTCAGCAGCCGATCGACCGCTGTCACCAGGGCCGCGGTGTCGGCGCCGGCACCGTCGATCGCCGCGTCCAGGCCGGCCTCGATGTAGGTCTCCACCGGCGAGGGGACGACCGGAACCGAGCCGAGGAAGACCTCCCCGGTCGACCCGTCGATGCTGATCCAGTCGCCTTCCTGAACCACCAGGCTCCCGACCGTCACCATTCGGGTCACCGGGTCGACATCGAGCTCTTCCGCACCGCACACGCAGGTCTTGCCCATCCCACGGGCCACCACGGCGGCGTGCGAGGTCTTCCCGCCGCGAGCGGTGAGCACCCCGGTGGCCGCGATCATGCCCTCGAGGTCGTCCGGATTCGTTTCCCGCCGCACCAGGATGACGGTCTCGCCGCGGTCGGCCCACGCCCGGGCGGTCGGCGAATCGAACACCACACGACCGACGGCCGCCCCGGGGGAGGCAGCCATCCCCGTGGTGAGAAGTGCACTGTCGGCGGACCTGTCGAACTGAGGAAACATCAGTAGTGCCAGCTGGGCGCCGGACACCCGACTCAACGCCTCGTCCATGGTGATCAACTGTTCGTCCACCAGTTGGACGGCGATCCGGAACGCCGCCGCCGGCGTCCGCTTGCCGACCCGCGTCTGGAGCATCCACAGCTTCCCGCGCTCGATGGTGAACTCGATGTCGCACAGATCCCGGTAGTGGGTCTCCAGCCGGCGCATCACCCGGGTCAATTCGCGATGGGAATCCGGGTCCAGCCCGGCAAGATCGTCCAGGGAGAGGGTGTTGCGGATGCCGGAGACGACGTCCTCGCCCTGCGCGTCGGCCAGGTAGTCGCCGTAGGCGCCGGCCTCCCCGGTGGCCGGGTCACGGGTGAAAGCCACACCGGTACCGCTGGTCTCGCCCAGGTTGCCGAACACCATGGTGCACACGTTCACGGCCGTGCCGAGGTTCTCGCTGATCCGTTCCCGCCGCCGGTACAGCCGTGCCCGGTCGGTGTTCCAGGAGTGGAACACTGCGCGGATCGCCAGGTCGAGCTGCTCCCGAGGGTGCTGCGGGAACTCGGCCCCGGTGTGGTCGCGGATCTGACTTTTGAACGTGTCCACAATCTGCCGCAGATCCTCGACGTCGAGGTCCAGATCGCCGGTGACACCCTTGGCGGCCTTGGCCCGGTCCCAGGCATCGGCGAACACCTCACCGGGGATGTGCAGCACGGTCTTGCCGAACATCTGCAGCAGCCGCCGGTAGGAGTCCCAGGCGAACCGTTCGTTGCCCGAGACCTCCGCCAGGCCCTTCACGCTGGCGTCGTTGAGGCCGACGTTCAGCACGGACTCCATCATCCCGGGCATCGAGAACTGCGCACCCGAGCGCACGCTGACCAGCAACGGGTCGTGCCGGTCACCGAGGCGGCGACCCAGTTGATCCTCGAGCTGCCGCAGCGCCGTGGTCACCTGCACCCGCAGTTGACCAGGCTCGTCACCCAACTCCAGGAACTCACGGCAGGCGGTGGTGGTGATGGTGAATCCGGGCGGCACCGGCAGGCCGAGAGTGGTCATCTCGGCCAGATTCGCCCCCTTCCCGCCCAGCAGCGCCTTCTGATCCTTGCTGCCCTGGGTGAAGTCGTATACGTATCGGGTCATGGCTGGGACTCCTTGCGAGTTCGTCGGTGAACGGGATGTCTGCTGCGGTGCCGCGACAATGCCGGGCCGGGGGACCGGTCAGCCGCCGGAGTGTCGGCCGATGAGGCGCGAAACCTCCGGGTACAGCACGTGATCGGGCGTCAGGCCGGTGATCCGCTCGCTGGCCTCCTGTGGAGAGAGGGTCCGCAGGAGTCGCTGGAGCTCGACGCTCTCCGGATCCTCGGGCACGTCGAAGTGCAACGCCGCGCCCACGGTGGCCAGCAGGTGCTGCGGATTGCCGCCCCGTTCGGCCAGTTCCGCCGCCGGGCCGATCAGCCGCTCGTGGCGGGACAGCTTTCGCAACGGCTGCCGCCCGACCCGCCCGGTGGTGTCCGGCAGGTGCGGGTTGGCGAACCGGGTCAGGATCTTGTCCACGTACGCCTGCTGCGCCGCCTCGGTGAAGTCGTGCTTGGCCACCAGCAGGTCCTTCGTCTCCGCCAGCACCCCCTGCACTGCGGCGTGGACCTGGCTGTCGGCCAACGCGTCGGACAGCTTGTCGATCCCGCGAAGCCGTCCGTGATAGGCGGTCGCCGCGTGACCTGTGTTGACGGTGAACAACTTTCGCTCGATGTAGGGTGCCAGGTCGGTCACCCAGGACGCGTCCGGGATGGCGGGCGCCCCGTCGATGAAGGGTGAGCTCTCGATCGCCCACTCGAAGTAGGTCTCCACCGTCACATCCAGACCCACGCCGGCCGCCTGCGCCGGCACGATCCGGTCGACCGCGGTGTTGGCGAAGGTCGCCCGCGCCGCGAGCGCGGGCCATTCGCCCTCGGAACAGTGCGCGCGGATGTGACCGGCCAGCACGTCGGTTGCATTGATCGCGTTCTCGCACGCCATCACCGCCAACGGCGGCCGATCCGCCGACCGTGCCCGGAGCGCTGCGGCGATGGTGGGTGCCACGAACTTCAGTACGGTGGGACCGACTGCCGTGGTGACGATCTCGGCGTTCGCGATCTCGGCCACCAGCGCGGCTTCTTGGCTGCGGCTGTTGATCGCCCGGTAGTTGTCGACCTGCTCCGTGGACGACTCCGAGCCGACCGCGAGCACCCGGTAACTCGGGGTGGCCTGCAGGGCGTCGATCAGCGCGTCCGCGACGTCGGCGAACACGACTTCGTAGCCGGCCCGGTGCAGGATCAGGCCCACGAACCCTCTGCCGATGTTGCCGGCGCCGAAATGAACTGCGCTGCCTGCCATCAGTTCTCGTTCACTGCGTTGAGCAGGTCGTACAGCTCCTGCGCCGAGCCGGCGGCGATCAGCTTGTCGACCTCGTCGGAGTCGGAGAAGATGATCGCGACCTTGCTCAGGATCTCCAGGTGGCCGCCCTCGTGTCCGGCGATGCCGATCGCGAACCGGACCTCGTGACCGTCCCAGTCGATCGGGTTCTCGTAGCGGATGACCGACAGCGCCGAAGCCCTGATGGAGCTCTTGGCCTCGTTGGTGCCGTGCGGGATGGCCAGGAAGTTGCCCATGTAGGTGGACACGGACTTCTCCCGCTGGAACATCGCGTCGATGTACTGCGGGTCGACCGCGCCGGCATCGACCAGGATCTGTCCGGCCTCCCGGATCGCGTCGTCCTTATCCGTTGCGGTGCCGGGGGTCCTGATCTGGGACACCGTGAGGATCTCGCTCATCTGATGGTTCTCCTTCGGGTTGGTGGCGTGGTCAGTTCGACGGGACCTGGTCGGCTGCCAGCAGCTCGTCGACGATCTCGTCGTACTTCGGGCTGCTCATGAAGTTGTCGACCGAGATGTGCTGGGCACCAGGCACCTTGTCCCGGGCGCGGGGCGTGAGGTCCTGATGGGTGACGATGAGGTCGACGTCGTCGACCAGGTTGGCGATGGCGATGTTGACCACCGTGACGTCGGTGACGCCGGCCTTCTTGATCTTGTTCCGGAGCACCGAGGCGCCCATCGCGGACGATCCCATGCCCGCGTCGCAGGCGAACACGATCCGGCGGATCGGGGCGCTCCGGGTGGCGGCCACGTGGGCCTGATCCTGGGGTGCGGCGCCGTCGGTGAGCACACGGGAGACGGAGCTCTTCCGGCCCTTGATCCCCTCCATCTTCGCGGTCGCAGCGGCCAGGTCTGCGCTCTCGTCCGAGCCGCGGCCGGCCCGCAGGATGATCGAGGCGATCACGAAAGTGGTCGCCGCGGAGAACAGGACGGCGGCGAGCACGCCGAGGATGCTGCTCCCCGGGGTCTGGATCAGTACCGCGATGATCGAACCGGGCGCGGCCGGAGCCCGCAGGCCGGCGTTGAAGACGGTCAGCGTCAGGATGCCGACCATGCCGCCGGCGACGGTGGCGATCAGTGTCAGCGGCTTCATCAGTACGTAGGGGAAGTAGATCTCGTGGATGCCGCCGAAGAACTGGATGATCGCCGCGGCCGGCGCGGTGCTCTTGGCCAGGCCCGTGCCGAAGAGGGAGAAGGCGATGAGCAGTCCGACGCCCGGTCCGGGGTTGGCCTCCAGCAGGAACAGGATCGACTGGCCGGTCTCGGCCGACTCGTTGATCCCCAGCGGGGTCAGCACGCCGTGGTTGATCGCGTTGTTCAGGAACAGCACCTTGGCCGGTTCGATGATCAGGCTCGCCAGCGGGAGCAGGCTGTGGCTGATCAGCCAGTCGACGCCGCTGCCCAACGCGGTCGAGACGCCCTTGATCAGCGGGCCGAACACATAGAAGCTGACCACGGCCAGCGTGGCGGACAGGATGCCTGCGGAGAAGTTGTTGACCAGCATCTCGAAGCCCGGTTTGATCCGGCCGTCCCAGATCGCGTCGAGCTTCTTCATCAGCCATGCGGCCAACGGGCCCATGATCATCGCGCCCATGAACATCGGTGACGGCGTGCTCATGATGATGCCCATGGTGGCGACCACGCCGAGCACGGCCCCGCGTACCCCGTAGACCATCCGGCCGCCCTGCGCGGCGATCAGGATGGGCAACATGAAGCGCACCATGGGTCCGACCAGGCCGGGGTTGGCCACGCCGTCGGCGTCCAGCCCGAACCCGCCGATCACGTCGATGGGAAACGGGCCCTTCTCGATGAACAGCGCGGTGATCAATCCCCACGCGATGAACGCGGCGATGTTGGGCATGATCATCCCGGACAGGAAGGTGCCGAACTTCTGTACCGCGACCCTGGTACCGGACGTCTGACCGCCGGATGCCGTTTCCGTGCTCACAATGGTGCCCTTTCTAGTGATGGTCGCGGTCCGGTCACGGTCCGCGGGCGTGCTGAGGAAGGCCGAAACCGCTGCTGCGGAATGGCTTTCGAAAAAAGAGGAAGCGGGCCAACAGCGCCGCTCGGTGCCGGCCTGTCGGTGACGCAGGTCTCAGCACGTCGAACTCTAGACCATGGAACCCGGTTATGTCACCGGTGTCAGAGCAACTTTCTCAGATTTCTGTCATCGGTGACATACCCGTGGATTGTCATCGGTGACATACTGGGTCGGTCCTCAGGGGACGGGCCCGCCACGAGGTGGCCCCGACCGACCGGCACTCGCTCGAGGAGAGCATCTGTGACCACGATGCGCGACGTCGCCCAACTCGCGGGCGTCAGCGCGAAGACCGTGTCCAGGGTCATGAACAACGACCGCTACGTCTCCGACGACGTCCGCACCCGCGTCCTGCAGGCCGTCGACACACTGCACTACGTGCCGAACCCGATGGCCCGCAGTTTTCGGGCCGGGCAGGACACCGCGATCGGTGTCGCGGTCCCGGAGGTCACCGGGTTCTTCGGGGAGGTCGTCGAAGCGGTCGAACGCACCGCTCGCGACCGCGGCGTGGCGATGTACCTGACCTGCCTGGGCCAGGATGCCGAGGGCGAACAGGTCGCGATCGAGGCGCTGCTCGCGCGCAACGTGGTCGGCCTGCTCGCCGCGCCGGTCGCCGGCGACCAGTCCTACCTCCGACCCTGGCAGGACCGAGCCAGCATGGTGTTCCTCGACCGTCGACCCCGCAAGCTCGCCGCCGCCTATGTCGTGCATGACGACAACGGGGGCACCCGCGCGGCCGTGAACCACCTGCTCGACCACGGCCATCGGCGCATCGCCTTCGCCGGCGACAACCCCAAGGTGTCCACCACTGCACGCCGCCGGACCACCTACGAACTGGCGCTGTTCGACTCCGGTGTCGCCGTCGACCCGTTCCTGGTCGCCTGGGACGCCCACTCCACGCCGGTCGTCGCGCGGTTGCTGGCGTTGTCCGACCCGCCGACCGCCATCTTCGGCGCCGACCCGGCCTGCAGCATGGCCATCGCCAGACAACTCCGACTGGCCGGCCGCACCGACATCACCCTGCTCGGTTTCGGCGACTTCCCGATGGCCGACGCGCTCACCCCGGCGGTCAGCGTCATCGATCAGGACCCGGCCCGACTGGGGACGCTGGCCGCCGACCGCCTCTTCCAGTGCATCGACGAACCCGACAAGCGCCTGCCCCGGCAGATCGTCGTGCCCGTCACCCTCATCCGGCGCGGTTGCTGCGATCGGCCCGGGGTCGGCCCGGCCCCCGGTGCGGGTCGGTCCCGGGGGAACGCCTGACTCACGGCGTCGCCTGACCTGTCGGGACTGCCGAACCCGCGCCATCGGGTCGGATTCCGGTGGTCAACGCCCGGGACCTGCGGTTGACTCGTCCCATGCCCCGTTGCATCTTCTGCGCCATCGCCGCCGGCGACATCCCGGCCGACGTCGTCGCCGACACCCCGAGCACGTTGGCCTTCCGCGATCTCGACCCGAAGGCGCAGGTGCACGTCCTGGTCATCCCGAAGGGGCATTTCGCCGATCTCGCCGAGGTGGCCGCGGCGGAGCCGGCGACGGCCGCTGCGATGATCACCACCGCCGCCGACGTGGCCGCCGCGGAGGGGGTCGCCGACCGCGGCTACCGGTTGGTCGCCAACACCGGGGCCGGTGCCGGTCAGACGGTGTTCCACGCCCATCTGCACCTACTGGCGGGATCGCGGTTGCCCGGCTTCTGAACGGCCTCCGGGCACGGCACCGCCGCGGTCGGAGCACTGTCGGGGCGGCGGGGCACCGTCGGTAGAATCGACGCAGTTGCGACGGACCTGATCCGTCGCACGGCCATCCCGCTGAAGCGGGTCCCCGTCATGAAGGCAGGCAATACACCAGGTGCCGGAATCCAACTCGGCTTCGAACCACCCCTCGTCCACCCCGCCGCCCCCCGGGGACCCGGCGGGACCGATGTCGGCGGACCGGCCGTTGTCGGCCGCCCAGCTCTCCGCCGTTCAGGCCGCCAGCAGTGCCGCCTCGGTGCTGGCCAACCAGACCGAAGCCACCGTGGTGGTCGCCGACGAGCAGGCCATGCTCGGTCTGCTCGGCTTCCGCGACGCGATGCTGCGCCAGCTGGAGGAGTCCCTTGCCGCCGACATCCACGTGCGCGGCAACCGGATCACCCTGCGTGGACCGGCCGAGGACGTCGCGTTCGCCGAGAAGGTGCTGCGCGAGCTGCTGACCGTGCAGGCCGCGGGCTCACCGATCACCGCTGACGCGATCCGGCACTCCATCGGCATGCTGGCCCAGGGTTCGGGATCGCCGGCCGAGGTGCTGGGCCTCAACATCGTGTCCCGGCGTGGCCGCACCATCCGGCCCAAGACGCTCAACCAGAAGCGCTATGTCGATGCGATCGACGACAACACGATCACCTTCGGAATTGGTCCGGCCGGTACCGGCAAGACCTACCTGGCGATGGCCAAGGCCGTTCAGGCGTTGCAGGCCAAGCAGGTCAACCGGATCATCCTGACCCGGCCGGCGGTCGAGGCGGGCGAGCGGCTGGGATACCTGCCCGGCACCCTGAACGACAAGATCGACCCGTACCTGCGGCCGCTGTACGACGCGCTGCACGACATGATCGACCCGGAATCGGTCCCGCGGCTGGTCGCCGCCGGCACCATCGAGGTCGCTCCGCTGGCCTACATGCGTGGCCGCACGCTCAACGACGCGTTCATCATTCTCGACGAGGCGCAGAACACCACCCCGGAACAGATGAAGATGTTCCTGACCCGGTTGGGCTTCGGGTCCAAGATCGTCGTCACCGGTGACGTCACCCAGATCGACCTGCCAGGCGGCCAGAAGTCCGGTCTGCAGGTGGTGCGGGAGATCCTGGCGTCGGTGAAGGACGTGCACTTCTCCTACCTGACCTCCACCGACGTCGTCCGGCACCAGTTGGTCGGCCGGATCGTGGACGCCTACGAGAGCTGGACAGCCGCCAACCCGGAACCGAACCCGCTGGTCCAGGACCGGCAGCCGGGCCGCCCGCCGCGGTACGGCAGCCCGGAGACCCGCAGGCCCGGCGGGCCGCGCGCGGAGCACCGCACCCGCCCGGACGCCCCGCGCCGGCCGGACGCCGGCCACGAGACAGCCGGCCCCGCCTGATGAGTATCGAGATCGCCAACGAGTCGGGCGTGGCCGTCGACGAGTCGGCACTGGTGTCGGTGTCCCGGTTCGCGCTGGGTGAGCTGGGCATCAACCCGTTGGCCGAGCTGTCGGTGCTGCTGATGGACGTCGAGGCGATGACCGAGCTGCACGTCAAGTGGATGGACGAGCCGGGTCCGACGGACGTGATGAGCTTCCCGATGGACGAGCTGGACACCGCCCGCCGCCCGGACGACGCGGGCCCCGGGCCGGCGCTGCTCGGCGACGTCGTGCTGTGCCCGGCGGTCGCCCGCGAGCAGGCCCGGGAGGCGGGCCATTCACTGGACGACGAGCTGCATCTGCTCACCGTGCACGGCATCCTGCACCTGCTGGGCTACGACCATGCCGAACCCGCCGACGAGAAGGTCATGTTCCGGCTGCAGAACGATCTACTGGACCAGTGGCGAGAGCACCGCGCCACGGCAGCCGCCCGGGCGCGGCTGGCGGCCGTGGACCGCGCGGTGCTCGGCACCGTGGGCCTGCATTCCGAGCAGGCCCGGTCGACCGGCGCGGAGGAGTCCCGCTCGTGACGCCGCTGGACGGCATGGACATCTTCCTGCTGTTCCTCGCGGCGGCGCTGGTACTGATCGGTGGGCTGTGCGCCGCGGGCGACGCGGCCATCACGATGGTGTCCCACGCCCGCGTCGAGGAGCTGCGCCGCAACGGCACCCGTGGGGCCGAGGCCCTGCTCCGCGTGGCGGGCGACCGGCCGCGGTACACCAACCTGCTGTTGCTGCTCCGGGTCACCACCGAGCTCACCGCCACTGTGCTCGTCACCGCGGTCGCCCTGGCCACCTGGGGCTTCAGTCTCTGGGTGCTGCTCGGAGTGGTGACCGTGATGGTGGTGATCAGCTACGCCGTGATCGGCGTGCTGCCGCGCACGCTGGGTCGCCAACACCCGTACCGGGTCGGGCTGCTCGCGGCCGGCACCACCCGGGCGGTCGCGTCGGTGTTGTCCCCGGTGGCCAACCTGCTCATCGCCGCCGGTAACGCCATCACGCCGGGCCGCGGCTTCCGGGAAGGGCCGTTCTCCTCCGAGATCGAGCTGCGCGAGCTGGTCGACATGGCCGGCGACCGCGGGGTGGTGGAGGAGACCGAGCGCGAGATGTTGCAGTCGGTGTTCGCTCTCGGCGACACGATCGTTCGCGAGGTGATGGTGCCGCGAACCGAGATGGTCTGGATCGAGTCGACCAAGACGATGCGGCACGCGCTGAATCTGTGCGACCTGTCCGGGTTGTCACGCATCCCGGTCATCGGGGAGAACATCGACGACGTGCTCGGCGTGATCTACCTCAAGGACATGGTCAAACGTGCGCTGCGTCCGGAGATGTCCGAGCAGGGCCCGCCGCTCACCGAGCTGATGCGCCCGGCTGTCTTCGTCCCGGAGTCCAAGAACGTGGACGCGTTGCTGCGTGAGATGCAGCGCGACCGCAACCACTTCGCCGTGGTCATCGACGAATACGGCGGCGCCGCCGGCGTCGTCACGATCGAGGACATCCTCGAGGAGATCGTCGGCGAGATCACCGACGAGTACGACGCCGACACCCCGGCGCCCATCGAGCATCTCGGGGATCACCGGGTGCGGGTGTCGGCCCGGCTCTCCGTCGAGGACCTCGGCGAGCTCTTCGGCGTCGAGCTGCCCACCGAGGACGTCGAGACCGTCGGCGGCCTGCTGGGTCAGCTGCTCGGCCGGGTGCCGCTGGCGGGTGCCGAGGCGCAGATCCAGGGTCTGCTGCTGCAGGGCGAGGGCGGGTTCGACCGCCGCGGCCGGCCTCGGGTGCAGACCGTTCTGGTGCACCGGATCACGGCCGATCACAGCACCGACGCCGACGAGGCACCCCACTCCGGCGCCTCCCACTCCGGTGGCTCCCACTCCGGTGGCTCCCACACCGACAGCACCACGTCCGAGACCGATGACGCCGTCACCGACAAGGACGCCCCGGCCGAGCCGGCACGACGAGGACGGTCATGACAGACACCACCGCACCAGCCCACCGAGCAGGCTTCGGCTGTTTCGTCGGACGGCCCAACGTCGGCAAGTCCACCCTGCTCAACGCGCTGGTCGGGCAGAAGATCGCGATCACCTCCGACAAGCCCCAGACCACCCGGCGCGCCATCCGGGGCATCGTCACCCGACCGGATGCGCAGCTGGTCATCGTCGACACCCCGGGCATGCACAAGCCGCGCACGCTGCTGGGGGAGCGGCTCGACGACATCGTCCGTGAGGTCTGGAGCGATGTCGACGTGATCGGCTTCTGCGTGCCCGCGGATGAGAAGATCGGCCCCGGTGATCGGCGGATCGCCGCCGAACTGACCGAACAGTCCCGCGGCAAGCCGGTGATCGCCATCGTCACCAAGACCGACCGGGTCAAGCCCAACCAGGTGTTCGAGCAGCTCATCGCGCTGGAGAAGGTGCGAGATTTCGCCGAGATCATCCCCGTCTCCGCGCAGAGCAACTTCCAGCTCGACACCCTGGTCGGCCTGATGATCGGCCGGTTGCCGCTGGGCGGCCGGTTGTATCCGGACGCGGAGGTCACCGACGAACCGGTGGAGACCCGGATCGCCGAGATCGTCCGCGAAGCGACGCTGGACGGCGCCCGGGAGGAGCTGCCGCACTCGCTGGCCGCGCTCGTGCAGGAGATCCTGCCGCACCCGGGTCGGGACGACATGCTCGACGTGTACGTCACCATCTACGTGGAGCGGGACTCGCAGAAGGCCATCGTCGTCGGCGCCGGCGGGGCCAAGATCGCCGCCGTCGGTCGTCGGGCGCGGGGGCAGATCGAGGTGCTGCTCGGCAAGAAGGTCTACCTCGATCTGCACGTCACGGTGGCCAAGGAGTGGCAGCGCGACGCCAAACAACTGCGCAAACTCGGTTTCGACAGCTGAACCCGGGGCGGCGCACCCCGTTAGGGTCGGATCCATGAGCGACCAGATCCCCGCCGAAGACCCCGTCCGTGCCGACGTGGATGCCGGCTTCGACGACTGGCTGATCGACCTCCTGGGGTGGTTGCGGATCCCGTCGGTCAGCGCCGACCCGCTGCACCACGCCGACGTCGCCCGCAGCGCCGCGTACCTGGCGGCGACGTTGCGGCGCACCGGCTTCCCCACCGTCCAGGTGTGGGACGACACGGCGGCCCTGCCGGCGGTCTACGCCCACTGGCCGTCCAGTGATTCGGACGCGCTGCGGGTGGTGGTCTACGGTCACCACGACGTCCAGCCCGCCGACGGCGAGGAGCGTTGGAACTACCCACCTTTCGAGCCCCGCATCGTCGACGGCGTGCTGCACGGCCGCGGCGCCAGCGACGACAAGGGCAACATCTTCATGCACCTGCTCGGGGTGCGGGCACACCTGGCCGCGACCGGCCGCACCGCGCCCGCCGTCGACCTCACCCTGCTGGTCGAGGGCGAAGAGGAGTCCGGCTCCCCGCACATCGGGGCGCTGCTCGCTGCGCATGCCGCACAGCTGCCCGCCGACCTCATCGTGGTCACCGACACCGGCATGTTCGACGCCGCCACCCCCAGCGTCTGTGTCGGGATGCGGGGCCTGGTCAGCGGCGAACTGCACGTCCACGGGCCCGGTGTCGACCTGCACTCCGGGTCGTTCGGCGGTGCGGTGCTCAACCCACTCGCCGAGATGTGCCGACTGGTGGCCGCGCTGCACGACGGCGACCGGTTCATCACGGTGCCCGGGTTCTACGACGGCGTGATGGAGCCGACCGAAGCCGAACGTGCCGCCACCGCGGCGCTCCCGTTCGACGAGGCCGGCTGGCTCACGGGCGCGGCCCGGTCCAGGGCCGCCCACGGGGAGGCCGGATGGTCGACCCTGGAACGGGTCGGTAGCCGGCCCACTGCCGAGGTCAACGGGATGTGGGGCGGCTACACCGGTCCCGGCGGAAAGACCATCGTGCCGACCGACGCCACCGCGAAGCTGACCTTCCGGCTGGTCGGCAGGCAGGACCCGGCTGCGGTGCAGCGGGCCGTGTCGGAGTTTTTCACCACCCGGGCAGATCCCGGCGCGCAGGTCGAGATGGTGTGGGACGGTGCAGGTGTGCGTCCGTTGTCCGTCGACCCGACGCATCCGGCGACGGTCGCCACGGCGGCGGCGTTGAGCCGGGCGTTCGACGGTCAGGCCGTGCTGTTCACTCGCGAGGGCGGGTCGGGCCCGGAGGCCGAGCTCGCCGAGGCGATGGCTGCGCCGGTGGTCTTCATCGGGGTGATGACCGACACCGACCAGATCCACGCCCCGAACGAGAACGCCCGGCTGGACCCGCTCCGGCGCGGCTGCACGGCGATCGGCCACCTGTGGAGCGAGCTCGCCGGGCTGGACCGCGACTTCGCGGCACGCTGACCGGCACCGGTCCGGGCACAACTAGGGTGGCAGGGTGCCTCCCGCAACCCGCCGGTCCGCCGGCACCGCTGTCCCGTCCGCCCCGGGTCCGTCGAGAACGTCCACCCCCCGATCCGCCCGTCGCCCGGGCCCGAAGCTGCCGACGGCGTCCTACCCGATCTCGCGCCACACCCTGGACAACGGTCTGCGGGTCGTGCTGGCGCCCGACCGCACCGCCGGGGTGGTGGGGGTGTCGGTGCACTACGACGTCGGGTTCCGCTCGGAACCCCAGGGCCGGACCGGCTTCGCGCACCTGTTCGAGCACCTGATGTTCCAGGGGAGTGAGTCGCTGCCCAAACTGGAGCACTTCCGTCTGGTGCAGTCCTCCGGCGGCATCTTCAACGGGTCGACCCACACCGATTACACCGACTACTTCGAGGTGCTCCCGGCTGCAGCCCTCGAGCGGGGCCTGTTCCTGGAGGCGGACCGGATGCGGGCGCCGACGATCACCGCGGAGAATCTCCGCAACCAGGTGGATGTGGTGAGTGAGGAGATCCGGCTCAACGTCCTGAGCCGCCCGTACGGCGGGTTCCCCTGGATCCATCTGCCGCCGGTGCTGTTCGACTCGTTCGCCAACGCCCACGACGGATACGGCGCCTTCGAGGATCTGCGAGCGGCCACCGTCGCCGACTGCGCGGACTTCTTCGAGCGGTATTACACGCCGGCCAACGCCGTCCTGACGGTGGCGGGGGACATCGACCCGGCGGCGGCCGCGGACCTGATCCACCGGCACTTCGACGACGTGCCGTCCCGACCGGAGCCCCGGCGTCCGTCGTTCGCCGAGCCGTGGCCGGACACCGTCCGGGAGGCCGACCGGGACGATCCGCTCGCACCGGTCCCGGCACTGGCCGTCGGCTGGCGGCTGCCCGATCCGGTCGCCCGGTTGCGGGATTACCTGGCCGCGGTGCTGCTCGGCTCGGTGCTCAGCGACGGGGAATCGTCCCGGCTGCAGTCCCAGGTGGTGGCCAAGGGGGAGGTCGCTACGGAGATGTGGGCCGGGCCAGGGCTTGTCGGCGGGCCGCTGGACGCTCGTGATCCCGATGTCTTCGTGCTGGGTGCGATCCATCCCACCCACGTGCCCTGGGCGGACGTGGTGGCCGCCGCCGACGAACAGATCGCCGCGCTGGCCGCCGACGGACCGACAGCCGACGAGATGGTGCGCGCCGCTGCCCGGTTCGTGAGTGGGCTGTACCGGGAGAACGACAGCATCGGGGCCCGCACCCGCAGCCTCGGGTCGCTGGAACTGCTGCACGGCCGGGCCGAACTGCTCAACGAGATCCCCGGCATCGTTGCGGATCTGACCATCGACGAGATCGCCGCCGCTGCCGCGGCGCTGGATCCGGACCGGCGCGCCGTGCTGCGCATCAACCCGGCGGGTTCCCGCTGATGGCCCGCCTCGGCTCCGAGAAGGCACCCGTGGAAACAGCTCTCGTTCCGGACCGGCCGCCGGCCCGCCCGTCCCGGGCGCCGCGGAAGCGCACCGCCGCCCAGATCGGCCGCACCCCGCTCGGGGCCCGTCCGATCCCGGCCCTCACCGACGCCCTCGGCGCACGGAACCCCCGTACCGTGGACGTGCTGCTGGACAACGGTCTTCGGCTGATCGCTGTGCGCAAGCCAGGGACTCCGCTGGTCGAGGCGCGGTTGCGGATCCCGTTCGCGGGTTCACGGGTGGCCGCGAACCTGCACAGCGCCCGGGCCGAACTGCTTGCGGCGACGGTGATGCTGGGCACCGGGACCCGTGACCGTCGGCAGGTCGACGCCGACCTCGCCGTGGTGGGCGGGCACCTGGACGCGTCGGTGGATGCGCAACGGCTGACGATCACCGGGTCGGTGCTGTCGACCGGCCTGCCCACCCTGCTCGGCGTCCTGGCCGATTCACTGACCGCGCCGGCGTTTCGGGCCGACGACGTGCGGGTCGAGCGGGCGAGACTGCACGAGCACCTGCTGATCTCGCTCTCGCAACCCTCTGCTGTGGTGCGAAAACACCTGCAGCGTCAGCGGTTCGGCGACCACTCGGCAGCCTGGGACACCCCGCTGGCCGAGGATGTCGACGGGGTCACCCCGGCGCTGGTGCGCTCGCTGTTCCGGCGACAGGCGGTGCCGAACGGGGCGGTGTTGGTACTGGTCGGTGACCTCTCCCCGGCGCGGGTCGTCGGTCAGGTCGGCGCGGCGTTGGGGGCGTGGCGCTCCGAGCGGCAGGCGGTGCCGATGACGCCGCCACCGCCCGTCGAAGCCGCCCCGATCGTGGCGTTCGACAACCCGGGTGCCGTCCAGTCGCAGGTCCGATTGTCGGCGCCGGCCGTCGGCCGCGAGCACGAGGGATACCCGGCACAGCAATTGGCCAACCTGGTGTACGGCGGCTACTTTTCGTCCCGGCTCGTCGAGAACATCCGCGAGGACAAGGGTTTCACTTACAGCGCCTCGTCCTCGGTGTCGTTCTGGCCGGGGCGGGCGGCGATCACGGTCGGCTTCGACACCACCACCGAGTCGACCGCGGCGGCAGTGTGGGAAGCGCAGTACGAGTTGGGCCGGATGGCGCTGGCGCCGCCGTCGGACAGTGAGGTCGAGTCCGCCAGGAACTACGCGCTGGGCACGCTGGCCGCGGCGTTGGCCACGCAGGCCGGTTACGCATCGATGATCTCCCAGTTGGCCGGTTCCGGCCTCGACGGTGCCTGGTTGGACGGCTACCGCGCCGACATCGCCGCCGTCACCGCCGCCGAGGTGCACGACATCGCCCGGACGATCCTGTCGCCATCGGCGTTCATGGGGGTCGTCGTCGGCGATCTGGCAACGATCGGCAGCCCGCTGTCAGCAGTCCTGCCGGTGGTGTTCCCGTGACCGAGATGGCCGGTCACGACGGTGTTCTCGGCACCGAGGGGCTCGGCGAGGTCGAGCTGGATGGGCTCGTCGCCGGCGGTGCGCTCGGGGCGGGGTGGCTGACCGGCGGGTTGAGCCCGAAACTGTCCCGAGGTACCGCCGACCGGGGTGAGGATCACCGGTCGTCGGAACACACCTTGGCTGCCTGGCCTGCGGCGCGAGTGCTGGTGGTCGACGAGGACGGGCGCGTCGCCGCCGACACGGCCCGCGACGCGGACAGCACCACCGGGTGGGGTGGACCGCGGGTGCGGCTGCGGTACCGGGAGGCGTCCGAGTTCGGGGCCGCACCGCCGGGCGATGGCGTTCACCTCGGCGTGGTCGACGGCCACGACGTCTGGGCCGTACCCGGACCGGTCGAGGCGCAGCCCGCGGAACAGGCCGACAGTTGGGGAGCCACCGGCGGTGGCCTGCGGCAGTGGGGCGACGTGCTCGACGACACCGAGGCCGGGCTGCTGACCAGCGCGGTGGCCGCGCTGACCTGGCACCGGCTTGCGCCGTTCTGCCCGCGGTGCGGCGAGCCGAACCGGCCGTCGACGGCGGGATGGTCGCGAACCTGTCCGAACCGGCATCTGGAATTCCCCCGCACGGATCCGGCGGTGATCATGTTGGTCCATGACGGCGCGGACGCCTGCGTGCTGGCGCGGCAGCCGATCTGGCCGCCGCACCGGTATTCGATCCTGGCCGGGTTCGCCGAGGCGGGGGAGTCGTTGGAGGCCACCGTGGTGCGGGAGGTACGCGAGGAGGTCGGCGTGCGGGTCACCGACATCCGCTACCTGGGGTCGCAGCCGTGGCCGTTCCCGCGGTCGCTGATGATGGGATTCGCCGCCCGGGCCGACCGGGGTGCCCCGCTGCACCCCCGCCCCGGTGAGATCGAGGCGGCCCGCTGGGTGACCCGCGCCGAGGTCCGTGCGGTGCTCGCCGACGAGGCCGCCCACCCGGAGCTGGCGCTGCCGTCGGGCGTCTCGATCGCGCGGCAGCTGATCGAGGCCTGGGCCCGGGGCTGACCTTGGGCACCACTGGACGTCGGTGGATACGTCGGCCGGATCGTCGTACAGGTGTGCGACCATGGATCGGTGATGGATCCACTGGCCGGTCTGGACGACGAGCAACGCACAGCCGTGACGGCGCCGTCCGGGCCGCTGTGCGTACTGGCCGGCGCAGGTACCGGTAAGACGCGCACCATCACCCATCGGATCGCCCAGCTGGTCGCGACCGATCTGCACCAGCCGTCGGAGATCCTGGCGGTCACCTTCACGAACCGGGCCGCCGGTGAGATGCGGGTCCGGCTCCGCGATCTCGGGGTCGGCGGGGTGCAGGCACGGACGTTCCACGCCGCCGCGCTGCGCCAACTGCGGTACTTCTGGCCCAAGGTCACCGGCGGCGAGCAGGTGCGCCCGCTGGTCGAGCAGAAGCTGCGACTCGTCGGAGCTGCGGCCCGCCGGGTCGGTGCCGGAACCGATGTCGCCACCCTGCGCGACCTGGCCGGCGAGATCGAATGGGCCAAGTCGAGCCTGATCACGCCGGCGGGCTATGCGGCGGCGGTGGCGAAGATCCAACGGGACACGCCCCTGGACGCCGAGGTGGTCGCCAAGGCCTTCGAGGCGTACGAGTCGGCCAAGAACGACGCAGAGCAGTTGGACTTCGACGACATCCTGCTCAACACCTGTGCCGCGCTGGACGACGACGACCAGGTGGCCGGCGAGTTCCGGGCCCGTTACCGCAGTTTCCTGGTCGACGAGTACCAGGACGTCACGCCGTTGCAGCAGCGGGTGCTCGACGCCTGGCTCGGTGGCCGGGACCAGATCACCGTCGTCGGCGACGCCAACCAGACGATCTACTCCTTCGCCGGCGCGTCCCCGAACTACCTGCTCAACTTCGACCGGCGCTATCCGCATGCGCCGGTGGTCAAGCTGGAGCGCGACTACCGCTCGACCCCGCAGGTGGTGTCGTTGGCCAACCGGGTGATCGCGGGCACCGTCGGGCCGACCACCCGGTTCCGGCTCCGGCTGCGCCCGGTGCTGCCCGACGGCCCGGAGCCGGTGTACACCGAGTACCCCGACGAGGCGGCCGAGGCCGAGGCGCTCGCCGAGCGGTGCCAGGCCCTGATCGCCGCGGGCACGTCGCCTGCCGAGATCGCGGTGCTGTATCGGATCAACGCGCAGTCGGAGGCATTCGAACAAGCGCTTTCCGCCGCCAAGATCCCGTACGTGGTACGCGGCGGCGAGCGGTTCTTCGCCCGGGCCGAGGTACGCCAGGCCATGCAGGCCCTGCGCGTCGCGGCCCGGGCCGGGGCCGACGTCGGCTCCGAAGGTCGACCGACGGCCCTGGTACCTGCCACCCGCCGGGTGCTGAGGGACGTGGGTCTGACCGACGCCGCACCCGCTGCGGGATCCCTGCGGGACCGTTGGGACGCGCTCGTGGCGCTGCTCTCGGTCGCCGAAGACCTGGCCGAGCTGGACCGGGACGCCGGGTTGGTGCAGCTGGTGGCCGAGCTCGAACAGCGTTCCGAGGCCCAACACGCACCCACGGTGGAGGGGGTGACGCTGGCCTCGCTGCATGCGGCCAAAGGTCTCGAGTGGGATGCGGTGTTCCTGGTCGGGCTCACCGACGGCACGATGCCCATCCAGCACGCCGAGACTCCGGACGAGGTCGAGGAGGAGCGCCGGCTGCTCTATGTCGGCGTGACCCGGGCCCGGCGGACGCTGCATTTGTCGTGGTCGCTGGCCCGTGCCGTGGGCGGTCGGAAGTCCCGCCGGCGCAGCCGGTTCCTCAACGGGCTCGCACCCGACGCGGTGCCGATGAACCGGGCCGGCGGCAGGACGGCGCCCGGCCGCTGCCGGTTCTGCGGGGGACCGGTGCGGACCCCGATCGAGATCAAGAGCGGCCGCTGCGAGAACTGCCCGAGCACCGCCGACCCGGAACTGGTCGAGGAACTCAGGGCGTGGCGCAAGGCGTTGGCCGCGGAGCGATCGGTGCCCCCGTATGTGGTGTTCACCGACGCGACGCTGTACGCGATCGCCGAACGCTGCCCCACCGACGACGCCGCGCTGCTGGCGATCCCCGGGATCGGTCGCAGCAAGCTCGATCTGTACGGTGCCGACGTCCACAAGCTCGTGGTCGCCGGGGTTCAGCGGGCCACGGCCGGCTCGTCACCACCGACGGCATCCCCGTCGGTGCCCGGGCAGCGGGCTTCGGCGTCCGCGCGCTGACCGCGGTCGACACCGCCCGGCCAGGGCATCGCTTCGTGGAGCTCTTCGAGATTGATGCGGTAATTCGGTTGCGCCCGTTGCCGGGCGAGATTTACGCTCTCTCCCGAACCGTGGCGATTCGCCCGATTCCACCAGTCTCCCCCGACGGGGAGCGACGACAGAGAGGGGCCCGACGATGACGATTGACGTACTGCACGCCGTCGCCGGTGTCCCGCCTGTTGCGGGGACGTCCCTCAGTGGGGCGCCGGCGCACGTCATCGTGCCCATGCGATGCAACGCCCCTCATTCCACCCGTCGGTTCCGGGGAGAATCTCTGCGCTAGGTCCGCCTGGCAGTCGTTCTTCACCTCCGGCCGCGTCTCGCTCGTCGAGCGACGCGGCTGTTGTGTATCCCGAGACATCCGGCCTTCACCGCTTTTCGGTGTCCGGCAGTCCGCTCGGACCCACACGACGTCCCGGAGGAGATCGGTCATGGTGACACTGTTGAGTGTCGCGTTCGGCGCCGGCGGTTCGGCGGTCGTTCCCGACCTGCCCTGCCACGCGGCCGCACCGGACCTGTTTTTCGCAGAGTCACCGGCGGACCTGGAGCAGGCCAAGGAGATCTGTCGCACCTGCCCGATTCTGGCCGGCTGCCTGGCCGGTGCCCTGGAGCGGCAGGAGCCGTGGGGCGTCTGGGGCGGCGAGATCTTCGAGCAGGGCGTCGTGATCGCCCGCAAGCGCCCACGCGGCCGCCCGCGCCGGGCCGCTGCCTGAGCTGTCGGTGAGAGCAGTGACGCCACAACAACTTTCGACCACTGAAGGATGGCTTGCGATGAACTTCGAATTCGATCGCGCCCTGACGGTGCGCGACCAGCGGTGGGGGGAGCTCCGGGACCTGGCCGAAGCGAACCGGCGCCGCCGCGAGCAACAGCTCGACCCGCGCTCCCGGTGGCAGCCCGCGCGCCGACGCATCCGGACCGACGGGCCGGCAGCACCGGCCCTACCGGCGCCACGGTAGCTCCGGCGTGCCGCCTACCCTGATGCGGTGAGCCCCCTGCCGGTCGTCCCCCCGTCCGGTCACCCGGGCCCTGGTGCCTGCTCCCAGTGCGGCACCGCGGTCCCGACGGTGCCGCTGACCTGGGTGTCGGAGGTGGACCCCCGGCGTGGGATCCGGTGGATCTGCGACCGCTGCGCGCGCACCCACCTGCGGGCCATCGAGGCCAAGTTGGAGCCGGAATGGTGGTGAGCACCCACGGCTGAGGGGGTTCCCCGAGCTCGCTCAGTCGTGGGCGAACCCGGGCTGCCATCGTTCGACGATCGAGCGGAACGGCGCCCGGGCGTCCAGTTGCGACAGCACTCCGATCGAGCCCAGCGTGACCCGCTGGATCATCAGGTACTCCGGCGGCAGGTTGAGGCGCCGTGCGAGTTTCAACTCCGGGCTGGAGAAGTCGGTCATCGTGGCCCAGAGCTGCTGCATCCAGGAGCGGGTGAAGTGGAAGACCTCGTACCGCAACGGTTCCAGGTACGGCACCAGGTAGTTCATCAGGACCTGAGGATCCGGGTCCAGTGAATCGGGGATGAATCCCTCCGCGCGCAATCCGGCGATGACGCCGTCCGCATCGCCGGTGATCGACAGCCGGGCGAGCCGGCCGACGATGGGCATCGCCCCGTCCGGCATCCGGGACACCGAACCGAAGTCGACGATGCCGAGCCGACCGTCGGACCGCATCATGAAGTTGCCGGGGTGGGGGTCGGTGTGGATCGCGCTGGCCCGCTCGGCGGCGGAGAAGTGGAACTCGGCCATCAACCGACCGGCGGTGTCGCGCTGTTCCCTGGTCCCGGCGCTGATGATCGAGGACAGACCCACACCGTCGACCCATTCGGTGACGATCAGCTGCGGTGCGCTGGCGACGACCCTGCCGATGGCGATCTCCGGGTCATCGGCGTAGGCCGCCGCGAAGGTCCGTTGGTGGGCCGCTTCGGCGGCGTAGTCGATCTCGTCCAGAACCCGCTCGCGCAGCTCGGCCAGCAGCGGCTTGAACTGCAGCCCAGGCATGATCGGACCCATCAGCCGACCCAGTCTGCCGAGTTGGTTCAGGTCCGCGGTGAGGGCGGCGGCGGCACCCGGGTACTGCAGCTTGACCGCCACCTCCCTGCCGTCGCGCCAGACCGCGCGGTGTACCTGGCCGATACTGGCGGCGGCCGCTGCCTTCTCGTCGAAATCACGGAAGTACGTGGGCCAGGCGGTTCCGAGCTGTTCGCTCATCAGCCGCCGCACCACCGCGGGCTCCATCGGCGGGGCGGCGTTCTGCAGTCTGGTGAGCGCCTCCCGGTAGGGCGCGACCGCATCGTCGGGCATGGCCGCCTCGAACACCGACAGCGCCTGACCGAACTTCATCGCACCGCCCTTGAGGGTGCCCAGGACCTCGAACACCTGCTCGGCCGTCCGGCGTTGCATCTCGGCGGTCACGTCGTCCTTGGCCCGGCCCATCAACCGCTGGCCCAGGCCCAGCGTGACGCGACCGGCGGCAGAGATCGGCAGTCCGGCGAGCTTGGCGCCACGGTTGAGCGCACCCTGCGGTATCTCGGTCACCTGATCATTGTTCCTGTCCGCCGGCCCGGCCGTCACCGGTTCGCTGCGGGTGGCAGAAACACGCGGGGTGCGGGCGCCAGCTGCGGCGCCGGAAGGTCCATTGACCGGCCGTGGTCTCCAGCGTCCCGTCCACCGTCGCGGGTCGGGCGACGCCGGTCAGGAACTGGACGGCCTGCTCGGCGGCGATCGCGGCCACCGATGTGGCCAACAGGACCGGGGGAGCGTCGCCACCGCTCTGCAGGGTCATCCGCACCCGTGGCCAACCGGAGTCCCGGTCCCGCCGGTACAGGTCATGGCAGTGCAGGCAGGACGACCGCTGCGGGAGCACCAGCGGACCCACCACACCGCGGGTGGCGCCGGCATGCACGGCCAGGTGGGGTTGGTCGTCGTCGACGAGTCGGCGGGACGTCGCCGGGTCGGGCGGACCGTCCGGCGACAGCACCACGAGACCGGGCCGGACGTAGCCCGCGGGGCGGTGCACGGTGGTCGCCGGACGCGCGCGCCGGACCGTCGCGGCCAATGCGTCCCGGTCCCGCTGCCGGGGTCCGCGCGTGTCGGGTGCCGGCGCCCGGGCATCGGCCCCGGGGGTGCTGGAGGGCAGGTCCGCCGTCGACGCCTGCGCTGCGAGGGCGAGATCGGCGGCGAGCCCTGCGGGAGCGGCGTCACCCGGCCGGATCGCCCGGTCCGGGTCGAGATGGACATGCCCGGTTCCGGCCGCCGCGAGCAGCGACGCCAGCGACGAGGCGACCCGCCCGGTGCCGATCACCACGACGACCGCGTCCGCAAGCAGGCGGACGTCGGGACGTCCGACGGTGGTGCCCCGGGTCGACCCGACGGTGCCGGTGCGGCGGGCCGAGGTCGTCAGGGCGCGGACCGGTGATCGCTCCTCGATCAGGAACCCGCCAGCGAGCAGCGCTTCGATCACCGTCCACCACGTCGAGGGAGGCAGCCCGTGCCGCAGGGCCACCCTGCTGGTCGCTACCGGGACCGGCACCCCCCGGTGGATCAGCCGCAACACCTCCGCGGTCGCCGGCGGCGGGTCGTGGACCAGGGTGCGGTGACCGGGGTCGAGGCCGATCTGCAGGGTGGCGGAGTCACGCTCGACCAGCCGGACTCCGGGCGCGAAGCCGAGCCGGACGGATGCCGGTCCGGACCGGACCGGCACCGGCGGAAATCGCGGCGCCGACGTCGGGCCCGGCGGCGGCGGTACCAGGTGCACCGGGACCGCAGGCGCTCTCGATACGGCTGGTGTCGCTGTCGACGGTCGGAACAGACTGCTGATACTCATGAGATCCCCCCGCTGGAGACCTTTGCAGGCCGGCGGGGCGGCCCGGCCGGGTTGTCCACATTCTGGGCAGACCCGGCCGGCAGCGGATCGAGGTCAGGCCTTGCCGAGGATCCGGTTCATCTTGGTACCGCAGACGGGGCAGATGCCTTTGGCCATCCGGCGGCCGTTCGTCTCGGCGACCTCGCCGTCGAAGTCGCGCTTCTCCTTGCACTTCACGCAGTATCCGTTGTACGTCTCAGCCATGGTGACAACCTTTCAACCGGGGTCTGGATCGAGGTCACGCTACCGCTCGGGGCACCGGATCGTGCTCAGGTGAGCGCGGGCCGCGCCACGAGAGTCTGGTTCGGCGTGATTGGCGGCTGTGGTTGTCGGTCCGGTGGACCACACTGTGGGAGTGACCTATCGCGCAGCGGACGACCGCTATGAACCGATGCCCTACCGACGGACCGGCAAGAGCGGACTGCAGCTTCCTGCGGTGTCGCTCGGCCTCTGGCAGAACTTCGGGGACGTCAACCCCTTCGACACGCAGCGCCAGATCCTGCGCCGGGCCTTCGACCTGGGAGTGACGCACTTCGACCTGGCGAACAACTACGGCCCGCCCTACGGCAGCGCGGAGACGAACTTCGGCCGGCACTTCAAGGACGACTTCGCCCCTTACCGTGACGAGCTGATCATCTCCAGCAAGGCCGGCTACGACATGTGGCCGGGTCCGTACGGCAACTGGGGATCGCGGAAGTATCTGTTGGCCAGCCTGGACCAGTCGCTGGACCGGATGGGCCTGGACTACGTCGACATCTTCTACTCGCACCGTTTCGACCCCGAGACCCCGCTCGAGGAGACCATGGGTGCGCTGCACACCGCCGTGGTGTCCGGGCGGGCGCTGTACGCAGGCATCTCCTCCTATTCGCCGGAGCGCACCGTCGAGGCGGCGCGGATCCTGTCCGACATGGGCACACCGCTGCTCATCCACCAGCCGTCCTATTCGATGTTCAACCGGTGGATCGAGCCGGATCTGGTGAACGCCCTGGGTGAACTCGGGGTCGGATGCATAGCGTTCTCGCCGCTGGGTCAGGGCCTGCTGACCAGCCGCTACCTCGACGGTGTCCCGGCGGGATCGCGGGCCAGTCGCCCCGGTTCGCTGTCCACGGACCTGATCACCGATGACGTGCTGACCCGGATCCGGGCGCTCAACACGATTGCCCAGGGCCGTGGGCAGACGCTGGCGCAGCTGGCCCTGTCGTGGGTGCTGCGGGACAAGCGGGTGACGTCCGCCCTGGTGGGAGCGTCGTCGGTGCAGCAACTGGAGGACAACCTCGCCGCCGTCCAGCGGCTGGACTTCACCGCCGACGAGCTGTCCGCCATCGACGAGCATGCGTCGGAGTGCGGGATCAATCTCTGGGAGCGGTCCAGCACGTCCTGAGACGGCGTCGGCCGCCACCCCGGAGCCCGGGGTGGCGGCCGACGAACGCCGCGTCACGATTCACATCGGGCCGAACGCCCGGGCCGATCAACCCGATCAGGCCTGCGGCGAACCGTCCGGGTCGTCCTCGGGGGCCCGCCGGGCGATGTCGCCGGTCGCCACGTCGTCGGCCGGATCCTCGAAGTCGCTCATCGAGAGCCCGTCCACGCCGAGGCCGGCCAGCAGTTCGCTGAACTGCTTGTCGCGGGCGACGAATTCGTCCGGGGCGTCCAGATCGGTCGAGGTGGGCAGCAGGTCGTAGTCCGACCACAGCGAGTCCCGGCCGTCGACGCCCCGGGAGGCGGTCAGATCCCGCCACAGGCCGGCTGCGGCGCGCAGCCGCCGGGGGCGCAACTCGATGCCGATCAGCGAGGCAAAGGTCTGCTCGGCGGGACCACCGCTGGCCCGACGTCGGCGCAACGTCTCGCTGAGGGCGCTGCCACCGGGGAGGCGGTCGCCTATCGCGGCACCCACGACCGTGTCGACCCAGCCCTCGACCAGCGCGAGCAGGGTCTCCAGCCGCTGGGCGATCGCTTCCTGGGCGGGCGTCGGCTTGGGCGCCACCATGCCCTGGGCCAGTTGCTGCTGCAGAGCAGCCATGTCGGTGGGATCGAAATTGGCCGCCAGCTCCTCGGCGGCGGACAGATCGACGCTGATGTTGGCCGCGTAATCGGCGATCATCGCGACGATCTTGTCGGTGAGCCAGGGCACACCGTGGTAGAGCCGCAGATGGGCGGCCTCGCGGGCGGCAAGGAACAACCGCACCTGATCCTCGGGGAGGCCCAGACTGCTACCGAACTCCGCGACGGCCCGCGGCAGCAGCGCGGCCGTGCCCGGCTTGGCCAGCGGCAGTCCGATCTCGGTGGAGGTGAGTACCTCGGTGGCCAGTTGCGACAGCGCGGCCGCCAGCTGCGAGCCGAACGCCATGCCGCCCATCTGACTGAGCATCCCCAGCATCGGCCCGGCCTGCTCGCGCATCTCCGCCGGCAGGTTCTCCACCAGGGCGCCGCCCATCCGCTCCGCGATCGGGGTGACCAGCTTCTGCCACATCGGCATTGTCTGCTCGACCCATTCGCGGGGGGTCCAGGCAGTGACGGTCCCCGACGCCGCCGGGAAGGAGGTGGCACCTTCGGTCCACACCTCGGCGAGCGCGACCGCGTCCCGGGCCGCGGCGATGTCGACGCCGGCGACCGGGTGGCTCGACCCGAGGTTCTGCTGAGCCAGCTTCTGCGCCAGGTCGTAGTTGACCGGGCCGCTGGACGGGGTGCTGGAGGACATCATGGCGCCGAGCTGGGACAGCATGGCGCCGAGTTGGGTCATATCGAAGCCGGCCGGCATGCCGGGCACGCCGTCACCTCGGCCGGAGCTGTCAGCGGGGTCTTCGCCCGGCAAGCCGAAACCGAATCCGAACGGCGGTTGAGTCATGCCCAACACGGTACTCAACGGGTTGCAGCCGCGGTGCGTGCTGTGACGTGCATCTGCGGTTCAGACCCCATGCTCGCGCCCCCTACTGTGGGACTCCATGTCCTGGTTCACTGCGCTGACCGTTCGCGGGCAAGCACTCTCCGTCGGCCTGCTGCTGACCTGCGTGCTGGTCGCCCTGGGGGCGACGGTTCAGATTCCGTACGTCGCGCTGGGTCCGGGCGCCACCATCAACACCCTCGGGACCTACGAGGGCACTCCGATCTTCACTTTCACCGGCACGGACATCCCGGCTGCGGCAGCCGAGCCGGAGGTCCCCGAGCAGTCACCTCAACATGACGACGGTGTCGGTCACCGACGGGATGACGCTGTTCGGGGCGCTCGGGTTGTGGGTGCTCGGGGAATTTCACCCTGGTGCCCCGGGAGGAGCAGTTCCCGCCGGACAAGACCGTGGAGCAGGTGCAGGCGAAGAACGCCAAGGACTTCCAGGACTCGCAGTCCGCCTCCGAGATCGCCGCGCTGCGCTACCTCGGCTATCCCGAGGTGACCTACGTCGGCAGCATCCCCGAGGGCTCGCCGAGTGTGGACGTGCTGGATCCGCAGGACCAGATCAGTCGCGTCAACGACGAACCGGTGAGCACCGTCGACAGCCTCCGCGCGATCCTGGCAGCCACCATGCCCGGTGAGGTGGCCAAGGTGACCGTCGCGCGGCCGCCGAGCGACGGCACGACCAGCGAGGTCGACGTCAAGGTCACGCTGGCGGCCAACGCCGAGGTCGGCAGCTACGGATTCCTCGGCATCTCGGCGGCGCAGCGCCCGCAGGCGCCGTTCACCATCGCCAACGCGCTGGCCGACTCCGGCATCGGCGGCCCGTCGGCGGGGCTGATGTTCACCCTCGGCATCCTGGACAGGTTGACCCCCGGTGACCTGGCCGGCGGCCACTTCATCGCCGGCACCGGCACCATCGACGTCGACGGCACCGTCGGTCCGATCGGCGGCATCGTGCTCAAGCTGATCGGCGGCGCGCGACGCCGGGGCGCTCGATCTTCCTGGTGCCGGCGGACAACTGCCCGGAGGCGCTGACCCGGGTGCCGGACGGGCTCACGCTGGTCAAGGTCGACCACGTTGGCCGACGCGATGACGCGCGCTCGACGCGGTCGGTCCGGCGCCGACACGGACTGCCGACCACCGGCTGCTGAGTCGCCGGCTGATCCGGCGGTCACTGGAAGGTCAGCCGGAGCGCGTCGACCAGGTTCGGCGCCAGGTCGGCGCCGCGCAGCGGAGCGTCGGCGTGCTCGCCCGCGCAGCCGCATCAGGCAAGCGCGCGCCGCCGTCCCGCAGCACCCCGACCGCGAGCCGGGCCTCGGTGCGGTCCGGGTGGGCGGCCGCCACCGCGGCGGCCTCGGCCGGGTCGTCGGGCAGCGCGTCCTGGGCCGACGGGCGGCAGCACCACGATCTCCTGGACCAGGATGCAGCCGGCGACCGCCGGCGGCCAGGCGAGCTGCGGCCGAGCGCGGCCGGCAGATCGTCCCCGTCCAGCGGGTCCTGGGCGATCGGGGTGTAGACGACCTCCGGGTCGAGCTGGCCGGCCATCTCCGGCTGGGCCGCGAGCAGCTCGGCGGTGCGGCACCAGCGCGAACATCTGCGGCGGCTGGTCCCAGCCGGCGCTGCCGACGAACTCCTCGGCCTCGGCGACCGCGACGGCCAGGAACGGGTCCTCCAGGAACGCGGGGGCACTGGCGGCGGGACCGTGATGTCATCCCCCGATGGTGTCACGTCGCCCGCGGACCGCCGATCCGGTAACGCTTCGGTGTCGGTCCGGGGCGGTGCGCAGGAACCAGGAACTCCGTTCGCCTCTTCTACAGTTAGGTCAGCGTCAGGTGTGTGAACGGTCTGTGATCGTTCTGGCGCCGACCTCCGATGCAGTCCCGCTGCGGATGGCCACCCGAGACGGGTGTCACCGCCCAGAGCCGTCCTCGTGCTCGACTACAGATTTGGAGAGCCCCTGTGCAGCGGCCCCCGATAACTCTGCCGTCGATGTCCCGCCGGTCCCGCCGCGTCATCATCGCGCTGGTCAGCCTCGCCGTGCTGGTCGTGCTGTGGTTCAACTTCGTCGGCGTCTACGTCGACTACCTGTGGTTCTCCGAGGTCGGGCTTCCAGCAGGTGTTCACCACCCAGCTGCTCAGCCGGGTGGTGCTGTTCCTGATCACCGGGGTCGCTCGCCGGCGGCTGATCGTCTTCGGCGCGATCGTGGTGGCCTACCGGTCCCGGCCGGTGTTCGTCCCGACCGACGAGGTCGATCCGCTGGCGCCGTACCGGATCGCGATCTCCGGCCGCCCGAAGCTGATCACCATCGGCCTGTCGGCCGATCTTCGGGCTGGTCTGCGGGCTCTCCGCGCAGGCCAACTGGGAGACCGTCCAGCTGTGGCTGCAACGGCACCAGCTTCGGCACGACCGACGCGCAGTTCGGCAACGACGTCGGGCTTCTACGTCTTCGACCTGCCGATGTACGAGCTGGTCCTGGGCTGGCTGTTCGTCGATCATCGCGATCGCGCTTCTTCGTCGTGCTGATCGTCCAGTACCTCTACGGCGGCATCCGGACCACCGGGTCCCGGCCGGCGGATCACCGCGGCCGCGAGCCTGCAGCTGTCGCTGCTGGTCGGCGCATTCGTCCTGGTCAAGGCGGTGCAGTACTGGTTCGACCGGTACGCGCTGCTGTTCAGCAACCGCAGCCCGGTCTTCACCGGCGCGTCCTACACCGACGTGAACGCGGTGCTGCCGGCGAAGCTGATCCTGATGTGCATCGCCGCCATCTGCGCGGTCGGCTTCTTCGTCGGCGCGTTCCTGCGCTCGGTGAAGCTGCCGGCGATCGCGCTGGCGCTGCTGGTGCTCTCCGGCGTGCTGATCGGCGGCGCCTGGCCGCTGATCCTGCAGAGCGTCCGGGTCAACCCGAACGCGATCACGCTGGAGAAGGAGTACATCGAGCGCAACATCGCCGCGACCCGGGCCGCCTACGGCATCGGTGAGGACAAGGTCACCTACGTGCCCTACAACCCGTCGAGCACCGGCTCGCCGGCCTCGCTGGTGCGCAGCAACGCCAGCGTCCCCAACGCCCGGCTGCTGGACCCGAACCTGCTGTCGCCGACCTTCATCCAGCAGCAGCAGAACAAGAACTTCTACAGCTTCGCCAACCAGCTGGCGGTCGACCGGTACACCGATCGACGGCAAGACCGAGGACTACATCGTCGCGGTGCGCGAGGTGGACATCACCAAGCTCGCCGAGAACCAGCAGAACTGGATCAACGAGCACCTCGTCTACACCCACGGCAACGGCTTCGTGGCCGCCCCGGCCAGCCAGGTCGTCCGGTGCGCTCCAGCCGGCGGCTACCGGCTTCCCGAACTACGCGGTCTCCGATCTGTCCAACGACGGGCCAGGGGCCGATCCCGGTCAGGAGCCGTACACCCGGATCTACTACGGGCAGCTCGGCGCCGACTACTCGATCGTCGGCGCCGAACCCGGACAGGGCCACCGCGAGTACGACACGCGACACCACCAACTACACCTACACCGGCGCCGGCGGCGTCGACGTCGGCAACCTCGTTCAAGCGGCTGGTCTTCGCCACCCAGTACGGCGAGCCCAACTTCCTGTTCTCCACCGAGCTCAACGGCTCGTCCCGGATCATGTACAACCGTGATCCGATCGAGCGGGTCAAGGCGGCCGCACCGTTCCTGACCACGGACACCAAGCCGTACCCGGCAGTGGTCGACGGCCGGATCGTCTGGATCGTGGACGGGTACACCACCGCGGCGAACTACCCGTACGCGCAGAACGTCAGCCTGCAGCGCCGCGACGAACAACTCGCAGGTGGCGCAGGGCGCCACCGCCCAGGTCGACGCGCAGGTGAGCTACATCCGCAACTCGGTCAAGGCCACCGTCGACGCCTACGACGGCACGGTCACGCTGTACGGCGTCGACGACGAGGACCCGATCCTGAAGGCCTGGGAGGGCGTGTTCCCGGGTCTGATCACCCCGGGTGGACCGGCCAGCGACGGACCTGAAGGCGCACTTCCGCTACCCGCAGGACCTGTTCGAGGTGCAGCGGTCGTTGCTGGCGAAGTACCAGGTGAGCAACGGCACGGAGTTCTACCAGAGCTCCGGGTTCTGGCAGGTGCCCAACGATCCGACCGCCGACGGAACGGCGGCCAGCGCCTCCCAGCCGCCGTACTACCTGCAGGTGAGCCTGCCCGGCCAGGACACACCCGGCTTCCAGCTGACCAGCGCGCTGACCGGTTTCGAGCGCGAGTTAAATGTCGA
>CAWAQR010000009.1:0-111878 GCA_963784315.1 uncultured Actinomycetota bacterium
TCGAGCACATCCTCGCCGCGCACACCGACGCCTCGATCACCGACATCCTGGACGGCACCATGCCCGACCGCGGCACCGTCACCGTCGGCGGCATCCTGACCAACTTCGCCAAGCGCGTCACCAAGAAGGGCGACGTCTGGGCGTCCGCGGTGCTGGAGGACCTCGCCGGCGGGGTCGAGGTGCTGTTCTTCCCGAAGGTCTACGCGGAGACTCGATGCAACTCGCCGAGGACGCGATCGTGCTGGTCAAGGGCCAGGTGTCGCGCTCGGACGAGCGGCTGTCGTTCCGGGCCACCTCGGTGACCACCCCGGATCTGACCACCGCCGACAACCGGGGGCCGCTGCGGGTCAAGCTCGACCCCGGCCGGGTCACCGAGCCGGTGATCGGCCGGTTCCGCGACATCCTGAAGGAACACCCGGGAACGACGAGCGTGCAGATCCGGCTGCAGTGCCAGATGGAGGAGCAACTGTGGGGCCTGCCGGACCACCTGCGGGTGACGTTGACCTCGGCGTTGATGGGCGATCTGAAGGCGCTGCTGGGCGCGGACTGCATGGCATGACCGGCGGCCGGTGGGCGTGCTGGTGTCGGTGCCGCTGGGCTGGCCGTGCTGCAGGGCGGGCTGTGGGCCGCGATCGCGCCCGGGGTGCGCTACCAGGTGTTCGCCAACCAGTCCTGGTCGCCGCTGCCCACCGAGACCCAGCACATGTTCGTCGCGTTCGCGCTGTTCGCGGTGCCCGGGCTGTTCATCGGGGTGCGCTGGCGCTGGTCGGCTGGTCGTTCGTGGACGCCCGTGGTGCCCTGATGATCTGCTGGACCGGGGCGGCGGCCTTGCTCGGGCGCGTTGGCGGCCGGGGCGCTGGGCGGGCGCTGGTCGCCGGGACCGATCCGGCGACGGTGGCGTTGACGCCGGGAGCGCAACAGATCGTCACCGCGCCCGCCACGCTGACCGGCTGGGTGGCCTACCTCGCGGCGCCGCTGACAGCTGTGATGGTCTACACCTTCCTGGTCTCCTGGAACGGGCTGCCGAATCTGGGTCGCGGGCGCACTTAGGCTTACCGGGTGACTGTTCGTCTGCGCCGTATCGATCTCCGGGCCGGGTTGCCCACCACCACCGCGTTGCGGGCCGTGATGCCGCGCGCGTCGACGACGTCGGCACCGCCGCCGCCACGGTGTCGGAACTGGTCACGGCGGTGCGCGAGCACGGTGCGACCGCGGTGCTGGACGCCACCGAGAAGTTCGACGGGGTCCGCCCGGCGTCGCTGCGGGTACCGGCCGAGGTGATCGCCGAGTCGCTGGCGTCGCCGACCCGCGGGTCTCGCCGCGCTCCGGGAGTCGATCGCCGGGCCCGGGCCGGCCACACGGCGCAACTGCCCACCGGGTCGCAGACCGAGATCGCTCCCGGCGGGTTCGTCGAGCAGCGTTGGGTGCCGGTGGCCCGGGTCGGGCTGTACGTCCCGGGTGGGCTCGCGCTCTATCCGTCCAGCGTGGTGATGAACGTCGTCCCGGCGCAGGTGGCCGGGGTCGCCGGGATCGCGGTGACCTCACCGGCGCAGCGGACCAACGGCGGCTGGCCGGACCCGAACGTGCTCGCGGCGTGCGCGCTGCTGGGCGTCGACGAGGTCTACGCCGCCGGCGGCGCCCAGGGCGTGGCCCTGCTGGCCTACGGCGTGACCGACACCGACGGCACCGTCGATCGAGCCGGTCGACGTGATCACCGGCCCGGGCAACGTGTACGTGACCGCGGCGAAACGGCTGGTCCGCGGGCTGGTGGCGATCGACTCCGAGGCCGGCCCCACCGAGATCGCGGTGATCGCCGACGACACCGCATCCCCGGCGCACGTCGCGGCCGACCTGATCTCGCAGGCCGAGCACGACCCGTTGGCCGCCGCCGTGCTGATCACCACCTCGGTGGCGCTGGCCGACGCCGTCGACGCCGAGATCGCCCGGCGGGCCCCGCTGACCCGGCACGCCGACCGGGTCGCCGTGTCGCTGTCCGGGGAGCAGTCCGGGGTGGTGCTGGTGGCCTCGATCGCTGACGCGGTAGCCGTCTCCGACGCCTACGCCGCCGAACACCTGGAGATCCAGACGGCCGACGCCGCCGGGGTCGCCGCCCGGATCCGCAACGCCGGCGCGGTCTTCGTCGGCCCGTGGTCGCCGGTGTCGCTGGGTGACTACTGCGCCGGGTCCAACCACGTGCTGCCCACGACCGGCTGCGCCCGCTACACCTCCGGGCTGAACGTGCTGACGTTCCTCAAGTCCATGCAGGTCATCAGCTACGACGAGGCGGCGCTGAAGAGCGTGGCCGACGACGTGCTGGTGCTGTCGGCGGCGGAGAACCTGCCGGCGCACGGCGAGGCCGTCAGCGTCCGGTTCGACGCCGCCGGCGGCGCGTGATCGGCGGCCGGGTCACGCTGGCCGACCTGCCGCTGCGCGCGGACCTGGTCGGACAGACACCCGTACGGCGCCCCGCAGCTGACCACGCCGGTGCAGATCAACGTCAACGAGAACCCGTACCCGCCGACGCCGGCGCTGATCGCCGACCTGACCGCGTCGGTGGCGGCGGCGGCGGCGGACCTGAACCGGTACCCGGACCGGGACGCGGTGGCGCTGCGTACCGATCTCGCCGCGTACCTGACCGCGGCGACCGGTGTCGAGCTGACGGTGGACAACGTGTGGGCGGCCAACGGGTCCAACGAGATCCTGCAGCAGATCCTGCAGGCCTTCGGCGGGCCGGGCCGGCGGGCGCTGGGGTTCGCGCCGTCCTACTCGATGCACCCGATCATCTCGTCGGGCACCCGGACCGACTGGGTCCAGACGCCGCGGCGGGCCGACTTCAGCGTCGACGTCGACGCCGCGGTCGCGTTGATCGACGAGCTCCGCCCTGACGTGGTGTTCCTGACCAGCCCGAACAACCCGACCGGCGCGTCGCTGCCGGTGGCCGACATCGGCCGGATCGTGGCCGCGTCGCCCGGCGTGGTGATCGTGGACGAGGCCTACGCCGAGTTCTCCCGGCAACGCAGCGCCGTCCACCTGATCGACGAGTACCCGGCCCGGGTGCTGGTGGTCCGCACGATGAGCAAGGCGTTCGCCTTCGCCGGTGGACGGCTGGGCTACCTGGCCGCCGCGCCGGCGATGATCGACGCGTTGCTGCTGGTCCGGCTGCCCTACCACCTGTCGGCGATCACCCAGGCGGCCGCCCGGGCGGCGTTGCGGCACGCCGACGACACGCTCGCCTCGGTGGAGTTCCTGATCGCCGAACGACTGCGGGTGGTGGCCCGGCTCACCGAACTCGGCCACACCGTGGTGGAGTCCGACGCGAACTTCGTGCTGTTCGGTGTCTTCGCCGACGCCGCTGCCGCCTGGCAGGCGTACCTGGATCGTGGCGTGCTGATCCGTGACCTGCACATTCCCGGCTACCTGCGGGCCTCCATCGGCACCGCGGCCGACAACGACGCGTTCCTGCGCGCCAGTGAGGAGATCGACCGTGGGTAGGACAGCCAGGATCGAACGCACGACGAGCGAGTCGTCGGTGCTCGTGGAGCTGGATCTGGACGGCACCGGGGTGGTGGACATCGCCACCGGCGTGCGGTTCTACGACCACATGCTGACCGCGTTCGGGGTTCACGGCTCGTTCGACCTCAAGGTCGTCTCCGACGGCGATACCGATATCGACGCGCACCACACCGTCGAGGACACCGCGATCGTGCTCGGGCAGGCGTTCCGGCAGGCGCTGGGCGACAAGAAGGGCATCCGCCGCTTCGGGGACTGCTTCATCCCGATGGACGAGACGCTGGCGCACGCCGCGGTCGACGTCTCCGGCCGGCCGTTCAGCGTGCACACCGGGGAGCCGGACTCGATCCTGGGGTTCACCGTGGGCAACAACTACCCGGTGGTGCTCAACCGGCACGTCTTCGACTCGCTGGCCTTCCACGCCCAGATCGCCCTGCACGTACGGGTCATCCACGGCCGCGATCCGCACCACATCTGCGAGGCCCAGTTCAAGGCGATCGCCCGCGCGCTGCGGCAGGCCTGCGAGCCGGACCCCCGGGTCAGCGGCATCCCGTCGACCAAGGGCGTGCTGTGACCTGGCAGCCGGTACTGCTGCTCGGGTTCGCCGGGCTGCTCGTCGGCGGGGTGATCTCGGCCTGGAAGAACGATTCACGGGTGCTGGCGGGGGTGCTCGCCGTGCTGGCGGCCGGCCTGACCGCGGGAGGTGTGCTGTGGGTGCTCGACGCGTAGTCGTACTGGACTACGGTTCCGGCAACCTGGCGTCGGCGTCGCGGGCGTTGGCCCGGGTGGGCGCGGACGTCGAGGTCACCTCCGACCTGGACACCGCGCTGAACGCCGACGGTCTCGTGGTGCCCGGGGTGGGGGCCTACGCGGCCTGCATGGCCGGGATCAACGGGGTCCGCGGCGGCCGGCTGATCGGGCGCCGGCTGGCCGGTGGACGGCCGGTGCTGGGCATCTGCGTCGGGATGCAGATCCTGTTCGACCGCGGTGTCGAGCACGGTGAGGAGACCGAGGGCCTGGGCGAATGGCCGGGAACGGTCGAGCGGCTGCAGGCACCGGTGATCCCGCACATGGGCTGGAACACCGTGCAGCCGGGGGCCGGGTCGGTGCTGTTCGACGGTGTCGACGCCGATACCCGGTTCTACTTCGTGCACTCCTACGCGGTGCGGACCTGGGAACTCGAAGTGCACGAACCGTTCGTGGGACCGGCGGTGAGCTGGTCCGAGCACGGCGGGGACCCGTTCGTGGCGGCAGTGGAGAACGGGCCGCTGTCGGCGACCCAGTTCCACCCGGAGAAGTCCGGGGATGCCGGCGCCGAAGTGCTGTCGCGATGGCTCGGAGTGTTGTAACGTCGAACAGGTGTTCGACAAAGCGGGTGCGTCCCGGGTGCCCGCAGCGGATCGTCTGCAGGTGGTCGCCGAGTTGCGCCGGCGGCTGGCCGACACCGCCCCACCACCCGCCGCGCCGCCGGTCGACCGGGTGGACGAGACGGGGCCGGTAGGTGCCGGGGCGGCCGGGGTGGTGGCGGTGCCGGCCCCGCTGGAGGCCCTGTTCCCGCAGGGTGGGTTGCCGCGGGGATCGGTGGTCAGCCTGCAGCCCCAGGACGGTGGTACCGGCCTGACCAGTCTGTTGTTCACCCTGCTCGCCGGGCCGAGCCGGCCGTGGTCGGCGCTGGTCGGCTTCGGTGACCTGGGGCTGGCGGCGGCGGCCGAACTCGGGGTGGATCTGAGCCGGCTGGTGCTGGTGCCCGACCCGGGGGCCGACGTGCTGCAGATCCTGTCGGTGCTGATCGACGGGGTCGACGTGATCGCGGTGGCGGCACCGAAGGGGCCGATCGGGTCCGCGTCCCGGCAGCGGGTGCTGACCGGACGGTTGCGGCAACGCGGAGCCGTGCTGCTCGCGGTCGGTCCGTGGCCGGGCGCGGACCTGTCGTTGACGGTGTCCGGCGTGACGTGGCGGGGGCTGGGTGACGGCCACGGGCGGCTGCGGGACCGGGAACTGGTGGTCCGGTCGTCGGGCCGACGGCTGGGTGGGGTGGCGCCCGAGGTGCGGATGCTGCTGTCCGGGTCGCGACTGACCGACCGGGTGCTGGTGCAATCGACGCCGGGAGCGGCCGAACGGCTGGCGGGCGGCGGGCACGTCGAGCTGCCGGTGGCCGACGTGGGGTGAGCCGGGTGGGGCGGGAGTCACTCGCGCGGCGGCAGCGGGACGGTCGCGGCGAACCGGTGCAGCCTGGCCACCGCCAGGGGCGCTTGCTGGGTGCCGCGGCGCCGCCGCAGCGCCACCCGGATCAGCCGTTGCGCTGCGAGCTCTCGACGACAGCCACGGCACTCCTGCAGATGCGCCCGGACCCGGACCGACCGGCCCGGGTCGAGTTCCCCGTCCAGGTAAGGTCCGACGTGGGGACGTAGCAGCAGGTGGCGCAGCGGATGCACAGCAGATGAAACCCGCCGCCCCGCCGCCTGATTCCGTGGTACCCGCCACGACGCCCCGTCCATCACCGTCACAGGCTGGAGGTTTCCCGATGGCCGCCACCGGCACGCCGCTGGGAGACACCCCTGGCCTGCCACCTCGGGACGCCTTCGACGAACACGTCGTCCCGCAGATCGAGGTGCTCTACCGGGTCGCGCTGGCAATGACCGGGCAACCGGCCGACGCCGAGGACCTGGTCCAGGACACCCTGATCCGGGCGTTCCGGGGCATCGACGGCTTCGACGGCGCCCATCCGCGCGCGTGGCTGCTGACCATCCTGCGCAACACCCACATCAACCGGGGACGCCGCCGCCGGCCCGTCCTGTTCACCGACGGCGAGCAGGCCCAGCGGTCGATGGAGCAGATCGGACCGTCCGCGCCGGCCGCCGAAGACGTCGTGGTGGACGATCTGTTCGAGGCGGTCGTCGCCGAAGCGCTGGCGGCACTGCCGGACAAGCACCGCACGGTCGTCACGCTGGTGGACATCGAGGGCCTGAGCTACCAGCAGGCCGCCGACGCGTTGGGAATCCCACGGGGGACCGTGATGAGCAGGCTGCACCGGGCCAGAGCCCGGATCCGGGTCCGCCTGGTCGCCGCCGGCCACCTGACCGCGGGGAGGGTGCTGTGAGGATGCTGATCGGCCGGTTGATGCGGTCGGAATGCGCGCGTGTCGCGCGGGTGCTGCAGACCTACCTCGACGGCGAAGCCGACCCGCCCACCGAGGCGATGGTCACCGCCCACCTGGAGTTCTGCCAACGCTGTGGACTCGAGGCGGGCACCTATCGCGCCATCAAGGCCGCCCTCGGCGCGACCCGTCCCGCGGAGGTGGACGGGGCCGTCGTCCAGCGGCTGCGGCAGTTCGCCGAACACCTGGACGGCCCGGGGCGGACCTGACCCCGCCGGTCCGGCCCCGAGGGTGAGTTCGGGGCGAAGTGGCTAAAGGACCGCCATGGACATCGCATCGAGGGACAACTCCGGGGACAACTCGCAGGACGACTCTGCAGCCACCCGGCCGACGGTGGTGGTGTTCGACGTCAACGAGACCCTGTCGGACATGGCGCCGCTGGGTCAGCGGTTCGCCGACGTCGGCGCGCCGCCGGAGCTGCGAACGGCGTGGTTTGCCGCGGTGCTCCGGGACGGGTTCGCGTTGACCGCGCTGGGGGAGAACCCGCCGTTCGCGTCGGTCGCCGCCGAGCGACTCCGGGTGGCCCTGCACGGGCTCCCGTTGACCCGACCGGTGGACGACGCGGTGGACCATGTGATGGCTGGCTTCGCCGAGCTGTCGGTGCACCCGGATGTCACCGCCGGGGTGCGCTCCTTGCGGGCCGCCGGCCATCGGCTGGTCACGCTGTCCAACGGCGGCACCCAGGTCGCGGAGAAGCTGCTCACGGGGGCGGGGGTCCGCGACCGGTTCGAGCAGCTGCTGTCGGTAGCGGATGCCGAGTTGTGGAAGCCGGCGGGCGCGTCCTACGCCTACGCCGCCCGGACGTGTCGGGTCGACCCCGCGGAGATGATGCTGGTCGCGGTGCACCCGTGGGACATCCACGGCGCGGCGCGGGCCGGGCTGCGCACCGCGTGGATCAACCGCACCGGCACCCCGTACCCGGCGTACTTCGACGCCCCGACCGCGACGGCGACCGGCGTGGACGACCTGGCCCGGCAGCTCGCCGGTCTGGCAACTTCGGGCGGATAACTCTCGCGGGCGAGAGTTATCCGCCCGAAGTTTCCACGGGGAGAGCCAGCACCGTTCCAGCGTCGCGGCCGATCCTGAGGGTGACGGGGGCACCCGGCCGGACCGGGCCGCCGACCGGGGTGTGCACGGTCAGCTCCCGGCCGGTCGGCAGGGCGACCCGGACCACGACGTGGGTGCCGGCGAACCGGGCCTCGGTGACGACCCCGGTGGCAGTGTCGGTAACGGTGTCGGTCAGCCCCCCGGTCACGGCGTCGGAACCGGGTGCGCCGGTGTCCGAGTGGACGGCCAGCGCCTCCGGGCGGACCACCAGCACCGCCCGCCCGTTCCGCAGGGTGGTCTCCCGGCGCAGCACGGCGTCGGCGGCGGTGAAGAGCCCGTCCCGGACAACCCCGGGCAACTCGTTGGTGACGCCGAAGAACCGGGCCGCGGCCAGCGACGGCGGCGCGGTGTAGAACAGCTCCGGCGCGCCGTGGCCGGCCGGCCGCCCGTCGAGCATCAGCAGGATCGTGTCGGCGACCTCGACCGCCTCTGCCTGGTCGTGGGTGACGAGAACCGTCGTCACCCTCGACTCCCGGTGCAGTCGGGTGATCAGGTCCCGCATCTCCGCCCGCAGGGCCGCGTCGAGCTGGGAGAACGGCTCGTCCAGCAGCAGCACCTGCGGTCGGAGCACCAGCGCCCGGGCCAGCGACACCCGCTGCTCCTGGCCGCCGGACAGCTCGCCGACCCGCCGGCGCCCGAGCGCGCCCAGCTGGACCCGGTCCAGCATCGCCGCGACCTGGGTCCGGGTCCGGGCCCGGTCCAGCCCGCGCATCCGCAGCCCGAACGCGACGTTCTGCTCCACGGTCAGGTGCGGGAACAGCAGCGGCTTCTGAAAGACCAGCCCGGCGGGCCGGTGCTCGGTCCGGACCGCCAGCTGCGACCGCCCGTCGAAGGCGATGTCACCGCTGTCGGGCTGCTGCAGCCCGGCGATCATCGCCAGCGTCGTGCTCTTGCCGCAGCCGGACGGACCGAGCAGCGCCGTGAACGAACCGGCGGCCACGACCGCGCTCAGGTCCCGCACTGCGTGCGCGTCACCGAACGTCTTCGTCACGCCGGTCAGGGTGATCGAGGTGCCGGTCACAATCGGCCGAACCCGACGACGCCGGCGGTCCGGCCGGACAGCAACCGGGTAGCGGCCACCACCAACACCAGCGGCGGGGCCACCACCAACAGGGCCAACGCGGCCGCGCTGGTGGTGTCCGACGAGCCGATCGCGGCGAACAGCAGCAGCGGCAACGTCTTCACCGAGCCACCACCGATCAGCAGGGTGAGCACGTATTCACTCCAGGAGATGAGGAAGGTCAGCAGCGCGGCCACCGTGATCGCCGGCCGCAGCAGGGGCACGGTGACGAACAGCAGTACCCGGACCGGCCCGGCACCCAGTGCGGTCGCCTGCCGTTCGTAGTCCGGGTCCAGGTTTGCGAACGCTGCACCCAGGATGACGGCGGCGTAGGGGACGGTGGGCATCAGCTGCACCAGCACGACCCCGAGCACGGTGTCGGACAGGTGGTAGCGGACGAAGAACACCTGGATCCCCAGCGTGACGGCCAACCCCGGCACGATCACCGGCGCCAGCAGCAGGAACTGCACCACCCGCCGCCCGCGGAACCGGTAGAGCCCGATCGCCCGCCCGGCCGGCAGCGCGATCAGACAGGCCAGCACCGCCACGGTGATGGCGATGAACGCCGAGGTCCCGAGCCCGGTGAGGATGTCCGAGCGTGGGTCGAGGAGTTGACCGAGACCACGCACACTCAGCTGCTGGGGCACCACGGCCGGGTAGCGCCACTGCCCGGCGACCGCCCAGATCAGCAACGGGACCAGCGGCAGCAGCGCCGCGGTCACCAGGACCCCGACCAGCACCCGGGTTCCGATCGTTCCAGCTTTCCCGGTCGTCACTGTCGTCGCTGTCGTCACCGGCTCGGCCGGGGTCACAGCGAACGCCGGGCGAGTCGGCCGGCGACGGACAGGTACGCCGCGATCAGCAGACAGCTGAGCACCGCGATGACGACGGCGATGGCCATCGCCTCGGGCCGGTCGGCCAGGTCGGTCGCCCGGTGGTACTGCAACGCCACCACCGGCAGCGTCGCCGGGAACGGCCGGCCGAGCAGGTAGGGGACCTCGTAGGAACCGGCGGCGAAGGCGAACACCAGCACCGCGCCGCCGGCGACTGCCGGTGCGATCAACGGCAGCGTGACGTGCAGCCGACGTTGCCAGGGCCGCGCCCCGAGGCTGCGGGCCGCGGTCTCCAACTCCTCGACCCCACGGCTCAACGCCGACAGTGCGACAACGGTCAGGAACGGGGTCTCCTTCCAGACGTAGGCGGCGATGATCGCCCAGCCGAACTCGTCCCCGGTCAGCGCCGGGAAGTCGGCGGGGGTGTCGGTGCGGCCGGCGGCGTGGCTCAGCCGGGACAGCCAGCCACCCTGGCCCAGCAGCAGCAGCATGCAGAGTGCGCCCACCAGGTGCGGCACCGCGAGGTTGGCCTGCAGGATGCCGCCGACCCAGTTCCGGGCCCGGCCCGACCGCCGGACCAACAGTGCCGCCGCCACCCCCAGCACCGTCGACAGCAACGTCGGGATCAGCGCGATCCGTGCGGTCAGCAGGAGCGAGGCCCGGACCGCAGGGTCGAGTACCAGGTCGCGGTAGGCGTCCACGGACCAGCGCCAGCCGGGTAGGAACGGCTGGTAACCCAGGCTCTGTGCGACCGCCTGGGTGAGGCCGGTGCCGAAGAAGACCGCCACGACCAGCATCGCCGGTGCCAGCATCAGCGCGATCCGGACACCCCGGGGGACCGCCGGTCGAGTCATTGCTGCAGAACGAGGGTGGTCCAGTCCTGCTCGATCCGACTCAGGTACGCCGCTGCGAGTTCCGGCTGCACGTTCGCGGTGAGTGCGGCCAGCGGCAGCACCGACGGGTGCACCGGCACGGCAGCGAACTGGGCCTGAACCTCAGGGCTGGTCCGGGTCACGTCGATGGCGGGATAGACCCCCTGGCGGGTCAACAGTTCCAGTTGGGTCTGCGGGTCCTGCAGCACGTCGGCCAGCACCATGGCCCCGAACTGGTGCGCGGCGTTGGCCGGGATCGTGACGAAACTGCGGTTGCCGATGTTGCCGCTGCTCAGTACCGCCTCGCGGGTGCTTTCCGGGAACAGGCCCTTGCGAACCTGGTCACCGACGGCGCCGGGGCCGTAGGTGAAGTACGCGCTGATCTCACCGTCGCTGTAGAGCTTCTCGACCGCGCTCTGCGACTGCGGGTAGGTGGAGCCACCCCGCCACAACGACGGCTCGATGTCGTTGAGCCGCGACCAGAAGTTCGCGGTGGCGGTGCCGTACGCGGCTTCGTCGAACGGGCCGGCCAGCGTGGCCGGACCGCCGATGGCGTCGTACAGCAGCGTCCGGACGGCCATCGAGCCGGTGAAATCGGGCGGCGCGGGGTAGGTGAACCGGCCGGGGTGTGCCGCGGCCCAGCTCAACAGCGACTCCACCGACGTCACGTCTGCGGCGTCGAGCGCGGCACTGTCGTAGACCAGCGCCGAGTCGGCCTGCTGCCACACCGCCTCGCAGCCGTCGACGGGGACGCCGAAGTCGCTGGTCACGGCGGGGTCGGTGAAATCGACGAACCGGCTGTTGGGCAGCACCCGGTCCCAACCACAGACCCACAGTCCGGCCTGCACGCCGGTGGCGAAGTTCTCCCCGTTGAGCCAGATGGCATCCACCGACCCGTTGTCGGTGCGACCGGCCTGGACCTCGCCGAGCACCTTGTTGACCGCGTCCACGGTGTCGGTGATCTTCACCTGGTTCAGCGTGACCCCCTTCGCGGCCAATCGGTCGGCCACGTAGCCGGTGACGAAGGAGTTGAGCGTGTCGTCGCCACCGTACATGTACCAGTTGACGGTCTGTCCCTGGGCCAGCGCGAGCACGTCGTCCCAGTCGCTGATGGTGTCCGCGCGGGCGGCGGGCGCAGCGGTCGAGGCGAGGTCGTCACCGGCGGAGGACCCGCAGGCGCTGAGCGCTAGTGCTGCCGTGGTCAGGGCCGCGACGGAACGACTGAACCGGTTGAACCGGACGGTGCGGGGGAGCATCAGGGTTCCTGTCTGGCGCGGAGGCCGAGGGGTAGCCGGTCCGAGGACGACCGGCGGGGGGACGGGGCTCGGGGCGCCGGAGTCGGGACGGCCGGGCGGCGCAGCAGTCGGACGCCGTGGCTGATCCGCTGACCGGCGGTGACCGCGACCGCGGCGGTGAACACCCAGGCGATCAGCGCGGCTTGCGTCGGGAACAGGCAGAACAGCGCGTACACCACCACGGTCTCGGTGCCCTCGGCCAGGCCGCCGACGAAGCGCAGCGAGCGTTCGTCACCGGTGCTCCCGCCGCGGCGTTCGATCAGCGACGACAGCGCCAGGAACGCCGTCCCCGACACGTAGTAGGCGGTCAGCAGGGCCAGCGCTGCGATCCGGGCGTCCGGTACGGCGACCGCGACGGCCAGCACGAAACCGGCGTAGATGCTGAAGTCGGCGACGATGTCGAAAAAGCCCCCCAGGTCGGTGGCGCCCCGACGCCGGGCGACCGGGCCGTCCAGCCCGTCGAGCAGTCGGTTCAGCAGCCACAGGATCAGCCCGAGGTGCCATTGACCGAAGCCCACCGCGACGCAGGCGCCGACCCCGGCGACCCAGCCGCTCGCGGTCACCGTCAACGGGTGTACGCCGAGGCGGGCGAGGTGGCCGCCGACGCTGTCCAACGCCGGGGACAGCAGCCTGCGGGCACGCTGGTCAAGCATCGACGCCCGCGCGCTCGGGTCGGGTGACAGCGGGGGCGTGCCGGATCCGGTTGCCGGTGACCGGGGCCAGCGGCAACAGGGTGCGCAGGGCTTTGTTCTCGGCGGCGTCGAGCACGCCGTGCTGCACGCAGGCGGGCACCAGTTGGCCGGTCTCCGGGTGGGCCATCGCGTACGAGCATGCTCGCAGCCGCTGCTGGGTCTCGAGCAGTACAGGGTCGGTGAGGTCCTCGCCGCGCTGCATCGCCGCCCAGGCCGGGGCCACCGCGTCGGCGTCCATGAAGGAGTGCATCACGAAGCTGACCGGCCGGATCCGATGCGTCAGCAGCCGTCGCACGCCGACGATGCGCACCCTGCGGACCGCCCAGCCGACGGCGACCACCGCGACGACCGGATGACGGACGACGACCCGGCCGAGCTTGCCGATCAGCAGCATCAGCGGCGTTCCGGAAAAGCTCACCCCGCCCAGATAGCGGTAGAACATGTCCCGGACGTGCAGGTCGGCCGGCAACTCGTCGTCCAGCACCGGGAACCACCGGTCGCCCAGGTAGAAGCCGTAGGCCGTGCGGTTGCAGCGTTCGTCGCCGTGCTGGATCACCCGGAACGGCAGCCGGCTGCCGACGCCGGCCTCGATCTGTCGCCACACCGCGTCCGCGCTGAGGTCGCGGTAGCCGTCGTGCCAACGACGGTCGTCGCCGACGAACGCGGCCGGCTGGAAGGAGAACAACCCGAAGCCGTAGTCGTGGCATTCCCGGACGACGCCGGCGATCTGATCGATGTTGCGTGGCGTCACGGTCATGTTGTGCGCCAGGAAGCAGCGCACCCCGTGATCCGCCCGGAGCCGCGCGAACATCTCGGTGAAGCCGCGGCGGTAGGGGTTCAACGATGCCTCGTCCGGCGGGCGTTCGATGCCGCGGCGACCGAACATCAACATGTCGAAGTGGCCGGCAAAGGACAGTCGGGGCAGCCGCGGCCGGCCGTCGGGCCCCAGGGCGAGAGCGCGCAGGTAGTCGTCGTCGAAGTCGCCGTGGGTCATGCTCATCGGCTCCCGGCCGTGGTCGCGCATGATCTGCAGGGTCGCGGCGTGATCGTCGGGCGGCAGCAGGGAGACCTCACCGCCGATCAGTTGCGCATGGGCTCGCGGCCCCCGGATCTGTCGCAGCAACGCCATCTGCCGGTCGACCTCGGACCGGGTGTGCGTGCCGCTGACCGCTACCCGGTTCGCGTCCCGGGAGTGGTAGCACGGGGTGCAGGCCAGGTTGCACTTCGGGAACACGCCGTGGGTGCCCTCGCACCCCACGGCGTGTCGACCCAGGGTCTGGGCCGGCGTCCTGGCGGTGTCGGGCAGTTCGGCCCAGCGGCGGTCCAGCGCGGTCCGGGTGTCCGGATGGACCGGCCGGGTCGCCGACCTCAACCACCGTAGCCAGCGGGGGCCCTTCACTCCGTTGCCCTGCGGTGATCGGCGGCGAGGCGCGCTCCGTGGACAGTCGGCGCCGCGCAGCCGACCACGGTCACCGGTTCGCCGGGCACCCTGCGCATGTCACTCTCCTGCCGTTGCGCCACCATCCGGGATCGAAGCCGGCGGCATGTCCTGTTCACAGGGGAACACGGTCACCCCGCCGTTCGCTTCCGCATTCACCGAATCCGTCGGCATGGATTCAGCATCGGAGCCCTCGGTCCGGGCACGCTGGAACAGAAGCAGCGGGTACGGTCGCCGGGTTACGGAGTCACCCCCGGCGGCCGGGCCATCGGCCCGCCCGCCCCTGATCGGAGTTCCTGGTGTTGCTCGTCCCTCGTTACACGGTGTCTGCGCGGTTCTACGACGCGCTGTCGTTGGAATGGCCGGTGTACCGGGTGGGTCGCGTCACCGCGATCGCAGCGATGGAACTGCGTCCAGGGATGCGGGTGCTCGATCTGGGCTGTGGAACCGGACTGAACCATCCGCTGCTGCAGGCGGCGGTCGGCCCGACCGGCGCGATCATCGGTGTCGACCGCAGCCCGCAGATGCTGGCCCGGGCCGAGCATCGGGCAGCGCGGCACGGGTGGGGCAACCTGGAACTCGTCGAGGCGGACATGACCACGGTCGAGGGACTGGGCGTCGTCGATGCGGTGATCGCCACCTACGCGTTGTCGCTGGTGCCGGACTGGGAAACGGCCTGGGCCCGGGCACTGATCGGCACCCGGCCCGGCGGCTCGATGGCCGTTGTCGACATGCAGCTGCCGGTCGGACTCGCCCGCGTCGCCGCCCCGCTCGCCCGGCTGGCCTGCGCGGCCGGCGGTGCCGACATCGACGCGCATCCGTGGACGGCACTGGAGCGCGACTGCGTCGACGTGACCGCGGTCGGCCTGCGCGGCGGGCACATCCAGGTTCGGGTGGGGACGCGACCGTGACCACCGCCGGACCCGACCCGCGATTGCTGGCGGTGGGCCGATGGGCGCTGCTGGTCGCGCTGATCGTGGGCGGGGTGGCGGTGGTGGTGTGGTCGCCATCGCTGGATCCGGCCGACCTGCAGGCTGCCGCCGCCCGGTGGGGCTTCTGGGCGCCGGTCGTCCTCATCGCCGCCTACGTCGCCGCGACGCTGCTCGCGGTGCCGAAGAACGTGCTGACCATCGGAGCGGGCCTGATCTTCGGGTTCGGCTGGGGGGCCGGGCTGGTCTGGGTGGGGGCGATGACCGGTGCCGTGCTGGCGTTCTGGATCGGCCGGTTCCTGGGGCTGGACGCCGTGCGCAGGCTCGCCGGACCTCGGTACGAACGGTTCGCCCAGCTCGCGGTGCGCCGCGGCGGGGTTGCGGTGCTGCTCGCCCGGCTGGCTCCGATCGTGCCGTTCACCCTGGTCAACTACGCCAGTGGCGTCATCGGGATCGGGTTCATCCCCTACCTGGCCGCGACCGCCGCCGGGATCATCCCCGGCACCGCGGTGTACGCCGCGCTCGGCGCGTACGGCACGTCACCGACGTCCTGGCAGTTCATCGCGGCCGCGGCCGTGCTGGTGGTCGGGTCGGTGGTGGCGGTCGTCGTCGCGCGTCGTCGCCGGGGGTCGGTGCCGCCGCCGTCCCTGCTGCCGCCGGCGTCATAGGCACTGGTCGGTCCGTCACGACCACCATCGACGGAGCCGACGCAGCACGCCGGTCAGCAGCCGCACCGGCCGGGCCGCCAGCCTGCCCCGGACGTCCTCGATGGCGGCGTTCCACGGTCCGTCGCCGTACGTGGGGTAGGGGTGGATGGTTCCGGCCAGGTCGCTGGTGCTCAGGTTCTTGCGTACCGCCAGGGTCAGCTCGGCCAGCGTCTCGCCGGCTCGCGGACCCACGACCGTCGCCCCTTCGATCCGCGACCGGCGGCCCAGGGTGAGTCGGGCGAACCCGTCGAGCCGGTGCGTGACCACGGCCCGGTCGACCCGCTGGTGCCGACGGGTCACCGTCCGCGGCGCGGCGCCGGACCCGTCGTCCCAGGTGAGCCGGCCGACGGCGGCGACCTCCGGATCGGTGTAGGTGACCCGGGGGACCGCCGACAGGTCGACACTGCGGCGCAGGCCGAGCACGGCGTTGGTCGCTGCAAGGCTGCCGAACACCCCGGCGGTGTGAGTGAACGGGGGCAGCGGGGTGACATCACCGGCGGCCCAGATCCGGGCGTTGCTGGTCCGCAGACGGTCGTCGACCGCGACGAACCCCCGGTCGTCGAGCGTGACGCCGGCCTCGTCGAGGGCGAGGCCGGTGGTGTGGGGTCGGCGACCGACCGCCACGAGCAGCTGGTCGAACGCGACCGTGACGGTCCCGGTGGGGCCCTCCAGCTCCACCTCCCCGGGGTGGCCGGCACCGCCGGTCACCCGGACCACGGTGTGGCCGGTGAGCACCCGCACACCGTCCCCGTCCAGGGCCGCCCGCACCAACGCAGCCGCGTCCGGGTCCTCCCGGGCCAGGATCCGCGGCAACGCCTCGACCAGGGTGACCTCCGAGCCCAACCGGGCGAACGCCTGCCCGAGCTCGCAGCCGATGCTGCCGGCGCCCATCACGATCAGTCGGGCCGGGAGTTCCCGCAGGTCCCAGACCGAATCGCTGGTCAACGGTTGTGCCTGCTCGAGCCCCGGTACCGGGGGGACGGCCGGGCCGGCGCCGGTGGCGATGACCGCCCGCCGGAATCGCAACCGGCGGCCGTCGACGTCCACGGTGTCCGGGCCGGTGAACCGCGCGGACCCGCGGATCACCTGGACACCTGCGGCCTGCATGGCCTCGACCGAGTCCTCCGGTGCGATCGCGGCGACCGCGGCCGCGACGTGATCCATCACCGCCGGGAAGTCGACCGTGGGTGCGGTGCCGCCGAGGCCGAACCGGGCCGACCTGCGGTGGTCGACGATGTGGTCGGCCGCTGCGATCAGCGCCTTACTGGGCACGCATCCGGTCCACAGGCAGTCGCCACCCATCCGGGCCCGCTCCACCAGGACCACCCGGGCGCCGAAACCCGCCGCGGTCCGCGCCGCGACGATGCCGGCGGTACCGCCGCCCAGCACGAGCAGGTCGTAGGTGGCTGATATGTCGGTCACGTCTGGTCTCCGGTTCTGCGGTGGTTCTGCGTGGTTCTGCGGTGGTTCTGCGGTGTCGGGCTCGGCGGTGTCGGGTTCCAGGGGTGCCGGACGTGCCCGATCTCTGACGCGTTCCTGGGCAACCCGGTCGGGAGCGCCCGGGCTTCCGTGTCGGTCACTTTTTCTCCGGGGGCTGTTCTCCGGGTCCGGGTCCGGGTCCGTGGTTTCGGGGCGGTCTCGGTCTCGGTCTCGGTCCGGTCACTGATCTCGGTCCCGGGGTCACTGTCGGACCCCTGTTCTAGAATCGAACTGACGTTCGAAGACGACCAGGAGGGGTTTCGATGCCCGACCGGAGAAGTGAGCAGCGGGTGCCGGGGGGACACGGCGGTTCGGTGCCCGACCGGGGTTCGGTGCCTGACCGGGTTTCGGTGCCTGACCGGGGTTCGGTGCCTGACCGAGGTTCGGTGCCCGGCCGGGGGACCGTCGCCCGGTTCGTCCCCACCGGGGCGGTGCAGGCATGACCCGGTCCCTCGTCGTCTGGTGCCCGGACTGGCCGGTCGTCACCGCGCTCAAGGTCGCCGGGCAGTCCACGTCCCGGCCGGCGGCGGTCTTCGTCGCCCATCGGGTCGTCTCCTCCAACGCCGCGGCCCGGGCCGCCGGGGTGCCCGTCGGGATCCGCCGCCGGGAGGCCCAGTCGCGCTGCCCCGGGCTGCTGGTGCTCACCGCCGACCCCGGCCGTGACGCCCGCGACTTCGAGCCGGTCGCGTCCGCCGTCGAGGCGCTCGCGCCCGGTCTGGAGATCCTGCGTCCCGGCCTGCTCGGGTGTCCGGCCCGCGGGCCGGCGCGCTACTTCCGTGGGGAGAGCCGGGCGGTGGAGGCGATCGTCGACGCAGTGGAGTCGATGGATGTGGAATGCCGGGTCGGCATCGCCGATTCGCTCGAGGTGGCGGTGCTGGCGGCCCGGCTGTCCACCATCGTCGGCCCCGGCGGGTCCGCTGAGTTCTGCGCGCCGCTGCCGCTGCCATTGCTCGCCGCCGAGACGGCGATCGCCGCCCCCGACCGGACCGAGACCGTCGACCTGCTGCAACGGCTGGGTCTGGTCACGTTCGGCGACTTCGCCGCCCTGCCCGACGTCAAGGTCACCACCCGCTTCGGTCCTGACGCCGTCGCCGCCCACCGGCTGGCCCGCGGCCTGGGAGAACGCGCGGTGTCCCGTCGTGACATCCCCACCGACCTCGCCGTCGAACAGGAGTGTGACCCTCCGCTGGACCGGGTCGACACCGCAGCCTTCGCAGCCCGGTCGCTGGCGGAGCGGTTCCACCGGCGCCTCGCCGACGAGGGGCTGGCCTGTACCCGGCTGATGATCAGCGCCCGCACCGAGCTCGGTCGCGATCTCGGCCGTACCTGGCGGTGCGCCGCCCCGCTCACACCGGCGGCCACCGCCGACCGGCTGCGCTGGCAGCTCGACGGCTGGCTCACCGCGTCCCGGACCGGTGCCGACGGCCCGGGAGCGATCACCCTGCTCCGGCTGGAACCGGTGGAGGCGATCGGTGCCGGGCTCATCCAGTACGGGTTGTGGGGCTCGGAGGGGGAGTCCGATCAGCGGGCCGGGTGGGCGCTGGCCCGGATCCAGGGCCTGCTCGGCCCGGCGGCGGTGCTCGCGCCGACGGGCGCCGGTGGCCGCAGCCCGCACCAGCGGATCGCCCTGGTCCCGTGGGGCCAGGAGCAGCCGGTGCTGCGTGAGCCACAGGCGCCGTGGCCGGGTCGGCTGCCCGCCCCCTCGCCGACCCGGCTGCTGCCCGCCGCCCAGGGGCAGGTCACGCTGGCCGACGACCGCGGACAGGATGTCGTGCTCACCGACCGGGGGGTGTTCAGTACATCCCCCCGGTGGTGCGTCACCGACACCGGCCGGACCCGGGTGGTGGGCTGGGCCGGCCCCTGGCTGCTGGACGAGCAGTGGTGGGAGCGGATGACGGCGACCACCCCCTCACGGCGGGCCCGGGTTCAGCTGGAACTCGCCGACGGCGCCCCCGTCCTGCTCGGCTACCGGACCGGCGGCTGGGCGATCGAGGGGGTGTACGACTGATGGGTTGGTACAACCCGCCGGTGCCGTGGTCGGAGCTGGAGCGTGCGCTCTCCGGTCGCACACCACCGCCTGCCGTGGTCCGGGAGCTGCACCGCGAGGGCCTGCCGTTGGCCCGGCGCACCCCGGTACCGCCCGCCGCGGGCTCCGAGCTCTCCGAGTTCTCTGAGCTATCTGAGTTCTCTGAGCTCGCCGGGCCCGAACACGTGCCCTACGCGGAGCTGCACTGTCACTCCGCATTCAGCTTCCTCGATGGTTCGTCCACCCCGGACTCGTTGGTCGCCGAGGCGGTCCGGCTCGGCCTGGACGCCGTCGCCCTCACCGATCACGACGGCTTCTACGGGGTGGTCCGGTTCGCCGAGGCGGCCGCCGACGCGGGCCTTGCCACCCTCTACGGTGCCGAGCTGTCGCTGGAGCTGCCGGAGCCGCAGATGGGCGTCCCCGATCCGGTCGGCACCCACCTGCTCGTCCTGGCCCGGGGTCAGGAGGGCTACACCCGGCTGTCCCGGGAGATCAGCCGGGCCCAACTCGCCGGCCGCGCCAAGGGCCGGCCGCTGTACGACCTCGACCAGCTCGCTGCCGCAGCCGGTGGGCACTGGGTCGTGTTGACCGGCTGCCGCAAGGGGTCGGTCCGCAGCGCGTTGCGTCGGGACGGGCCGGCCGCCGCCGGCCGGGAGCTCGACGAGCTCGTCCGGCGCTTCGGGGCGGCCAACGTGCTGGTCGAGCTGACCTGCCGGCAACTGCCCACCGACGACGAGGACAACGATGCGCTGGCCGCGCTGGCCGATTCCCGGGGCCTGCCGGTGGTGGCCACAACCGGTGCCCACTACGCGACCCCGGCCGGTGGCCGACTCGCCGCCGCGATGGCCGCCGTCCGGGCCCGGCGCAGCCTCGCCGAGGCCGACCCGCACCTGCCCGCCGGTCCCGCCGCCCACCTGCGGTCCGGCGCCGAGATGGCGGCGATGTTCCGGCGTCATCCGACCGCAGTGGCCACCGCGGCCCGGATCGGCCGGGAGTGCGCCTTCGATCTCACCCTGGTGGCGCCGCAGCTGCCGCCGTTCGGCATTCCTGCCGGGCACGACGAGGACAGCTGGCTCCGGGAGCTGACGATGGCCGGCGCAGCCCGGCGGTACGGCTCCCCGGCGGACAACCCGAAGGCCTACCGGCAGCTGGAGAAAGAACTCAGGGTCATCGCCGACCTGCAGTTCCCGGGCTACTTCCTCATCGTCGACGACCTGGTCCGGTTCTGTCGGGACAACGACATCCTCTGCCAGGGTCGCGGTTCCGCGGCCAACTCCGCCGTCTGTTTCGCCCTCGGCATCACCGCCGTCGACGCGGTCCGCTACGACCTGCTCTTCGAGCGGTTCCTCGCCCCCGAACGCGACGGTCCACCCGACATCGACATCGACATCGAGTCCGACCAGCGCGAACTCGTCATCCAGTACGTCTACACCAAGTACGGCCGCGACCATGCCGCCCAGGTCGCCAACGTCAACACCTACCGCCCGCGGATGGCGGTCCGTGACGTGGCCAAGGCGCTGGGTTACTCACCCGGTCAGCAGGACGCCTACTCCAAGCAGATCGACGGTTGGGTCCCGCTGGCCGACCAGGCGGAGAAGGGCAGCGGCGACCCGTCCCAGATCCCGGACGAGATCCTGCAGCTCGCCCGGGAGATCCAGGACCTGCCGCGGCACCTGTCCATCCACTCCGGCGGCATGGTGATCTGCGACCGGCCGGTCGCCGAGGTGTGCCCGGTGGAATGGGGTCGGATGGCCCAACGGTCGGTCCTGCAGTGGGACAAGGACGACTGCGCGGCGATCGGGCTGGTCAAGTTCGACCTGCTCGGGCTGGGCATGCTGTCCGCCCTGCACTACGCGGTCGACATGATCGCCGAGCACGAGCACCTGGAGGTCGACTTCGCGGCACTGGACCTCGAGGAGGCCGCGGTCTACGAGATGCTGCAGCGGGCCGACTCCGTCGGGGTCTTCCAGGTCGAGTCCCGCGCGCAGATGGCCACGCTGCCGCGGCTCAAACCGGGCAACTTCTACGACCTCGTCGTGGAGGTGGCGCTGATCCGGCCCGGCCCGATCCAGGGCAACTCCGTGCACCCCTACATCCGGCGGCGCAACCAGCAGGAACCGGTTCACTACGACCACCCGGTGATGATCCCGGCGCTGCGCAAGACACTGGGCATCCCGGTGTTCCAGGAACAGCTCATGCAACTCGCTATCGACGTCGCCGGGTTCGACGCCGGTGAGGCCGATCTGCTCCGCCGCGCGATGGGTTCCAAACGGTCCACCGCCAAGATGGAACGGATGCGCGCCCGGCTCTACGACGGGATGCGCGACCGCAACGGCATCACCGGCGAGGTCGCCGACCGGATCTACGAACGGCTGCTGGCCTTCGCCAACTTCGGGTTCGCCGAATCGCACGCGCTGTCGTTCGCGGCGCTGGTCTTCTACTCGTCCTGGCTCAAGCTGCACCACCCGGCGGCATTCTGCGCGGCCCTGCTCCGGGCCCAGCCGATGGGCTTCTACTCCCCGCAGTCGCTGGTCGCCGATGCCCGTCGGCACGGCGTCACCGTGCACCGCCCGGACGTGAACCACTCCCGGGCCTGGTCGGATCTGGAACCGGTCACCGGTGCCGGCCCGGCGGTGCGGCTGGGGCTGGACCAGGTGCGGGGGATCGGGACTGATCTCGCCGCGGAGATCGTCGCGGCCCGGGAAGCCCGACCCGACGGCCGGTTCCACGACCTGGACCAGCTCACCCGCGCGGTCACGCTGACCAGCGCCCACGCGGAGGCGCTGGCCACCGCGGGCGCGCTGGACTGCCTGACCGACACCACCACACCGGGCCGGGTCGACCGCCGCGCTGCGCTCTGGGGAGCCGGCGCCGCCGCCGGGAACCGGGCCGGCACCTTGCCCGACACCCTGGTCGGGATGGACGCCCCGGCCCTGCCGGGAATGAGCGAGGTCGAGCTCACCGTCGCCGACATCTGGGCCACCGGTATCTCCCCCGACAGCTACCCGACCGAGTTCTCCCGCGCGGAGCTGGACCGCTACGGGGTGCTGCCGGCCGCGCAGTTGATGCCGGTGCCACACGGGACCAGGGTGCTGGTCGCTGGGATGGTGACCCACCGGCAGCGGCCGGCCACCGCCTCCGGGGTCATCTTCATCAACCTGGAGGACGAGAGCGGGATGCTCAACGTGATCTGCTCGGTCGGATTGTGGAAGCGCTACCGGACCGTTGCCCGGGGTGCCGGCGCGCTGCTGATCCGAGGTGTCGTCGAACGCGACGGGGGAGCCATCTCCATCGTGGCCGACCGGATCGCGGCGTTGCCGCTGCCGGCCCACGTACCCTCGCGGGACTTCCGGTGAGGCCGCCCGTGGTGGCCGGCCGCCCCGGGTTCGTTATGGTCAGGCCCATGAGCGAGGTGTACGACCGCGCGTCGTTGTCGATGTCACTCGCCGATTACGCGGTCACCGATCAGCTGGGGAAGCTGCACGTCATCGGTGGTGGGCTGCAGGTCCTGAGTCGCGACCACCGCACCGGGATCAGCGCCGCCTTCGCACTGCTGGTGTCCATGACCTTCTCGCCCGATCTGTACGGCGAACAGTTCACCTTCGAGGCCGTCCTGGAGGAGGCCAACGGCGCCCCCGTCCAGCTGGGTACGGCGTCCCCCGGCTCGCTTCCGGACCTGGTTCGGTTCGCCCAGAACATGACCGTCGAGGAACCCAACCTCGACCGGTGGGGAGCTCCGCGCGGGGCGATGCCGGCGCACACCCAGATCGTGGTCTACTTCAACGCCGGTCTGCCGCTTCCCGGCGGCCGACCGCTGCTGTGGCGGGCCCGTGTCGACGGTGAATCCAAGGAGATCTGGACATTGCCGTTCTTCGTCCCCGGCCCGCCCGCGATCCCGGTGATGGGCTGACCCACGATGACAGACCCAGTCCCCTTCCGGTTCGCCACCTGGAACGTCAACTCCGTTCGGGCCCGTACCGACCGCCTCGTCGACTGGCTGCGCCGCACCGATGTCGACGTGGTCGCGCTGCAGGAGACCAAGGCCACCGACGCCAACTTCCCCTACGCGGCGCTGGCCGACCTCGGCTACGAGGTCGCCCACCACGGCATCTCGCAATGGAACGGCGTCGCGATCGTCTCCCGCGTCGGCCTCGACGACGTGCAGCGCGGATTCGCCGGCCAACCACTGTTCGGCAGCGGCGACAGCCCGCCGGTGGCCGAAGCCCGCGCGATTGCCGCGACCTGCGGCGGCGTCCGGATCTGGAGTCTCTATGTCCCGCACGGGCGGGCCGTGGACGATCCGCACTACACCTACAAGCTGGCCTGGCTCGCCGCCCTGCGCGCCGACGCCACCGGCTGGCTCGCCGCCGACCCGCAGGCACGGATCGCGCTGACCGGCGATTTCAACATCGCCCCCACCGACGACGACGTCTACGACGTGGCAGCTTTCGCCGGCCACACCCACATCACCCAGCCGGAGCGAGCCGCCTTCGACGCGCTCACCGAGGCCGGCTACACCGACGTGGTCCGCCCGTTCACGAATGCGCCGCGGACCTTCACCTACTGGGACTACCAGCAGCTCCGGTTCCAGAAGAACCGCGGCATGCGGATCGATTTCGCGCTCTGCTCCCCGGCACTCGCGGCCCGGGTCGCCGGGGCGACCATCGACCGCGAGGAACGCAAAGGCAAGGGTGCGTCCGACCACGCGCCGGTGATCGTGGAGACCCGATGACGAGCACCCCGACGATCCTGGTCCTCCAACACGGCCCGGCCAATCCGCCGTCGCGGCTCGGTGAGTGGCTGACCGCTGCCGGCGCCACCCTCGACGTCCGACGGCCCTACGCCGGCGACGCGGTCCCGGCGGACACCGGCGGTTTCGACGCGTTGGTCAGTCTGGGTGGTGACATGGGCGCCTACGACGACGAACAGGCGCCCTGGTTGCCCGCCACCCGGCGGTTGCTCGCCCGCGCGGTCGCCGACCGGACCCCGACGCTGGGCATCTGCCTCGGGGCGCAGCTGTTGGCCGCGGCCGGCGGCGGCATCGTCATCGCCGGCGCGCACGGCCCGGAGCGCGGCGCACACCTGACCGCCCGCCGGGACGCCGCCGAGGACGACCCGCTGCTGTCCGAGCTGCCGCTGACCCCCGACGTGATGCACTACCACGACGACGTGGTGTCGGTGCTGCCTCCCGGTGCCACCCTGCTGCTGTCCTCGGTCGGGCCCTACCCGCACCAGGCCTGGCGGCAGGGGGACGCCGCCTGGGCGGTGCAGTTCCACCTCGAGACCAGCGCCGACGAGCTCCGGGTCTGGGCGGCCCGGGACGACCTGCCGATGACGGGCCGGTTCGGTCCGATGCTCGACGAGGCCGCCGAGACGATGGCGCTGGTCTGGCGCGACGTGGCGACCCGTTTCGTCGGGCTGGCCGCGGCGAGAGCGCAGCGGTCATGAGTCGCCCGGCCTCGCGGAGCCTGAGCCGGTACGGCCTCGGCGCGGAGCCCGCGATCCTGCGCGACCTCGCGGCCACCGGCCTGGCCGACGCCGACGGCCCACTGTCCGGTTGCGAGGACGTACTGCGCGCGATGTCCCGGGCCGGTCGCCCCGAGATGGCGCTCGCCGGCCTGGCGAACCTGGCCGCGCACACCGAGGTCTGGGCCAGGGTCAAATCCGAGCTGTGCGGCAACTCGCGATTCCGTGGTCGCCTCGTCGCCGTCCTCGGCGCTTCCACCGTGCTCGCCGACCACCTGTCGGCGCACCCGGAGGACTGGGAACTGCTGTTGCCCGAGGTACGCAGCACCGCACCCATCACCGCCGAACACGCGTACGCGGTGATGGCCGCAGCGGTCGGGGTGGACCCGGCCGCACCGCGGTGCACCGGCACGTCCGGGCCGCGCCCCACCGTCACCGGCTCGCCGGCGGTGATCGCCCTCCGGCACGCGTACCGCTCGTTGCTGCTGGTCATCGCCGCGCACGACCTCGCCCAGACCGTCGAATCGTCGCTACCGGCCGTCGCCCTGCCCGCCGTCACCCACGCGCTGTCCGACCTCGCCGATGCCACGCTGCAGGTCGGAATGACCCTCGCCGCTGCTGCGCTACCTGCGACCGCCGCCCCCGCGCGGCTGGCCATCGTCTCGATGGGCAAGTGCGGGGCTCGCGAGCTCAACTACATCTCCGACGTCGACGTGATCTTCGTCGCCGAGGGCGAGCCCGGCACCGAAGCCGCCGGGCTGGCGTCGGCGACCACCCTGGCCTCCCAGACCATGCGGATCTGCGGCCAGATGGCCTGGGAGGTCGACGCGAACCTGCGCCCCGAGGGCAAGGCCGGCGCCCTGGTCCGCACCCTGGCCAGCCACGCCAACTACTACCAGCGATGGGCCGCCACCTGGGAATTCCAGGCACTGCTCAAGGCGCGGCAGTCCGCCGGCGACCTGGACCTCGGCAGGGAGTTCGTCGAGCTCACCCAGCCGGGTGTGTGGAACGCGGCGAAACGGGACTCCTTCGTCGATGACGTACAGGCGATGCGACGGCGGGTCGAGGCCAACATCCCGGAGGGGGTGCGCGAACGCGAGCTCAAGCTCGGTCCCGGCGGGCTGCGCGACGTCGAGTTCTCGGTGCAGCTGCTGCAGCTCGTGCACGGCCGCACCGACCCTGACCTGCGGATCCCCGGCACCCTGATGGGTCTGCGGGCGCTGATCCGCGAGGGCTACGTCGGTCGCCGTGACGGTGCCGACATGAGCGCCGCGTACACGTTCTTGCGCCGTGCCGAGCACCGCATCCAGTTGCAACGGCTGCGCCGGACCCACCTGCTGCCGGACAACCACGCCGACCTCGACTGGCTGGCCCGCACCGCCGGTTACAGCGGTGTCGGCACCTCCGACGCTGCCGACGTGTTCAACGCCGAACTGCAGCAGCACATCACCACCGTCCGGCGGCTGCACGAGAAGCTGTTCTACCGCCCACTGCTGCATGCGGTCGCTGCGGTGCCGGGCGACGAGTTGCAACTCACCCCCGAGTCCGCGTCGGCCCGGCTCGGTGCGTTGGGCTTCCGGGCCCCGGAGGCGGCGCTACGCCACCTCGCGGCCCTGACCGGCGGGGTCAGCCGGCGGGCGGCCATCCAACGGCACCTGCTCCCGGTGGTGCTGGACACGCTCTCCACCTCGCCGGACCCGGACGCGGGCCTGTTGGCCTACCGGCACGTCTCCGAGGCGCTGGCCGACACCCCGTGGTACCTGCGGCTGCTCCGCGACGAAGGCCTGGTGGCTCAACGGCTGTCCGGCCTGCTGGGCGCGTCCCGGCTGGTCGGTGACCTGTTGCCGCGGGCCCCCGAGGTGCTGCAGCTCCTCGTCGACGACGAGAAGCTGCTCGCCCCGGAGCCGGACCAGGTCGCCGCCGCTCTGCTCCGCCAGTCCGCCCGGGGCGGCACCCCGCAGGAGCAGGTCGACATCGCCCGCAACCGTCGCCGTCACGAGCTGCTCCGGCTGACCTGCGGCGACATGCTCGGGCTGATCTCGGTGCCCGACATCGTGCTGGGGCTGACCAGCGTCGCCGAAGCGACCCTGCAGGCCGCCTATGCCGCCGCCCGGCTCAAGGTCGACGCCGACCGCGGCGGCGTCGGCTTCCGGCTCGCCGTGATCGGGATGGGCCGCCTCGGTGGGGCCGAGGTGGGTTATTCCTCCGACGCCGACGTCGTCTACGTGGCGGTCCCGCTGCCGGGGACGGACCCGGAGACCGCGATGGCCGCGGCAAACGCCGCCGCCGATCTGATGGGCCGGCTGCTGGCCCGCTCGAGCCCCGATCCGGCCCTGCTGATCGACGCCGGGCTGCGCCCCGAGGGCAAGAACGGACCGCTGGTCCGCAGTCTCGACGCCTACCGGGCCTACTGGCGCCGCAACGCTCAACCCTGGGAGCGACAGGCGCTGATCCGGGCGCGGCCGGTCGCCGGTGACCCCGACCTCGGCGCGGAGTTCATCGCCGCCGCGGACGCCTTCCGCTACCCGGCGGACGGGCTGCCGGACGCCGACATCGTCGAGATCCGCCGGATCAAGGCCAGGGTCGACGCCGAGCGACTCCCACGCGGGGCGGACCCCAGCACCCACACCAAGCTGGGGCACGGCGGCCTCACCGACGTGGAGTGGACCGTCCAGCTCCTCCAACTCCAGTACGCCGGGGCCCACCCCGAGTTGCGGACGCCGCGGACGCTGGATGCGCTGCGTGCCGCCCGGGCGCTGGGCCTGCTCAGCGACGACGACGCCGCCGTACTCGAACAGAGCTGGCTCAGCGCGACGCATGTCCGCAACGTGCTGATGATGGTCTCCGGCAAACCCGAGGACCAGATCCCGCGATTGGGCCGCCCGCTGCTCGCCGTCGCCCGGGCGATGGGCTATCCACCCGACGGCGACCCGGGGATCTTCGTCGACGAGTACCGACGCACCACCCGCCGGGCGCGCCGCGTGGTGGACCGACTGTTCTCCGGCGTCGACTGAGTCCGAGATAATGACCCGATGCCTACCTGGGTCTGGTTCGTCATCGTCATCGCGGTTCTGGTCGTCGCCGGAATCGGTGTGGGACTGGCACTGTCCCGCCGCCGCACCGTGTCCCTGCGCAGCCCCGAGGCGCCCGCCGACCTCGAGAAGCCGGCCCCGACCAAGGGGAAGTACACCACCGGCAGTTCGATCTCCTTCTCCTCGGCGCCGTCGGGCACCGCGGTGCTGGACCGGCCGGAGACGCCGGAGCCGGGGTGGGACCGCACGGAGACCGACGGTCAGCCGGGGGTAGGGGACGACGCCTCGGTCCCGCGGGACTCGATCCGCCCCGGCGTCGCCGACCTCGACCTGCCGACCGACCTGCCGACCGACCCTGACCTGCCGACCGACCTGACCACCGTCCCGGCCGTCCCCGCCCCGTCGGTGCCCGCCCCGCCGCGCACCCCGGCCGTCCCCGCCCCAGCCGACCCCGTCCCCGCCCCGGCCGCCACCGCTCCCGCCGTCACTGCTCCACCGGCCACCGCCGCACCCAGCGCCGCACCCACCGCCGCACCCAGCACCGCACCCAGCACCGCACCCACGGTCGCGACGACCGACCTGCCGGCGGTCCCGGTGTTCGCCCCGGTCGACCGCCCCGAACGCCCCAGCGCCAGCGCCAGCGCCAGCACCGCCACGGCCCCGGCCACCGGGACCGGCCCGGACGAGATCGAGCCCGCCGACGGCCGGCTGAACCGTCTACGGGGCCGGTTGTCGCGCACCCAGTCGACGTTCGGCCGCTCCATGCTGGGCCTGCTCGGCGCCGGCGACCTGGACGAGGACTCCTGGACCGACATCGAGGACACCCTGCTGATGGCCGATCTCGGCGCCGGCGCGGCGGCCGAGATCGCGACGAAACTGCGCACCGAGATCGCCGCTCGTGGCGTGGCCTCCGGCGCCCAGGCCAAGGCGCTGCTCCGATCGGTGATGATCGAGGCCCTGGACCCGACGATGGACCGCGCGGTGCAGGCGCTGCCGCGGGACGGGCGTCCGTCGGTCGTCCTGGTCGTCGGTGTCAACGGCACCGGCAAGACCACCACCACCGGAAAGCTGGCCCGGGTGCTGGTCGCCCAGGGTCACTCGGTGGTGCTCGGGGCGGCGGACACGTTCCGCGCGGCCGCTGCCGACCAGCTGGCCACCTGGGGCGAGCGGGCCGGTGCGGTGACCGTCCGCGGCCCGGCCGGATCCGACCCTGCCGCGGTCGCCTTCGAGGCGGTCAAGCGCGGCATCGAGACCAACGCCCACGCGGTCATCATCGACACCGCCGGTCGGCTGCACACCAAGACCGGTCTGATGGACGAGCTCGGCAAGGTGAAGCGGGTCATCGAGAAGCAGGGCGAGGTGGCCGAGATCCTGCTCGTGCTGGACGCCACCACCGGCCAGAACGGCATGGTGCAGGCCAAGGTGTTCGCCGACGTGGTGAACATCACCGGCATCGTGCTGACCAAGCTGGACGGCACCGCCAAGGGCGGGATCGTGGTCGCGGTACAGCGCGCGCTGGGCGTTCCGGTCAAGCTGGTCGGCCTCGGTGAGGGCCCCGACGACCTTGCTCCGTTCGAGCCGGCGGCATTCGTCGACGCGCTGCTGGGCGACTGAGGATCCGTCGGCCTCCCGCGGCGGGCGGATCTTTACCGTCCGGCAATGCCATCCGCCCGCGTTCACGTCGGGGAAACATCGCTGAACACCGATCGCAACACGTTCCGGGGATCGTGCTACCTGTCCCCGCGCCGATCTGGCTCGGACAACCATTCGTTCAAGCCAGGAGATCCTATGGATGAACCGTTCGCGCTCGATACGGGTAACACCGCGTTCATGATCTTGGCGGCGTCGCTCGTCTTGCTCATGACCCCCGGTGTCGCCTTCTTCTACGGCGGCATGACCAGGTCCAAATCGGTACTGAACATGATGATGATGTCCTTCGGGGCACTCGGCATCGTGGGCATCATCTGGGTCCTCTGGGGCTACTCGATGACCTTCGGCACCGATCAGGGCGGCATCATCGGCGACCCGTTCCAGTTCTTCGGCCTGAAGGGCCTGACGAACGAGGACAGCATCATGAGGGGCACCGGCGTGCCGGCCATCGTCGCCGTCGGGTACCAGGCCACCTTCGCGATCATCACGGTCGCGCTGATCAGCGGTTCGATCGCCGACCGGGTCAAGTTCTCGACCTGGATGGTCTTCGCCGGCCTGTGGGTCACCCTGTGCTACTTCCCGGTCGCCCACATGGTCTGGGGCGGCGGTTGGCTGGGTGGCGACGGGTTCGTGGCCGAGAAGCTGTCCACCCCGATCGACTTCGCCGGCGGCACGGTCGTGCACATCAACGCCGGGATGGCGGGCTTCATGCTGGCGCTGATCGTCGGCAAGCGGAAGGGCTTCGCCAAGGAGCCGATGAAGCCGCACAACCTGACGCTGGTCATGCTGGGCGCGGCGCTGCTGTGGTTCGGCTGGTTCGGCTTCAACGCCGGTTCCGAGTTCGGTGCCGACGGCACCGCCGGCCAGGCCTGGCTCAACACCACCGTCGCCACGTGTGCCGCCATGCTCGGCTGGCTGGTCGTGGAGAAGATGCGTGACGGTCACGCCACCAGCCTCGGCTCCGCCTCGGGCATCGTGGCCGGTCTGGTCGCCATCACTCCGGCCGCCGCAGCCGTGGACATCTACGGTGCGCTGGTCATCGGTGTCGCCGCCGGCGCGGTCTGCGCGCTGGCCGTGGGTCTGAAGTACAAGTTCGGCTACGACGACTCGCTGGACGTGGTTGGCGTGCACCTCGTCGGCGGCGTCATCGGCACCGTGCTCATCGGGTTGTTCGCCAATGTCACCCGCGACGCCGACGGCGTCGCGACCTCGGACACCTGGGCCCCGGACGGCGCCCTGAACGGCCTGTTCTACGGTGGGGGCGGCACCCAGTTGATCACCCAGATCGTGGTGGCCCTGCTGGCCATGCTGATCTCCGGCGTGATGACGGTCGTCCTCGGGTTGGCGCTCAAGGCCACCCTCGGCTGGCGGATCCCCGAGGAGGACGAGGTCGAGGGCATCGACGTCGTCGTGCACGGCGAGCAGGCGTACGAACTGGATTCCGGTGGTGGAAGCGGCCATGGCGTCCTCACCAAGTCCCTGTCAAGTGCAGTCAAGTCGGAGGTCTGATCCTTGAAGCTCATCACCGCTGTCATCAAGCCGTTCAAGCTCGACGAGGTGCGGGCCGCGCTGCTCGCCTTCGGTGTCCAGGGCATGACCGTCCAGGAGGCGTCCGGCTACGGGCGCCAGCGTGGCCACACCGAGGTCTACCGCGGGGCGGAATACACCGTCGAACTCCTGCCCAAGGTCCGCCTGGAGATCCTGGTCGACAGTGACGACGCCGACGACGTCATCGACGTCATCGTGCGGGCCGCCCGCACCGGCAAGATCGGCGACGGCAAGGTCTGGGCCGTGCCGGTCGAGAGTGTCGTCCGGGTTCGTACCGGCGAGCACGGACAGGAAGCCCTCTAACTGTGGATTCCACCGTGGGTACCGGGTACGCCGACCTGCGGGCCCAGCTGCTGGGTCGGACCGGGGTTCCCGGTCCGGCCCGGCGGCGGGCACTGGCCAGATTGACCGACTCCTGGCTGGCCGGGCTGGCACAGGAGGCGGGCGTCAACGTGGGCGGCGTCGCACTGGTCGCCGTGGGCGGCTTCGGTCGCGGCGAACTCAGCCCGTTCTCCGATCTGGACCTGGTGCTGCTGCACTCCAGCGAGACCCCGGCCGCCTACGCCGAGATGCTGGCGGAGCGCCTCTGGTACCCGATCTGGGACTCCAAGGTCAAACTCGACCACTCCGTCCGCTCGGTGGGCGGGGCCCGCCAGATCGCCCGGGTCGACCTGCCCGCGATGCTGGGCATGCTCGACCTGCGCCATATCGCCGGCGACCCGGAACTCGCGAGCCTGCTGCGGCGCCGGGTGCTCGCCGACTGGCGCGCCGACGCCAGGGACCGCCTCCCGCTGCTGGAAGCCAGCTGCGCGGAGCGCACCGAGCGCTCCGGTGAACTGGCCTTCGCCACCGAACCCAACCTCAAGGAATCCCGCGGCGGACTGCGCGACCTCGTCGTGATGCGCGCCGTGGCCGCCTCCTGGCTGGCCGACTGCCCTCACCAGGGTCTGGAGGAGGCCCGTTCGGACCTGCTCGACGTGCGGGACGCGCTGCACCTGACCGCCGCCCGCCGCACCGACCGGTTGCACATCCAGGACCAGGACGAGGTGGCCAAGGCGCTGGAGTTCGCGGACCGGGACTCGCTGCTGGTTGCGGTCGCCGGCATCGGGCGGACGGTGGCGCTGGCCGCCGACCTCACATGGCACCGGGTGCACCGGGCGATCGACGAGCCGAACCGCAACGGGCAGGTCTACGACGTGGGCGGACGGTTCGCCCGCCGCGCCCAGCGGCTGCCACTGGCCGACGGCGTCGTCGAGCAGGAGGGCGAGGTCATCCTGGCCCGCGCCGCCAACCCGGCCCGGGACCCGGCGCTGCCGGTCCGGGCAGCGGCCGCCGCCGCGCAGTCCGGGTTGACCATCGCCCCGGCCACCGTGCACCGACTGGCCAAACTCTGCCCGCCGCTGCCCGAGCCGTGGCCGTCGGCGGCGTTGACCGCCTTCGTCTCGCTGCTGGGCGCGGGGGAGCCGATGGTCACGGTGTGGGAGTCGCTGGACCAGGCCGGGCTGATCTCGGCGTTGCTGCCGGGCTGGGAGCGGTTGCGCTCGATGCCGCAGTGGGACCCGATCCACATGTACACCGTCGACCGGCACCTGATGGAGACCGCGGTCCGGGCGTCCCGGCTGGTCCGCCGCGTCCGGCGACCCGATCTGCTGCTGCTCGCGGCGATCTTCCACGACATCGGCAAGGGCACCGGTGGCGATCACAGCGTGGCCGGCGCAGAGATGATCCGTGAGTGGCTGGAACGGATGGGCGTCTCCGATCCCGACATCAGCACCGTCGAGACGCTGATCCGACACCACCTGCTGCTGGCCGACACGGCGTCCCGTCGGGACCCGGACGACCCGGCCACGATCACCTCGGTCACCGAGCTGATCACCGACCTGGACACCCTGCAGCTGCTCGCCGCGCTCACCGAGGCCGACAGCCGCGCCGCCGGCCCGAAGTCCTGGTCGAGCTGGAAGGCCTCCCAGGTCGCCCGGCTGGTGACCAGGTCTGCGTCGGCGATCGGGTCCGGGGTACCCAAGGTCACGGTGCCCGCGGTCTCTGCCCGGGAGAGCGAGCTGCTCGCCCAAGCCGCCGACGGCACGGTCAAGGTCCGGGTGGACACCGGTCTCGGCGGACTGACCGTGACCGTGGCCGCCCCCGACCGGCCGGGGCTGTTGGCCGCCGCCGCCGGCACGCTCACCCTGCACCGGCTCACCATCCGGGGCGCCACGGCGCGCACCCTCAACGGCACCGCGTTGCAGGTCTGGACGGTGCAGTCGCAGTTCGGCGAGGCCCCCCAGGCCGACACCGTCCGGGCGGACCTGACCCGCGCGATGGACGGCGGCATCGACGTGTCCGCGGCGTTGGCCAAGCGCGACCCGGTGCGGTCCAGGGTGGCCGTCCCCGCCCCTCTGGTCGAACTGCTCCCGGCGGCGTCGGCGCACGCCACCGTGCTGCAGGTCCGGGCCCACGACGGACCAGGACTGCTGCACCGCATCACCGGCGCGCTGGCCGAGGCGCAGGTGACGGTCACCACCGCCCTCGTCGACACGCTGGGGTCGGAGGTCGTCGACGTGTTCTACCTGGTCGGACCCGACGGCGCACCACTGTCCCCGGAGTCCGCCGAGCGGGTCGTCGCGGCGGTTGTTCGGGCTTCGTGCCCGGCACCCGATAATCTCCTCTGATGTTCGACACACTCTCCGATCGCCTCGCCGGCGTTTTCGCATCGCTGCGCGGCAAGGGCCGCATCACTCCCGCCGACCTCGATGCCGCCGCCCGCGAGATCCGGATCGCCCTGCTCGAGGCCGACGTCGCCCTGCCGGTGGTCCGGACGTTCATCGCCGCGATCAAGGAACGGGCGTCCGGCGTCGAGGTGTCGCAGGCGCTCAACCCGGCGCAGCAGATCATCAAGATCGTCAACGAGGAGCTCATCACCATCCTCGGTGGCGAGACCCGTCGGCTCGCGTTCGCCAAGACCGGCCCGACGGTGATCATGCTGGCCGGCCTGCAGGGCGCCGGCAAGACCACTCTCGCCGGCAAGCTCGCCCACTGGCTGCGGACCAGCGGGCACACGCCGCTGCTGGTGGCCTGCGATCTGCAGCGCCCCAACGCCGTCACCCAGCTGCAGGTGGTCGGCGAGCAGGCCGGGGTCGCGGTGTACGCGCCGTTCCCGGGCAACGGGGTCGGCGATCCAGTGCAGGCCGCCCGCGACGGTATCGCCGAGGCCCACGCCCGCCACCACGACATCGTCATCGTCGACACCGCCGGCCGGCTCGGCGTCGACCAGGAGATGATGGCCCAGGCGGCCGCCATCCGGGACGCGGTCAACCCCGACGAGACATTGTTCGTGCTCGACGCGATGGTCGGCCAGGACGCGGTGGTCACCGCGGAGGCGTTCCGCGACGGTGTCGGCTTCACCGGGGTCGTGCTGACCAAGCTGGACGGCGACGCCCGAGGTGGTGCGGCGCTGTCGGTCCGCCACGTCACCGGCGCGCCGATCATGTTCGCCTCCACCGGCGAGAAGATGCGTGACTTCGACGTCTTCCACCCGGAACGGATGGCGTCGCGCATCCTCGGCATGGGCGACATGCTCACCCTCATCGAGCAGGCCGAACAGGTCTTCGAGGCCGACCAGGCCGAGGAGATGGCGCTCAAGATGGGCGAGGGTTCGTTCACCCTCGAGGACTTCCTGCAGCAGATGCAGTCGCTGAAGAAGATGGGTCCGCTGGCCGGCATCCTGGGGATGCTGCCCGGTGCGGCCGGCATGAAGGAACAGTTGGCCGGCATCGACGACCGCGACATCGACCGGACCGCCGCGATCATCCAATCGATGACCCCGCAGGAGCGGGCGGACCCCAAGATCCTCAACGCCTCCCGTCGGCAGCGCATCGCCAAAGGTTCCGGTTCCACCGTCGCCCAGGTCGGCAGCCTGGTGGAACGCTTCAACGAGGCCCGCAAGATGATGAGCGCGATGGCGGGCAAGTTCGGGATGCCGGGCGCCCGCCCGCAGCGCCAGGTCAAGGGGCGCAAGGGCAAGAAGGGAAGTGGCCGCGGGCCCACGCCGCCCAAGATCCGCGGCGGGATCCCCGGCGGGCTGGCCGGCATGCTGCCGCCGGGCGGGATGCCGGGTGTGGCACCGGGCCAGGGCGGCATGCCGCAGCTGCCGCCGGGCTTCGACTTCGACCCGTCGAAGATCCAGTTGCCCAAGAGCCGGTGACCGCCGGGCTCCTGCAGGTCAGTGGGACCGACGCGGTGACCGGCACTGCGGTCGATCACTGGATCGCCGACGGTGTGTTCGTCGAGCCGCCGACCGACCGTGGTGCTGCCGAGAGCACGCTGACCGGTTGGGTGCTGCCGGGTTTCGTCGACGCGCACTGTCACGTCGGCTATTCCCGGCGCGGGGTCGCCACCCTGTCCGAGGCGGTCCAGCAGGGCCGGGTGAACCTGGCAGCCGGGGTCACCGCGATCCGCGACTGCGGCTCCCCACTGGACACGTCCTCGCTGGTCGGCCGACCGGATCTGCCGGTGCTGATCCGGGCCGGTCGCCATCTGGCCCGGCCCAGGCGCTACATCCGTGGGCTGGGCGTGGACCTGGACGACCCGACCGAGCTCCCCGCCGAGGTCGGCCGTCAGGTCGCCCACGGCGGCGGCTGGATCAAGCTGGTGGGGGACTGGATCGACCGGACGACCGGTGACCTGGCTCCGCTGTGGCCGGCCGGGGTGCTCACCGAGGCGATCGCCGTCGCCCACGCGGGCGGGGCCCGGGTCACCGCCCATGTATTCGGTGCCGAGGCGATCCCTGCGCTGCTGGCCGCCGGTATCGACTGCCTGGAGCACGGCACCGGCCTCACCGACGACACGATCGCGGAGATGGTCCGGCGGGGGGTGCACCTGGTGCCGACCCTCATCAACGTGGCCAACTTCCCGGACTTCGCCGCCGCGGCCGACCGGTTCCCGACCTATGCCGCACACATGCGCGACCTGCACGCCCGCTCGGACGCCACCATCGCCGCCGCGATCGCCGCCGGGGTCGCCGTGCACGCGGGCACCGACGCCGGCGGGTTCGTCGAGCACGGCCGCATCGTGGACGAGGTGCTGGCACTGATCCGGGTGGGGAGCGGGCCGGCCGGTCCGCAGCCGACCGGATCGACGCCGCGTCCGGACGGGCCCGTGACTGGCTCGGACTCCCCGGTTCCACGCCCGGCAGCCCCGCCGACCTGGTGGTCTACCCCGCCGACGTGACGACCGACCCGGACGCGCTGCGTCGCCCGACTGCGGTGATCCGGGCCGGGCGGATCGTCGGCGGTGGAGATCAGCCCGTCTGATCAGGTAAACTCGACCGTCGATCCAAAACCAGCCGGAACCTGTCGTTCCCGGCTGCGTTCGTTCGTACTCAGTTCCCAGCCCGTCTGTAGCCGCTCACCAAGAAGTTGAAGGAGCACGTCCCTCGTGGCCGTCAAGATCAAGCTTGCTCGCATCGGAAAGATCCGCGAGCCGTTCTACCGTGTCGTCGTCGCCGACGCCCGGACCCGCCGTTCCGGCCGGGCCATCGAGGCCATCGGCAAGTACCACCCGAAGAACGATCCCAGCGTCATCGAGATCGACTCCGAGCGGGCCCAGTACTGGCTCTCCGTCGGCGCCCAGCCGACCGAGTCCGTCGAGGCGCTGCTGAAGGTCACCGGCGACTGGCAGAAGTTCAAGGGCCTGCCCGGCACCGAGGGCACCCTGAAGCCGCAGCCCGAGAAGGCCGACAAGCGCGCTCTGTACGAGGCAGCCATCGCCGCCATCGGCAACGAGGGTTCCAGCGAGGCCACCACCCCGCGCAAGAAGGCCGCCGAGAAGCCGGCCGCCGACGCCGCACCGGCCGAGTCCGAGTAATTCGTGCTCACCGAGGCGCTGGAGCACCTGGTCCGTGGCATCGTCGAGCATTCCGACGACGTCGACGTCACGATGGCCACCTCCCGTCAGGGTCGCACCCTTCAGGTGCGCGTACACCCTGACGACCTCGGCAAGGTGATCGGCCGCAACGGCCGGACCGCCACCGCGCTGCGCACCGTGATGACCGCGGTGGGTGGCCGGGGGATCCGGGTCGATGTCGTCGACACCGACCGCTGAACCGCCCATCCGGAACGCGATGACCGAGCTCACCGTCGGTCGGATCGGCCGGCCGCACGGGCTGCGGGGTGAGGTCACGGTCGACATCCGCACCGATGACCCCCGCGAACGGTTCGCCGTCGGCGCGTCGCTGCGCACCGAGCCTGCCGCGCGCGGCCCGCTGACCGTGGCGTCGTTCCGGATCATCTCGGGGCTGAACGTCGTCCGCTTCGACGGTTTCGACGACCGCAACGCCGCCGAGACGCTGCGCGGCACCATGCTCGTCGTCGACATCGAGGCGCTGCCCGTGCTCACCGACGAGGACGAGTTCTACGACCACGAGCTGATCGGGTTGACCGCCCATCTGCGGGCGCCCGACGGCGGTCGCGGCGAGGTAATCGGCACCGTCACCGAGTTGCTGCATCTACCGGCCAACGACGTGCTCGTGGTCGCCACCGACCGGATGACGGCCGGTGAGGTGCTGATCCCGTTCGTCAAGGTCGTCGTGCCCGTGGTGGATGTCGCCTCCGGAGTCGTCGTGATCGACCCGCCGGACGGGTTGTTCGAGTAGTCCTGATGCGCATCGACGTCGTCACGATCTTCGCCGAGTACCTCGCTCCCCTGCGGGAGTCGTTGCTGGGCAAGGCGATCGGCAATGGTCTCATCGAGCTGGGCGTGCACGACCTGCGCGCGTTCGCCACCGACCGGCACCGCACCGTCGACGACTCGCCCTACGGTGGCGGGCCGGGCATGGTGATGAAGCCGGACGTGTGGGGCCGAGCGCTGGACGCGGTGTGCACGACGGCGAGCACGCTGATCGTGCCGACACCGGCCGGTGCGCCGTTCACCCAGGCAGTCGCCGAGGAGTTAGCGGGGTCGGCGCATCTGGTGTTCGCCTGCGGTCGCTACGAGGGCATCGACCAACGGGTGGCCGACGAGGCCGCGTCCCGGATGACGGTCCGGGAGCTGTCGATCGGCGACTACGTGCTGGCCGGTGGCGAAGCCGCGGTGCTGGTGATGGTCGAGGCGGTCGCCCGGTTGATCCCGGGGGTGCTCGGCAACCCGGCGAGCGCGGTGCAGGACAGCTTCGGGGCCGGCTGGCCAGGGCTGCTGGAGGCGCCGAGCTACACCCGGCCGGAGAGTTACCGGGGGTTGTCCGTGCCGCCGGTGCTGCTGTCGGGCAACCATGCTGCGATCGAGGCCTGGCGGCGTGAGCAGTCGCTGGACCGGACCCGCCGACGCCGACCCGAGTTGCTCGACTAGCCGGAGATTTCGCGTACGACCGCCCTTCTGGCAGACTAGAAGGGTTGCCTTTCTGACTGTAAGGAATCTTCGATGAACACCCTGGATGTACTGGACGCCGCGTCGCTGCGCTCCGACCTGCCCTCCTTCCGGCCCGGTGACTCCGTTCGGGTCCACGTGAAGGTCATCGAGGGCACCCGGTCCCGCGTGCAGGTCTTCGCCGGGCACGTCATCCGTCGTCAGGGCGGTGGCATCCGCGAGACCTTCACCGTCCGCAAGATCAGCTTCGGCGTCGGCGTGGAGCGCACGTTCCCGCTGCACTCCCCGAACCTGGACAAGGTCGAGCTGGTCACCCGCGGCGATGTCCGCCGGGCGAAGCTCTACTACCTGCGCGATCTGCGCGGCAAGAAGGCCAAGATCAAGGAAAAGCGCGACGTCCGCTGACCCGGAACCACCGGTAGCGCCCGGTCGACTCCGGCTCTCGGATGTCCGACGACGGTCCCGACGGCACGGCGGGTGTCGCACCCGCTCCTGACAACGATTCGCCCGCTGCTCAGCGGTGGCGTGAGGTCGAAGCGGAGCGGGCGCGCCCCGCGTCCGAGGCGAACCTGCCGAAGAAGCAGCGGCCCTTCTGGGTGGAGCTGCCGATCCTGCTCGTCATCGCGTTCGTGATGACGTTTCTGATCCAGACGTTCCTGTTCAAGGTGTACTACATCCCGTCCGGGTCGATGGAGCAGACCCTGCACGGGGTCTCCTCGGGCGGCGACCGGGTGTTGGTCAACAAGATCGTCTACGACTTCAGCGCGCCGGAGCCCGGCGAGGTCGTCGTGTTCAGCGGCCCGCCCAGTTGGGCACCGGAAGCAGCGATCCCGGGCCCCGGCACCTGGTACGGCCGGCTGTTCCAAGCGGTCGGTTCGGTGGTGGGCATCGCCCCGCCGAACGAGAAGGACTTCGTCAAGCGCGTCATCGCCACCGCTGGTCAGACGGTGCAGTGCTGCGACGACCAGGGCCGCGTGATGGTCGACGGCGTGCCGCTGGACGAGCCGTACATCTATCAGGACTTCACGTTCCTCTCCGGCACCAGTGACTGCACGAGCGCGCTGCGGGCGGAGCGGTGTTTCGGCCCGATCACGGTCCCGGCAGACTCGCTGTGGGTCATGGGCGATCACCGGAGTGGATCCAAGGACTCCACTTACGGCTGCCGCGGGATGCTTCCCGATGCCAGCTGTCAGGGCCCGATCCCGGTCGAGAACGTCATCGGCCACGCGGTGCTGATCGTGTTGCCGGCGTCCCGCTGGGGTGTCGTGGGCTCGCCGGACATCCAGGGCGGCGCCGTCGCGACCCTGGGTCTACTGGCGCTGCCACGGTCGGGCGGGGACGGTCTGCCGGTCCGGTCCGGACGACGGAGACCGCGGTGGGCACGCCGCTGACCGCGGCGCGGCGTCCGCGGCCGGCGCCGGACGGCCGGCGTCCCGATCTGCGCACCGAGAAGTCCCTGCTGCGTGGCGATCTGCAGCGGTTGGCGACGATGGACGAGGTCGGTCGCGGGTCCCTGGCCGGCCCGGTGAGCATCGGCGTGGTGGTGGTGACCCCGAAGATCGGCCGGGTCCCGGCCGGTGTCCGGGACTCCAAGCTGCTCACCCCGGCCGCGCGAGCCGCGCTGGTCGTGCCGATCCGTCGGTGGGCCCGCGAGTACGCGGTCGGGCACGCCTCCTCGGTGGAGATCGACCGGGTCGGCATCATCGGTGGCCTGCGGTTGGCGGCGCTGCGTGCGTTGGCCCAGTTGGCGGCGGTGGACGCGATCCTGCTGGACGGCAACTACAACTACCTGCTGGGCAGCACCGACCTGCCGGTGCACACCCGGATCAAGGGTGACATGACCTGTGCCGGCATCTCGGCGGCGTCGGTGCTGGCCAAGACAGAGCGGGACGCGATGATGGTCGATCTCGACCCCTGCCACCCGGCGTACGGGTTCGCGCTCAACAAGGGCTACTCCACGCCCGAGCACATCGAGGCCCTCCGACAGCACGGACCCAGTGCGGCCCACCGACAATCGTGGCGGCTGCCCGGCTGCGCGCACGAGATCGACGACCAGCCCGCTATCTTCCAGGTATGAGCGCAGAGGATCTCGAGCAGTACGAAACCGAGATGGAACTGCAGCTGTACCGGGAGTACCGGGACATCGTCGGGCACTTCGCCTTCGTGGTGGAGACCGAGCGCAGGTTCTATCTGTGTAACGCCGTCGACGTGCAGGTGCGAAATTCCGACGGTGACATGTACTTCGAGGTGCGGATGTCCGACGCCTGGGTCTGGGACATGTACCGTCCGGCCAGGTTCGTCAAGAACGTCCGGGTCGTGACGTTCAAGGACGTCAACGTCGAGGAGCTCGAGAAGCCCGATCTGCGGCTTCCCGAGGACGGCGAGTTCTGATCCCCCTAGAAAGGCCGTGACGATGTCACCTGCATTCCCGCACACCCCGACCGCACTGCTCGTCCTGACCAGCCACGATGCGCTGGGTGACACCGGAAAACCGACCGGCTACACGGTCAGCGAGGCGGCGGACCCGTGGCAGGTCTTCACCGACAACGGCTGGGGCGTCCACGTGGCGACCATCGCCGGCGGGCCGGCGCCGGAGGACGGTTTCGACGCAGCCGACGCCACCCAGGTCGCCTGGAAGGCCGACCCGGCCATCCGTCACCAGATGGACACCGCACCGCGGCCGGGACATGTCAACGCCGCGATGTACGACGTGGTGTACCTCGTCGGTGGCCACGGCACGATGTGGGACTTCCCCGACAACGACGAGCTGGCCACCCTGCTCGCCGAGACCTGGGACCGCGGTGGCGTGATCGCGGCGGTCTGTCACGGCCCGGCGGGGTTGACCACCGCCAGGCTGCACGACGGGTCGTTGCTGATCGACGGCCGTCAGGTGACCGGCTTCGCCAACGCCGAGGAGGCTGCGATCGAGCTGACCGACGTGGTGCCGTTCCTGCTGGCCGACCGGCTCGCGGCGGCGGGTGGCAAGTACTCGGAGGGGCCGGTGTGGAAGTCCCACGTGGTGACCGACGGAAAGTTGGTGACCGGGCAGAACCCCGCGTCCGCCGGCGACGTGGCAACGGCAGCGATCGCCGCCTGCGGTCGCTGATCTATCCACAAGCCCCGTCCGGGATGGGGTTGTCCACACCCGCCTGACGAACGGTTGAGCCGACCGCGGCCGCCCGGCACTCTCGACCCGCAGGGGACGAGATCGGGGGACGCAGATGGCAGCGAAGGACGAACTGGGCCGCAACGGCGAGGAGTTGGCGGCCCGTTACCTGGCCGACATCGGCCTCATCGTGATGACTCGCAACTGGCGCTGCCGCGAGGGTGAGCTCGACATCGTCGCCACCGACGGCCGTGATCTTGCGGTGGTGTGCGAGGTCAAGACCCGCAGCGGGGTGCGGTTCGGGTCCGGTGCGGAGGCGGTCGACGTCGGGAAGCGGCGGCGGCTCCGGCGGCTCGCGTCGCTGTGGCTGGCCGGCCACCAGGCCCGGCCGGGGGTGCGCGTCCGGTTCGACGTGATCAGCGTGCTGTGGGAACCCGGTGCCGAACCGCGCCTGACGCACATCGCCGGGGCGTTCTGATGGCCCTCGCCCGCACCCTTGCGGTGCAACTCGACGGCCTCGACGGCCACCTGGTGAGCGTCGAGGCCGACCTCGCCAACGGCCTCCCCGGCACCACCGTGATCGGGATGGGGGACGTCGCGGTCCAGCAGTCCCGGGATCGGGTCAAGGCTGCCGTGGTCAATTCGGGGCAGACCTGGCCCGATCGTCGCATCACGCTCGCGCTCTCGCCGGCGTCGCTGCGCAAGAACGGCTCCGGCTTCGACCTGGCCATCGCGGTCGCGGTGCTCACCGCGGCGGAGGTGGTCAGCCCGCGCCGCGGGGCCGACACCGTGTGGATCGGTGAACTCGGTCTGGATGGTCAGGTGCGAGCGGTCCGGGGGGTGCTGCCGGCGCTGGTCGCGGCCCGGCGGGCCGGTGTCCGGACGGCGGTGGTGCCGCTGGGCAATGTCGACGAGGCCGGTCTGGTGCACGGGCTGGAGGTACTCGGTGCAGCGACGTTGCGGGAGGTCATCACCCACCTCGGCGGGGGTGCCGCACTGACCGGCCCGGGCGTGCGGGTGGTGCCGGATCCGCCGCTGCTGCCGGATCTGGCCGATGTGCTGGGTCAGCCCGAGGGGCGGGCCGCGCTGGAGCTGGCGGCGGCCGGTGGTCACCACCTGTCGATGATCGGTCCGCCCGGAGCCGGTAAGACGATGCTCGCCGCCCGGCTGCCGGGGTTGCTCCCGGCGTTGACCGGTGACCAGGCGCTGGAGGTCACTGCGGTGCACTCGGTGGCCGGGGTACTGGCGCCGGGCCTGCCGCTGGTGTCGGTGGCGCCGTTCGTGGACCCCCACCACACCGCGTCGGCGGCGGCGATCATCGGGGGAGGCTCGACGCTGATCCGGCCCGGGAGCATCTCCCTGGCCCACCGCGGCGTGTTGTTCCTGGACGAGGCGCCGGAGTTCAAGCCGAAGGTGCTCGACGCCCTGCGACAGCCGTTGGAGAGCGGCGAGGTGCTGATCGCCCGGGCCGCCGGCGCGGTGCGGTACCCGGCGCGCTTCCAGTTGGTGCTCGCAGCCAACCCGTGTCCGTGCGCGGCCGCCCGGGACCTGGACTGCCGATGCGAGGTCGGCCTCCGGCGGCGTTACCTGAGCAGGCTGTCCGGCCCGCTGATGGACCGTGTGGACATCCGGATCCAACTGCCCGCGCTGGATCCGGTGGCATTGGGCTCCGGGGAGCCGGGTGAACCGACGGCGGCGGTTGCCGTGCGGGTCCTGGCCGCCCGGGAGCGCGCTGCGCACCGCTGGACGGGGACACCCTGGCGGTACAACGCCGAGGTGCCCGGCGCGGTGCTGCGGCGGCGGTGGCGACCGACGGGTGAGCCCGCACGGCTGCTGGACAGGGCGGTGCGGGCCGGCCTGCTGACCGGCCGCGGCTACGACCGGGTCCTGCGGCTGTCGCTGACCGCTGCGGATCTGGCGGCCCGCGGTGAACCCACGATGTCGGATGTGGCCACCGCGCTCAGCTTGCGCAGCAGCGGGGCGGCGGCATGACACCCGGGGCGATGGACGAGATCCGGATCGCCCGGGCCGGTCTGCTCCGGCTCGCCGAACCGCCCGCACCGGCCGTGGTGGAGCTCGTCGACAGGCTGGGGCCGGTGGCGGCGTTCGCCGCGGTGGTCGCGCGGTCCGCACCTCCTGCGGTGTTGTCGGCGACCGCAGCGCGCACCGAGGGCCGTACACCGGCCGAGCTGCGTTCGGTGGCCGAGCGTGATTTGGCCGCTGCCGAGGCGGCCGGTGCCTACCTGCTGTGCCCCGAGGAGGTCGACTGGCCGGTGGCGGCGACCATCGGTTTCGCCACGGCTGCCGGCCGCGGTGTCACCGGGTCCGCGCCACCGCTCGGGCTGTACATCCGAGGGACGCTGCCGCCGGACCTGCCGCGCGCCGGGATCACTGTCGTCGGGTCCCGGGCCAGCAGCCCGTACGGCGAGCGGGTGGCCGCCGAGATCGCTCTCGGCGTTGCCGACGCCGGATTCGCGGTCGTGTCCGGTGGTGCGTTCGGCATCGACACCGCCGCGCATCGGGCGGCGGTGACCTGTGGTGGGCGGTCCGCGGCGGTACTGGCCTGCGGCGTCGATCGGGCCTATCCGGCCGCCAACGCCCCGCTGCTGCACCGCATCGCGGCCGGCGGAGCCGTGATCACCGAGTACCCGCCGGGGACCACCCCGGCGCGGCATCGGTTCCTGGTGCGCAACCGGTTGTTGGCCGCGCTGGGGGGCGTGACGGTGGTGGTGGAGGCGAGTCGGCGCTCCGGCGCGTTGTCCACCGCCGCTGCGGCTGCCCACCTGGGCCGGATCGTGATGGCGGTACCGGGTCCGGTCACCTCGGCGATGTCGGTGGGGTGTCACCTGTTGTTGCGGGACAGGTTCGCGATGCTGGCAGCGTCAGCGCAGGACGTCATCACCGCAGCCCGCCCGGTGGAACCGGGTCTCTTCCCGACCTCCAGCACCGGGCCCGCCGGCACCCACGGCACCCACGGCACCCTCGATACTGCCGACCCTGCAGACGACGTCCGTCGCACCGACGGGCTCGATCCAACGGCCCTGCGGGTGCACGGGGCCCTTCCGACCCGGGGCACGGCGACGGTGTCTCAGCTCAGCACGTCCTCCGGCGTACCCGCGGCACAGGTCATCGCCGCGCTGCCGCTGCTGGAACTGGGCGGGCTGGCTCGGCGGGAGGGGGCGCTGTGGCGGCGACTCTGAGGCCGTCAGTCGGCGGTGACTGTTGCCTCTCCACCACCGGCCTGGTCCGGGCGCTTCCAGAACAGCAGCGCGTCGGCCGATGTCGTACCCCGGAACTGGCTGAACTGTTCGGTGACGGTGGTCGACACCAGCTCCCAGCCGGACCTGCTCATCGCCGCCAGGTGATGATCCATCGAGTCGCGGAACTGGTCGGAGTTGACACCGATCCCCTGAACGGCGAGATGGGTCATCTTGTGCTGGTGCATGCGGGCATGCTCGCACGGCGCTCGACCCACGCGCATACTCGCGGGACAGGAACGGCCAGCCAACGGCGCAGGAGGACAGATGACCTTGTTGACCATGCGGCAGGAATTCGACCGGATCCGGGAAGGCTGGCGGTCCCGACCGCCTGCGGAGCACCACCTGGACCTCGAGCGCCTGACCGCACTGCGCACGGCCGCCGAGCAGTCCACCGACGACGGCACCGAGCAGCTCACCGTCGAGATCGAGGATCTGATCGGTCAGATCTCGCAGACCGGCCTGCCGCGGCAGCGCGACCGGCAGAGTGCCTACCACGAGCCCAGCGACGCGATGTGACCGCGACCCCCGGTACCGGCGGCCGGCCGGGCCCGTCGGGGGAGTGGGACGCGGTGCTCGACGATTATCGCCGCCATCTGCAGTTCGAACGGGGTGTCGCCGCGGCGACCGTCCGGGCGTATCTGTCCGACACGCTGGATCTGCTCGACCATCTCGACCGGATGGGACGTGGCCCGGCCGGTCTGGATCTGGTGGCACTGCGCAGCTGGCTCGCCCGGTTGAGCAGCTCGGGGACGGCTCGCAGTTCGCTGGCTCGCAAGGCCGCCGCCGCGCGCTCGTTCTGCGGCTGGGCGAACCGCACGGGCCTGCTGCCCACCGACCCCAGCGCCCGGCTGGCCGCGCCCCGGGCGCACCGCTCGCTGCCCGCGGTGCTGCGGGCCGACCAGGCCGCAGCCATGCTCGCCGCCGGGCCGCCGGACCCGTCGACCGGCGCCGCGACGACCGGTGTTCCGTCAGCCACCGGCGGGACGGCAGCCACTGGCGGGACGGCCGGTCCCGGGGTGCCACCGGCAGACCCCACCGGTGTCGCCACCGCGCTGCACCGCCGCGACCAGGCCGTGCTGGAGCTGCTCTACGCCGCCGGGCTGCGGGTGTCGGAACTGGTGGGCCTGGATCTGGACGACATCGACCGCCGGCGCCTCGTGCTGCGGGTGATCGGCAAGGGCGACAAGCAGCGCACCGTGCCCTACGGCCTACCCGCCGACCGGGCGTTGGCCGATTACCTCGACCACGGCCGGCCGGTACTGGCCACCGGCACCGAACCTGCGGCCGTCTTCCTCGGCCACCGAGGCGGCCGGCTCGACCAGCGGGCGGTCCGCACCCTGGTCCACAAGAGGCTCGAGACTGTCGACGGCGCACCGGATCTCGGCCCGCACGGGCTGCGCCACTCGGCAGCCACCCATCTGCTGGAGGGCGGCGCCGACCTGCGGACCGTGCAGGAGATCCTCGGCCATGCCAGCATCGGTACCACCCAGATCTACACCCACGTCTCCGCCGAGCGGCTGCGGTCGGTCTTCACCCAGGCGCATCCGCGGGCCTGATCCTGCTGTCGACCGGGCGTCGGCGACCGATGCGCTGCACGACGCGCCTCGCCGCCGGCCCGGGACCTGACCCGGGCACCCGGGACCGGGCGCGGGCTCGCGCCTCACCCGTCCCACGGCAGCAGCCGTACCCGCACCGCCGCTACCAGCGCCATCGGATCGACGTAGACCCCGTCGAGCCGGACCCCCCAGTGCAGGCAGACCCCGGGCCGACAGCGCGGGTGCCCTACTTCCAGCGTGCCGATCACCTCCCCGGCACCGACCCGTCGGCCCACCGGTACCGTCGCGGTCACCGGCTCCAGCGAGGTCCGCAGGCCGCCGTCGTGCTCGATCGACACCACCCCGCGATCGACCAGCCGGCCGGCGAAGATCACCCGCCCCGCGGCGGGCGCCCGGATCTCGGTCCCGGCAGCGGCCTCCAGATCGACCCCGCGGTGGCCCGGGCCGTACCGGTCGACCGGCGCCCGAAAGGGCTCGGCAACGGTGGGCGGGCGCACGGGCGGCTGCATCGGGGCGCGCGACCCTGCCGACCCTGCCGACCCTGCCGCCGCTGCGCCGCCCCCGGCTCCAAGTGGACCGGCTACCGACTCGGCAAACCCCGACGCCGCACGCACCGGTAGGGGCAGCATCATCAACAGCAGCACGATCAGCGCCATCGACGGCCCGCGGGTTCCCATCCCGCTACCGTGGCGCAGAACCGGCTCCGGCAGCGTCCCGGACGGCCGGCGTGTGGACAACCGTGGCCGACGGTGACCCTGTGGATAACGTATCCTCGAACAGCGGTCCGTGCGTGCGCGGGCTGACTTCGCGCGCCCTGTCGCGGCCAGCCGATCCGGCTTCCCGGAATTCGGTAGTGGTCGCCGGAGCACCCAATGTCCCCGCGAGGGGTGGGTGCACCGAGGGCGCCAGGGCCACCTCCGCCGGAGGGGGCGACAACTGAACGCGCGACCAGGACCCTGGCGCGCCCACCTGAAGGGACGACCATGGCTGTCGTCACGATGCGTCAGCTCCTTGACGCAGGTGTCCACTTCGGACACCAGACCCGTCGCTGGAACCCGAAGATGAAGCGATTCATCTTCACCGAGCGCAACGGCATCTACATCATCGATCTCCAGCAGACGCTGACGTACATCGACAAGGCGTACGAGTTCGTCAAGGAGACCGTGGCCCACGGTGGCACCGTGCTGTTCATCGGCACCAAGCGCCAGGCTCAGGAAGCCATCGCCGACCAGGCGACGCGCGTCAGCATGCCCTACGTGAACCAGCGCTGGCTGGGCGGCATGCTCACCAACTTCACCACCGTGCACAAGCGGCTGCAGCGCCTCAAGGACCTCGAGGCGATGGAGGAGTCCGGCGACGTCGCCGGACGCACCAAGAAGGAACTCCTTCTGATGAACCGCGAGAAGATCAAGCTGGCCAAGACCCTCGGCGGCGTCCGGGACATGGCCAAGGTCCCGTCCGTGGTGTGGATCGTCGACACCAAGAAGGAGCACATCGCCGTCGGCGAGGCCCGCAAGCTGGGCATCCCGGTCGTCGCCGTGCTCGACACGAACTGCGACCCCGACGAGGTCGACTTCCCGATCCCCGGCAACGACGACGCGATCCGCAGCGCCGCCGTGCTGACCCGCGTGGTCGCCGACGCCGTCGCCGAGGGCCTGCTGGCCCGGTCCGGTGGCGGTGCCGCGGTCGCCGAGGAGCCGCTGGCCGAGTGGGAGCGCGAGCTGCTCGCCGCCACCGACAACGGTGCCTCGGTCATCGCAGCGGCCGAGGCCGCCGCGATCGACCCGGCCGCCCTGCCGACGGAGGAGGCCCCGATCGCCGGGACCGAAGCCGCCGCCCAGGCCGCCAACCAGGCTGTCCGCGAGGAAGTTCCGGGCGACACGTCGTCCGTCGTCTGATCCGTCGTCACCGATAGAGCGGGTGACCGGCCGACCGGCCGGTCACCCGCTCGCGGGCGAGGGACCACTGATCGTCGAAGCTCTAGTGACAAGAAGGATGAAACGCAATCATGGCGAGCGCTGCTGAAGTGAAGAAGCTCCGGGACATGACCGGAGCCGGGATGATGGACTGCAAGCGGGCTCTGGACGAGACCGACGGCGACTTCGACAAGGCCGTCGAGATCCTGCGCATCAAGGGTGCCAAGGACGTCGGCAAGCGCGCCGACCGCACCGCCTCGCAGGGACTGGTCGCCGCCGTCCGCGGGCTCGTTGATCGAGTTGGCGTCGGAGACCGACTTCGTCGCCAAGAACGCCGAGTTCCAGGCGCTGGCCGACGACATTGTCGCCGCCGTGTCCGAGAACGCCGCCGACGTCGAGTCCGTGCTGGCCGCCCCGCTGGGTTCCGGCACGGTCGCCGACGCGATCACCGCCGCGTCGGCCAAGCTGGGCGAGAAGATCGAGCTGCGTCGCGTCGTGCGCTACGCCGGCCCGACCACCACCTACCTGCACCGTCGGTCCGCCGACCTGCCGCCGGCGATCGGCGTGCTCATCGAGTACATCGGTACCGGCGAGGAAGCCGCCGACGTCGCCCGCGCGGCCGCCATGCAGGTCGCGTCCCTGCGGGCCCGTTACGTCACCCGTTCCGACGTCCCGGCCGACGTGCTCGAGACCGAGCGTCGCATCGCCGAGGCCACCGCCCGCGAGGAGGGCAAGCCGGAAGCGGCACTGCCCAAGATCGTCGAGGGTCGGGTGAACGGCTTCTTCAAGGACGCCGTGCTGCTGGAGCAGTCCTCGGTGCTGGACTCCAAGAAGACGGTCGGCAAGATCCTCGAGGAAGCCGGCGTGACCGTCACCGCGTTCTCCCGCTTCGAGGTCGGCGCGAGCTGACGCCTGCGTCGCCCGCTCCACCTGGCATCGACCAGTTCCACCTGCAGAAAGGCCGGTGCATCGGCACATGACGGACGAACTCCCGGTGCGCCGGCCTTTCAAGCGGGTGGTGCTCAAACTCGGCGGCGAGATGTTCGGCGGCGGCAGTGTGGGCGTCGATCCCCGCGTCGTGTCCAACGTCGCCCGCCAGATCGCCGAGGTCGTCGCGACCGGCACCCAGGTCGCGGTGGTCATCGGCGGCGGTAACTTCTTCCGCGGCGCCGAATTGCAGGACCTGGGTATCGACCGGGCCCGTGCGGACTACATGGGCATGCTCGGCACGGTGATGAACTGTCTCGCCCTGCAGGATTTCCTGGAGCGCGAGCACGGCATCGACACCCGGGTGCAGACCGCCATCACGATGGGTCAGGTCGCCGAGCCCTACATCCCCCGGCGGGCGCAGCGTCACCTGCAGAAGGGCCGCGTCGTCATCTTCGGCTGCGGCATGGGTATGCCGTACTTCTCCACCGACACCACCGCCGCCCAACGCGCGCTGGAGATCCACGCCGAGGTCGTGTTGATGGCCAAGGCGGTGGACGGTGTCTACGACGCCGACCCGCGCAAGGTCCCGGACGCCACGATGTTCGCCGAGATCACCCACCGGGAAGTCGTGGAGCGGGGGCTGGAGGTCGCCGACGCGACTGCGTTCACGCTGTGCATGGACAACAAGATGCCCATCATCGTGTTCAACTTGCTGGTGGAGGGCAACATCGCGCGCGCCGTGCTCGGCGAGCCGATCGGCACCCTCGTCGCCACCCGTTGAGTGCTCTCGACCCCCCAGAAGTGAAGGTTCACTGATGATCGACGAAGAGCTGTTCGACGCCGAGGAAAAGATGGAGAAGGCGGTCACCTCCGCCAAGGACGATCTGTCGACCCTGCGGACCGGTCGGGCGAACCCGAACATGTTCGCCCGCATCCAGATCGACTACTACGGCGCGCCCACCCCGTTGACGCAGATGGCCCAGATCACCGTGCCCGAGGCGCGGATGGCGGTCATCAAGCCGTACGACATGAGCCAGTTGGCGGCCATCGAGAAGGGCATCCGCGACTCGGACCTGGGCGTGAACCCCAGCAACGACGGCAACATCCTGCGCGTGCTGTTCCCGCAGCTGACCGAGGAGCGCCGCCGGGAGTTGGGCAAGACCGCCCGGGCGAAGGGCGAGGACGCCAGGGTCGCCATTCGCAACATCCGCCGTCGCACCAAGGACACCATCGACAAGCTGGTGAAGGACAAGGACAGCGAGGTCAGCGAGGACGACGGCCGGACCGCCGAGAAGGAGCTGCAGACGCTCACCGATCGCTACGTCTCCACCGTCGACGAGCTGGTCCGACACAAGGAAGCCGAGCTGCTCGAGGTCTGATGACGTCAGCGCCGACCTCCCGATGACCACGCCTGCCGCCGAACCCACCGGCCGCGCCCCGTCCCGAGCCGGACGTGACCTCCCCGCGGCGATCGGGGTCGCGCTCGGCCTAGGGGTCGTCGTCGTCGCCGCACTGCTGCTGTTCCGGCCCCTGTTCGTGGTGCTGATCGCCGCGGCCGCGGCCGCTTCGGTCTGGGAGATGCGCGGCACCCTGTATGCCGCCCGCGGCATCGTCCTGAGCTGGGTGCCGATCATGGTCGGCGGGGTCGCCACCATCGCGCTGGCCTGGCCCTACGGGCTGCCGGCCCAGGTGGTCGGCATCGCGCTGACAACGTTGGCCTGCATGATCTGGCGACTGCCCGGCGGTGCGGACGGCTACCTGCGCGACGTCTCCGCCTCGGTGTTCGTCACGCTGTACGTGATGTTCTTCGCGTCGTTCGCGACGCTGCTGGCGGCCCCGGCGAACGGCGCCCAGCGGGTGCTGACGTTCATCATCGTCGTCGTGTGTTCCGACACCGGCGGTTATGCGGCCGGCGTGCTGTTCGGCAAACACCCCATGGCGCCGCGGATCTCGCCGAAGAAAAGCTGGGAAGGCTTCGCCGGGTCGATGGTCGGCGCGTCCGTTGCGGGCGCCCTGACCGCGGTGCTGATGCTGGACGAGGTGTGGTGGCGCGGGGTGCTGCTGGGCGTGGTGGTCTGCGGCACCGCGACGCTGGGTGATCTGATGGAGTCGATGGTCAAGCGTGACATCGGCGTGAAGGACATGGGCTCGTTGCTCCCCGGCCACGGCGGGGTGATGGACCGGATGGACTCACTGCTGCCGTCGGCGGTGGTGACCTGGGCACTTCTCTCGATCTGACGGAACGGCGGAGACATGACCACCAGGATCGGCGCGAACACCCGGCTGCCGGCCCGTCGGGAGCCGGTCACCCTGCACACCGCGGACGGCCTCGATCTGGTCGGTGAGATCGCCCTGCCGCTGGATCAGCAGCCGGTCGCGACGCTGGTGACGCTGCATCCGCTCCCCACGCACGCCGGAATGATGGACTCCCATCTGTTCCGCAAGGCCGCCTTCCGGCTGCCGGCGCTGGCTGGGATCGCGGTGCTGAGGTTCAACACCCGGGGCACGGTGAGCGCCGCCGGTCGCAGTGACGGCGCGTTCGACGGCGGCGAGGGGGAGCGCCACGACGTGGCCGCCGCGGTGGCGTACGCGGTCGACCATCACCTGCCCGACCGCTGGCTGGTCGGCTGGTCGTTCGGTACCGAGCTGGCGCTGAAATACGGTGCCACCGCCGACGTGACCGGGGCGGTGCTGCTCTCGCCGCCGCTGCACCGCGCCGGGGACAATGATCTGGGCGACTGGGCTGCGTCCGGGAAACCGCTGGTGGCGTTGGTCCCCGAGTTGGACGACTACCTCCAGCCGGCCGAGGCCCGCGAGCGGTTCGGTCTCGTTCCGCAGTGCCGGGTCGTGGACTTCCCCAAGGTCAAACATCTGTGGGTGGGGCAGGCGGAGGCTGCGCTGGACGCGATCGTGGCCACCGTCCGGCCCGGATCGGACCCGCTGCCGCGGTCCTGGGACGGCCCCTGGGAGAATGTCCCTGCCCAGATTGTCCCGGGAGGACCCTGATGACCGACTCGTTGCCCCGGTATCCGGGGATCAACTCCGATCCGACCATCGTCGGGACCGCCTTGGCCACCCGTGGTCTGCACAAGGCCTTCGGCGGTGTGGTGGCGGTGGACAGCCTCACCCTCGATGTCCCTGCCGGCTCGTTCTTCGGTCTGGTCGGTCCGAACGGGGCCGGCAAGACCACCACGCTCTCGCTGGTCACCGGGCTGCTGCGGCCCGACTCGGGGCACGCCTACATCGCCGGCCACGACGTCTGGCAGGACCCGGTCGGCGCCAAGACCCGGATGGGTGTGCTGCCCGACGGGCTCCGACTGTTCGAGCGGCTCTCCGGGATGGAGATGCTGACCTATCTGGGCAGGTTCCGTGGGATGGCGCTGGACGAGGTCAAGGCGCGGGCGGCGGAGCTGCTGCGGGTGCTGGACCTGACCGATGCCGGCGACAAGGTGGTCGCCGACTACTCGACCGGGATGCGCAAGAAGGTGACGCTGGCGGCTGCGCTGCTGCACTCGCCGCAGGTGCTGTTGCTCGACGAACCACTGGAGGCCGTGGACCCGGTGTCGGCCCGGATCATCCGAGGGGTGCTCACCCGCTACACGGTGGGCGGCGGCACCGTGATCCTGTCCAGTCACGTGATGGCGCTCGTCGAGGAGCTCTGCTCCCACGTCGCCGTGATGGACCACGGGCGGTTGGCAGCGGTCGGCACGCTCGACGAGGTGCGCGGCACAGCCGCGTCGCTGGACGACGCCTTCATGCATCTCGTCGGTGCCGAGGACCGTGGATCGGGAGGGCTGGAATGGTTGCGCTCTTCGCCGGCCTGAAATGGCGACTGCTGACCAGCCGGCTCCGGACCGTATCCACCGCCCGGCGGGCCGGCACCATCGTCGGTCTGGTGCTGGGCGCGCTGGTGGTACTGGCGCTCGCCGCGCTGCTGTCGATGCTGCGCGACCAGCCCACGATCGCCGTCACCGCTGGTGCGCTGCTGCTCGCCGGCCAACTGGTGGCCTGGATGCTCAGCCCCCTGGTGGCCTTCGGGGTGGACGAGACCATCGACCCCCGGCGGTTCGTCCTGCTGCCCCTCCGCCGAGCCGACATGCTCCGCGGACTCACCGTCAGCTCGATGATCGGCTGGCTGCCGGCGGTGAACATCATCATCCTGGGCGGGGTGGCCGTGATGCTCAGCCCGGACTGGGCGGTGCTCCCGGTGGCGATCGGGTGCATGATCGCGCAGCTGTTGATGCTCATCGTGTTGTCGCGCGCCGCGTCCACCTCGCTGGCCGGCCTGATGTCCACCCGGCGGGGTCGCGACCTGGGAATGGTCGTCGGGTTCGGTGTCCTGCTGCTGTACTTCGGAGCCAGCCTGGGCCTCGGGCAGGTGACCTCCCAGACCAACTTCGACCAGGGAGTCTCGACGGCAGGGGCGATCCTGGGCTGGACGCCGCCGGGCGCGTTGGCAAGGATCCCGTATCTGGTGCACACCGGCGAGATCGGGCTCGCGCTGGTGCTGGTCGCTATCGCACTGGGCACGATCGCACTCGGATACCTGTGGTGGGCGGTGGCTCTGCGCCGGGCGCTGGAATCCGGGATCTCGCTCACCGAGTCGTCATCGGCGGCCGGTGACCATGACTTCGGCAACGCGACCGGCGGGACGGCCCTGGTGGTCGCCGCCCGGGACCGGGTGTTGATCTGGCGGGATCCGATGCGTCGGCTGCCGTGGCTGATGGTGATGGTGTTCATCGTGCTGTGGCCGCTCCTGGTCGTGCCGGCGCACGGGTCGCTGTTCGCGGTGGCCTTCGGCGCCCTGATGACGGGAACGCAGGTGGGCAACCAGTTCGGTGTCGACGGATCCGGAATGTGGCTGCACCTGGTGGCCATCGCCGACCGGGAGCGGGCCCGTGCGGAGATGCTCGGCCATCTCGCGGTGGTGCTCATCCCGGGCAGCGTGATGGTGGTCGCCGGCGTCGTGCTGCACGCCTGGGTGCGCGGTGATGCGGTCTGGATACCGGCTGCGCTGGGACTGTGCCTGGCAGCCCTGCTCAGCTCCTCGGGGTTGGCCGCCTACATGTCGGCGGCGAAGCCGTACGCCATGCCCCAGGCCCGGACGTCGATGTTCGCCTCCGCCGCCCCGCAGCACAAGGCCAGGTCACTGGTGGTGTCGCTGACAGTGCTGCTCGGCGGGCTGGGCCTGGCGCTACCCGGGGTCGGCTTCGTGCTGCTCACCGTCTTCGTCGCGCCGGTGTGGGGGTGGGTGGGACTCGCGATCAGCCCCCTGTTCGCCGCCGGCTGCGCCTGGCGGCTGGTCCAACGCGGCTCCGTCCGGTACTTCGAGCGGGCACCCGAGATCTTTGCCGAGGTCAGCCTCGGCGATCGGAGCTGACCGGCACGGCACTGTCGTCCTCGTCGTCCCGGTCCGCCACGGCGGCGTCGCGGGGATCGGAGGAGCTGTAGTCGACCGTGCCGACCTCCGGGTCGAAGTCCGCACCCACCGGCTTGGACGCTTCGTCCGCGCGGGCCTGCAGCAGTTCGTGGGCGCGCGCGCTGGCCTCGTCGATGGATTCCAAGAACGGGCGAAGCCCGGCCAGCTGGCCTAGCACATGGCCGCGCATCTCGACCAGGTGGTCCACGGCTGCATCGGCCTCGGCCACCCGCCGGTGCGATTCCTGGGCGGCGAGTGAGACCCGGCGCTGCGCCTCCGCGTCCGCAGCCTCGACGATGGCCTGCGCTTCGGCAGTCGCAGTGGCGACCAGCTCGTCGGCCTGCAGACGGGACTCGTTCTCCTGCTCCGCCACGTACTGATGGGCCTGGGTGCGCCGCGCGGTGATGGCGATCGTGAAGTCTTCCTCGACCTCGTTGCGACGGCTGGTGGCCTCGGCGTCCAGTCGGTGGCGTTCCGCGGCGGCCGCCGCGTCGAGCGCCTGGGCATGCTCGGTGGTGCGGTGCAGGTAGTCGGTGGCCTGCGCGACGAGCCGCTGGGCCTCGGCCTGGGCGGCGCCGACGACAGAGGCCGCCTCATGGCTCGCCGCCCCGCGCACCCGCTCGCTCTCGGCCAGCGCCTCGTTCGTGATGTCCTCGACCTGCTGCGCCAGCTGGCCGCGAGCCTTCTCCCGTTCCGCGTCGAAACTCCGACGGGCCTCGGACAGGTCGGCGGCGCGCTGGTCGGTGTCGGCCTGCCGCTCGGCGGCGTCGGCTCCGGCCCGCGCCCGGATCTCGGCGGCTTCCTCCTCGGCGAGGCGGATCATCCGCTGCATCCGCTCGGACAATCCGGACATCGTCGGCGTACTCATCGCGGTGCGGTCCAGCTGATGCCGCAGCTCGTCGGAATCGGACTGTGCGGCCTGCAACTGGGACGCCAGGTCCGCCAGCCGGTGGGTGGCCGAGTCGCGGTCGGCAGTGAGGATCCGCAGGTCGTATTCCAGCCGGTCCAGGTACTCATTGACCTGCTCGGGGCTGTAGCCGCGCCGGACGAGTTCGAAAGCGGCCTGCTGCGGAAGCCATTCGCGGGAAGTCATACCCTCATGGTCCCACGCACGGTCGGTCAACCCGGTCAGCGGGCACGCGCGTCAGGACGTGTTCTGCGCCTCGGGCGGCCCCCGGACCGGGCGCCGCTAGAAGTCGCCGGCCGCCTTGCGCAGCTTCGTGAGCAGCGTGGAGAGCTGGGTGAGCTCACCCGGCTCCAGGCCGACGAAACCGAAGTCGGTCTTGAGGACACTCTGGGTGGCGTCGGTGAGTCGGCGTCGACCGGTGACGGTGAGCGTGACGAGCGTGGTGCGCCGGTCCGTCGGGTGCGGGAGTCGCTGCGCGAGACCGTCGGCCTCGAGTCGATCCACGATGTTGGTGATCGAGGTGGGGTGCAGTTGCAGACGCTCACCCATCAGGCGCATCGGCAGCGAGTCGCGGCTGGAGAACGACAGCAGCACCAACGCCTCGTAGCGGGCGAAGGTCAGGCCGTGCTGGCGCAGGGATTCGTCCACTGCGGCCTGCAGGATCTGCTGCACCCGCATGATGTTGGTGACGGCTTCCATAGACTCCGATGGTCCGATCCGCTCGCGCCACGTCTGAGCGGCTTTCGCGATGAGGTCGAACGGCACCGAGGTCTCTGTCACGGTGCAGACGCTAGCAGGATGGAGGATCACTGGTATGACCCGAAGCAACCCGCGCGCTGATCCGGCCGCGCTGTCCGCCGCCTTCTCCGGAGCGGTCGACCTGTCGGCGCTCAAGCGTCCCAGCGCAGCGGCTGCAGCCGCTCCCGGGTCGGTCGACAGCGCCGCGCCGGCCTGGGTCGCCGACGTCACCGAGGCCGACTTCGCCGCCGAGGTGGTCGAGAAGTCGATGCAGATCCTGGTGCTGGTCGATCTGGGTTCTCGGCGGTCGCCGGTGTCGGCCCAGGTATCAGCGATGATGGAACGGATCGTCGGTCAGTACCAGGGGACAGTCGCGTTGGCCCGGGTCGACGCCGACACCCAGCCGCGGATCGGCCAGGCCTTCGGCGTCCAGGCCATCCCGACCGTCATCGCCGTCGCGGCCGGTCAGCCGGTGGACGCCTTCACCGGCGAGCAGTCCGAGGACCAGGTGTCGGCGTGGGTGCAGGGACTGGTGGAAGCTGTCGCCGACCGCCTACCCGGAATGGCCGGGGCGCCGGTGGATCCGGCGGCGACGGAGGCCGCGGTCGACCCCCTGGTGGAGCAGGCCGAGGAGGCGTTGGCGGCGGGGGACCTGGCCGCGGCGATCATGGCGTACGAGCAGCTGACCGCGCAGGACCCGACCGACACGGACGCGTCGCTCGCGTTGTCGCAGCTGCGATTTCAGGAACGTGCCGCCGCACTGCCCGACGACGCGGTAGCCCGGGCGCAGGCCGCCCCTGACGATCTCACCTCCCAGTTCGGCGCAGCGGATCTCCTGTTCGCCACGGGTCGGACCGAGGACGCCTTCGCGCTGATGGTGGAGGTGGTGGGCCGGTTCTACGGTGACGACCGCACCGCCGCCCGCGACCACCTGCTGGAACTCTTCGCGCTCGCGGGCAACGACGATCCGCTGGTGATCGGGTACCGGCGACGGTTGGCGGCAGTGCTGTACTGATGCGCTTACTGAGCCGAACTTATTGGACGGGTGCACTCGGCACGCAACGGCCGGCCAGCCCGTCCAGGTAGCCGAGCACCGTGTCGCGGTCGGTGCCGGGTCGCGCTCGCAGCAGGCCGAGCACCTCGTCCGGGTCGGTCAGCCGTCCGCCCACCTGATCCGGGCCGACAGCGCCGAACACCTCGCCCATCCACCGCCCCAGAGCGCAGCCCTGGTCGGTGCCGGGCGGCTCGGTGGACTGTTCCAGGCGGGCGGCGGCGGCCAGCGCGGCGTCGCCGAGGGGCACCGCCAGCTCCCGGTCGGCGGCCGAGACCGAGACGTCGCTCAAAGGGCGTGGCGCCGCGTCGGTGGTCGGCGGGAAGCGTCCCAGGGCGATGTCGATGTCGGCCGGGCCGAGGTCAGTGCAGCCGGCCGGGCCGCTGCGCAGACCGAGCAGTGCCGCCTGGGCGCGGTCCACTGCCATTCCGTGCGCGGCCGCCTGGTTCGGGTCCATCGTCGGCTGGTCGGCGAAGTCCAGCAGCGGCGCCAGTGCGGCGACCTGGCGGTCGGTCTCCACCATCGATGCCAGCGCCGCGCCGGCGAAGCAGTCGGCCTGCAGTTCGCGCAGCACCGGACGGTCCGGTGCGCCGGTCCTGACCGCCACCGCGTGACCGAACTCGTGGGCCAGGCTCGCGGTCAGCCCGTCCAGGCCGTAGTGCGCCAGCACTACCGGGACCAGGACGCCGGTGTCGTAGACGATGCCGTCGTCGGCGGGGCAGTAGAAGGCATTCCCGGTGATCTGCGCCGGATCGGCGATGCACAGCACCCTGCCGCCGGCAACGGCGGAGTCCAGCGGCCGGGCGCCGCCGCGTAACTCGACCCAGGGATCCCCGAACGCGAGGGGGAAAGCCTGCCGCCAGTAGTCCGCCAGCCGCCCGAAGACTGCCGCGGCGGTGTCCGCCTCGGCGGTGTCCGGCGGAATGGTCTCGGCGCCGGTGGCGGGCCCGAGCTCGCCACCGGTCGCCGGGCCGGACCCGGCGGCAGGTGCCGCCGGGTCCGTGACGTCGGTCGGCGTCGGAGCGGTCGCGGTGCAGCCGGTCAGAAGGACCAGCCCCACCGCGACCGCGCAGAGCCTGCTACGAATGGTCGCCCGACTCCAGCTCCGGAATGGCACTCTCGGGGTCGGTGTCCGGCACCAGGAACAGCGAGCCAAGCGGCGGCAGCACCACAGTGGCCGAGGTGGGCTGACCGTTCCACGGCTCACCGTCCGCGGTCACCGCACCCATGTTGCCCATCCCGGAACCGCCGTAGATCTCGGCGTCGGAGTTCAACGCCTCCCGCCAGCGGCCGGCGAGGGGCAGCCCGACCCGGTACCAGTTGTGCGGCTGTGCCGAGAAGTTGATCAGCACTGCGACCACCGACCCGTCGCTGCCGTACCGCAGGTAGGTGAACACGTTGCCGTTACGGTCGCCGCCGTCGAGCCACTGGAAGCCGGCGGGTACGTGGTCCTGCGACCACAGTGCCGACTGCTCGCGGTAGAACCGGTTCAGGTCACCGACGTAGCGTCGCAGCCCGCTGTGCAGCTTGTGCTCCAACAGCCACCACGGCAGGGACTGATTCTCGCGCCACTCGTCGAACGCGCCGATCTCGGAGCCCATGAACAGCAGCTGCTTACCGGGGTGGCCCCACATGTGGGAGTAGTAGGACCGCAGGTTCGCGGCCTTGCGCCAGCTGTCGCCGGCGACCTTGCCCCACATCGAGCCCTTGCCGTGCACGACCTCGTCGTGCGAGATCGGCAGCACGAACTGCTCCGAATACGCGTAGACCATCGAGAACGTCATGTCGTCGTGGTGCCAGGAGCGGTAGATCGGATCCCGGGACAGGTACTCCAGGGTGTCGTGCATCCAGCCCATGTTCCACTTCATGTGGAACCCCAGGCCACCGACGTAGGTGGGCTTGGTGACGCCCGGCCACGAGGTGGACTCCTCGGCGATCATCATCACGCCGGGGTGGCGCTTGCCGACGGTCGCATTGACCTCCTGCAGGAACGACACGGCCTGCAGGTTCTCCCGGCCACCGAACTCGTTGGGCTCCCACTGGCCCTCCTCGCGGGAGTAGTCCAGGTAGAGCATCGAGGCCACCGCGTCGACCCGGAGGCCGTCCATGTGGAACTCCTCCAGCCAGTACAGCGCGTTGGCGACGAGGAAGTTGCGGACCTCCCGACGACCGAAGTCGAAGATGTAGGTGCCCCAGTCCATGTGCTCCCCGCGACGGGGGTCCGGGTGCTCGTACAGCGCGGTGCCGTCGAACCGGGCGAGGGCGAACTCGTCCTTGGGGAAGTGGCCCGGAACCCAGTCCAGCAGGACGCCGTAGCCCTCCTGGTGCAGCCGGTCGATCAGGTAACGCAGGTCGTCCGGCTCGCCGAACTTGGAGTCGGCGGCGTAGTAGCCGGTGACCTGGTAGCCCCAGGACCCCTCGAACGGGTGCTGCTCCACGGGCAGGAACTCGACGTGGGTGAAGCCGGTCTCGGCGAGGTCGGCGATCAGCGCGTCGGCCAGCTCGCGGTAGTTCAGACCGCGCTTCCACGACCCCAAGTGCAGCTCGTAGACCGACATCGGCCCGTTGAGCACGTCATTGTCGGTGCGCTGCTGGATCCAGTCGGCGTCGCCCCACTGGTAGGTGCTGTCATAGACCTTGGACGCGGTCGCGGGCGGGACCTCGGCCCAGTTCGCCATCGGGTCGGCCTTGTCACGCCAGACCCGGTCGGCACCCAGGATCTGGTACTTGTACGCGGTGCCGACACTGACGCCCGGCACGAAGATCTCCCAGATGCCGCTGGAACCCAGCGACCGCATCGGCTGCCCGGCGCCGCTCCAGTAGTCGAACTCGCCGGTGACCCGGACACCCGCCGCGTTGGGGGCCCAGACCGCGAACGACGTACCGGTGACGGCTCCGTTGGGGGTGTCGTAGTTGCGCGGGTGCGCGCCCAGCACCTTCCAGAGCTGCTCGTGGCGGCCCTCCTGGATCAGATGGATGTCCATCTCGCCGAGCGTGGGCAGCCAGCGGTAGGGGTCGTCGACCTCGTGGCCGTAACCGTCCTCGTAGGTCACCCGGAGCCGGTAGTCACCGACCTCGCCGTCCACGAACGCCGACCAGACGCCGCCGTAGGTGCTCTCGAACGGGACGACCTGCCCGTCGTGCAGCAGCTCGACCGACGTCGCGCCGTGACGCAGGGTGCGCACCACCGAGCGACCGTCACCGACCGGGTGCGCGCCCAGGATGCTGTGCGGGTCGTGGTGGGCACCGCCGTTGAGTCGCTGGTACTCCTCCTCGCTGGGTCCGTCCGCTGACGAGCTGACCTGCGACCCGGCGCTGGACACGCCTTCGGCGCCCTTGGCGGCCGTGACCGAGTCCGAGGCGGGCGAGGTGGACTTCGTCCGGCGGGTCGGTCGGGCGTTGACCGCACCGGCCGGGGCCAACGGGGCCACCGCGCCGTCCTCGGACCCGCCACCGGGCACAGCGGCCACCGCCGCGGAGACGGAGTCGTGCGCGACGACGGCGGCGGTCGGCGGGGCGACCGCGGGGGACTCAGCCGACAATGCGGCGGGGGTCTGACCGACCGGGGTGGTCGCGACGTCGGCGTCGGTGGACGTCGCAGGCGTCGCTACCACCGGAGCCGGCTTCTTGGCCCTGGCGGCGCGGGGCTTCGGGGCGATCGGCTGACCGTCCGCGTCGAGTTTGGGGGCGGCGGGCTTGCGGGGCGCACGGGCCTTCGGCGTGGCGGCCGCGGCGGCTGCGGTGTCCGCAGCGGGCCCGCCGGCCGTCGTGCCCGGCGCGGCCTTGGCGGCGGCGGGCTTGCGGGGCGCGCGAGCCGGCTTGGTCACGGGTGTTTCGTCGGTCACTTGGTTCCTCCGGCAGTGATCAGTGATGCGACTGCGTGCAGCGGGATCGGTTCCCAGGCGGGGCGGTTCCCGTGCTCGTAGACGACTTCGTAGACAGCTTTGTCGAGCTCGAATGCGGTGATGACTTCAGGAGTGCCCAGCGGAAGGGCGCCCTCGGCGGAGCGGTATCCGTCCAGGAAGGCGGCCCGGTTCCGGGCCGCCCACTCGGCCGCCCGGTCCGCCTGAGGCTGATCGGTGGTCCCGGTCGGCAGCAGGTGGTGGGCGGCGTAGTCAAAGGATCGCAGCATTCCGGCGATGTCCTTGGCCAGGAGCTGTCGCTCCTTGCGTTCGGGCAGCGATTTGGCCGGCTCTCCCTCGAAGTCGATGATCGCCCACCCGGTCGGCGGTTCGCAGAGTCTGCCCCAGGTGCAGGTCCCCGTGCACCCGCTGCACGACCACCGGGGTGTCCAGCGAGCGGGCTGCCTCGAAGGTGGCCACGATCGCCGGCAGCTGCGCCGCGATCGACGGAACATGCCCCGCGACCCGGCCGGCTTCCTCGATCATCGCGCCGATCACGTCCGACCAGGCCTGGCTGCTCAGGGTCACCGCTCCGAAAGCGGCGGCGAGATCGCGGTGCACCTCGGCGACGGCGACCCCGAGACGGAAGGCCTCGTCGGCGAAGCCCCCACCGGTGCCGTCATCCGCCAGGGCGTCCCGGACGTCTGTCGTGGCCATCACCCAGCCGTCGGCGGACCCGGCGAAGAACGACGACAGGAACCCCAGCGTGGTCGGCTCGCCGCCGTCGGGGCCCAGTGCGTCGGACTCCATCACGGCCAGCGCGCGGGCGACGTACGGGCTGCCCGCGGCGGACAGCGCCCGGTGGATCTCGACGTCGGGGTTCACCCCCGGCTCGAGGCGCCGGTACACCTTCAGAATGGCGAAATCGCCGTAGATGATCGAGGTGTTGGACTGCTCACCGGCGATCATCCGGCCGGGGGCGGTCGGGTCGATGGCCGCGTCGGCCTCGGCCACGAGGCGGATGTCGCCCCACTGCCTGCCGGCGGCGAGCCCGGTCAGGAGCTCGGCGGTCACGGCCCGGTCGTGCAGCGCATCGTACGCGGTGCGACCCTCGGCCCGTCCGATGGCCGCGTGGGCCAGCCGGGCCGGGAGTTCAGCACGCCAGCCGACGAACAGTTGGTAGTGCTGCACACCCAGTGGACTGTCCACCTCGATGATCAGGTGATCCAGCTGCACCGTCCCGTCGGCGGTGTCGAGGTCGGGGGTGAGTCGACCGGAGTCGGCGATGGTCACCGCGTGCAGGTCGACGCCCTTCGCGGCGAACCATCGCTGTCGCGGCAGCCAGTCGGTGAGAAGTTCGGTCAGCGAGCTCGTGGGCACTGGGTTCCTTGGGCCGGGTGAACGGGTGGGTGGGGGTGGACGGGGGCTGACGGATCGCCGCACCTGTCTGACCGGGCTCGGACACCACAGAGTGCCGGGCCGCCCCGGGTGCGGCGGCCCGGCACGTGTGGACGGCTCACCGGTGCTTGATCGTGAAGATGTGCGCGACGGCGAGTTCGGGGTTCAGGATCACCGCGTTGCGCTGGCCCCAGCGGTAGGCGGCGCCACTGAGCTCGTCGAAGACGTCGAACTCGTCGCCCCACTTCAGCCCGAGAGCCGGCAGCCAGATGTCGGTGGTGCCGAAATGGGTGCCGTTGCTGTTCAGCGCGACCACCACCAGCACAGTGTCGCCGCTGTGCTCGTCGTGGCGGCTGTAGACGAGGATGTTGTCGTTGTCGACGCCGTGGAACCACAGCCCCTTCATCCGCTGCAGGGCAGGGTGGGCCTTGCGGAGCCGGTTCAGGCTGCCGAGCAGCGGTTCCAGCGACGCTCCGGTGGCCAGGGCGGTCTCGAAGTCGCGAGGTCGGATCTGGAACTTCTCCGAGTTCAGGTACTCCTCGCGACCCGGGGCGATCGGTTCGTGCTCGTACAGCTCGAACCCTGCGTAGACCCCCCAGGTGGGCGACAGCGTCGCCGCCAGCACCGCCCGCAGTGCGAAGGTCGCAGGATCGCGGCGCTGCAGCGCGAGCGGCAGGATGTCCGGAGTGTTGACCCAGAAGCTGGGCCGCATGTAGTCGCTCGCGTCCAGCAGTTCCATGCAGTAGTCCACGATCTCCTCCTTGGCGTTACGCCAGGTGAAGTACGTGTAGGACTGGGTGAAACCGGCCTTGGCCAACTCGTGCATCATCGCCGGGCGGGTGAACGCCTCGGCCAGGAACATCGCCTCCGGGGTGTCCTTGTGCACTTCGGCGATCAGCCATTCCCAGAACTCGACCGGCTTGGTGTGCGGGTTGTCCACCCGGAACACCGTGACGCCGTGCGAGATCCAGTACTGAACGATCCTCAGTACCTCCGCGTACAACGTCTCGGGGGCGTTGTCGAAGTTGATCGGATAGATGTCCTGGTACTTCTTCGGCGGGTTCTCCGCGTAGGCGATGGTGCCGTCCGGTCGGGTGGTGAACCACTCCGGATTGCTCGCGACCCAGGGGTGGTCGGGGGCGGCCTGCAGGGCCAGGTCCATGCCGACTTCCAGGCCCAGTTCACGGGCCGCGGCGACAAACGCGTCGAAGTCCTCGATCGTTCCCAGCTCGGGGTGGATCGCGTCATGACCGCCGTCGGCGGAACCGATGGCCCACGGCGACCCGACGTCGTGCGGCTCGGAGTGGACGGTGTTGTTCGGACCCTTGCGGTTGAGCCGTCCGATGGGGTGCACCGGCGGCATGTACAGGATGTCGAATCCCATCCGGGCGACCCGCGGCAACGAGTGGATGGCGTCACGGAACGTGCCGTGTCGCACGACCGAGCCGTGCTCGTCGACCACTGCACCCTGGGACCGCGGGAAGAATTCGTACCAGGCGGAGAACGCGCCGAGCTTGCGGTCCACCCAGACTGCGTGCGGTCCGTCCACGGTGATCAGCTCACGGATCGGGTCGGCCTCCAGCACCTTCCACAACTCGGGCGCCAGGGCGGGGCCGATGCGCTCGGCCACCGAGCGGTGACCGTCGCGCAGGGCCTCGATCGCGGCATGGATGGCGCCGAGGTAGGGCTGGTCCGGCCTGGCGGCGATCTGCTCCAGCAGCAGCGCACCGATCTCGAAGTCGTTGCCCATCTCCTCGGGACTCTGCCCGGCATGGGACTTCGCCTCCGCGCTGTGCTTCCAGGTCTCCAGCGGATCCGACCAGGCCTCGACCGAGAACGTCCAGTCGCCCATCCGGTCGGCGACCACGTAGGCCTCCCACAGGTCCAGCCCGGGGTTGTAGTTGTGCATCCGGACCAGGGGAGCGTCGCTGCTGTCCGAGGCGTGCTTCCACACCACATTCGCCGCGACCGCGTCGTGCCCTTCCCGGAACACGGTCGCTTGGATCCGAATCCGCTCGTCGACCACGGCCTTCGCCGGGTAGGCGCCGCAAGCGACGCGTGGGCTGATGTCGGCAATTCCGATTCGTCCGGCCACGCGGACAACCTACCCAACGCCGGAGCGGTCGGCTCATCAGCGCCCATGCCGTGTCGCCGGCCGAGGTCGGCCTGGAAAAATTCCGTGCTAAATCGTGTCGATCCCGGGAATCGGCATCAGTTGAGCAATCGGGACGGGTGCTGATGCACTAGTTTCGCCGTGTGAAAGCTCTCCGCCGTTTCAGCGTGCGCCCACAACTGCCGGTGGCACTGCGCCCCTTGGGATCGCTCGTCCGTAACCTTCGATGGTCCTGGCACCCCGCCAGTCAGGACCTGTTCGCCGACATCGACCGCGGGCTCTGGGAGCAGGTCGGCGGCGATCCGCTGAAGCTGCTCGGCTCGGTGAGCACCGCCCGCCTCGAGGAATTGGCCGTGGACAAGGCGTTCCTCGGTCGGCTGCGTGCCCTGGACGCCGACCTGCAGTCCTACCTGACCGAGCCGCGCTGGTACCAGCAGCAGAAGACGCCGACATCGGCGCCGCTGCCGAAGGCGATCGCCTACTTCTCCATGGAGTTCGGAGTCTCGGAGGTGCTGCCGAACTACTCGGGTGGCCTGGGCATTCTCGCCGGCGACCACCTGAAGTCGGCCTCCGATCTGGGCGTGCCCATCATCGGCATCGGCCTGTTGTACCGCTACGGCTACTTCTGGCAGTCGCTGTCCGTCGGACGGCTGGCAGCAGGAGCACTATCCAGTGCACGACCCCCAGGGGCTCCCGTTGAGTCGGGTCAAGGGTGCCGACGGTGAGCAGCTCGTCATCTCGGTGAACATGCCGGGCGAGCGCAAGCTCTACGCCCGGATCTGGCAGGCGCAGGTCGGTCGCGTGCCGCTGCTGCTGCTGGACAGTGACATCGAACAGAACGACGAGGAGCTGCGCGGCGTCACCGACAAGCTGTACGGCGGTGATCAGGACCACCGGATCAAACAGGAGATCCTGGTCGGCGTGGGTGGCCTGCGGGCGGTGCGTGCGTTTTGCGCCGCGACCGGGCACCCGTCCCCCGAGGTCTTCCACATGAACGAGGGACACGCCGGCTTCCTGGGGCTGGAGCGGATCAGCACCCTCGTGCAGGACGAGGGGCTGGACTTCGGCCAGGCGCTGTCGGCGGTCCGCGCGGGGACGGTGTTCACCACCCACACCCCGGTGCCGGCCGGGATCGACCGCTTCCCGATGTCGCTGGTCGAGCACTACCTCGGGCACGACGGCCGGGGCCGCACGAAGCTGGTGCCCGGCGTCGGTGTCGGCGAGGTGCTGGCGCTGGGCGTCGAGGACGATCCCAGCCGGTTCAACATGGCCCATATGGGCCTGCGATTGGCCCAGCGGGCCAACGGGGTGGCGAAGCTGCACGGGGTGGTGTCCCGCGAGATGTTCGGCGGGCTGTACCCGGGATTCGCCGCCGAGGAGGTGCCCATCGGTTCGGTGACCAACGGGGTCCACCTGCCGACCTGGGCGTCGAGGGAGATGTACCAGGTGGCCGGCGACATGGCGAACTGGCAGGATCTCGCGTCCGCAGGGGAGTGGCCGCACGCGGCCAGCGTGTCCGCCGACCGGCTGTGGGAGCTGCGGAACACGCTGCGCGCGCGGCTGGTCGAGATGGCCCGGGCCCGGGTGAAGAAGTCCTGGCTGCAGCGCGGCCGGACCGAGGCCGAACTCGGCTGGACCGATTCCATCCTGGACCCGGACATCCTGACCATCGGGTTCGCCCGCCGGGTGTCGACGTACAAGCGGCTGACGTTGATGCTGCGTGACCCCGAGCGGTTGCGCGCGCTGCTGCTGGATCCGGATCGGCCGATCCAGATCATCGTGGCCGGCAAGGCCCACCCGGCCGACAACGGCGGCAAGGGCTTCATGCAGGAGATGGTCCGGTTCACCGACGATCCCTCGATCCGGCACCGCATCACTTTCCTGCCCGACTACGACATGAGCATGGCGTCGGTGCTGTGTGCCGGTGCCGATGTGTGGCTGAACAACCCGATCCGCCCGCAGGAGGCATCCGGCACGTCGGGGATGAAGGCCGCGCTCAACGGTGGCCTCAACCTGTCGATCTCCGACGGCTGGTGGGACGAGCTCTACGACGGCAACGACGGCTGGATGATCCCGACCGCGGACGGCATCGCCGATCACGACCGGCGGGACGACCTGGAGGCCAGCGCGCTCTACGACCTGCTGGAGAAGCACGTCACCCGGTTGTTCTACGACCGGGCCGCGGACGGTCGACCGGGCCGGTGGGTGGAGATGGTGCGGCACACGCTGGCCTACCTCGGCCCGCGAGTGCAGGCCACCCGGATGGTGCGCGACTATGTGCAGCAGTACTACGCGCCCGCGGCGGTGTCCTCGCGTCAGGTCCTGGCCGACGACTTCGCCCCGGCCAAGCAGCTCGCCGGCTGGAAAGCCACCGTGCGCAGTGCCTGGAACGGCGTCCGGGTGATCAACGTGGACACCTCGGGGATCGGCGTCACCCCGTCGCTGGGCAACATGATGACCGTTCGTGCGCACGTCGACCTGGGCGGGCTCGCCCCTGCCGACGTGCGGGTGCAGGCGGTGATCGGCCGGGTGGACGTCAACGACGAGCTGCACGACATGCAGTACTTCGACATGTCGCCGGCTGTCGTCACGGCCGACACCCCGGTCGCGGTGGCGGGCACGGACGAGGTGCTCTACGAGTCCGACGTCCCGCTGACCCGCTCGGGCCAGATCGGTTACACGGTGCGGATCCTGCCGCACCACGAGCTGCTGGCCACCGTCGCCGAAATGGGCCTGGTGGTCATCGCCTGACCCGCAGGCCCCGCGGCGGTTGTCCACAAGCCGGCCGCGATGCCGAGTTGTCCCCAACCGACCCCCGGGCGCTTCCGCGTCCGGGGGTCGACCGGCTTTGGTGGTCGGTGTCGCGGTCACAGCGGGTGGCCGCCGGGGGAGGGAACATCATGGGATCGTCGGTCGCACATCTGGTCGGCAACGTCGCCACCGAGCTGAAGACGTCACTGGAGAACCAGGGCCACGAGCGGGCATCGTTCCGGCTGATCGCCACCGAACGCCGCCGGGACGGCGTGACGGGCACCTGGGTGGACGGTGACGAGTTCGCAGTGACCGTCGTCTGCTGGGGGGCACTGGCCCGCAACGTGTCCCGTTCCGTCCGGCTCGGTGATCCGCTGATGGTGAGCGGCCGGTTGACCACCCGCCGGTACGAGCTCGACGGCGACACCAAGTACCTCACCGAATTGCGCGCGACGCAGGTCGGGCACGACCTCAACCGCGGTCGATCGTCGTTCGCCCGGATGACGCAGGCAGCCACGGAGACGTCCGGCGGGGCGGATCCGCACCAGGTGGCCGACCGGGCCGCGGCCGCCGACGGTGCGGTGGAGGAGATGCTGGCTGCGGCGTTCTGACGGGGAGCCGGGGCTGCGGGGGCGCCAGGCGGGTCCGGTGGCGTCGGGACGCGGGCGGCGGGGCCGGGCCGGGGCGCGGGCGGTGCGGTGCGCTGCGGCCGGGCGGTGCAGTGCGGCCGGGCGGTGCGGTGCGGCCGTGCGGTGCGGTGCGGTGCGGCCGGGGGCCGATCAGCCGCGGCGTACGCGGCGGATACGGATCGGACCCTTCGCGGTCGACGGGTCGACCACGGCGCCGCCCTGGGTGATGACGACCTCGCCGGCCACCACCAGCCGCCGGGCGGCGGCCCTGGCCGGCTCCATCAGGTCCCGCCAGGTGTCGCCGCCGACCGCCCGGGCAGCGTCGGACGGGCAGATAGTGGCGTCGTGGGCACGGGCGGCCAACAGCGAAAGGATTGTCGTCTCCAACTCGGTGCCGGTGCTGCTGAGCCCGGTGCGCCGGCAGGCGTCGGAGCAGTAGCGGACCTGATCCCAGTCACGTTCCCACTTGCGCCGCCAGCTGATGGTCCGGCCACACGCCAGACACGGCTTGGTGGGAATGTCGACGGTCGGGACGGAGTGGAGGCGGGGGCGGCGGTCCGGCATGTTCGGGGCTATGCCCAGGCTCGGGGCTCGGGGCTCGGGGCTCGGGGCTCGGGGCTCGGGGCTCGGGGGCTCGGGGCTCGCGGCTCGGGGCTCGCGGCGCGGGCTCGGCCCCGGGCTTGCACCCGCCCCCGGCGGCTCGTGCCCAGCGAATCGCGTCGGGCCGCGGCTGCAGCAGGGGCGGGACGCGATTCGCTCGGCAGGACGGCGTGAAAGGGGCGGGAATCCCGGGGAGCGACACCGGACCGCGCGTCGAGGAGCTGTCGTCGACCGGATCTGGGCACAGCCTGCACATGCCGCTGTTGCCGAATCCGCCGTCCGCCACCGACGGGGCGACCACCGCCGAGGTGCTGTCCTGGGTCGCCGCCCATCTGGGCGACCTGACCCTGGAAGGCCCGGGCGGGGTGGCAGCCGGCGGGATCCGGGGCGGCCAGTCGGCCGCCGACGCAGCGCTGGCCGGGCTGGACATCACCGGATACGCCGGTCGGCGGGGCAACGTGTTGCCGGTGTCGGGTCGGGGGGCGAGCCGGATGTCGCCCTACATCCGCCACGGCCTGCTCACGTTGCCGCAGGTCTGGGCGGCGGTGGCCGATGCTGCCACCCGCGACCGCGGTCGTTATCGCGACGAGCTGCTGTGGCAGGAGTTCGCCCGGCACCTGTACGCGCGGGTCGGTGCGGCCAACGGGGCGGCGTTGACGCACGCCCCGCCGCGGCCGAGCCCCCGGGCGGACTCCGACTCACCGGTCCCGTGGTCGCCAGGGGACCCCTGGCCCGTGGCGATGAACTGCATGCGGGCGGTCACCGCCGAGCTGCACACCGACGGCTGGCTGGTGAACCAGACCCGGATGTGGCTCGCGTCGCAGTGGGCGGTCCGCGCCGGCGTCGACTGGCGGGCCGGTGAGGACGCCATGTTCGCCCACCTGCTGGACGGGTCTCGCGCGGCGAACCGGCTCGGCTGGCAGTGGACGGTCGGCACCGGCAGCGGCAAGCCGTACGGCTTCAGCCGCTGGCAGGTCGAGAAGCGGGCCCCGGAGCTCTGTCGGAACTGCGCGCTGCGCGACGCCTGCCCGATCCAGCGGTGGCCCGACGCGGATCCCGGCCCCCGGGTGGCCGGCCCGTCGCTGGCGAAGGCGGCGGTCCCGGCCGGGCCGGTCACCGCCGAGAACCCCGGCACCGCCGACGAGGTCTGGCTGACCGCCGAATCGTTGGGCACCGCCGACCCGGCATTGGCCGCGGACCCGGCCCGACCGGCGGTCTTCGTCTTCGACGAGCCGCTGCTGCACCGCCTGCGGCTGTCCGGCAAACGCCTTGTCTTCCTGGCGGAGACGCTGGGCGAGCTGGCCGGCCGGCGTCCGCTGGAGGTCCGGCGGGGTGTGGTGGCGGCCGAACTCGCGGGTCGCTCGCTGGCGGCCACCTGGACGCCGGTGCCGGGGTGGGGTCGCCTCGCGGCGCGGCTCACCCCGACCGAGCTCCATCCGTGGCCGTGGTTGGTCCGACCCGGCAACACCGCGGTGCGCTCCTACAGTGCCTGGCGTCGGGACGCCGGGGTCTGACGCCCGACGACCGGATCCGCCCCGCCGGTGGCGGCACGCCGATGACACGCGTCCGGAACACCCTCCGTGGCCGCCCCCCGACCGCCCGCCGGCCGCCGCCCGGTGATCCCGCCGCGCCCGATCAGGCAGACTGTGGGGCGGTTCGGTACGGGACACGTCCCGGTGGTCCGACGTAAGGCACGTTCCAGAGCAGACAGAGGGCACGCGGTGGCTGAGTTCATCTACACCATGAAGAAGGCGCGCAAGGCGCACGGCGACAAGGTCATCCTGGACGACGTCACGATGTCGTTCTACCCGGGCGCGAAGATCGGCGTCGTCGGACCCAACGGCGCCGGCAAGTCCACCATCCTGCGCATCATGGCCGGGCCTGGACCAGCCCAGCAACGGTGAGGCCTTCCTGACTCCGGGCTTCTCCGTCGGCATCCTCGAGCAGGAGCCGCAGCTCGACGAGTCCAAGAACGTGCTGGAGAACATCCAGGAGGCCTTCGGCGACACCAACGCCAAGATGGCCCGGTTCAACGAGATCGCCGAGCTGATGGCGACCGACTACTCCGACGAGCTGATGACCGAGATGGGCGAGCTCCAGGAGGTGCTCGACCACGCCGACGCCTGGGATCTGGACGCCCAGATCGACCAGGCGATGGACGCTCTGCGCTGCCCGCCCGGCGACGCCGACGTCGCGGTGCTCTCCGGCGGCGAGCGTCGTCGCGTTGCGCTGTGTCGGCTCCTGCTGTCCAAGCCCGACCTGCTGCTGCTCGACGAGCCCACCAACCATCTCGACGCCGAGAGCGTGCAGTGGCTGGAGCAGTTCCTGTCCTCCTACCCGGGCGCCGTCCTCGCGGTCACCCACGATCGCTACTTCCTGGACAACGTCGCCCAGTGGATCGCCGAGATCGACCGCGGTCGGTTGCACCCCTACGAGGGCAACTACTCCACCTATCTGGAGAAGAAGGGCGAGCGCCTCGCGATCGCCGGCAAGAAGGACGCCAAGCTCGCCAAGCGGCTCAAGATCGAGCTGGAATGGGTCCGGTCCGGCGCGAAGGCCCGCCAGGCCAAGAACAAGGCCCGGCTGGAGCGCTACGAGGAGATGGCCGCCGAGGCCGACCGCACCCGCAAGCTGGACTTCGAGGAGATCCAGATCCCACCGGGCCCACGGCTGGGTTCGATCGTGGTCGAGGTCGACAAGATGAAGAAGGGCTTCGGCGACCGGGTCCTCATCGAGGGGCTTTCGTTCAGCCTGCCGCGCAACGGCATCGTCGGCGTGATCGGCCCCAACGGCGTCGGCAAGACCACGCTGTTCAAGACCATCGTGGGCCTCGAGGAGGCCGACGCCGGTTCGGTCAAGGTCGGCGACACGGTCTCACTGTCCTACGTCGACCAGAACCGTTCCGGCATCGACCCGAAGAAGAGCGTCTGGGAAGTGGTGTCCGACGGCCTGGACTACATCAAGGTCGGCAACGTCGAGATGCCGTCGCGGGCCTACATCGGCGCGTTCGGCTTCAAGGGTCCGGATCAGCAGAAGCCGGCCGGGGTGCTCTCCGGTGGTGAGCGCAACCGGCTGAACCTGGCGCTGACGCTCAAGGTCGGTGGGAACCTGATCCTGCTCGACGAGCCGACCAACGACCTCGATGTCGAGACGCTGGGTTCGATGGAGAACGCGCTGGAGCAGTTCCCCGGCTGCGCCGTGGTCATCTCCCACGACCGCTGGTTCCTGGATCGGGTCTGCACCCACCTGCTGGCCTGGGAGGGCACCGACGAGGACCCGTCGCAGTGGTTCTTCTTCGAGGGCGGCTTCTCCGACTACGAGAAGAACAAGATCTCCCGACTGGGTGTCGACGCCGCTCGCCCGCACCGGGTCACGCACCGCAAGCTCACCCGCGACTGACGCGGGCCCGGATAGGGTTGCTGACGGCGCCGCAACGGCGCGACGCCGGCAGACAGTGAGCTGGGACGACATGGGCACGGGTGACATGGCACTGACCGAGGAGACCCGGACCGGCGACAGTCCTGCGGTGGACGAGGCGAGCAGGCAGCGCCCGGACAGTGCGACGTTGATCGGGCGGTATTTCCGGCACGTCTCGCCGGAGGACCTACCGGCGACGGCCGCCGATGTGCTGGCGATCGTCGCGGCCCACGAACGGCTAGGTCAGCTCCGTCGCCCTGGCGAGAGCCGGATCCGGCTGTTCAACCCGCAGACCACCGGCGACCAGTGGTCGGCCGATTCGACGGTCATCGATCTGGTCAACGACGACATGCCCTACCTGGTCGACTCGGTGGTGAGCGCACTCGCTGCGGCGGGAGCGGTGGTGCACCGTGTGCTGCACCCGATCCTCGACGTCCGTCGGGATGGGTCGGGGCAGTTGGTGGAGGTGCTCGGGTCGTCCCCGCGATCCGGCGCCCACCGGTCCCGCGACGTGCTCCAGGAATCGTGGATGCACCTGCTGATCGACCGGATCACCGACGCCGAGCGGGCGGAACGCATCGAGGCCGAGGTCGCCGCCGTCCTCGGCCAGGTGCGTGACGTCGTGGAGGACAGCTCCGAGCTGGCCGCGCTGGCGCACGAGACAGCGACCGCTATCCGGCGGGACCCGCCGCATCGGCCCGCGCAGGAGATCATCGAGACCGCCGATCTGCTGGACTGGCTGACGGCCGGCAACCTCACCTTCCTCGGCGCGCAACAGTACGATCTGGTCGCCGGATCCGACCGGCTCGTCCCACTCCCTGACACCGGGCTGGGCCTGCTGCGGGACAACACCGACCCGGCCGGCTTCATGGCGGCGGTCGGATCGCCGCGCGATCTCGGCCTGATGATGGCCTCACAGGCCTCGGCGGTCACCCCGCTGGCCAAGAATCTGCCGCCGTTCTACCTGGCGGTGCGAACCTTCGACGACCGCGGCGAGCCGGTCGGGGAGCTGCGCTTCCTGGGCATCCTCACCTCCCGGGCGCTCAACTCCGAGGTCACCACCATCCCGGTACTGCGTCGTCTGGTCGACCACGTGCTGAGTGCCGTCGGGGCCACCCCGGACTCCTACAACGGCCAGCGCACGCTGGATCTGCTGACCGGATACCCCCGGGCCGAACTGTTCTGGGCGCCGGAGCCGGCGATCGTGGCGTTGGTGCGCAGCATCCTGCAGAGCACCGCCAGGCGGCAGCTCAGGCTGTTCCTGCAGGCCGATCCGTTCGGCCGGTTCATCGACGCGATGGTCTACCTGCCACGGGACCGATACACCACCACCGCGCGGCTGGCCATGCAGGACGAGCTCGTCCAACGACTGCGCGGGTCCGCCATCCGACACACCGCCCGGGTCGGTGACGCCGCGCTGGCCGCCGTGCACTTCACGATCACCACCGATCCGGCTGCGCCGCTGGAGCTGGACCCCGACCGGGTGTCCGCGCTGACCGAGGCGGTACGCCGGACCATCCGCACCTGGGAGGACGAGCTGGCCGCCGGGGTGCTGCGCTCCTCGACGACCGCTGCGGCCGTGGCGGCCGTCGGGTCCGGGACGGCCGAGAGTGCCGCGACCGTTGACGGAACCGCCGCCGGCCAGGACGACGACGACTCCGACGACGACGTGCTGGACACCGCCGGCGAGCGCACCCGCTACAGCCGGGCCTTCGACGCCGCCTACAAGGAGGATTACAGTTCGGCGGAGGCCGTCCTGGACCTGCATCGGCTCGACGCGCTCAGCGGATCGACCGACATCGCCCTGGCGCTGACCGACGCCCACGGTGAAGCCGGCAATCGTCGACTCAAGATCTATGTGACCGGAGCCACCGTCACGCTGTCCCGGGCACTGCCGCTGATGCAGAGCCTGGGTGCGGTGGTCATCGACGAGAACCCCTACGAGGTCACCCGCAGCGACGGAACACCGTCGCACATCTACGATTTCGGGTTGCAGCTGCCCCAGGCGTACATCTCGGGGCCGGGAGCCGGACCGGACGAGACGCAGGCAGCGGCGCGCCGCCGGGTCACCGACGCGTTCACCGCCGCCTGGGACGGCCACGCAGAGGTCGACGGCCTCAACGAACTGGTGTTGGCGGCGGGTCTGGACTGGCGCCAGGTCACGGTGTTCCGGGCGTACGCGAAGTACCTCCGCCAGGTCGGAACCCCCTACACCCAGCGGTATCTCGAATCGGTACTGGTGACCAACGCCGAGGTGGCCGCGGACCTCGCGGAGCTGTTCGTCGTGCGTTTCGACCCCGACTGGGCCGGCCACCCCCAGACCGTCGAACAGCCGGCCGGCCACCCCCGGACCGGCGAGCCGACCGACGGCGAGCCGGTCGAGCGGACCGACGGCGAGCAGGTCGAGGGCGCGGACCGGCTCGCGGTCAGCGACCGGCTGGCCGCCGAGATCACCGGGCGGCTGGATGCGGTGACGAGCCTGGACGCCGACCGGATCCTGCGGCTGTATCTGCAGCTGATCCTGGCCACGGTGCGCACCAACGCCTTCCGTCGCGACTACAACGGTGATCTGCGGTCGTTCTGGTCGTTCAAGCTGGCCCCGCAGCGGATCCCGCAGCTGCCCAAACCCGTTCCGGCACATGAGATCTGGGTTTACTCACCGGCGGTTGAGGGGGTGCACCTGCGGTTCGGTGACATCGCCCGGGGTGGCCTGCGCTGGTCGGACCGACCGGAGGACTTCCGCACCGAGGTGCTCGGGCTGGTCAAGGCGCAGGAGGTCAAGAACGCCGTCATCGTACCGGTGGGAGCCAAGGGGGGCTTCGTCGTCAAGCAGCCACCCGCACCCACCGGCGACCGGGCCGCCGACCGCGACGCGTCGCTGGCCGAGGGGGTGCGGTGCTACCGGATGTTCATCCAGGCACTGCTGGACGTCACCGACAACCGTTCGGGCACCACGATCGTCGCGCCGCGGCAGGTGGTCCGCCACGACGGCGACGACTCGTACCTGGTGGTCGCCGCGGACAAGGGCACCGCCACCTTCTCCGACATCGCCAATGCGGTCGCGATCGACAACGGCTTCTGGCTCGGTGATGCCTTCGCCTCCGGCGGGAGCGCCGGCTACGACCACAAGAAGATGGGCATCACCGCGCGGGGTGCCTGGGAGTCGGTCAAGCAGCACTTCCACGAGCTCGGGCTGGACACCCAGTCGACGGACTTCACCGTCGTCGGGGTGGGTGACATGAGCGGTGACGTGTTCGGCAACGGCATGCTGCTCTCCGAGCACATCCGGTTGGTCGCCGCGTTCGATCACCGGCACATGTTCATCGACCCGGACCCGGACGCCGCCCGTGGTCATGCCGAACGCCGCCGGCTGTTCGATCTGCCGCGGTCCTCGTGGGCCGACTACGACCCGACGCTGATCTCGGCCGGTGGTGGCGTCTGGCCGCGGACGGTGAAGAGCATTCCGATCAGTGAGCAGATGCGGACCGCACTGGGGTTGCCGCCGGACGTGGCATCGATGGCGCCGACCGAGTTGATCCACGCCGTGCTGCTCGCCCCCGTCGACCTGCTGTTCAACGGTGGGGTCGGGACCTACGTGAAGTCTGCGGCAGAGGCCAACGCCCAGGTCGGCGACAAGGCCAACGATGCGGTCCGCGTCGACGGTGGTGCCCTGCGGGTCCGGGTCGTCGGCGAGGGTGGCAATCTCGGCGTGACCCAACTCGGCCGGATCGAGTTCGCGCGGGCCGGCGGTCGCATCAACACCGATGCGATCGACAATTCGGCCGGGGTGGACACCTCCGACCACGAGGTCAACATCAAGGTCGCGCTGCAGACCCAGCAGACGTTGCCCGACGCCACGGCGATGAGCCCGGATCAGCGCGACGCGTTCCTGTTCTCGATGACCGACGAGGTAGCCGGTTTGGTGCTCGCGGACAACATCGCGCAGAACCGGCTGCTGAGTGTGTCCCGCCAGCACGCGCAGGTGATGATCTCGGTGCACGCGCGGTTGATCGACGAGTTGACCACCGCCGGCCGGCTCGACCGGGAGCTGGAATTCCTGCCGTCGCCGGCCGACATCGGGCTGCGCGGGGCAGCCGGTGAGGGGTTGGCCTCGCCGGAGCTGAGCGTGTTGCTGGCGTACGTGAAGTCGGGGCTGGCCCGGGACATGCTGGCCTCGGAGCTACCGGACGACCCGGCGTTCGCCCACCGCCTGCCGGAATATTTCCCGGCCGCGATGCGGGAACGTTTCCCGGCCGCGATCGCCGCGCACCCGTTGCGACGCGACATCGTCACCACGATGGCCGTCAACGATCTGGTCAACGGGGCCGGCATCACCTTCGCCTTCCGACTGGCCGAGGAGATGGCGGCCGGCCCGGCGGATGCATTGCGTGCGTTCGCCATCACCACCGCGGTCTTCGACCTGCCGGCCCTGTGGAACGAGATCGCCGACCGCGGTGACGAGATGTCCGCGGCGGCGCAGAACCTGCTGGTGCTGCTGTCCAGGCGGCTGCTGGACCGGGCCGCCCGATGGTTGCTGGTCCGCCGCCCGCAACCGCTGGACGTGCAACCCGAGATCGACCGGTACCGGCCGGTGGTCACCGAACTGCGCGCGTCGATGCCGCGTCTGCTGTGCGGCTCGGAGTTCGACCGGGTGCACGCCGACGCGGCCGACCTGCGCAACCAGGGGGCGCCCGTCGACCTCGCGCTGCGGCTGGCCTACGCGCTGTACACGTTCAGTCTGCTGGACATCACCGATGTCGCCGGGGAGACGTCGCGGCATCCCGGCGAGGTGGCGGAGCTGTACTACCGGCTCAGCGAGCACATCGGCCTCGATCGCATCCTGTCGTCGGTGTCGGCCCTGGATCGCGGGGACCGCTGGCATTCGTTGGCCCGGCAGGCGATCCGGGACGGGCTGTACAGCTCCGTCCGCGCGATCACCGCCGACGTCCTGTCCACCACCACCACCGACCAGACCCCGGACGCCAAGATCGCCCAGTGGGAGGCGGAGAACCGGTTCCGGCTGGAACGCGCCCGGGTCACCCTGGGGCAGATCGCGAGTTCCGGAGTGGGGGACCTGGCCGCGCTGTCCGTTGCCGCCCGTGAGATCCGTTCGATGGCCCGATGATTCCTGGAGACGTAGTGACCCGCACCCCGATACCGACCGATGAGCCGACACCCACCGGGCAGCGGTACGTGACCGATGTCCGCGTGCGGTACTCGGACCTGGACGCCCAGGGCCACGTGAACAACGCCCGGGTGCTGACCCTGCTGGAGGAGGCCCGGGTCGACTGGCTCTACGCCGACGCGCCCCGCCACGGCGCCGACCAGCTCGTCCAGGCCCTGGTGGTGGCCAACCTGACGATCCAGTACCGCAGACCGATCCAGTTCGGTCCGCCCGCCCGGGTGTCCCTCGGGGTCAGCGCGATCGGCAACGCGTCCTTCACCGTCGATTACGTGGTCTCCTCCGACGGGGAGATCGTCGCCACCGCTTCCACGGTGCTGGTCGCCATCGGGATCGACGATGCCCGGCCACGCCGACTGGGCGACCGGGAGCGGGCCTACCTCAACAGCTATCAAGCGGCCTACAGCGCCGGTGAGCAACCCACGGTCCGCAGCCATTACCCGGACGCCGAGGACGGCCGCACCTACCGTCATGCGGCGTGGAGCCGATGAGCCCCGTGCTCCGGCTCGATGACGCCGGCGACCGCGAGGACCTGGGTGCGTTCGTCGCCCGGGCGGTACGGATGGACCCACAGTCGCTGGTCCGGTTGCGTAACTCCCCGCCGGCTCCGCGCGCCACGGCGGCGGCCGAACCCGACGTGCCGGCCGACCACCCGTCGCGCCTGCAGGTCTGGGCGACGACTCCGTTCGACGCGCTCGTGACACGCAGCGTCGCCGGTCGGATCGACCCGGCGGACTGCACGGTGCATGCGGCGAACCTGTTGCCGGGGATAGCGGTGGCCCGGTCCAGTGACATCGACCCGGGGCCGGCCGTGGACGCACTGTGGCGGACCCAGTTGCCGGCTCGCACGGGGTGGTCACTGGTGGACACGGTCCCGGGTGCCGTGATCGGGGACCTCATCGACGCGGGCGGCGCCACTGCCAAGGAGAACGTCAGCCCGGCCGGAGGCACGTCGACCTCGTTGCTGGACCAACCGGTTCTCACGGTGCAGGGCGCCGGCTACTCGGTGGTCGTGCCGATGCGCTGTCTGTTTGCGTTGTCCGGGATGGGATTCGCCGGCGGCGGCACCGATACCTCTGACGTGCGGGTCTTCGCCACCGACGCCTGGCTGCGGCTGGACGCTCGCTTCGGGGCGGTGGTCCGGCGACGGCACCCGCTGTTGCCGCTGGTGTTCTGAGCCGGGTCAGACGGCAGGGTTGCTGTTGACCATCGAGTCGGCGGCCATCACCAAATAGGTCCAGAGCCGTTGATCCTGGTCGGCGGTGAGGGCGACGTCGTCGAGGCTGGCCCGCATCGCCGCGAGCCATGCATCTCGTTCCAGGGTCCCGATGACGAACGGCATGTGCCGCATCCGCAGCCGTGGGTGGCCACGGTTGTCCGAATACGTCCTGGGCCCGCCCCAGTACTGCTCGAGGAACATCCGAAACCTGTCTGCTGCCGGGCCGAGGTCCTCCTCGGGATACAGCGGACGCAGCACGGAGTCGTCGGCGACCCGCATGTAGAAACCGCTGACGATCCGGTCGAACGTCGGGTGACCGCCGATCTCGTCGTAGAAAGTGGCGGGGGAGCTCATGCCGTCCATTGTCCCGCGGTTCGAGCGGCGCTCCAACCGCGCTCCACTCGCACCCGCCGGCCGGAACTCTCGGTGGCACCGGGTGGGTTGCCGGTCCGCTCGTGGTGGCCTCTGGTGGGTGCCGGTGTGAGTCGTCACAACGAAAAGCTGCAGTTTTCGGCCGCGCCGTAGTTCACTGAACCCACGAACCTCGCACGGAGCGGACAAGCCAGTTCCGCTCGGCGGCGCCGAAAGGTGGCACGGTGATCGGAAGTTCCCCAGCAACGCCGGTGCATGTCCTGTTGCTCAACGCCAGTCACGAGCCGCTGGCCGTGGTGACGGGGCGGCGCGCCCTGGTCCTCATCCTGGCGGGGAAGGCCGTGAGCCTGGAGGATCGCGACCTCGTGATGCGCTCGGCCCAGCTGACGCTGGCGCTGCCGGCCGTCGTGCGGTTGAACCGCTACGTCCGGGTTCCCTACCGCGCGCCGACCTCGGTGAGCCGGGCCGGGGTGCTGCGTCGGGACGGGCGTCGGTGCGCCTACTGCCGCCTTCGGGGCGAAACCATCGATCATGTCGTTCCGCGCTCCCGCGGGGGCGCGCACAGTTGGGAGAACTGCGTGGCCTGTTGCGGCCGCTGCAACACCCGCAAGGCCGATCGGATGTTGGAAGAGCTGGGATGGGCGTTGACGTTCGCGCCCGGGCCGCCTACCCGGATGACCGCGGGTGACATGTGGATCTCCGACGACACCGACCCGGTCTGGCACCGCTGGCTGGACAGCAGCGCCGCCTGAGATCGAAGCCGGCTTACTGGCGGTGAGAGCCACGTCGGGCAATTGATGCCGGGTGCATCCGGACGCTGTCACCAGCTCAACGCTGGGTGGTCACGGACGCTACATCCGGCAGGGCGAACCGAGGGCTTCGCCGGACTGCGTGGGTTCCTGTGGTCAGCCGACACGCACGGCGCGACCGACACGCACGGCGCGACCCACCCGAACAGCGGAGGCGACGGCGGTGGTGGGGGAGTGCGACATGAGGAGTCCTTAGGGGGAAGCGAGTGCGGAAACGGAGTGACGGGTACAGCTCTGGGCAGCGCCGGTCGATCAGCCCACGCGCACGGCACGACCCACGCGCACGGCGCGGCCGACCCGCACGGCGCGACCGACCCGCACGGCGCGACCGACCCGCACGGCGCGACCGACCCGGACGGCGGACGGGCTCTTGGTGGTGGTGGTGTGCGACATGAGGGCTCCTGTGGTTCGGTCTTGCGGCAGAGGGCGAGATGGGTGATGCGGGACTGAGGGCGCGGTCAGGTCAGCCGACGCGGACGGCGCGACCGACACGCACGGCGCGTCCCACGCGCACGGCGCGACCGACGCGGACTGCGCGACCAACACGCACCGCCCGACCGACGCGGACGGCGGACGAGGCGGCGACGATGGTGTGCGACATGGGGAGCTCCTGGGTTCGGGTCGTGACGAGGTGCGGGTCGGTGAAATGCGGCGGTGCGGTGCTCCCGGGTCGCGGTCAGTGGCTGGTCCGGTGCCGCAGACCCCGGTGCGGGAGGATCGTCGGCTATCGGTTTTGGTCACTGACTGCAACTGCTCGGTGGCTGCCTATGGAATTGTAAGCGCTGCTCAGTACCCGAATTCGAGGCAGAAGTTTCCTCGATCACTGGTCGTCACGAAATGCGAAAGTCGGCCACCTAAGCGAAGCAGGTCACATAAGGGCATTCGGGTGATTTACACCGGTTAGCGGTACAACGAGGTAGCAAAGTTCACTCGAATGATTTGCAGAATTCGCATGACCCGTGCGTCCGTCTCAGTCCTGCCGCTCGTAATGCCGCACCAAGGAGGGATCCAAGTCCTCGCCCGACCGAGCCTTCGCGTCGCCCGGATAGGCCGTCCGAGGTGCCGCACCGGCCTGCGTCAATGTGAGTGGAATTGATCGCCCGGCATTGTTTCTGCGCTGGGACCGGAAATGTCGTGCACATTGCCGGGCCCCGTGCTGATTACCCAGAGGTACCAACGCGGCACACCCCGCCATCGAGACCCGCCTCGGCAGGCCCCGCCTTGCCTGACCCGAGTCGTCGAGACCCGCCGGCCCGGGCCCGCGGCGGGGAGGTCGTCGCCGTACGGCCGTGAGCCCAGTGCTGCGCGCGGATCCGGATAACCGGTGAAGGCACCGAGCGCTACGGACTGCACGTGCTGCGCGGGGGAACCGCCGTCGGTCCGCTCGGGCGAGCGGACCCTGCGCGCGCCGGACCGGTCGGCGGGACAGCTTCGGCCGTCACGACACCATGTCCCAGCATGTGGTGACCCGGTGGGTTGCGTTAAGTTGCCGGGGTGAACTTCTTCGAGGGCGTCCTCGTCTTCCTGGGCATTCCGCTGGCCGTTGTGCTGGGGGTGTTCGTGATGACCGTTCTGCCGGGACGGGCCAAGGCCCGTCATGCCTACAAGCCGGGTGAATCCTGGGACTACTCGTCCCGGTTCTACACCGGCGACACGTCAGTGGACGTGCCGCAGCATCTGACCGACGCACCGCTGGGAGGCGCACGTGGCACATGGTGAACTCGCGGCCTATACGGCGGCGCTGGAGGCCCGACAGCAGCGACACGGGCGGGATTTCGCGCACTCGGGTCCGCTGGGTGACGTCGACTCACCGCTGACCCGCAACGAACTCGAACTCCTCGACGACGTGCTGATCGAGGCGGAACGGGCCACCGGGCTCCGGTTCACGGCCTTCGTCGGTGATCTGGGAAGCGACACCCGCGCGGCAGCCGAGAGTCTGCTGGCATCGTTGGACGCGATGGCACCGGTCTCCGTGCTGCTGGCCATCTCGCCCGGGCAGCGGGTCGTCGAGGTGGTGACCGGGGGCGAGGCGGCACGCCGGATCAGTGACCGGGGCGCTCGGCTCGCCGTGATGGCGGTGACCGCCGCCTGCGGGGTGGGTGACGTCGCCGGTGCATTGGTGAACGGCATCAAAATCCTGGCCGATCAGGCGGGCACGCTGCCCGAACGTTCGAACTGGTAGTCCGCCGCACCAGGGTCCGACCGAATGGATCGAACCCTGGTACGGCCGAACGTCAGCCCCGGTCCGCCTGCTGGGCCGCCAGGGCCCGCTGCAGACCGGCGCGGCCCTCGCTGACCAACCGCCGCAGCGCGGCGGGATGATCCTGGGCTTCCCAGGCCAGCGCTTCGTCGATGGTCTGCTGGGTGATCGACCACCGGGGGAACAGCCCGACGGCGACCTTCTGCCCGACCTCGCTGGACCGCCTCTTCCACACCTCGCCGACCGCCTCGAAGTACTGAGCAGTGAACGGCTGCAACAGCTCCCGCTGAGCGGGGTGGACGAAACCGCTGATCGCCGCGTCCTGGAAGGCATTGGCCATCGTGTCGTCGTGGATCAGCCGGTCGAACACCGCCTGCTTGGACTCCGGGGTTGGGATCAGAGCCCGCACCTGGGCGGCCCGCCGGTCGCCGGACGCGGTCGCGTCCGCCGCGGCCGCGGCGGCGATGTCGTCCTCGTGCCGCCGCCCGTGCGCCACCAGGGCGCCCAGCATTGTCCAGGACAGGTCGGTGTCCACGGTCAGTCCGTTCAGCGGGGTGTCACCGCTGAGCCAGCCCTCGATCGCGGTCAGTTGCTCCGGTCCCAGCCGGGCCGCGGACAGCGCGTTCACGCCGGCCAGTTGCAGGTCGCTGCCCGGCTCGGCATCGGTCACCAACCGGTGCAGGCCGGCCGCCACCAGCGGCCACCCCTCGGCGTCGGCCCAGCCCGGATCCGCATAGGACCCCACTGCCAGCGACAACTGCGACAGCACCCGCTGGACGACGCCGATCTCGTCCTCCACCGGCAGTCCGCGCAGCGCAAGGGCGATGAAGTCACGCGCCCGGGTCTGGGCGTCCCGGGTCATCTCCCAGGTGGCGGACCAGATCAACGTCCGCGGCAGCGACTCCTCGAAGTCGCCGATGCGCTCGACGGCGGTGGCCAGGGAGCGTGGGTCGAGCCGGACCTTGCCGTAGGTGAGGTCGTCGTCGTTGACCAGCACCAGGGCCGGGCGGCGCGCGCCGATCAGCTCCGGCACCTCCGTCCTGGCGCCGGTGACGTCGAACTCGACCCGCTGGACCCGCACCAGCGGGCCGCTCCCGGTCGACGCGCTGTCATAGAGTCCGACCGCGAGTCGGTGCGTGCGCAGTTCGCCGGCACCGGGCGCTGCGCCGGTCTGCACCAGGGTGAACGAGGTGAACCGCCCCTCGTCGTCGGTGCTGAAGTCCGCGGACAACCCGTTCAGCCCGGTGGTCAGCAACCACTGGTCGCTCCAACTCGACAGATCCCGGCCAGAGGCCTGCTCCAAGGCCCCCAACAGGTCCTCCAGTTCGGCGTTACCGAAGGCGTGGGCGCGGAAGTAGGCGCGGAGTCCGGCCAGGAACGCGTCGTACCCGACGTAGGCGGCGAGCTGCTTGAGCACCGACGCGCCCTTGGCGTAGGTGATCCCGTCGAAGTTCACCTCGACGGCCTGCAGGTCGACCATGTCCGATGCGATCGGGTGCGTGGAGGGCAGTTGGTCCTGGACGTAGGCCCAGGACTTCTCGATGTTGGCGAAGGTCGTCCAGGACGAGGTGAACTCGGTCGCGTTGACCTGCGCCACGACCGAGGCCCAGGTCGCGAACGACTCGTTGAGCCACAGGTCGTCCCACCACCGCATGGTCACCAGATCGCCGAACCACATGTGGGCCATCTCGTGCAGGATCGTCTCGCACCGTCGCTCGTGCAGGTAGCGGGTGACCCTGGAGCGGAAGATGAACTCCTCCCGGAAGGTCACCGCACCGGCGTTCTCCATCGCGCCGGCGTTGAACTCCGGGACGAAGATCTGGTCGTACTTACCGAACGGGTAGCGGACCTCGAACGCGGCGTGGAAGAAGTCGAATCCCTGCGTGGTCTGCTCGAAGAGTTCGTCGGCGTCCAGGAACTGAGCCAGCGAGGAACGGCAGTACAGACCCAGGTCGATGCCGTCGTGGGTGCGCCGGACCACCGAGTACGGCCCGGCGATCAGCGCCGTCACGTAGGGACTCATCGGGGCGGTGGTGAGGAACGTGTGGGTATTGGCCGGGCCCGCCGGCGTCACCGATGCGACGGCCCCGTTCGTCACGACCTGCCAGGTCTTGGGCGCCGTCACGGTCATCGTGAACGTCGCCTTCAGATCGGGCTGATCGAAACAGGGGTACATCCGCTTGGCGTCGGCGGTCTCGAACTGGCTGTACAGGTAGACCGCGTCGTCGACCGGATCGACGAACCGGTGCAGCCCCTCACCGGTGTTGGTGTATCGGCCGACGGCGTCGATCACCAGTTCGTTCCTCGCTTCCAGCGCAGGTAGCGACAAACCGGTCTCGGTGCTCCAGCCGGAAACCTCGAGCGGGACGCCGTTGAGCGTGGCCGACTCGAGCCGGTCGCCGACGAAGTCGATGAATGTGGAGGCGCCCGGCTCGGCGTCGAATCGGATGGTGGCCGAGGTCTGGAAGGTGCCGGTGCCGGGAAGGCCGGCGCCGTCGGTCAGGTCCAGGGTGATCCGATAGCTGTGTGTGGCGACGATGGACGCACGTTCGCGCGCCTGCTCGCGGGTGAGATTGGGAGGTTGGGACACGGCGTGAGGATCCTTCGGGTCTGCATCACTTCGTTCGGATCTGCGATGCCGGGGAATAAATCTAACCGTACCGAGAGCTCTACCTCCGACGGTTCGGTGCGCTGCAGAGGGCGCCCGGCGCCGTTCGCCACCACCACAGACGCCGTTCTCCGCCAGCACCGACCGCAGGGAGTTCTCGTGACCAGCGCCACCGCTTCGACCCAGGCCCGTACCGATGGCGAGGTCGACGTCGATGTACCCGCCGATGTCGCCCCCCGCACCGACCGGGACCGCGCCGATTTCTGGTTCGACCCGCTGTGCCCGTTCTGCTGGATCACCTCCCGCTGGATCCTCGAGGTCGAGAAGGTCCGGGAGATCGAGACCCACTTCCACGTGATGAGCCTGGCGGTGCTGAACGAGGGTGCGGATATCTCGGACAGCTACCGGGAGTTGCTCACGCAGGCGTGGGGCCCGGTCCGGGTCGCCATCGCCGCCGCGGCGCAGAGTGGTGACGAGGTTCTCGCGCCGCTGTACACCGCGATGGGAACCCGGATCCACAATCAGCAGATGACCGACCTCACCCGGGTGGTCGCCGAGTCGCTGGCAGAACTCGGCCTGGACGCCGCGCTGGCCGGGGCCGCCGACAGCACTGACTTCGATGCCGCACTCCGCGCCTCGCACCATGCCGGCATGGACAAGGTCGGTACGGGCGTCGGCACCCCGACCATCCACGTCAACGGGGTGGCGTTCTTCGGCCCGGTCATCACCCGGATCCCGCGCGGCGAGGAGGCCGGCCGGTTGTGGGACGCCACCGTCACGCTGGCGTCGTTGCCGTACTTCTTCGAGATCAAGCGGGAGCGGACCGAGGCGCCGCGTTTCGACTGACCGTGCCGCGGGGGCCTGCGGACGGGATACTCGAAGGATGACGAACTCGTTCGGCGTACGGCTGCCGACAGACCTGCGCTCCGGTCCGGTCGTGGTCGGGATCGACAACGCCGAGGGGTGTGGCCGACCGCTGCGTGCGGCCGCCTTCCTCGCGGCGTGTCTGGATCGCGAGGTCACCCTGGTGCACGTCCGACGCCGTCTGATGCCGCTCGCCGAGGGGTACCTTCCGGTCGGGGAGGACCTGCAGCTCTCCGCCGAGGTGGAGCAGGAGCTCGACGAGGAACTCGTCGGCCAGATCACTGCGAGCGGCGACCTGGACGGCGTCCGCTGGCAGCTGATCTCCAGCTACGGGGAAGCGGCCACCGAGCTGATCCGGATCGCCCAGGACCGCGACGCCGCCCTGATCGTAGTGGGCAAGCGGCATTCCGGGTTCGCCGAACTCGTCCATCGGGTGCTGTCCGGCTCGGTGTCCCGGGCGATCGTCGCCGCGCAGAAGTGCCCGGTACTGGTGGTTCCCTGACGGTCCGGCGGGTCGACCGTCGCTCGCTCAGCCGGGTCTGCGTCGCTGCCGAGGGTTGTCCCCGGTGCGCGAGGTGCGCAACGGTTCCGGCGGCGTGTAGTTCCGCCGCACGATCACCACTTCCTCGGCCGCCCGTGCCAGGTCCGCGGCGCTGGGCGCCGCCACCTCGCGGGCTCTGGTCGCCGCCGACCAGCTGACCTGGGTGCCCCGGGTGGTGACCAGCCCGCGGAGTGCGCGTTCGGTGTTGTCGATACGCCGATCCCGCGGTCCGCCGTGGGGTGCCGGGGTCGGCGGGGTGGGTGGCGCCGACGGCCCGTCAGTGACGCCGACCACCGGCATCGGCGAGGCACCGCCCGCCCGCCGCCGCGGGCGCTTGCGGAGACGTCGGGAGCGCTCCTCACTGGTCTCGGCACCGTCGGACCCCGCACTCATCGATCCCGCACTCATCGACCCCGCACTCATCGAACCCGCAGTCAGCGAACCAGCGCTGTCGGACCCGAGCCTGTTCGGCCCGCCGCGGTCGGACCCCTGCCCGGGTGCGCCCGGCTCGGCTCGGTCGTTGGCGTCGCGGCCCGTGCCGTCTGCGGTCGGACCGCCGACGCCGGCGGGCGCCACCGTCGGTGGACCCTGCTCCCGCCGGGCTCCCCGACGCCGTCGTGGCGCGGCTCCCGCAGTGTCGGTCATCGCTGTCAGTGCACAGCGGGCAGGGCCCGCGGCTGCCCGATGGAGTCCAGCATCGCGGTGAACCAGTCGGTCTGAAGATCGAACTGCTTCCCGCCGCGGAGGCGGTCGAACTCCACTGCCCGCAGTTGCCCGCCGTGGTCCTCGTCGTGGCCGATCACGCCGGACTCACCACGCAGTGCGCATTCCACTGCGTAATCGGTCATCGACTTGATCAGCAGCAGGTCCGCGGAGTTCGCCGGGGCGGAACGGGAGTAGTAGCCGGACTTCTGCACCATCACCTTCTCCGCTCCCAACTTGGCGGCGAACTGCTTGGCCAGCCACGCCCCGGGGTTGACCATGTCGAGCTTCACATGCCCGAAGGGATCCCGCGGCACGTCCTGGCCGGACCGCTGCATCTCGGCGACGATGGTGTCCACCCCGGCGCCCTCGGACACGAAGATCGTCACGTTGCCGACCCGGTCCATCACCTCACGCAGCCGCTCGACTTCGGTTTCGACGTCGAACTCGGCCTCCGGCAGGTACACGGCATGGATGTCCCAGGCGGCCCGGTCCAGGCCGATCTCGGGCAGCCAGTCCCGGTCGTCGAGCCAGTCCCGGTAGTGCTTGGCGGTGGCCGCGGTCAACCAGCCGCAGTGCCGCCCCATCACCTCGTGCACGAGCAGCGTCTTGACGTTGGCGTTGTGTTCGGCGACGACGTTCTGAGCGAACCGGGAACCCTGCTCCGCGGCGGTCCAGGCCCCCAGCGACTGGCGGATCGGGACGACGTCGTTGTCGATCGTCTTCGGCAGCCCGACGACGGTCAGGTCGTAGTCGTTCTCCTTGAGATACCGCGCGAGATCGGCTGCGGTCAGGCTGGTGTCGTCACCGCCGATGGTGTGCAGCACGTCCACGCCGTCGATGGTCAACCGGATCGCGGCCACCATCAGGGGGTCTTCACCCTCCGAGGTCAGCCCGCGTTTGACCAGGTCGGCGGCGTTGGTGAGCTTGACCCGGGAGTTGCCGACCGGGGAGCCACCGTAGGAGTGCAACAGGTGCGCCTTCGCGCGCACCTCGGGGGTGATCGTCCGGTACCGGCCGGTCAGCAGACCCTGGTAGCCGTTCTCGTAGGCGATGATCTCGATGTCCGGGGCGAGTTCGGTGTAGCGCTCGATGAGGCCCCCGACAGCGGAGGACAGACAGGGTGCGAACCCGCCCGCGGTGAGCAGCGCCACCTTACGGATGGTCATGGGTGATCAAGCCTCTCTGCGCCGAATGCACACCGACTGATCCGCGCGGTGCGGACCGCGGCGATCAACGAGACACAGTACCGACGCGAACGACCAGCAAATACAGACCGCCGGCGAAGAGCGCCCAGAAGGCGGCGCTGACGCCGGCCACGGTGACACCGGACGCGGCGACGACAAAGGTCAGGGCGCCGGCCTCCCGCGTGCTGTCGTCGGCCAGGGCGGCCCCCGCGGACTGGGCGAACGCGCCGATCAGCGCCACCCCGGCGATCGCGGCGATGATCCCCGGGGGAGCGGCGACAGCGACCGCGGCGATCACCGCGCTGAGCGGCCCCAACACGAGGTAGGTGGCACCCGCGGCGATCCCGGCGATCCAGCGCCGCTGCGGATCGGGGTGCGCGTGCGGGCCGGCGGCGAGCGCCGCCGAGATCGCCGCCAGGTTGATGCTGAAGCCGCCCAGGACCGCCGTTGCTGCCGTGGCGGTACCGCTGTACACCAGCGCCGGGCCCAACGGCACCTGGTACCCGAACGACCGCAGCACCGCCGCGCCGGGGATGTTCTGCCCGGTCATCGTGACCAGGTACAGCGGAACGCCGATCGCGACCATCGCCGTGGGATCCCACGTCGGGGTGGTCCAGACCAGGGCCGGGGCGAGCCGAACGCTCCCCAGCCCGGCGAGGGAACCGTCGAGTGAGATGACCAGCACCGCTACGGCGAACGCGACCGGGACAGCCCAGCGGCGGTTGAGCCGGAGCATGATCAGCCAGGCGAGCAGTACCGGAGCCACCGCCGCCGGTTCCGCGACGAGCGCGCGGAAGGGCTGCACACACAGCGTGAGCAGCACGCCGGCCAGCATCGCGCCGGCGACGGCCGGCGGGATCCGGGACACCCAGCGGCCCAACGGACGGATCACCGCGGTGAGCACGTACAGGATGCCGGCGAGCAGGAACGCCCCGACGGCGGTGGAGTATCCGCCGGTCGGCAGGGTGGCGCCGGCCAACAGTGCTGCCCCCGGCGTCGACCAGGACAGCGTGATCGGCATCCGGTACCGCCAGGACAGCAGGATGCATCCGGTGCCCATTGTCAGGCAGACCACCAACAGACCGGACGCCGCCTGTGCGTCGGAGGCCCCGACCGCGTGCAGTCCGGTGAGTACCACCGCGAACGCCGAGGTGAAACCGACGATGCCGGTGATGATGCCGGCGAGCACGGCCGGGCCGGGGGAGTGGGTCACGCGGCGGGAGTGTACGGGCCGGTCCGCGCCGGATCAGCCGACCGGTGACTCCGGGGCGGGCGCTTCGTAGCGGGCGATCAACGTCTGCAGGACACCGCGGAAGGCCTCGACGTCGCCGCCTTCTCGCGCGATCAGCTCATCGGTGAAACTCTCGCTCAGCGTGTAGATCTCGGCCAGCAGCTGCCGTCCGGACCCGGTGATCTCGACGACCCGCCGCCGCCGGTCCGCCGGGTCCGAGGCCCGGCGCACGTGCCCGGTGGACTCCAGATGGGCGATCGTGCGGCCGGCGGTCTGCTCGGTGAGGTGTTGGGACCCGGCGAGTGCACGCTGCGTGGCGGGGCCCTGTGCGAGCAACGCCAACACCATCACCCCGGCGTGGGTGACGCGGTGGTCCCGGAGTCGGTTGTTCCAGCTCTGCTCGACGAGCCTGGCCGCGGTGGACAGCAGTCGTCCGGTGGCCCATCGGGCGCGCTCGTCGGGCGTGGTCATGAGGTGGTTCTCCGATAGCGGCACGGGTGGTCTGGAAGCGGGGTCTGGAAGCGTGGTCGGATGCGGGGTCGGAGGGGGTGTGGAAGCGAGGGATCTGGAGCGGGGTCCGGGAAAGGCGTTCCGGCGATCAGGATGCCGAACATCGGGTAGCTGTTCCACTCGGTGTGCAGATTACTCAGTACGCTGAGCAATGCCGTCGCACCCGCGTTGATGCCGACCGCGCAGACTGCGATACCCGAAGCCGAAGCCGGAGAACCCGATGACGTCCGAGTCCGATCCCGCTCACCTCCCGGACCGACCCAGCAGCACGAGCCGGCCGTCCGGTGGTCGGCGGCCGGCCGGCCTTCGAGCACTGGGGGTGGTCGCTGTCATTGCCGTCTGGCTCGCCATCGCCGGCGTCGGCGGGCCGGCCATCGGATCGCTGTCGACGGTGCAGTCCAACGACCAGGCCACCTTCCTGCCGGCCGGGGCCGAGTCGGTGGCGGCCGCCGAGGCGGCGGCCGCCTTCAGTGACCGAAGCTCACTACCGGCTTTCGTGGTGTTCGCGACCGATGGTCCCGCGTCAGCCGAGCAGCTCGCTGGTTGGCGGGAGTTCGCGGTGGGCCTCTCCGCAGTGCCGGTCGGACCCACCGCGGGTGCCGAGGGCGGTCCGGGAGCGACGGTCGCGGACTACCTGCCGGCGCCGCAGGTGGCGCTGGTGCCCAGTGCCGACGGGGAGGCCGCGCTCGTCGTGGTGCCGTTGGACGCCGACCTGGTGAGCCGACCCGATGCGGCGGGGGAACCGCCGCTGACGGCGGTCGTGGACGCGATCCGGGCGGCGGCGGTCGACGCCGCCGACGGTGCGCGCGCCCACGTGACCGGCCCGGCCGGCCTGATCAGTGATCTCGGGGTCGCCTTCGGTGGGATCGACGGGTTGCTGCTGCTGGTCGCGCTGGGCGCGGTGCTGCTGATCCTGTTCACGGTCTACCGGGCGGTCGCGTTGCCGTTCGTGGTGTTGTTCACCTCGGTCAGCGCGCTCGCGCTCGCCGGCGGTGTCGTGTACCTGCTGGCCTTCAACAAGGTCCTGGATCTGAACGGCCAGAGCCAGGGCATCCTGTCGATCCTGGTCGTCGGCGCCGCCACCGATTACGGCCTGCTGTTGGTGGCGCGCTACCGCGAGGAACTGCAACGGACGCCGTCCACGTTCACCGCGATCGCGCGGGCGTGGCGGGCCTGCCTGGCGCCGATCGCGGCGAGCGCGGGCACTGTCATCGTCGGTCTGTTGTGCCTGCTGCTCAGCGACCTGAACTCGAACAAATCACTCGGGCCGGTCGGCGCCATCGGCATCGCGGCCGCGATGATCGCTGCGCTCACCCTGCTGCCCGCGCTGTTGACGGCCGGCCGGTGGCTCTTCTGGCCCCGCATCCCGCATGCAGCGTCCAGGGGTCGGCACGAGGCCGGCGTGCTCGAGAATCCGCGGCCCGCGCCGATGCTGTCCGGCCGGCGCCGACCGGTGCGCCGCCATGCGGCCGCCGAGGAGACCGGGACAACCGAGAAGACCGCAACACCCGCGAAGGCGGGGATCTGGGGTCGGGTCGCCGCCCTGGTCGACCGGCACCCGCGGCCGATCTGGGTCGTCACCGGGCTCGTGCTCGGCGTGGCCTGCCTGGCGGTGCCCACCCTGCAGGCGTCCGGTACCGCCCAGGCGGACGTCTTCCTGACCGACGTGGACTCCGTTGCCGGCACCGACGAACTGGTCGCCCACTTCCCGGGGGGCGCCGGGAATCCAGTGGTCATCATCGCCCCGGAGCAGGATCAGGAGCAGGTGGTGAGCACGCTGGGCTCCGTGCCCGGCCTCGCCGCGGACCCGGTGGTGCTGTCCTCGCCCGGCGGTCCGCCGGGCGCGGCGCTGGTCGTCGGGGGGCTGATCCAGATCCAGGTGACGCCGACGGCAGCCGCGGATTCCGAGCCGGCAGAACAGACTGTCCGCGACATCCGCACCGCGCTGCACGCCCTGCCCGGTGGGGACCGGATCCTGGTCGGCGGGAACACCGCGATCCAGCTGGACACCGTGGAAACTGCGCAACGCGACCTGACGGTGATCATCCCCGCAATCCTGCTGGCGGTGCTGATCGTGCTGATCCTGCTGCTGCGTTCCCTGGTGGCGCCGTTGCTGTTGATGGCGGCGACCGTGCTCTCGTTCGGCGCCGCACTGGGGGTGGCCGCGGTGGTGTTCAACCACGTCCTGGACTTCCCCGGTGCGGACCCGTCGGTCCCGCTGTTCTCCTTCGTGTTCCTGGTCGCGCTGGGCATCGACTACTCGATCTTCCTGATGACCCGGGCGCGCGAGGAGGTGGCGGTGCACGGTCCGCGGCAGGGGGTGTTGGCTGCCCTGCGGGTCACGGGCGGGGTGATCACCAGCGCGGGCGTCGTGCTGGCGGCGACATTTGCCGCGCTCGCTGTCATCCCGATCCTGTTCCTCGCCCAGATCGCGTTCATCGTCGCGTTCGGCGTGCTGCTGGACACGCTGGTGGTCCGCACCCTGCTGGTACCGGCCCTCGCGGTGGACCTGGGCAGCCGGACGTGGTGGCCGGCAACACCTCGGCCCAGCCGACACCAGCGGGCGATGATCGCGGCCGGACACCTGGTGGTGGGGGCGCCGGTGGACTGAGGTCGCGGACAGCGCGCCGCGAGGGCTCAGAAGCTGCCCCACCGGTGCGCGACGTCCACCACGAGCCGACGCTGGTCGCCGGGGCCGTCGAGCAGGAACACCCGGTAGGGGAGCTTGGCGCGGACGCCCAGGCCGATCGTGGAGTAGCCCTCGAAGCTGCCGTCCCAGTAGACCTGCCGGAAGGTGCGGTACCCGGTCACGTCTACTGCATTCTCCCGGCTGGCGGGTTTGTAGGTCGGCACGTTGTCCGGGGTGCGGGCGGGGGCGTTGACGGTGATCTGCAGGTCGGCGTCGCCGACCAGGGCGACAGAGTGGCCGCTGCCGTCTGGCTGAACACGGTCACGTATCGCACCGTGTACCCCAGTTGCCCTCGACCGCCGATGTCGACGACGAGCCGGTCGAAGCAGGAGTGTCGGCCGGTCCGGAGGTTGTGGACCGTGCTGACGACCGGATTGAGCGCTGAAGTCTTACTCAGCGAGCCCCAGTAGACAACAGGGCAGGTCACGGCGGCGCCGGCTGCGGCGGGCGTGGTGACGGTGACGGCGGGAACGGCGACGAGTGCCGCTCCCAGGACTGCGGCGCGCATGGTGCGCGAAATGGTGGACATGGCCCCTCCTTCGGGTTGTCTAGAAGACGTCGAGGCGGGGTGTGGGTTGCGTCACAATTCGGTCACTACGTCGAATACCGACATCGGTCCGGTAGTGATGTGGCCTCATTAGTAGCGAGGGTGCACTGGGAGCAAGGTGCGAAATCTTCTCGGCAGGTAGGGCGCGCGGGACGACGCTCGAAAGCAACCGGAGCGGCAACGGAGAGGGGTGGAGCGGGCGACGGGAATCGAACTCGCGTCATCAGTTTGGAAGACTGAGGCTCTACCATTGAGCTACGCCCGCGACGGTGAGTTGCGAAGGCGATAACGGCCCTGAACTCGGTCACCACCATACCCGACCCGACTGCCGCCGCGGCCCTTCCGGCGGACGAGTACCGATGCGACAGACCGGGACGGCTAGGGTGGGTCGGTACGCGTCGGCCCGGCTGCCGAGCGTGCGGCGGGGTGTAGCGCAGCTTGGTAGCGCATCCGCTTTGGGAGCGGAGGGTCGCAGGTTCAAATCCTGTCACCCCGACAGCAGGAACCACAGACGACGTCGGCGCACCGTCGGTAACGTCGCGATGCGTGACCGGGAGGATCTCTCATGAGCGATACCGCGGACGCGGTGTCAGCGGCCGATCCGGCGCTGGTCGAGGTGTTCCGGGTTTTCGAGACTGCACTCTGGGCCCACATCAACGCCCCGGACAGCCCGGACGACCGACGCGCCGTTGCCGCGGCGGTGGCCGACGAACTGGCACGGGTGCAGGCCAACGTCGCCACCGAGCTGCAGATCGTCTCCTGACCCCCGGCCCGGCGTCGTCCGGGTGCGGCGACAGTGAGCTGTCGTGCGGTCAGGGACCGCCGGCGTCCTCGCCTAGACTCGCACGGGGAAATCGCGGGACACGAGGTCGTCAGATCCCGGCGAAGAATCGGTCCACGACCGAAACGAACAACGATCCGAACACCACACGCCATGCGCAGTCGAGGAGCAAGATCCGTGAAGAGCACCGTCGAACATGTGAACCCGACCCGGGTGAAGCTCAACGTCGAGGTTCCCTTCGACGAACTCAAGCCCCACTTCGACAAGGCGTACAAGACGCTGTCGAGCCAGGTCCGGGTGCCGGGCTTCCGGCCGGGCAAGGTTCCTGCCAAGATCATCGACGCCCGCGTGGGCCGCGGCACCATTCTGTCCGAGGTGGTCAACGAGGCCATTCCGCAGATGTACGGCCAGGCGGTCACCGAGAACTCGCTGACCCCGCTGGGCCAGCCCGAGATCGAGGTCACCGAGATCGAGGACGGCCAGACCCTGGCCTTCACCGCCGAGGTCGACGTGCGTCCGGAGATCACCGTCCCCGACGCGGGAGCCGTCACGGTCGTCGTCGATGACGTCGTCGTCTCCGACGAGGACGTGGACACCGAGATCGACGCGCTGCGAGACCGGTTCGCCACCGTCACGCCGGTCGAGCGGGCTGCCGCCGACGGTGACCTGATCAGTGTCGACCTGCGGGCCTCGGTCAACGGCGAAGCGCTCGACGACGCCACCGCCGACGATCTGAGCTACCGCATCGGCTCCGGCGACCTCGTGGACGGCATCGACGAGGCCGTCACGGGCCTGTCGGCCGGCGAGAGCGCCACCTTCACCACCAAGCTCGTCGCCGGTGAGCACGCCGGCAACGACGCCGATGTCACGGTGACCGTCAACTCGGTCAAGGAGCGCGAGCTGCCCACGGTCGACGACGAGTTCGCGTCCGAGGCTTCGCAGTTCGACACCGTCGAGGAGATGCGGGCCGATCTCGCCGACCGGGTGCGGCGCACCAAGAACCAGACGCAGGGTGCCCAGGCCCGGGACAAGGTCCTCGCGGCGCTGTTGGAAGCCACCGAGATCCCGGTCCCGGAAGCGGTCGAGAAGGCCGAGTTCGATTCCCGCGAGCACGACGTGATCCACGCACTGGGTCACGACGAGGCCGCTCTGGCCGCCTGGCTCGAGGAGGAGGGCAAGACCAAGGACGAGTTGGACGCCGAGCTGCACACCGCGGCCGCCCAGTCGGTCCGGACCCAGCTCCTGCTGGACGCGATGGCCGAGGAGTCCGGGGTCGGGGTCAGCCAGGAGGAGTTCACCGAGCGGATCATCTTCAACGCGCAGCGTTTCGGGGTGGCCCCGGACGAGTACTTCAAGCGGATCCAGGAGCAGAACCAGCTCGGCGCTGTCTTCGCCGAGGTCCGCCGCGCCAAGGCCCTCGCCGACGCCGTCTCCCGCGCCACGGTGACCGACGAGAGTGGCAACGTCCTCGATGTGGCGGCCCTGTTCGGCTTCGTGCCGGTCGACGCCGCCGACGTGGATGCCGTCGCCCCCGAGCTGGACGACTCCGACGAGACCGGGTCGATCCAGGTCATCGATGCAGTCTCCGAGGACGGCCCCGCCACCCCCGACGCGACCGACGAGAACGAGTCCGCTTCTTCCTGACCGATGGCGGTGTGGTCACGCCGACAGCGAACACCGGCCCGACCGGCCACGAACCGGGGGTCGCCGTGATTACTGTCGGCGGGACGCACCTCGAGCCTTCGACGCAATCCGGCACTGTGGGACCACAGTGCCGCCGATGCCATCAAGTCAGCCTGGAAAGCAGGGAGAAGTCAGTGAGCAACCGCCACCCCCTGGCCGCGATCGAGGCGGCCGCCCCGGAGATCCTCCCCGCGGTGATGCGCGGTACCCCCGGCCTGTCGCTGTCGGACTCCGTGTCGGAGCGTCTGCTCCGTGAGCGCATCATCCTGTTGGGCTCGGAGGTGCGCGACACCAACGCCAACGAGATCACCGCTCAGCTGCTGTTGCTCGCCGCCGAGGACTCCGAGAAGGACATCACGCTCTACATCAACTCCCCGGGTGGCTCCGTCACCGCGGGCATGGCGATCTTCGACACGATGATGTTCATCGAGCCCGACGTCGCCACCATCGCGATGGGCCTTGCCGCCTCGATGGGTCAGTTCCTGCTCTCCGCGGGTGCGTCCGGCAAGCGGGCGGCCCTGCCGCACGCTCGGATCCTGATGCACCAGCCCAGCGCCGGTGTCGGTGGCACCCAGTCCGACATCAAGATCCAGGCGGACATGCTGAACCGGACCAAGAAGGAGATGGCCGAGATCATCGCCTCCCACACCGGTCAGACCGTCGAGAAGATCACCCTGGATTCCGATCGTGACCGCTGGTTCACCGCCCAGGAGGCGTTGGAGTACGGCTTCATCGACAAGGTCATCGCTCGCGCGTCGCAGAGCCCGGTCCAGTGAGCGAGAACATCATGAACCCGAACTCCTACATCCCCACCGGCGTCGCCAGCGGGCTGTCGGCCCCGCAGGCCCGCTACATCCTGCCGTCGTTCATCGAGCGCACCAGCTACGGGGTCAAGGAATCCAACCCGTACAACAAGCTGTTCGAGGAGCGCATCATCTTCCTCGGCGTCCAGATCGACGACGCCTCGGCCAACGATGTGATGGCGCAGCTGCTGGTGCTGGAGTCGCTGGACCCGGACCGCGAGATCACCATGTACATCAACTCGCCGGGTGGCTCGTTCACCTCGATGACCGCGATCTACGACACGATGCAGTTCATCCGGCCGACCATCCAGACGGTCTGCCTCGGCCAGGCCGCCTCGGCGGCGGCGGTGCTGCTCGCGGCCGGTAGCCCCGGTCGTCGACTGGCGCTGCCCAACTCCCGGATCCTGATCCACCAGCCGGCCACCGAGGGTGTGTACGGCCAGGTGTCGGACCTGGAGATCCAGGCCAATGAGATCCAGCGGATGCGGACGACTCTGGAGCAGCTGCTCTCGCGGCACTCGTCCAAGTCCACCGACCAGGTCCGCACCGACATCGAGCGGGACAAGATTCTGACTGCGGCCGAGGCCGTGGAGTACGGCCTGATCGACCAGGTGCTGGCGTACCGCAAGATCGACGCCTGACCTGCCCGCCCTGTTCGGGGGTCGCCGGTTTCGACCGGCCCCCGGGCGGGCGTGGACGTCCTGCTGACCGGCCCGTTCGGCAAGAAAACGCTGCGTAATTCCGTCCCGGCTCGCTACAGTGAGGGGCGGTCATCGCTACGCACCCGGACCGGCAGGCCCGAGCGCGGATCTCCCGGCGGGCCGCAGTGGCGGGTTACTGCATCGTGCACCACGCCACACGGCACTGGCGGTCCCGGTTATCGGGGCCGTGGAACGGTAACGTCGAACGCCGGGGGTCCGCGATCATGTCGACGCGGCGAGAACTGCGGTTGGGTCCACTAGTGAATGTGAGAGCACATGGCGCGCATCGGTGACGGCGGCGACCTGCTGAAGTGCTCCTTCTGCGGGAAGAGCCAGAAGCAGGTCCGGAAATTGATCGCCGGTCCCGGGGTGTACATCTGCGACGAATGCATCGATCTCTGCAACGAGATCATCGAGGAAGAGCTGACGGAGACCACCGACGTCAAGCTCGACGAGCTGCCCAAGCCGACCGCGATCAACGACTTCCTCGATCAGTACGTCATCGGTCAGGGTCAGGCCAAGCGGGCGCTGGCGGTAGCGGTCTACAACCATTACAAGCGCATCCAGGCAGGTCCTGACCGCGGCCCGGAGCCGGTGGAGCTGGCCAAGTCCAACATCCTGATGCTCGGCCCCACGGGCTGCGGCAAGACCTACCTCGCCCAGACGCTGGCCAAGATGCTCAACGTCCCGTTCGCCATCGCCGACGCGACCGCGCTGACCGAAGCCGGCTACGTCGGTGAGGACGTCGAGAACATTCTGCTGAAGCTGATCCAGGCGGCCGACTACGACGTCAAGCGCGCCGAGACCGGCATCATCTACATCGACGAGGTCGACAAGATCGCCCGCAAGTCGGAGAACCCGTCGATCACCCGTGACGTGTCCGGCGAGGGGGTCCAGCAGGCGCTGTTGAAGATCCTCGAAGGCACGCAGGCGTCGGTGCCGCCGCAGGGTGGGCGCAAGCACCCGCACCAGGAGTTCATCCAGATCGACACCTCCAACGTGTTGTTCATCGTGGCCGGCGCGTTCGCCGGTCTGGAGAAGATCGTCGGCGACCGGGTCGGCAAGCGCGGGCTCGGCTTCGGCGCCGAGGTGCGCTCCAAGCTGGACATCGACTCGTCGGACATCTTCTCCGAGGTGATGCCGGAGGATCTGATCAAGTTCGGGCTGATCCCGGAGTTCATCGGTCGGCTGCCTGTCGTGGCCACCGTGACCGCGCTGGACAAGGAATCGCTGATCTCGATCCTGACCGAGCCCCGCGACGCGCTGTGCAAGCAGTACAAGCGGCTGTTCGAGATGGACGGCGTGCAGCTGGAGTTCACCCCGGACGCGATGGAGGCGATCGCCGACCAGGCCATCCACCGCGGTACCGGTGCGCGTGGACTCCGGGCGATCATGGAGGAGGTCCTGCTCTCGGCGATGTACGACGTGCCCGGCCGGGAGGACGTCGAGCGGGTGGTGGTGACCGGCGAGACAGTCCGGGAGAACATCTATCCGACCATCGTGCCGCGCAAGCCCAAGCGGGAACCCCGCGAGAAGTCCGCGTAGGCGCCGATTCGCCGAAGACGTCGAGTGCTGAGGACACGAGCGAGCGCCAGCGAGCGAGGCCAGGAAGCGCGAAGAGTCGAGCGGCGGTGCCGAGGCCCCGAGCGGGCGCCAGCGAGTGAGGCCCGGAGGCGGTGAGAAGCCGAGCAATAGGAAGCACATAGCTCGCGCCTCGCTCTGCCCAATTCACCCTGGTGGTGACTCTGGAGCCTGGCAATGTGGCGACAAGGAGGCCAGGATGGAATCGGAATTCGGAAACTTCGAAACGTATCTCTCGTCGTCAGCGGGATCGTCAGCGATGTGATCGCCGATCAGCGGCCTTGATCGGGGACACCGCGGGCGCTTGACGTGCCGGTGGCGGCACCGGGTCAGCGGTCGCCGGTCGAACTCGTCAGCGGATGGCGGCCCGGCGGGCTCTCGGCGAATGACTGCATGCCAGAACCTGTCTCAGAATGCGTTCTTCTAGGTCACGATAGCCCAGGTCTGGGACAAAATGCGGACTACTCGGGGAGAGAGTCGCGCAGAGTGACTCGAAATGCGAACTGCGACGGGGCCTGGGCCTTGGCAACGACGGCACTGTTCGTCAGGGCGCGAGCCTCGCGGACACCATCGTGGTCTGTACGCCGAACACCGTCTCACGAGAGGCTGACATCATGCGGAAACTGACCTTCGCCATGAACGTGAGCGTGGACGGTTACGTCGCCGCGCCCGGTGACGACCTGGGCTGGAGCGTGCCGAGCGATGAGCTGTTCCAGTGGTGGTCGGACAGGGTGGGGGCAACGGGCCTGTCGCTGTACGGGCGCCGATTGTGGGAGGCCATGAGCGCTCACTGGCCGACCGCCGACCGGGAGCCTGGCGCCACCCAGGCGCAGATCGAGTACGCCCGCCGCTGGCGGGACATGCCGAAGGTGGTGTTCTCGTCGACCATCAGTGCAGTCGACGGGAACGTCCGCCTGTTCGCCGGCGATGCGGTCACCGAGATCGCCCGGCTGAAGACTGAGGACGGCGGCCCGATGGACGTCGGCGGCGCCACCCTCGCCGCGGCGGCCATGCGGGCCGGGTTGATCGACGAGTACGCGCTGATCGCCCATCCGGTGCTGGTGGGCGGCGGCACGCGGTTCTTCGCGGCCCTGGACACCCGGGTGAATCTGAACCTGGTGGAGACCCGCACGTTCCCCGACGGTGTGCTCCTGAGCAGGTACGAGACCAGGCGCTGAGCACCAAACGCTCGGTCGGCGCCGCCCGCCGGGACTCAGAGCCTCACCAGGTCGGCCAGTACCGCATCCCGCACGGCGGGCTTCAGGTCAGCCGCCGGCACCAGGTCAACAGGTCGGCCCAGGAAGCGTCGTCAAGGACGACTCGGAATTCATCACGCCGAACAGACCCATGTCGGCGGGTAGCTCCACCAACAGGTCGACCTCGCTGTCGGGTCCGTCCGCACCGCGGGCCACACTTCCGAAAACGCCTACCACCTGCACGCCGACTTTCGCCGCCGTGCGCTGGATCGCCGATCGGCGGTCGGACACGAGACGTCCAAGGGGGGTGGTCATCGGATGGGGTGAGCTGTGAGCGGGGCTCAGTTGTATTTCGAGGTCGACGCCGCTGGCGTTGATGATGGCCAGCAACGTCGGCATGCTCGGCTGGCGTCGACCTGACTCGTACACGCTCAAGACGCTCTGCGGGATCCCGCTCCGAACGGCCAGCTCGGTCTGGGTGAGACCGGCCATCCCGCGGGCGCGACTGATCAGATCTCCTGCCACACCCAACCGATCCACCCAGCAGCTATGGCGGATCGTCAATAGAAGGACGTTGTCAACACAGATGGGCCGGTGAACCGACCCGGGTCCGACGGCCGATTTGCTGCCGGGTGCACGACAGGCGACGGATGAGGTCGAATCGAGTTCGCAGGTCTGGGGCAGGTCAGCCAGGTCGGACTGGGCACGTGGCAGTCCGGCTCGAGGGAGTGGGGCTACGGGGACGACTACGCCGGGGGACGGGCCGGTGAGATCGTGCGCCGGGCGCTCGAGCTGGGCGTGACGTTGTTCGACACCGCCGAGATCTAAGCCTCCGGGTGAAGCGAGGAGATCCTGGGCGAGGTACTCGGAGCTCGGCGGGAAGCCGCGGGGGTGGCCAGCAAGCTCTTCCCGATCGCGCCGTTTCCGCCGGTCATCCGCAAACGGGCAGCGGCGTCGGCAGTGCGGCTGGGTCTGTCCCGCATTCCGCTGTGCCAGGTGCGTCAGCCGAACCCGCTGGTGCCGGATTCGGTGATCGTGCCGGGGATTCGCAGCCTGCTGGACGACGGCCGGATCGGCGCCGTAGGTGTCTCGAACTACTCGCTGATGCGGTGGCGCGCGGCCGACGCCGCCCTCGGCCAGCCGGTGATCAGCAACCAGGTGCGGTTCTCGCTGGCCCGGTCGAAGCCGCTGTCCGAGCTGGTGCCGTTCGCGGAACAGAACAACCGGATCGTGCTTGCCTACAGCCCGCTAGGGGCGTCGGAGTCCGCCACAACAACTGGAATCGTACCGTTGGGAGGTACTTTCCCGTAGTCCGCGACGATGGTGGTCAACGTGAACGTCAGTCAAACGGGCGTTCCGACGGTGCTGGCCGCGAAACCCCTTCGGACTTTCCGCACTTGTGATGCGGGTCAGGTCTACGCGCACCCCCGGCCGCAGGTTGCCCGGCTGGAGCGTCAAGGGGTGATCCACCGGATCGCGCACGGCCTGTACGTGGTGGTCCCTCCCGAGCATGTGGGGACCGGGTGGATGCCCACGCTGGAGGCGGCCGCTGCCGGGGCCGCTGCAGCTCTCTTCGGTGCGAGAAGCGCTCCGCTGATGAGCATCTCGGCCGCCGGATTTACGGGGCGATTCCTCGCGCTGTTGCTACGGCCGTCTTCGCCGCACCCCGACAGCACGAGGTCATTCCGCTGCTCGACCGCTCGGCCCGGATTGTCTTCGTCGCCCGGGACACCGCTCGGCTGGATGTCCGGCCGGCGCCCGCGGACCTCGGCGACGCGCCTGTCACGACGATCGAGCAAACCGTTCTCGACCTCGCGCGGCGACCGTCGCCGGTGATCGCAAGCGACCAGCTCGAAAACGCCGTCAGAGCGCCGCTCCCGCGCTGTGACCATCACATCCTGACCGAACTGGCCGCAGATCAGCGGCTTCGATCCGCGTTGGTCCGTGCCCGAGGGTGGGCGCAACGATGACCTCACTGTCCGGACTCGATGCCGACGAGGCTTCCGCGGTCGCTTCGTCGTTCGGCGTGCCTTCGAGCAGGTACGTCGAGACCATCTGATCTCCCTCATCCTGGCAGCGCTGCAACCTGCTGCGGCCGAGTTGGTCTTCTTCAGTGGCACTGCCTTGGCCCGCAGCTACCTTCCCGCCGGACGATTGAGCGAGGACATTGATCTGATCTCGACCGGTGATCGTCGCAATGTGGCGGATCGGGTGACCCGTTTGATCGTTCGTGGGCTCCGCTCGCGATACACCAGCATTACCTGCAGTAGAGCGCTGACGGACGTCCGTGACGTCGAGTCGGTCATCCTCACCACCGGTTCCGGGATCAGCGTCCGCCTCCAACTACTGACGGCTATTCGGCCTGGCGGACCACACCGACGGATCTTGAACAGCGGTATTCGGCCGCACCGTCGGCTCGGCTGACGGTACCGACGAGGGATGCCTTCGCCGCGTGGAAAACTGCGGCCTGGATGGACCGGGCGGCTCCGCGCGTGGTCGTCGGCAGCGCCAGGTGACGAGGACCGGCCTGGAGGTGTTGGTGAGTGTCGTCAGTACTGATGCACACTGGATGAAGCGCGATGACACTGCCCTCGGTCCTGCGCTGCGCAGTCAGACCCGCGGGCGGGCGCAATGAAGGGCGACCAACTCTCGCGACGGCGACCAAAGCTCAGGTCGCATCCGCGAGATCCGGTCGCCTCGAGTGCACCGGACGCCCCACTAGAATTCGCCGGATGCGTGAGTCGATCGTCGAGTCCATCATTGCCGTCCTGCGCGAGGCCGGACCGATGACCGAGGAGTCGTTGCTCAGCCAGCTGGCGGACCGGGGCCATCAGCTCACCCCGGGAGAGTTCGACGAGATCTGGTTGACCGACGAGCTGGAATCGTGCGCCTCGGACTACCTCGCCGCGCCGCCCCTGCTGTTTGCCCTCGATTCGGGGTTGATGGGCCGAGTCCTCACCCATCGGCTGACCACCGCGGAGATTGCCGGCGACCACCTCGATCTGACTCCGGACCTCCTGCCGCTGTGGATACTGATGGACCAGCCGCCGTTCGACGAGCTGGACGGCCGGCCGTTCGAGCAGATCTTCGAGCACGGCGACATCCGGATCGCGCTGGCCGCAGGCGTTCTCGCTGACCGGACGCCCGGGGACCTGATCGGTGTCAGGGTGACGCCGACCGGCCTGCAGCTCGAGGACGTCGGTCAGACCGTCGACCTGCCGCCGGAGGTGACCGAGATGGTGGCGGCCCTGTTCGACGGCGACGACGACTACGTTCCGCAGATCGAACTCGACGACGTGGTCAGGCACCTGGTCCTGCGCTACCCGGATCTGTTCAGCCGTCCGACGGTTCCGCTCGACGAACTGATCGACGAGCTCGGGCTCGAACGCCGCGGTGACTTCGTGACGCTGGCCGGGGCGGACTGGGATGACGACGGCGCTGCGGCCGGCATGGACGTCCTGATGGGCGCCTACGGTCTGGATGACGAGCAGGCCCTGACGGTCAGGGCGTTCGCCCGGCACACCGCGCTCGCGCACGGTGCGCTGCACGAGTGGGAGGATGCCGGCCGGCCCGACGAGCTCCCGGCCGAGTTCGAGGTCAGCGCACTCATGCCGCTGCTTCCGGCGCTGGCGGATTCGAACGTCGCTCGCGCGGTGCTGGGAGAGTGCGCCGCGAACAGCGAGCACCGAACCCTGATGCTTCGAAGCACTCTCGACGCGCTTGCCCCGCGTGCCCCGCGTCGTGCGCAGCCGGCGGTGCACTGGTTGTTGGGCAGCTGCGCCGACCGGCTGCTCGACATCGCGACGGCCGAGGCGGAGTGGGAGACGTCGATCCGGCTGGGGTCGGATTTCGCCCCGGCTCTGATCGATCTCGCGGGCCTCGCGTCCGACCGGGGCGACGCTCCAGCGGGCAGTTTCGTTGCTGCAGCGCGCCGGGGTCGAACCAGACGACTCGCTGCTGGCCATGGTGTCGCGGTATCTCTCCACGGAGCGCACTGATATCGGGCGCAACAGCCCCTGCTGGTGCGGGTCGGGTCGCAAGTACAAAGCGTGCCACCTCCGCAACAGCTCCTTCACCCTCGGGGAGCGGCGAGACTGGCTGTATCACAAGGTGTCCCGCTGGGTTCAGGAGTCGTGGGGACGGTCGCTGCTGATCGACATGGCGCGGTTGCGCGCCGAGCACTGGACGCAGCCGACCGCCATCTTCGACGCACTCACCGATCCGCTGCTGCTCGACGTGGCGATCTTCGAGGGCGATGGGCTGGGGGAGTTCCTGGAGGCGCGGGGCAGCCTGCTGCCGGCGGACGAGCAACTGCTGGCCGCTTCCTGGCTGACCAGCCAGCGCTCGCTGTTCGAGGTGACCGCGGTGCAGCGCGGCCAGGGGTTCAGCGTGCGTGATCTGCGGACCGGGGACGTCCACGTCGTCGTGGAGCGGCTCGGCTCGCAGGACGTCAGGGTCGGCCACCGGCTTTGCCTGCGGTTGCTGGGGGCAGGGGACGCCGACCCCGGGATTTTCGGGGGCATCAACCCGGTGCCGGACTACCTGATGGCGGCGACGCTGGCGATGCTGGACCTGCAGAACACGGACGAGGAGGACGCGTTCCGCACGGTGGGGGTGTTGTCGGCGAGGTTCGCGCCGCCGGAGATGCGCACCGCGGAGGGCGATCCGTTGGTCCTCTGCTCGGCCGCCGTGTCCGTTCCCGATCCGGAGGAGGCAGCGTTCCGGGAGTACCTGGACTCCGCGTTCGGGCCGGCGGCCGGAACGGTCTGGACGTGGAGCGTCGCCGCCGACATCGGCGAGCGGATACTGGGCATGATCAGGGACCAGGGCAGTGAGTTTGCTGTCGAAGCCACCAGCGAACGCCGGTTCGACGAGTTGCTCGGCCTGCTCGCCGCTGCCACCCCGGGACTGACGGTGGCCGATCAGGAACGGGTCACTGGGGGTCACTCAGTAGCCGAGATCGCTGCGCCGTCACTCAATCTCGACGCTTCGGACCCGGACCTCAGGGCGGCGGTCGACGAGTACTTCCGGCAGTACGAGGAGCGCTGGCTCGACGACACCATCCCGGCGCTGGGCGGGGTGACGCCCAGGCAGGCCGCTGATGATCCCACCCGCCGTGGCGAGCTCATCCGGCTGCTGAATTCGTTCGACAGCCCGGTCGAAGGGCTGGGCGGAATGAACGTCGGGCGGCTTCGCGCCGCGCTCGGTCTGGACATCGACGCCTGACGGCTGCCGGGTGCTCCTGGATCGAGTGAGACGGCTGTACGCGGTGCATCACCGTTCGGGACGTCAGCTCCACGACACCGTACGGTGACAGCGCAGCGATAACACACCGTAGCGGAGTCGTTGGTCCGCGGCCGCCGCGAGGACCTCAAGCTGACCCAGCAGCAGTTGGCGTCCTCGGCCGGCGTTTCCCGTCAGTGGCTGTCAGACTTCGAACGCGGCGCGACGTTCGCTGTGGAGCTTCCGCTGGTGTCGAGAATCCTTGCGGCCCTCGGCCTCACGCTCAGCGCGTCGGAAGCCGCCCCTGAGGATGCAGACTCGGACGCGGCCGTCTTCGACGCCGTGCTGGCTCGCCCCAGCCGGGCGAATCGACCTGCGCCGTCACGGGCACCGCGTTGGTGGTGTTCATGGGCCAGTCGCTTGCCGGCGTCGTCACCCGCAGCCAGGGCAGTCTGCAATTCGCCTACGACGAGGATCACCCGGCGGCTGCCACCGCCGACGCCGCTCTCGGTGTCGATGCCAGCCGATCGTGCCGGTCACGCCGACCACGTGGGTCGCTCCGTGGATGGCCGGGCTGCTGCCTGACAACGATCGCGTGCTCAGCCGCGTGGCGAGGACCTTCCAGGTGGCCAACTCGCCGTTCGCGTTATTGGGACCCCGATCGGTGAGACTGTACCGGGCCGCTGCGCCTTGTCGCCAAGGATCGCTCCGAGGCAGCGCTCGCTCGGCCGGGGCGCGTCGAGTGGCTGGACGAGTCCTGTGTTTCGACCCTTCTCCGCGACCTTTGGCGAGACAAGACCACGTGGCTCGGTGCGGGATTCACCGGCCGGTTCAGCTTGGCCGGCGCTCAGGCCAAGACAGCGTTGTGGCGTGTGGGGGGCGCTGGGGTGTGCCGTCCGGAGCCGCCGCCACCAGCCATATTCTCAAGCCCGCCATCTCCGGTTTCGATCACCACGATCTGAATGAGAATCTGTGCCTGCGAGCCGCGCAGAATGTTGGGTTGCTGGCCGCCAACTCCACGATTGAGAGGTTCGGGGATCAGAGTGTTGTCGTGAGCGAGCGCTATGACCGGGTGCGCAGCCGAATGACCGGTTGCGTCGGACTCACCAGGAGGATCTGTGCCAGGCGACCAATCGGGGGTCTACGCAGTTCACGGGGCAGCGGCTGGTTGTGCACTTCGGCGTGATGCCCGGGTGCAGGCGAATCGTATCCGGCGTTTGTGGTTGTCGGTGTTCCGGAAGCCGAAGCCGATCCGGCCGACGTGTTTGACGATGCGGTTGTAGCCCTCGGTGCGGCCGTTGCTGATCCCGGTGTGCAGGCCCTCGATGATCGAGGTCTGCCAGGCGTTCACGGTCCACGCGAGCGCGCGCGGAGCTGGTGCGATCTCGGAGTCGGCGCAGTGCATGTAGAAGTCGGTGAGCTGGTGTCCAGATCCGTGTTGCGGTCCGGGTCGGTACCGGCCAGGGCGAGCAGCTGCGGAGCATTTCCTTGCCCTGCCAGCATTTCTCGAGTCCACCGGATGGGTCGGCGGCCCGCATCGCGGTCGTGCAGCTTGGCTGGCTTCTTCGTCGGTGAGGTCTCGCCGGCGCGGAGCAGCCGGTTCCGTTGCGCCCATTCCGGGTCGATCTTGCGGCCCCGGCGGCCGCGGCGTGCCCAGGCCAGTTCCCGCCGGTACTCGGTGACCGCCCGGTTCGCCAAGCGCCACCAGGTGGAACCGGTCGACGATGATCGACCGCGTGGGGCAGCGCCAGCCGCGCGGCCCGGGCGTAGGTCGCGCGAGGTGTCCATCGACACGTGGGGGGCGTGTCAGATGGTCTGTGTAAGTCCTCGGTCCTGATCCTGGGGTGGGAAGCCCCCCCGGAGAACGGAGTGGATGGCATGGCTGCACGGGTGAAGGAGTCGTCGGTGGGCGAAGCTGCCGGTGGTGTGGGTGGTGACCTGGATGATGACGGCTCGGTGGGTTCGGCTCGAGTCAGTCCGGGTCCGGGCGGTCCGGGTCGGGTGACGGGTCGGCAGCTGCGGGAGCTGCTGGCTGACGACAGCTGGTTGGACGAGTTGATCGACCGGTCGCAGCAGGGCGGCGCCCAGCTGACCGGCGATGGCGGGTTCCTGCCGGAGATGATCAAGGCGGTCCTGGAACGCGGCCTGGCCGCGGAACTGACCTCGCATCTGGGGTACGAGGAGGGTGACCCGGCCGGCCGGAACGGCGGGAATTCCCGGAACGGTTACACGCCGAAGACGATGCTGACCGAGGTCGGGCCGGTCCCGTTGAGCGTGCCCCGGGACCGGGACGGGAGCTTCACCCCGCTGCTGATCCCGAAGGGTCAGCGTCGCCTCGGCGGCCTCGAGGAACAGATCATCAGTCTGTACGCGGGTGGGATGACGGTCCGCGACATCCAGGCCCACCTGGCCCGCACGGTCGGGACGGAGTTGTCCCACGACACGATCTCCAAGATCACCGATGCGGTGTTGGAGGAGGTGAAGAAGTGGCAGACCCGCCCGTTGGAGGAGCTGTATCCGATCATGTACCTGGACGCTCTGGTGGTGAAAGTCCGTGACGGGCACCAGGTTCGGAACAAGGCGGCGCATATCGCGGTCGGGGTGGACCTGGACGGGATCAAACACGTCCTGGGGATCTGGGTGCAGACCAACGAGGGCGCGAAGTTCTGGGCCGGTGTCTGCGCGGAGCTGGCGAACCGGGGTGTGAAGGACGTCCTGATCGTGTGCTGCGACGGGCTGACCGGGTTCCCCGAGGCGATCGAGGCGACCTGGCCGAACACCACCGTGCAGACCTGCACAGTCCATCTGATCCGGTCGTCGATGCGGTTTGTGTCCGACACCGACCGGCGCGCCGTCGTCGCGGAGTTGAAGAAGATCTACACCGCGCCGACCGTGGACGCCGCCGAGACTGCGCTGCTGGAGCTCGCCGAGTCCGACCTGGGCCGCAAGTACCCGGCGTGTGTGCGGGCCTGGCAGGACGCGTGGGAACGGTTCATCCCGTTCCTGGCGTTCCCGTGGCCGGTCCGCAAGATCATTTACACCACGAACGCGATCGAGTCGTTGAACTACCAGTTGCGGAAGATCATCAAGAACCGGGGTCATTTCCCGAACGACGACGCGGTGATCAAGCTGCTCTGGCTCGCGATCCGCGACATCGAGGACAAACGGGCCCGGGACCGGCTCGCGGAGAAGGGTGTCAGGAAGGGTCGTAAAGCCGAGGGCCGGCTCGTCGAGGGACACGTCACGACCGGGTGGAAAGCCGCTCTCGGGGCGCTCACACTTGCCTACGGCGACCGCATCACCAGCAAGATCAACTAGCAAGATCAAAAAGAAAGTGGCCGGCTCTTACACAGGAAACTTGACAAGCTCCACGTGGGTGATCGCGGCCCGCCACACCGGGTCCTGCTGCTCGAGCCAGTCGATCACGACCTGCGAGGTGCGGCCGTTGACCTGCGCGAACAACCCACCAGGGCCGGAGATGTCGACGAGGCCGGTGTCGAACCGGTCCACCCACTTCCTGGCCCCGGTGTCCGGGTCGGTCTCGTAGTGACCCTTCCCGCGGCGGGTCTCGTCCAGGCCCAGCACGGTCACCGCCGGCAACGACGACGCCGGTGCCGCGGCGTCGGCGTGGGCGATGAACGCGTCGTGGGTGGTGGCCCAGGACAACCCGTACTCCGCGGCCACCGACGACACCGCCCGGGAATGATCACCCACCGAGCGGCCCGCCCGCTGCCGGAGCCGGCAGGTGATCCGCTTCCGGGGCGGTACCTCCGGGACGCTGTCGGTGAACGTGACCCGCTCACACCATGAGGTGCGGCACCGCCATTTCTGCTTACGCCACAACAACTTCGGCGCGTCCGGACCACACGGCAGGTCCCGCGGTGACGTCGTGGACCAGCCCTTCAACGACGTCGACTGCTCCCGGCACGACGGACACCACCCCGCCAACACCGGGTCCGTCCTGACCAGCACCGTCCGGCGGTTGTCCGTCTCGTCGATCCACACCCGATCGACGAGCAGCCCGTCGATCGCGAGCAGCACTGAACTACCGTTGTCCATGGCTCGTGGTTCCTTTGGTCTGGCTGCGTAGAGAACAACCAGTGTCCGAGGGCCACGAGCCTCCATCACATCAAGACACGCGCCCAGCGCGCCCTACCCACCTGCCCCGCGAACTGCGTAGAGCCCCAACCGGCCGCCGGAACGCAGATATCAGAACGATGGAGGCGCCTCGCCCGGGTGATATCGCCCCGAAGGGTGACAACGGGTGTGTGCGCAGATGACCCTGTGAGGCGGTTCTTCGACGGGCTGGTTCTGAACTGGCTGATCTATGGCACAGATGCACATTCGAAGAGCTATTCGTTGCTGCTGTCGGGTCGCGAGGTCCGCTTCGCCCCGTTCTACGACGTGGCCTCCGCTCTGCCTTACGACCTGCCGACCCAGAAGATGAGGATGGCGATGAAGTTCGGCGGTACTTACCTGGTGACGGGACCTTCAATCAAGATGTGGGAGCGAGTGGCGGCAGAACTGGGGCTACCGTCCGAATTTGGCCGCGATCGGGCTGCGGCGCTGATGGAATCATTGCTCGACGCGTTCCTGGACGCGGCGTCGGATCCCGCAGTGCAGGCGATCGGATCAACCTGCCCGGCCTTCTGGTCGACCAGGTCGCAGCGCGGGTGCTGCAGACGCGCGAAAGCCTGGAGGAGCGGTGAATGGACCCGGTCCGGCCGGCGGTTTTGCGCAAATTCGAGAAAGGTCAAATGAGGGACCGAAGGAAGTCCCGCGTCTCCGGATCTGTCGAATAGAGGAGTGTTCCGGCCATGCCGCGGGTTAAAAGGACCTTGTAGACGTGTCGGACGAGACGGTCGAATTGCTCATCGCTGACCGCCGTTCGCGACTTGAAGTCGGGGTCCTTGTTGAATTCGCGTCGGCTCTGCCAACGGTCCGTTCTCCACACGAGGTCGGGGCCGATGACAACTCCGTTCCAGTCGTACTCGAATCCCTGCGCTGTGTAGACGCATCCCACCTGATCGAAACCGCCTGCGTCAGTGGCCCAGAACGCCGAGGCTGGTGCGCCCGGTAGTCCCCGGTCGCCCCGCAGATTCCAGGGTCGTGCCCAGGTGTCGATCTGGACGTCTGTGACCAGCGTTCCGTCGGCGCGCGGCTCGCTCCATGGCCAGCAGTAGCCGGCCGCCATTCGCGCGCCGTATCCCTGGTCCTGATGCGCACGAAGCCTGCCTTCGAGTTCGTCAGGGGAATCGACGACGTCAAGCTGGAACGGGGGATCCGGCTCCCAGCGAACCGGCCCACCCTCGCGTAGACCCAGTAGTCGTTCCACCCACTGGATGAACTTCTCACTTCCCCCGCATCGGAATTGGGCGTCGAGAGGGATGTGCGCTGTGGGCAACCCGGCCGCGGTGGCATGCCGGACGATGTCTTCCACCGTTCCCATTTCACCTGGACGGACGACCTGATGCTGGTCGAGGAGAAACACCGGGACGCGGGCAGCCGCGATGAGCTCGTCAACCTGCGGAGTTCCGGTTCGCATGGCCGCTTTGGTGTAGCGGGTTTCGGACGTGGCGCGCAAGCGGTGCGCTTCGTCCAGGATCAGCACGTCTAACCCGTTCCGCCTCGCGTCGCCGAACTGGTTGAAGTACTTGAACAGTGATGCCGCCCGAGTTTTATTGCGTCCGGCAACCTTGCGCAGGGTCAACGTGAATGAACGGGATCCAGTCGCATGCACTGTCGTGTAACCGCGCTCAGCCAGCTTCCCCATCAGCGAGAGCGCGATGACGCTCTTCCCGCTGCCGGGGCCGCCGGTGATGATCACCACTGTTTTCTGATCGTTCTGCTGAGCAGCTTGAATATAGTGAAGGACGGTTTCTACGGCCACTACCTGTTCATCGAGGAGAACGAACTGTTCGCGGCCAGCAAGCTCGTCGGCCGCCACCTTGAGCAGTTGCCTAGTGCGGCGCGCCTTAAGTAACTTTACGTGTGGTGCGGGAGAATCATGGTGTGGGAGCGCAGCCGTTGGGTCTTCGTGAGGGTGATCGTGACGTTCTGACCGGGATGGTGCGGTCGACGTCGATCCGGGCTGGGCTGGCGATGCGGGCCCGGATCGTGTTGCTCGCCGCTGATGGCACGCCGAATGTGGAGATCGCCGAGTTGGTCGGGGTGTCGCGACCGACGGTGGATCTGTGGCGGTCCCGGTATGTCGAGTCGGGTCTGCGTGGTCTTCAGGACGAGTCCAGAGCTGGTCGACCGGCGACGGTGGATCGTGATCGGATCCTGTCGGCGACGTTGCTGGCCCCGCCGAAGCGGTTGGGGGTGACGCACTGGTCGTCGCGGTTGTTGGCCGACCACCTCAAGGTCGGGCAGAACACGGTGTTGCGGACATGGCGGCATTACCGGGTGCAGCCCTGGCGATCCGGAGACATTCAAGTTCTCCACCGATCCGGAGCTGGTCGCCAAGGTCACCGACGTCGTCGGGCTGTACCTGGGGCCGCCGGAGAACGCGATAGTGCTGTGTGTGGACGAGAAGTCACAGATCCAGGCGTTGGACCGGACGCAGAAGATGCTGCCGATGCGCACCGGGTCGACAGAGAAACGCACCCACGACTACGTCCGCCACGGCACCTCCACCCTGTTCGCCGCCCTGGACATCGCGACCGGGAAGGTCACCGCGGCGACAAAACCACGGCACCGCCGGCAGGAATTCCTGGCGTTCCTCAAGCAAGTGGCCCGGGCCTACCCGGAGCGGGAGCTGCACCTGGTGATGGACAACTACGCCGCGCACAAGACCCCCGAGGTCAAGGACTGGCTGGCGGCGAACGAGCGGATCAAGGTCCACTTCACCCCCACCTCGGGATCCTGGCTCAACCTCGTCGAGGTGTGGTTCGGCATCATTGAGCGGCAAGCCATCCGACGAGGAACGTTCACCTCCGTCCGAGACCTCAACACCAAGATCAGAGCGTTCATCAACGGCTGGAACAAACGCAGCCAACCATTCGTCTGGACCCGCACCGCCGACGAGATCCTCACCAAAGCCCAACGTAAAGTTACATCAGGCGCGGACCACTAGACGGAGCGATCGCCGAGTGCAGCAGTTGATCCGCATAGGGTGCGCCGCTGGCCGCTGGGTCGAGACGGCTTCGGAGGAAATCGACGAAGGCGCCTCTGTCCGCTCCGGTGAAGAGTCGACCGGTATTGGTCTGCGGGTAGCCGCCGAGAGCGTGCTGGAGATCCGACCCAGCGTTGTGAAGATAGGCCGCGCCGGCCAACGGGTCTCTTGCCTGGTGGAGCGAGCGGGTGAAGTCGGTGATGTATTCGCAGTACCCTTGCACTTGGCGGACCGGGTGCTGACGGGGGCCGCCCGGCGCGCCGGGAACCGTCACTAATTGCCCGGAACTGTCTCGCTGTTGCTACCCCGCTGGGCCGACGGTGAGCCTGCCGTTGTCGG